>NZ_JBHUGZ010000016.1:0-294092 GCF_042682145.1 Mesorhizobium newzealandense | reverse complement strand
TTACGGCTTTTGGTGAGAGGAAAGGAAGGTGATGTCAGAGCCCCGACGCCTTTAGCGAGATTGGGCGCGCCGCCGCTGATATTTGCGCGTCATCTCGGTTGAGGCGTGGCCACGTTGTTTCTGGACGTAACGCTCCTCGATGTCGGCCGAAAAAGCCCTGGTCGGCGCGCAGCGAGTGTCCGGAGAAGAGCAGCCCACGTTCCTTTTCCGGGAGATCGGAGCGGACGCCAGCTGCGAGTTCGGTTTGCTCGAGATGCTTGCGGAGAGCGGCTCGACGTCGACGGTCTTGTTGTCCTTGAAGATTTGCCGGAAGAGGGGGGCCCTCTCCTGATGCGGCCGAAGCCGTTCGAGGGTGGCTGCAAGACAGGTCTGGTCAGCAACCATCCCGATCCAGGTTGCGACGAGAAGGCGCAGGCCGCCCGCAAAGCCCCAAGAGCAGGATTGCCCGATCGCGCAAGTCCCTCAGATCATGGCCGAGCATGTTGACCGTCGTCTTGATGCTGTCGCCGAGCGCGGCCTCGTTCTGCCGTGGCGGCTTTGCATGCTTTCCTGCGGATGCCGGGGAGCGCTGTCCATGGGCTGGCCGCGCCTGGGTAAAGGTCCAGGCAACCGGAGAGCCGCCGTTTGATCGTCGCGACCGAGCGCGCAGTGGCGCCGTGTTTATCGTTCATAAAAACCTGTCGACGAGCGCGGCGGTTTTGGTTCAAATTATTGTCAAAAGCGCCGCCGTGGTTCATCCTGTCGATAATGATTCTGCGCCCGAAACCGTCCCGACCGCACGTTGTCGAACCTGCCCATGCCGAGCCGCTCGCACTCGCGACGCCGACGCCGGTGCCGTCCTGGCTGCGCCGGGCCGCGCGGCAGCCGCAGACGCTGGAGGATGCCGCGATTATGGCCGGCGCCGCTATCGGCGCGCTCGATGCAGTCGTGCGCCGGCAAGAACGATGGGCTGGCGCCTGGCGGCAGCGGCTAGCGCTTGCGGCCGGCGCGGTGACGGCAAGACAAGCGGGCCGCGTCGAGGATGAAGTACCATTGCGCGATGCTGTGCTCCTGACCCGCCCCGGCGATGACGTCGGCCCCGCCGGCCGGATGTTTTTGGCCTGGCGTCGGTTGGCCACGCGGCCTACGGAGGAACTGCTGAGCGAGCCGGGCATCGCCGAGGTTCTGGACGATCTGGGTCTCGCACGCGACGATGGGACGGTATCCGATCTTTTGGATGACCTTCGGCAACTCGCCGGCGCCGAAGGCGTGGTCGCAATCCTGGGTGGGGCGCTCGCCAGCGCGGAACGGCATGGTGTTGGGCGCGCGGGAGCATGGTTCGCGGATGCGCTGCTGGCGCAACGGCTTGGCTGGGGCCATGCGGTGCCGTTGTTGGGCACGGAGGCCGAGCCGGGGGCGAAGCTCGCGCGCGCACGACGCCCGGGAACAAGTTTGGCGACTGGCGTGGAGCACCAACCCGACCAGACCAAAGGACTGCTTTTCGCGCACGCGCGCGCCGCGCTGCGCGCCATCGATCTTTCCGCCGAGCTCGGACGCCGCGCGGATCGGCTGCTCGCGGTGGCGCCGAAGTTGCGCGCCCGGGCGTCGGATCGCGTCGTCGTAAAACTGCTGTCCGGCGACGCAATTGTCGCCTCGGAGAAGATCGCCGGCATGAGCGATCGCGGCCTGCGCCGCCTTTTCGACCGTCTCGTCGATCTTGGCGCGGTGCGCGAGCTGTCCGGCCGCACCACGTTCCGCATTTACGGGCTGTAGCGGATGGTGGAGGGCTCTCGTACAAGACGAGGCAAAGGCCGGTCAGATGATCATCTGTTGGACCGCGAGCTCGATCACCTGCCGCCGGAGGTGCGCTGGCGGGAATGGATGAACCGCGTCGAAGCAACCGTCTTCGCGGCGAGTGAGCCGGTCACACGTAGTGTGCTCGCGCGAGTGGTTGGCGCCAGTTGCAACCTCGACCTCCTCATCGACGACATCCGCGAGGAGCTGCGCGGCCGCCCCTATGACCTGGTCGCGGTCGCCGGCGGCTGGAAACACCTGACACGGCCAGCCTATGCCGACGCCATCCGCGCCGCCGTCGGTGTCAGCGGGCGCGCGACCGACCTCACGCAGTCCGAGCTGTTGGTGCTGATGTGTGTGGCATATTTCCAACCGATCACGCGCTCCGAGCTGTCGTCGTTCTTCGGCCGGGAGATCAGCCGCGACCTGATCGGCAATCTGCGCGAGGCTGGTCTGATCGCGTCCGGTCCGCGCAGCCCGACACTTGGCGCGCCCTACACCTATGTCACCACGAAAGCGTTCCTGCTGCATTTCGGGTTTGACACGCTTCGCGATCTTCCCGACACCGAGGCTCTCGAGGATGCCGGGCTGCTCAACAAGGAAAAGCTGCTGGCGGACCTGACCGGCGCGACAGGGCTGTTCGGCGAGATCGAGGCAGAGGAGCAAGACCAGCCATGAAGGATCCCGCCTTTGGCAAAGACGCCGTGCGCGCTCTGGCGACCGCCGATTCCTTCGCGCGCGGCCGCGACTATGTGCGCAGCGGGGCCGTTTCCGGGCTGATGCGACGCGGCGACCGGCTGACCGCTCACGTCGAAGGCAGCGACTTCGCGCCCTACGAGGTGACGGTCGATCTGCACCAGGGTGGAGTCGCGGCGACGCGCTGCTCCTGCCCCTACGACTGGGGCGGCGCCTGCAAGCACGTCGTGGCCGTGCTCCTCAAATATCTCGACACGCCAGACTCGGTGGTGGAGCGACCACCCCTTGACGGGGTTCTCCGGAACCTCGATCGGGAGGCGCTGGCGGCGCTGCTCACCAGACGGGCCGAGGAGGATCCGGCATTCGCGCTGTGGATCGAGGCCGAGCTTGCCGCCGGCGCGCCGGACCCGCTTTCGGCCAGCCCCCGGCGAACCGCCGTCGACCCGGAGCCGATCAAACGGCAGGCCGAGGCGCTGCTGTCGGGACGCACTTCGCGCCGAGATCGCTGGAGCGACAATGGTGCCGCCGTCGACGAGGACGCTTTCGGGGCACTGATCGACAAGGCAAAGCCGTTTCTCGAAGCCGGGGACGGACGCAATGCGTTGAGGATTCTCGAGCCGGTGACGGAGGCGCTCGTGCCGGCATGGCTCGAACAGGCCGACTGGGACGAGACCCTGCACGAGTTCTTTCCCGTGCTCGGCCAGATGATCGCGGAAGCGGTGCTGTTGGGCGGCCTTCTCCCGGAGGAACGGGACGACCTGATGGTCCGGCTCGACGTCTGGCAGGGCATGCTCGATGAATACGGCCTCGACGACCATCTACAGGTCGCGATCGACGCGCTCGAACAAGGCTGGGACGAGATCGGCCTCGACGATATTCTTGCGGGAAAGGGTCGCTCCTGGCCGCTTTCGGGCCACGGCGACTGGACCACGGCGCGGCTGACGCAAGCGCGGCTTCGAGTTCTCGAGATCGGCGGGCGGACGGACGAATTCCTCAACCTCGCCAGGGCCGCGGGATGCCATGGCGACCACGCCGCCATGCTGGTCCGGCGCGGGTGCAGCACAGATGCGATTGCCTATGCGCGCAAAAGGTTCCGCTCCGCCGAAGAGGCCCTCCAGCTTTCGCGCCTCCTGAAAGAGACGGGGCAGGTCGATGCGGCGCTGGAACTTGCGGGGTGGGGACTGAGCCTGAAACCGGAAGGCGATCGTCTATTCGGAGTGGTCGGCCTCGCCCGCTGGCTGCGCGACAGCGCCGCTGCGCTGGGCCGGGACACAGTTGCAGTCACGGCGGCGGGCAGCGCCTTCGAACACAGCCTGTCGCTCGAAGATTTTCGAGCGGCCGAGATGCTTGCGGGACCAGGATGGGCCGAACTGCGGCCCCACCTCCTGGCTTGCCTGGCGGCGCCGACGTACGCCCACGACCGGACCGAGATTTTCCTCGGCGAAGGCATGATCGATGAGGCGGTGCGATCCGTCGACGTCGAGAACACGCTGCGCGATCCAGCGAACGACGTGCTGCTGCGGCTCGTCGAAGCGGCGCACGCCAGCCATCCCGACTGGGTCATCGATGTCGCCGAGCGCATCGCCGCCAACGTGATGGACGCCGGGCAGTCAGGCTTTTATGAACTGGCGGCGCAATGGCTGGAGAAGGCGGCGCTCGCCCATGACGCCGCCGGCCGGTTCGAGGACTGGATCACAAGGATCGATGCGCTGATCGAAAAGCATCGCCGCAAGCACAAGCTGCGGCCCTTGCTCGAGGCGCTGCGGCCGCGCGCATAGGCGCTTCGATGCAGCTGCGTTGTTCGCGACGAGGGACCAGATCGCGATCGCTTCGGGATCGACCGGTCGCAACCGCCCCCATCCCTATTCCAGACGGTATCCAAGCGCCCGGTATCCCGCCCGCCGCTTCGCGGCCATGCGCGCGAGCACCGGCACCGTTGCGTCGACATAGTCGTAAACAAGAATTTCGGACTTGTCCCAGTGTTCGCGATGGAGCCGTCCGACATACGGGGGCGAGCGTCCCCTTCCACGCGATCGGCGCGGCCTGGCCGCCCCCAAATTGCCCCGATCGCCTGTTTCCGCCATCAGAACCTGACGCCTACGATCTTTACGCCGATACGATCGGCGAGTTCGAGCAATTCGGAATAGACGTCGGTGTTCCCGGTCAAGTCGAGCGACGCGCCGGATTGCTCCAACATGTTTGCCGGAATTCGATCGCCAAACAGCATCACGGCCAGAGCCCGATCGTCCTGCCGAGAAACCCAGCAAAGTCCCTGGATATCTGGGCATTGTGTGTGAATGGCTTCAGCCCAGGGGCGTGTTGCTGAATAGCCGTCCTTCTCGGTGTCGATGATCTGGCTGCGCTTGATACCGAGTTTCCTTAGCGCAGTGACACTCAGGTCAGCCAGGACGAAATCGCCCTGAGGCGTCACCTTCGAATAGACTTGATCGGCCAGTTTCACCTTGTCGTAGGTCTTCAGGCCAGGCGCGAATGGCACATCGTGGAAAACCGGTTCCATCGCCGCACAGTCAAAGGTCGTTCCGCCGTACAGAGTCGGGATACTGGCCCCATTTGCGTTTTTGATCGGGCTGAACCGGGCATTGCCTTTCAGGCCTGGATTAAATTCCGCGCCGGCATAGAGGTTCAGATGAATACGATGGATAACTTGGCCCACCGGCCATATCGTTCGGGTGATGATATCCTGCAAATTGTTCGATGGAACGGGAACTGGACTTGTCCGGGATCCCCGTCCAATCTTTGGTTTAGCCATGGAGTGCGCCTACCAACTCGTCCTCGGCGGCCGCAAGAACGCGCTCGGGTTGCGCTATGAGCATATCGTGCGGACGCTTACCCCCAAGGGAGCTGTTGACCGATGCAAACCAATAGGCGAGCCCCCACTCATCCTTTTTCCCGGAAAATACGCTCAGAACCTTGGCGAGCGCCTTGATGGGCCGATATCCGGAGGCGGAATCCAGAGCATAGCCGGGGAAATAGTCTACACCCCGATGCCGAACCGCAAAGATCTGGCCTTCTTTCTTCCACTTGTTTGGCTGCGCACTTGGATTGCTGGTGCTGAACCCAGCCATATTGGCGATCTGGGAAGCCGTCAGCCAATCACCGCTTTCCAGCACTGCCTTTCTCGCCTCGGCCGTCATCCGCGCCTCCACAAGCATATGCTGCGGGGGCGGTACCTGAGGAACCAGAGCCTCGATTATTGAGTTAATGGCTTCGCGTTGGCGGCTCATCAGGATGGTACGGACCAGAGGGGCGATGCTGACGACCGTGTCCGCGA
Source organism: Mesorhizobium newzealandense (assembly GCF_042682145.1). Classification (NCBI taxonomy): domain Bacteria; kingdom Pseudomonadati; phylum Pseudomonadota; class Alphaproteobacteria; order Hyphomicrobiales; family Phyllobacteriaceae; genus Mesorhizobium; species Mesorhizobium newzealandense. The sequence continues at coordinate 288,331 of NZ_JBHUGZ010000016.1, read as the reverse complement.
GGGCACGGATGGCAGGTTCACTCCCGTGCTCGAACGTTAGTGCTATGACCTGTTCCGCAGTTAGTCGATCAAGTTGGTCACCAACCTGCTTCGGCGTTCCGATGAACGCGCCAAATCCCGAAAGTTCCAGGGTGTCATTGGTACGTGCCATGATATCCCGCTCCGTCTGTGTGGTGAGGGTGGTTACATATATATAAAGATAACCAATCTCATCAAGTGGTGCTGGACTCTTTTTAGCCGCAGGCGACCGTCGATTAGGTCGCCAGCCGTCAATTGTACGCTCCGGCAGCTTTCGCCTTGCCCCCGTTCGCACGGCGCCCCGTGCCCCAGTAACGTCGCCTAAAAAAGCAAGATATGCGCCCACATGTCCATTTGACACAAACGCATCGTACGATGGAGATTACCCTGACGGGAGCGCAGCTCTCCATGCCAGTCGAGACGATGAGGAGCAAATATAAAGATTACCGCCAGCCACGGCGTCGCTATGACGATGACCCGGTTTCCTTTTCGGAGCGGACTTCCGAGCCCAGCTACTTTCAGCACTCGCCAGCCGTAACTCCAGGCGCTGTCGACGCCGAGGTGATCTGGTTCAACGCCAGCAAGGGTTTTGGCTTCGTCAAGCTGTCCACCGGCACCGAGGCGTATCTGCACATCCGGGTGTTGGAAGCTGCCGGCAGCCGCGATGTTTCCGAGGGGACGCATCTCAAGGTCACAGCGCAAGAAGGTCCACGAGGTCGCCAGGTCGTCAAAGTGCTCGATATCGGCGAGCAGATTCCGAAAACTCCGGCAGATAAGCGCTTGGCGGGAGAGTCCATTGCCGCGAGCAGTGCGCAGCTGGAGAGCGGAGGCACGGTCAAGTGGTTTAATCCCGAAAAGGGCTTCGGCTTCATTGATCCCGAGAACGGTGAAAAGGACGCCTTCGTTCACGCTACTGCGCTGATCCGCTCAGGGCTCAGCGTGCTGATGGAAGGGCAGAAAGTGTCTTTCCAATACGGGCAGGGCAAGAAGGGCCTGGAGGTTCGGAGCATTCGCCTCCTCTAGGCGCCGATAGATCGGCCATGGCCGAAACTACCTTCATACAAAAGAAAAGCCCGCTGCCGGGAGGAGGTGGCAGCGGGCTCTATTTTCGAATACGGCGCGGGAGGAGGTGCACCGCATTCAGTATCGGCATCCATCTGGGAGGAGGAGATGGCCGACAGCAAGATGATACCGACTGGCCGCCGATATTGCAATGCACAATTTCGTATCGCAAATGCGAAGGTGACGACAAGCCTGCCTAGCAACAAGCCCGATGGTTCCATCTGCCCCCAGGGCACTAGGCCCTTCACAAGGCCAATCTGGCGTGCGGCCTCGCCGCGGTCGCCGCCGCATGAAGCGGGTTCCTTGCCAACCGATTCCGAAAACCCGCGTAAGCTCTAAATCTATAGACCGATTCGGCCGACCCGAACCGCCCCAAACCGTTCGCCTGCATCGCGAAATACTATTTCCCGAAGCGGCTGGTTTTCGGATCGGGTTGGCTTCCCAATTCAACAGTCTGGCGTCATTGCGGGCGATCACGCCGCAATGACGAGTTTCGCATCAAGTCTGAGGTTTTCAGCCATTCCATGGCCTTCCGCCTTTTTGTCCCCATCCTTGCCGGCGCGATGCTGCGCGAGCGCATCATCGGCCTGTATCGGCGCGACGATCGGCATTGCGCTGACCGGCGTGATCGGCGGCCTTGCTCGGCAACGGCCCGCACGTGCCGCTGCTGGTGGCGCCGATGGGAGCCTCGGCGGTGCTCCTGTTCGCGGTGCCGGCCAGCCCGCTGGCGCAGCCATGGTCGATCATTGGTCGGACACCCAAAGTTGTATCCTGACCCCTCTGGAACCTATTGAAATCATTGGCGGATTTTTTAGGAAGATATTCCACACCCAAAGTTGTGTACCTGCCAGACGCAAAGTTGTATACCTGAGTGGGCTCAGCAGGTTTTCCCGGGTGGTTTTCTGCCTTCAAGATCAGTGTCGAGGCCATTCCGTGCCGGAAAGTCTATCTCGCGCTCGGCTAGGTATTCGTGCCACCTGACAGGTCGTATCGGTATGCCCCAACGATGACCACGAAGCTACCTCGTTAGACCTATTCCCAGAACCTGAGGCTGCTATTATTCAAGTACCCACCATAAGGGTCAGGCTTCGCTTTGAAGCTCTCCGGGATCAGGCTCCCGTCGCGGCCCTCCCGGAAATAATCACGAACCGCGTATAGCGCTTTTTCCATCATGCGCTCCCAAGTATCGGCCAACTCGCGCTCGAGGTCTTGGCGCTGCTTTGAGGCACTCGGCTTCTTCTTGGGAGCGGTTTGAGGATAACGGGGACGCTGCGGCAGGACCTCATGAGTGAAGGTTATAGCCCCGTATTTCCACTCTTCGTCGTCCTTGGATCGCCGCCACTCATATGAGACCCGAACCTCCAACGTTCGATCAAAGAAACTGTGAGGGTGGAAGACGTGGTCGTTGACGCGGAAAAGCTCAGCTTCCTTCTCGTCTTCCGCCATCCGATGCTTCATGCCGTAGACTGATCCTGACAAGGGCTCGCGGGCTCTCTGGACGCGATAGAGAGCCTCCTCGCGTTTCTTGTTGGACTTCGCTGCCCTAAGTTCCCTCAATGCTTGCTCGAAGCGATACAGCTCCGTTCTGACGTATTCTCCGCAGGAGTGCAGGGGTAATCCGTTGAGCACCAACGCGTTCTCTTCTTGGATCGCCTTCTCGATCAGGCGATCCATTTCATGGACATCTATTGCCTGAAGCGACTGCTTCTCCAGATCGGTCAAATTAACGATACCCATCATTTCCTCCCACGCTCGTTAGACCGCATGCCGTGGCTATTGAAACCTGGTTTGCCAGCCAGGTCGACGCCATTTGACCGATGTCGTTCACCACTACGTTCTTCAGCAACGGGAGGGAGCAAGACGCCCGTTGTTAACCCTGCTCTCCAGCGCCCCTTGCGAGATCCTGCGGAGCCGGCTACGAGACTGGAGCGGAACTGTTCACCCGACCCTCATGAGGGTTAAGAGGGCAGGGGCCAAATGCTACGAATCCTTGCACATTCCATTAGGAATCCTGCAGGTATAAAACTTTGGCTTCCAGGTACACAACTTTGAGTGTGGCACCATTTTTTGGTCGGGCACTCAAAGTTGTATCCTGACCCCTCTGGAACCTATTGAAATCATTGTCTGATTTTTTAGGAAGATATTCCACACCCAAAGTTGTGTACCTGGCAGAGGCAAAGTTGTATACCTGAGTGGGCTCAGCAGGTTTTCCCGGGTGGTTTTCGGCCTTCAAGATCAAGTTCCGCGCGTTTCGGGCGGAGAAGTCTATCTCGATCTGGGCGAGGTATTCGCGCCTGGCGACAGCCGAGGCCGCTCGTGTCTTCACAGGTGCCTGGATACGGTCTACGCTTACGTCAGGCAGGCTGATTTCCAAGGTCGCTGTCATGTCAACCAGGGCGATGGCCTTGGTCTTGCAAACCACGGTAATGGACGAGGTATTTGACCCCCGCCCCAACACAACCAAGGCCTTCCCGCCATCCCTCGGGCACCCTGATCTCCCCTTAGCCGGAGAGAGCGCCCAATCGATGCTATCGGATCTCGGCCCGCCGATAGTGCCCGTGTTTGCCGTCGCCTCGAGGTCTTGGGGCAGCGTGACGTTTCCGGAAACTGACACGGCTGGGGAAAGCGGCTTCGAGGTAAGCGCTCATTTCCATGCACGTTGATGCGGTCCGGTTGATGTGATGGGCGTATCCTGCGGTCGCTTTTGATCAGGCCGCGTCGGCTTTGGCGAAGTTGAAGGGCAGCAGGTCTGTGATGTCGGCATCTGTTGCGCGCTGCGGCAGTTCGCTGAGGACGTGGCGCAGATATGCCAAGGGCTCGATGCCGCAAGCTCGGCATGTCAGCATGAGGCTGTAGACGACGGCGCTCGCCCTGGCTCCGTCCACGGTGTCGCTGAACAGCCAGGACTTTCTGCCGGTGGCAAAGATTCTGATGTCGCGTTCGAGGAGGTTGTTGTCGATCGGCATCCTGCCGTCTTCTGTGTAGCGTGTCAGGTATTCCCACTGGTTCAGGGTGTAGGACACGGCGTCGCCGATCTTGCTATCGGGCAAGACCTTCGGGGCGATGTCGTCGAGCCATACCTTGAGGGCGTTCAGGATGGGGACGCTGTGTTGCTGGCGGAAGCGGCGAATGCAGCTGGCCTGCGTTTCACCTTTGTCCGGTTTTTCGTCGCGCGCTTGCTTTTCAATCCGGTAGAGCTGTTCAAAGAACTTCAGCGCCTGCTCCGGCGGACCGCCGCCTTTCTTTCTTGCCTTGAGGGCATCCACGAAGCGACGTCTGGCATGGGCCATACATCCAACATGGGTGGCCCCTGCCAGCGTGCGCCAAGCGGTATAGCCATCGCTCATCAGGATGCCGCGGTAATCGCCGAGGAAGGCCTGCGGATAAATCTGGCCGCGGCCGGGTTGATAATCGAGAAGAACGATCGGTTCGTCACTGTCCTCGCTGCTGCGATACGCCCACATGTAAGATGTGCTGGTGGCCTCCCTGTCCTTTTCCTTCAGCACCTGGACCGTCGTCTCGTCGCCGTGGATGAGGGACTGCGACCTGAGCCGCAGCTTCAGCGCGTCATAGATGCGGGAGAGATGCCTCTCGCTCGAGCCGATCACCCAGTGACCCAGTGCGCCACGGCTGACAGGAACGCCGGCGCGCTCGAAGGCTTGGGCCAGACGATAGAGCGGCGTGCCGTCGACGTATTTGTGAACAAGAGCAAAGGCCAGCGTCGAGGCCGTGGCGATGCTGCCCGGCAAGGGCTGCGCGGGCATCGGCGCGATGATAACCGGCGTGTTGATGCCGGTGCGATCGCAATGGCGGCAGGCATACTTGAACCGAACATTCTGCAGGACCTTTGCCTGCACCTCGATATGAAGCTGCTCGGTGACGGCCTCACCCATGCGATGCATCTGGTGACGGCAGCAGGGGCAGGCCTTCTGATCGTCGGCAAGGTCATATTCGACGCGTTCGCGCGGCAGGTGTTCCGGTAGAGGCTTGCGGCCACGCTTCTTTCCCTCCGGCTTTCCAGCGGACGCAAAGCCAGTGTCCGGCAGGTCGATGACCTCGCCATCGCCGCCGCCGGCGTCGTCTTCATCGGCAACCTCGGCTTCATTGAAGAGACGGTCCACGTGCTTTTCGCTCTTCGGCGCAAAACGATGAAGCCGCGCCAGTACCAACTCTTCCTCGAGCTTGACCACGCGTTCCGTGAGCTGACGGTTCTCTGCCTGCAGCGCCGCAATGCGCGCCATCAACTCCTCAACAGTGGGTTCGCCGGGTCGGGTCATCAGATTCTTGAATCTGAACCGTTTCGCCCCGTCAACCGCACACGTTGAGCGCTGTCAGCCGGCGATCTGGTATTGCCGCACCGGATGGCGGACCATCGCGTCGATGTCGATGCCGTCGAGAATCCAATGGAGCTGTTCGGTCGAAAGCGTAACCACCGCCGTCTCCCGGCGCGGCCAACGAAACTTGTCTTCCGTTAATCGCTTCAGGACCATCACAAAACCGGACCGATCGAAGAACAACAACTTCATCCGGTCGCGGCGGCGATTGCAAAACGCAAAGACCGCAGGCGCAAACGGGTCAAGCTCCATCACCTCCTGCACCAGGACCGCAAGGCTGTTTATGCCGGCGCGAAAGTCGATCGGCTCGCGATGCAGGTAGACCTTGATATCAGCGCCCAGTCTGAACATGGCCCAGTGCTCCAATGATCGCCGTCAACGCATCCACATCACCGCATTCCAGCGAAAGCTTCACGCCGTTCGGCAGCAACGCGCTGATTTTGGAAGAACCTGACAGACGGGCCGTCTTCTTCAGTGATGCCGGTTGTTCTTCACTACACGCGACCGGCATGTCCAGCGAGCAGGTCCCGACAGGCAGGCTACAGTTTGCTGCGATGACTGGGATAAACGCCGAGCTGCCAGATACCGCCGAGGAGTAACCCTCCCTGGCATCCTTGACCCATTTGCGCAGAAGGTTGGCATTGACCCCATGGGCAAGCGCGAGGCCTGATATCGACACACCAGGCTCAAGGCAGGCCTCAACAAGCCGCGCCTTTGATCCCGGATCGTACCGGCGTCGCCCATCGCGCCCCACACGCAGTTTCTGATCATCGTCACTCATATTTGGTGTCCACCTATTTTAAGTGGACACTTCATGCGGCAGAGACCTCAACGCGAAAAGGTGCCAGGAAATTAGCGCTTAGTGCGGCTGCAAAGCCGATGAAAGATAGTTGATGAAAGTTCAATACGGAGAAGAAGTGGCGAATCACTCTGACCCCGAGTCATGCGGGGCACATCGCGAGGTGTGCGTCGAAGCGTTGACAGGGGAAACCGGCAGGCCGGCCATTGAGCCGCGAAATGATCAATTCGGGATGCCGACGCTGTTAAGCGAAGCGGAAGGCAACACGGTGCATGGCGTTAATCGCAAGCCATGCCCCGATCCCGCGCGGTCGGAGACCCTGTGCATGTGCCGGGAAGTCTTTCATACGGAAGCAGCGAGATCTCATCAGTGTCCAGTGCAAATGGACTGGACGGGACTGGGAAGGTCGCTGACCACAAGCCAGTCATCGACGCTGATGAGAAGTCGGATACACCCATAGTACCGCAGAAGTTGCCGAACAAGGGAGATGATCCTGCGGAGGCAATGGAGGGAAGGGGTGTAATCGGAGGGAACGTCTTCGAAACTCCAGCGTGCCGGACGCAGAGCCGGATCAAACACGCTTCGATGGGTATCGAGGGCGTACGGGAAGCCGCCAAACGGGACCCGAAGTTGCGTTTCACGACGCTGATGCACCACATTACCCCGACGCTATTGGTGGAGAGCTTCCATGCGCTTCGCAAGCAGGCGGCGAGCGGTGTGGACGGCGTGACGTGGTACGACTATGAGAAGATGCTCGACGGGCGTGTGCACGAATTACATTGGGAGATTCAATCCGGTGCATATCGTGCACAACCGTCCCGACGGGTCTACATTCCGAAGAATGACGGAAGACTCCGTCCCCTCGGCATTGCAGCGCTGGAAGAAAAAGTCGTGCAGATGGCCGTCACCACGGTTCTGAACGCGATCTATGAGCAAGACTTCCTCGGCTTCTCATATGGGTTCCGACAAGGAAGGGGACAGCATGACGCGCTGGACGCCTTGTGGGTTGGGATCGACAACGGAAGATCAACTGGATACTGGACGCGGATAATCGCTCGTTTTACGATGAAATCGATCACGAGTGGATGGTTCGTTTCCTGTCGCATCGAGTTGGTGACCGCAAGCTGATTCGTCTGATCCACAAATGGTTGAAAGCGGGCACGATTGAGGATGGCCGCCGCGTGGCATCAACGCGAGGAACTCCTCAAGGCTCTGTAATTAGCCCCGTGCTATCGAATATCTACCTGCATTACGCATTGGATTTATGGGTCCAGCAATGGCGTACTCGAGATGCTAAAGGCGACGTGATCATTGTACGTTATGCCGACGACAGCGTGATTGGGTTCCAGTACGAAGGAGAGGCGCAGCGCTTCCTGCAAGCATTGCGGGAGCGTCTCGCTCAGTTCGGCTTGCAACTACACCCGGAAAAGACGCGGCTAATACGCTTTGGGCGGTATGCTGCGCGACAATGCCGGGAACGTGGTATCCGCAAGCCAACGACTTTCGACTTTCTGGGATTCACGCATTGCTGTGGCAGGCGGCGCAATGATGGGGGCTTCAAGATTGTCCGTCTGACGATCAAGAAGCGCATGCGCACGACGCTGGCGGCCATTCGGGAAACGCTAATGCGACGACGCCATGAACCGGTGGCAGTAGTAGGTCGGTGGCTACGGCAAGTGTTACAGGGGTATTTGAACTACCATGCGGTGCCAGACAATCTACGAAGATTGGGAGGGTTCCGCTGGGAAGTTGGTCGCGCTTGGCGACACGCTTTGATGCGTCGAAGCCAACGAAACCGGCTGTCTTGGGATCGTTTCCAAAGGCTGCTTCGCAAATACCTGCCACCATGTCGGCTGGTGCATCCGCATCCAGATGCTCGGTTCACCGTCACAACATCCGATAGGAGCCGTATGCGGTAGTGCCGCACGTACGGATCTGGCCGGGGGGCGATGGGCAACCATCGTCCCTACCGGGACCGCTTCGAGGTTGAGAGCTGGTCCTATGATCCCGTTCCCTTGGGAGGAAACCGCTCGGTGGATCCGCTTTCCCCTCTATATCCAGTTTCAGGACAATCCCGACGAACGGGTGGCGCTGGCTGCCGCCTCTCTCTCTTGGAGAACTTCAAATGGTGAAGGGCATCGAGCGCTTCGTAGAGCACTTCGCGGGTTTCGAGGAGCAGTACGCCGTCATCGGCGGGGCTGCCGGCGACTTGCTGTTCGATGACGCGCCAACTTTTAAACGGGTCAGAACCGGGGGGAGGGCAAGTAGCCTTCTTCTGGCTCCTCGGCAAACCTATTCAGGAGAGTTCGCTTCCGCCTCTCGTTAGCCGCCTTGTCCGCTTCGGTTGACCCGATCGGACGCGCCAGATCGGCGTCGTTATAGCGCTGACCATTCCTGAAGGATGATCCTGGTGGAGCGGATACGACTTTGTAGATCAGGAAGGCGAAAAGTGTTTCGCCGCAGAGCCGCCTGATGTCTTCGGGAAGAATCACTTCTGCTGCCACCCGCACGAACACGACCCCTTCTCTTTCCGGAGAGGGCTCGGGCAGACGCTGGATGGCAAAGTCCAGTTCGTCGGCCGGAATGCCAACGTTGACCGTATAGGAGTTCCGGGAGCTGTGGACGTGCAACTCCCAAAAGGGCGGAATTCCCGCTTCTTGATGCGGCAAGCGTCGGAATTGAACAACATAGTTCGGGCAACGCCGGAACCCCTCGTCGCCGAGTACCTCCGCAGCGAAGTCTCGGCCGTCAAGGAAGTCTGTGTTCTTGCTACGCCTCATTCTCTGTCTCCCGATCTGCCTGAGGCAGGATCGGGGCGGATTAAGCAAGGATCAAACACCTGACTTGGGCAGTATCGCGTACGCGTGAAGACAGCGCTCTGTTACCAGCTTCGCGGTCGGCATCGATCTGGGGGATTTTACTGCGGACTTCGCGGCGACGCTTGGGTTGGTCACCTCGGTGCGGGTCAGCGATCTGGTCAAACTGCTGCGCGAGACGCGCGATGGGGTCGAGGCCGTCGATGACGCGCAGGTCATGGCGATCTATCGCAACATAGCGAAATACGTGCCCCGCGCGGTCGTGTGGAACACCCGCATCGGCGACATGACCGCCCAATACGTGCCCCGCGCGGTCGTGTGGAACACCCGCATCGGCGACATGACCGCCCAGGATTTGCGCAAGGCTTTCACGGAGAACCAAGGGCTTATCCACATCGGCGGCAATGTTTGGCGAAGGCAACGAGCTGATGCGCGGCAAGGATATCTTTCATGACCGCTCGCGCTTCGTGCCGGTTGGACCGGCCATTGCGAGCCTCTGGTCGGCCTTGGATGTGCGCGAGCCCACGCTTGATGACTGCCTTACGTTCTTGAAGTCGCTGGCGGGGCAAGCGTATGACGTGGGGGTCACGTCACGCCTGATCGACGTGTATCGCTACATGGAGCCGCTTCTGGCCGAAGCGGAGCGACGGCACCGCGAACGCATGAAAACCCTGTCGCTGTACTGCGGCGATCGTTGGGAGTCCGAGCGGCCGATTTTCCTGGTCGAGGAATCCGAACTTCGATCGCAATTGGCGAAGGCGCTACCCGCAATGAAATTCTGGACGCCGCCCTGCGACCTTCGCGAACTGGCGTCGTTCATAGTCTTCACAGGCGTAACGCGGAGCGAGCCCACCTTGGTCGTCGCGGATGATCGCGAGACGGCATCTTGGCGATGGGACGCGCGCGCACTTCCGGCAGGCGGTCGATCACCTGTCCGATGAACTGGCGCGCAACGACCCAGAGGTGCGTCAGCGCATGGCGATCAGTTGGGACGCGCTGCGGGAGATTCCGTTGTTCGTACATGCCGGTCCGATTGCGGTTCTAGCGAGGGACGAGGAATTGTCGGCGATGAAGATTCCGATCCAGCTTCAGGCGTTGATCGTGCGGGATCCGCTCGAACTGCATGTCTGGGACGAGGCCGTGGCCAAGCGCGAGTACGGTGGCCACGCGATCGCGTCGCTGTTCCCGCATGCCTCGCGCCGCGGCATCGAGGCCGAGTGGGTGGTGGCCTGGCAGGAGGCGCGCGAGACCGCGGCCGATGCCATTCGCCTCGCATCGGACGAGGAACACGTTGAGGCGATGGAAGACCGCGCCGCCAAGATCAACGCGGCCCCGAAAAAGAAAATCTCGGTGAGCACACCGGGTGGAAAAGGCCCCGCCTCGAAGCCTCGTACTCTTAAAAACAACGTTGGTCCCATTCTAGGCGCCACGGTGGTGCCGGGCAGTGATCCGAAGCCGGCGCCACCACCGGTAAAGCCGAAGCTGCACGACACGCCGCCTCCAACAAAGCCGTTCGATCCCGGATCGCGCACGGCACCGACGGCCTACACCGATCGCGATCTGGAACAACGCGGATGGGAGTTGCTTACGCAGGCGTTGGAAACCTCTGCGGAGGAACTGCTGGTTGATTTCCGCAGCCGGCATGGCGTGGGAGCCGATGGCGCGATCGACTGGAAGACCTTCGTCGAAATGAAAGCGACCGGCCGCGCGCCACAGGGGTCGATCGAGATGTCCAACGCCGAATACGAGCGCGCCAAGGAACGCGGCAACGACTTCATCTTGGCTTTGGTCAGCGGCCTCGAAGATGGCTATCAGGACGAGGTGCGGTTGATATTCGACCCGGCCCGTCGCGCAGCCGTCCGCCCGTTGAACGGCGTGAAGCTAGTTGCATTGACAGAAGCGCCTTTGATTCTGATCCCGTTTGGGAACTCAGAGGATTGACCTGACTTCCTGCCGTTTCTGTATTTGTCGGGCAAAACGAGCGCAGGATAAGACCAAGCTCAGTTCCGTAAAAATCCAACGAAGGGATTTCAACAGGATTAACCTACAAATTAGATAGGCAATATTCTTTTTGCTGAGGATCTCGACTCCCTTGGTTCGCTTATGTATAGGCGCGCCCCATGTTCACGAGCGCCCTTTCTTTCGCACGCATATGACCCTCGCCACCTGGTGAGCGACGTCATTTATCGTGCAAAGAAAGGATCCAAATCATGGATATCGCCGCTCGTATCAAGCTGGCCATCGGTGCGCATGCGGGTCCGTTGCCCGAGTACGCCTCCCTCAGCGCCTTCGATCTTCGCTTCCGTGACGGGAACGCTGCCGACGGCTGGCATCTCGATGACGAGAGCCTGACGCGCGCAGGATACTACTGCACGTACGCCGCAGGGCGACGGCGGTCGTGCTCATGCCCGGATTTCCGTCGATCCCTACCTTCTGGCGGCCCGCCGTACTCTTCCTGCCGGAACTCAATGGACTTCGTGTCCTGGAAGGATCGCAAGCCGCTCGTGACAGCCCCTGAAGGGAATCTACCGTGCCGTCGACGCTCAGGCCGCCGAGGAGGCGCTGACGACCTTCGAGGCCAGTGAATGGGGCAAGCGCTATCCCGCGATTGGCCAGAGCTGGCGGCGTGTTTGGAGCGAGGTCGTCCCCTTCTTCGCCTTCCCCGATGCCGTGCGCCGGATCATCTATATGACCAATGCCATCGAGGCCCTGAACTCGAAGCTCAGGCGGCCGTCAGGGCCAGGGGCCATTTCTCCGGCGACGAAGCCGCCACCAAGCCACCAAGCTGCTCTATCTGATCTTGAACCGGTCCGAGAAAGAGTGGAAAATGCCGCCACGTGAGTGGTCCATGGCCAAGGCCCAGTTCGCCGTCATCTTCGGTGAACGCTTCATCAAGGCCATGGCGGCGTAATGTTCAACCGCCCGACCGCACACGGAAATCCTGACAGTCCCGCTGTATCAACGTCTCTGGCCTGTCTGACCAAAGCGTCAGCACCGGTGCCCAGCTGGTCACAGCATTTTGTCCGTGTCCGATTGACGACAAATCTGTGTTCAGATCCAAACATCCTGGGGGTTAGGATCAAGCCGGCCAGCGGACGACTCCTCCGATTTGGGGTCGCTGCTCACAACCCGTTTGGTGGCATGCCAATTGCATATTCATAGCCATGATACCGTGTTCCGACATGGCCGTCGCGCAGTCTTAGCCCAGGAGTTCACATGACATTCGTCCGAACGCAATACAGGCTGCGCATCCCGTCGCACCGCCCCAGCTCGGTTGGATCTCGCTGCGATCAGACAGGATCGCCATCCCGCAGACCGCTTTCAGGCTGTCAGATAGGGCTGCCATAAGGGTTCTCGTAAAACAAACATTCAGGAGGAATCTATGACGACCACATGAATATCTGCTTCGCCGGCTCTCCCAATGGCACATAACACCAGACCCCTCTTCAAATCTGTGATGATCCAAAAGGAAAACGAAAAATGCCTACCTCAGAAAAAGACGCTGTGGCGCGCCCGAGGCTCCTGAAATTGCGGTCTCACTGGCCACGAACGATACTTGCTGCCACGGCGTTGGCCGTTGTAACGACCGCTCCAGCTCCAGCCGTCACCCAAGACGCGGACGAGCACTACTCCGACCAAAGCTTGTCGTTTCGTGAAGGCTGGGGGTGTATACTTTGGGCATTGTGCATTGGCGACCCAGATGTCATCGATTAGCTAGCCCGAAAAATTCATGGCGGGTTGGCGGATGTGGTGCAAGCCGTTGAAATGACGTAGGATTTGGTTGCTTAAGCCGATCCGAACCATTTCCCGGAGACCACACCCGCCATGAATGATCTTACGCTGCCGCTGAGCGGTTTGTCATCTGTTCGCGGCAAGTGCGTCGTCGCCCGTTTCGACGGCGGCATGCTCTCTTCCAACGGTGGGGTTCTGGCACTGGCCGAGGTGGAGAAGCGGCTGCGGGTGGCCGAGCGTCTGGCACGGTGCATCGACGATCCGCGCCGTCCGGACCAGGTCATCCGTAGCGTGTCCGATATTATCGGCTTCCGCATGAAGATGATTGCCGCCGGCTACGAGGATGGCAACGACGCCAACCGGCTGCGCTCCGATCCGATCTTCAAGATGGCCCAGGATGCGCTGCCTTCGGGGCGGGATCTGGCCTCCCAGTCGACGATGTGCCGGCTGGAGAACCTGCCCGGCGTGCGGGAACTGGTCGTTATGGGCAGTGCGATGGTCGACCTCTATTGCGCTTCCTTCCGCCAGGTTCCGACGCGGATCGTGCTCGACATTGACGACACCTTTGACGCCGTGCATGGCGGCCAGCAGCTCCGCCTGTTCAATGCCCATCACGACGAATACGGCTTCCAGCCGATTGTTGTGTTCGATGGCGACGGCCGGTTCGTCGGTGCGGTCCTGCGACCAGCGAAGCGGCCGAGCGGGGCAGAAATCCGCCCCCACCTGCGCCGCCTGGTGCGGGCGATCCGCAGCAACTGGCCGAACATCCGCATCCTGATCCGGGCCGACAGCCACTATTGTAGTCCGCAGGTCATCGACTGGTGCCGCGCCAACGATGTCGACTTCATCCTCGGCGTGGCGCCCACCACGACCCTGCGCAAGCATGTCGCGGACCTGGAAACCAGCACGATGGCGCGCTTTGAAGCATCGAAGACGAACAAGGTCCGCCGCTTCAAGGAGTTTTTTGACGGCGCCGCCAGTTGGAGCCGCGTAGAGCGCATCATCGCCCGCGTCGAGGTCGGCGCCCAAGGTGCCGATACCCGCTTCATCGTCACCAACCTTGCAAGTGGCAAGGCCAAGGCGCTCTACGAGGATGTCTACTGCCGGCGCGGCGCTGCCGAGAACCACATCAAGTCGTGGAAGACGCATCTCGCCGCCGACCGCACCTCCTGCACAAGAGCGACGGCCAACCAGTTCCGGCTGTTCCTGCATGCCGGCGCCTACTGGCTGATGTGGGGCCTGCGCGCCGCGATGCCGAAACGCTCGAGCTTTGCCGTCGCCCAATTCGACACGCTGCGATTGCGCCTCATCAAGATCGCCGCCCGCGTGGTCGAGATGAAAACCCAGATCCGCCTGCACCTGCCGACCTCCTGCCCCGACCAGCGCATCCTGCGCACAGACGTCCCGAAACAAACCCGCCGACCTCAACCCGCAAACCCCCGCCTTCCATCACGACGGATCATCGCCGGCGCCCGACGAGGCTTGTCAAAATGCACTCCGAGGGCGGCCAGATCGCCGATGCAGGCCGCCGAAAGCCGATCGCCGTGCATCAAGCGGGCTAGAACCAAACCTTACTCCGAAAATTGGTCACGGACAGTATCGGTTCCAATGTGGTTGAACTCGTCGCGATGGCGGACGAGTGGAGCGCGATTGTCGCGATCGCGGCAGCCACGAAGGGAAGCCTTTCGGGAAGGCAGGTCGCCTTGCTGGCGGCGCCCTATATCGGGGGGTTGCCTTTGAGCCACTTGTCGTAGTGAGTGCCTATCTGCCACCAACAGAGTCAGCGCTCCCCTAATTTCCTCGCTGGGATTTCGATCGCGGCGACGCGCTAGGTTCGCGCACCTCCGGGATTGGATTCTTGCTTCAGGCCGCCGCAAGCTCTTCGGGAAACTGGAGTTCGAGAATGTCCGCAGAACCGTTCCCAATAGAGCACGATCTTTTCCAAGTCGGACGGAAGGGATTCGCCGTCCTTGAAAGCATGATCTTTCCATTTCCGCTCGACCACGAAGGCCCGAGCCACAGGGCGGCTCGCCTGACGATCCGAACACCCGATGCCCAGTACGCAGTCTTCGCCGCGAACATAAACCAGCAGGAAGCACGCGAACTCGCTAGCCTGTTGCCGCTTCCGCGTCGAGATCTTAACGGGTTGAAGCTCACTGCGGGCAATGATGGCTGGCGCGGCTGGAGCGATCCCTTCGTTGCGGCAGGACAAGTGCCTTCGCGCAATTGGGTTCTGCAGGTTGACGATCCTGGCGACGCTGCAGTTCAGGTCGGTGACATATTCACGCCAGACGGCCTCGACCGCCTTATACCGTCAGAGAATCCCAACGCTGAAATCGGCGATCATGTCGCCAGGGAATTCTACCGGCTGCGAGCGGCCGAGAGAGAAGCCAAATTCACGCTCTGAGGCACAGCGTCAACGCTTCGCCTCAGTCGGACGTTTCGCCCTCCGTGTGACAACGACCAAGTCCAGGCCCCATCATATTCGTAGGCAACACCGTCGAGTTTGATCCCGCGTTCGTCTGGCGGGAGAGGGGCGCTCCGTTGGCATGGGCTTCGCACGCAACGTAAAGCCAGTGCTTGTCTCGGAGGCCGCCTGGCTCGCCGCAGGTCTCGCAGTATCGATAGGAGCGCGAGTCGGCGAGGACCTCGGCCTTGTCTAGCGCAAGGTGAACCAAGTTCGCCACAGGGCCCTCGGGCATCGCGTCAACCCACAGGCTCCCATACTTCTCGTAGACCCTTTCGAGGCGCAGGCGCGTTTCTGACGGCAGGGCCGCGGCCACTTCGCCGAAATACTTGTCCAGTACCTTTTCCCATCCCGGCCCGCACTCGAAATCCATCCGGATCGGAATCAGGTCAGGGTACTTCGTTTTCAAATTCAGGAATTCTGTCATCTCCGAAACCTTTCACCGTTCGCAGAGGAGCGCCTACCTGCAACGGTAGCAACCTGGAGGTGAAGGTTCGTTGATCGCGAGAGGGCAATGCTGGCCATGCGTCCGGGCTGATGGCTGTCGCGCACTTCGGCGAGGGTTCTGAAAACAGCTCAGATTTCAGGCAAAAAGTAGCCGCAAGGTCAAAACGGCCAAGATATGAGGCGAAAGCGCTCGCTAGAGCAGTTTCTGGATAATCACGGTTAGGCATCGTAGCCGGCGTGGGCGAACAGGTTTTCGCATTCTTTGGGGTGGAAACGATCGATGGCGACGGCCACGGCGTCCCATAATTCCGGGATGGACCGGGCTGCTGCCTTTCGCAGTAAAGCCTTCAGCTTGGCGAAAGCCATCTCAATGGGGTTAAAGTCCGGGGAGTAGGGCGGAAGATAGCGAAGGGAAGCCCCCGCAGCCTCGATGATTTCGCGGACACCGACCACTTTATGAGCAGGCAGGTTGTCCATCACGACGACATCGTCGGGTTGAAGCGTCGGCACGAGGACGCGGCGCAAGTAGACCAGGAATGCTTCGCCATCCATGGCGCCGTCCAGGAGCCAGGGTGCGACGATCCCGTCGAGGCGCAGGCCGGCCGTGAAGGTCGTGGATTTCCAGTGCCCATGAGGAACAGCCGCCCGGCAACGCTGTCCACGCGCAGAGCGGCCTCGTAGCCGGGCCATCTTGGTATTGAGGCCACTTTCGTCGATGAAGAACAGGCGGCTCGGATCGAGATCGAGTTGGCCTTCGAACCACTCTTCCCGCGCTGCCAAAACATCCGGTCGCTGCTGTTCGGCCGCGTGCGCTGTCTTTTTTTGTACGTGATGTCACGCTTTGCGAAGAACGCATGGACCGTCGTCAGGCTGGCTTTGACCCCGCGCTCTGCCGCAAGGCGATCAACGATCTCGGCAAGCGTGATGTCCCGCTCATCGGTCTCGACCAAGGCGAGAATGAAAGTCTCGTGCGCGTCCAGCTTCGATACCTTCGGCTTGCCCTGCCGCCCAGGTTCCAGATTGCCGCTCGAACGCCAGGCCCGATACCATGCACCAGACGTCGATATCCCGATGGCAAACCGCCGTGCCGCTTCTCGGGTCGACAGGCCTGCCTCTATCGCCTCGATAACACGCGTCCGCAAATCCAGGCTGTAAGCTCGTGCCATGCCGCTGCTCCTTCCGCAAATCACTTCGATCAGGGAATCAGAACAAGCCGTTCACTGCAAACAAACGACTCCGATTAAGGGAAAACCGCTCTAGTTCGCCATCGGCCCATGGAGGCAAAGAGGCGTCACTGCAGCTCACCACCTGCCATCGACTGGGAAGGTGTTAGTGCAGACCCGGGGCAACGAACATTTGGCGGATCTTAATAGTTTCGCTGGAAAAGGCGAAGCGCACTAAGTTCCTCTGAAGCCTGCCCTTGCCCGATACCATGCCTATTCTGCCCAGTTCAACTGGATGGGAGCCTCATTTCGTCATCGGCTTGCCCCCGAATTACAGAGTGGAGCGCAAAAACGGCCGGAAAAAAGGAGGACCATATCGCTTGTTTGGCCCGATCGGCTTCATGGCCGAATTCAAAGAGGAAGAGGATGCATTGTATCCAGCCGAATCGGATTGGGAAGGTCGGAATCAACATGAAGGTCAAGGTGTCGGTGAGGACACCTCGGATTTCATTCCATAGTCTCTCCAGCGAGGTGCGACCAATTTGGGGTCACGTGAAACCTTGTTGGCATTCTGCAACATTCGTGAGGGAAAGACGTCTAGGCTGATTAGCTACCTCACCAAAGGATCTTCAAGATCCATGGCCGCACCAATTCCATGCTTGTTCTCAAAAGCCTGGCCCTCAAGGAAGAATGCGTGAATGCGCTCGAGGGTATGAGACCGGCGCGAGCTCTGGAGCAATTTGTCGGTTTTAGCTAGGTACTTGCCAAGCATTCTGACGTCGCCCGACTTGGCACACACCTTCATGGTTTTGAGCACAAGTTGGCGGTGTTTGCGTGATCCGACAGGGTAGCGCCCATCTTTCTGCTGTGTAATTTTCGTTGTCTCTTTCTCGACCATTTCATTTCTCCAATGGTTATCATGATGATCATTTCAACGACGGCTGCAAGCAATCAGGCAGTATTGGGCTTAATGCGAAGCGCTCTGACGTGCTACCCGTCTTTGGATCGCCCCGGGCCGGAACTTCCGGGGGGGCTGATCCGATACCATTCTTTGGACCGCCGGAAGGTGGAGTTTTCCGGCTGTTACCGCGGGCGAGAAGCGCGAAAAGGTGTCGACGACGGTGAGCACCCGGATCTTGCGGCCTGTTGCCAACTGGTCGTGAACGAAATCCATGGCCCAGACATCGTTGGAGTGCACGGCCTCTGTCCGGTCTTCGCGCAGCCTCGCCTTCATCCGTCGCCGTGGCGTCTTGTTGCGGATTTGCAGGCCCAACTCCTTGTAGAGGCGATAGATTCGCTTGGCGTTCACAGGCCATCCCTCCCGGCGCAGCAATACATGGACACGACGGTAGCCGTAGCGCACCCGCGTCGCTGTGATCTCCTTGATCCTGGCTTTCAAGGCAGCCTGGTCGCAGCGCTTCGACTTATAGTGATAGAGCGACGTGTCGATCAGGAACGTCGCGCATGCCCGGCGGATCGACACCTTCCAGTCCGCCCGAACCTCATCGACAAGCCGGCGGCGGCGAACAGGCTTCAGAGCTTTTTTGACAGGACATCCTGCAGCATTGCCTTGTCGAGCGTCAGGTCGGCGACGATCTTCTTCAGCCGATTATTCTCGTCCTCGAGCTGGCGCATGCGCTTGACCTCGGACGGCGTCAAACCGCCATAGCGCTTCTTCCAATTCATTTTGCGCCAGGCGGATGAAGGAACGCCTGTCGCGGAGGTATGTCGCAAGGCCGGCATCTCGGACGCGACGTTCTACAAGTCAGGCCGTCGGACTGAGATTCAGGAGCGGCCAGCGACCGCTTCCTAAGGGAGCCCCTCTGTGGGGAAAAGTTTTCCCGCCTACGGTTCGTGTCCTCTGGCGGCCGAAGGCCCTCTCCGAGTGGGAATGGAGCTGGGATGCTTCATAATAAGCAAGCCTTTTTCGACGTTAAGATGAATTGTATGCGTTTCGCGACCCGGATAATGGATTTTCGACCTAATCGATTTTCGACGTTGACCTGCCATCCGACGCATACCAACGCCCAAATCGAAGACCACGTCGCGCGGGAATTCTACCGTTTGCGAGGGGCAGAGACGGATGCCAACTTCGCATTCTGAGACTGCCCCAATCTCGCGAGGGCGACCTCATAGTTTGGATGTCGCATTTTTCGCGAGTTGCAAACGATGAAGTGGCGAATGGATGGTCGCGAGTACCGGGAAAACAGCATCCCGCTCTTCAATGCGGCTTTCGAAAACAGATCATATGTGAGGCGAAAAGCGACCCGGCACGAAAACAGCCAGGATATGAGGTGGATGGACGGTCGCCCCCGATTTGAGAAACTAAGCTGTCAGTGGATTCGCGCATCAGATGACTATCATTGTGGAAGTGGAATACCCGGCAGCGACGTGGTTTTTGCAATCCACGTGGCCGTGCCTGACAGTGCAGGCATAGGACAGTCACCGGCGGCCTCGAGAAGTTCCAAGTGCGGGTTTGCGAGCGAGGAACACGGCCTCATCTCTTCTCAGAGGGCAGGGTCGTCCCGTCCGGATTCATGTGGCCTTGCAGTGCGCGTAAGCCGGATGCATCCTCGAAGATGGCACGCTTGGGAGGAGAGCTTGAGACACATCAATCTGGGCAGCGCTGCCGACGACGTCGCGGCCTTAGATATAAGGACTCTTCAGGGCCTTTCGGGCATCGGCGGCGAGCGGCTGAACGCATGGATTGCTCAGGTGGGCATCGACGGTTCCGCAGTGGCCGCCGGACTTGACACAGAGCGCTGGCTCTTTCGGAACTGGAGTTCGGAACGTGATTCGCTCTGAACTGGCCCGCATTTTGGCGGACGAAGCGGGAACCCCGTCACTTCGCGAATTTCTCGACTGCTTCCCCTGTCTTCGTGAAGATACTGCCGCACTCGCCATGATGGTGCGGAATTTGGAGAGGCGCGAGAGGGTCATGCCGTCGACATCCAGCCTTGATGAGGTCGACCTCCTGCGGGCGGTTGCCGATTCCGTCGCGTGGACGGAACATCTTGTGCTCGCCTTCGCGGACCTGGAAGAGGTGCCGCTGCGCCACCCGGCCGCCTTCGCCGCCGCTTCGACCGCTTCGATCCGCGCGGCGTGGGGCAAGCATCCGTCTGCGGCGGCATACGCCGCCTTGCGACTTCATCGGCTGCTTCGCTTCGCCATCGCGCGCGATCGAACTCTGGAATGCGTCGAACACGACGAGTCCTTCCTTCGCATGCTCGCTGGATTGCCGGGCAGCGAGCGAATCCTCTGGCTCCTCGATCGCGTCTCGGAACTGTTTATCGGTGTCGCGATGGAGAAGATTGCGTGGATCTATCTCGAGGGCGGCGCAAAGGGTCACTGGCGCTGGCTTGTCTATGGGAGGCTCGTGACAGAACCCGATATCGTCGACGCGTTCGTCCGTTTCACGATGGGCTCTCTTCCGCGCGAGACTTACAACGACGTCGAACAGTTGGTCGTGGAACTGCTGCGCGATGCGGACAGGTGGGCTACCGTCGACGAGATTTCCTCCACTGACGGGGGTATCGCCATGCTTCGGGCTGGTAACCTGCTGAGGCGTCGACGACTGGGATGCCTGAAGGCAGACTACCTCATCGCCGGGGATGACGGGAAATCCGGTTTGTGATCGGACTTCAGTTCCTCGTACTTCGGGAAGGGCACGTCGGCGGTCGTCTCCAGGCCGTAGCCCCTCATGGCGACTAAGAACTCGAGAATTGAGAGGCGCCCGCTTAGGTCGCACGCTAGATGCCGTAATGGGCCGGCCTTCGCGAGCATAGCCAGGTTGGGTGGCTGTCCCTCAGAATGAAGGTGTTGAAACGGAGTCCGAGCGATCGGCTCCAAACATCATGAGAGGAACAGCCATGGAACATTATGCGGGAATCGATGTCTCTCTGGAAGAGAGCAGCGTGTGCATTGTTGACGCGACCGGAACGATCATGCGCGAGGTCAAGATCGCCAGCGAGCCGGAGGCGCTGGTCCGCTATTTCGACGAACTGGAATTGTCTGTTAGTCGCATTGGGCTCGAGGCCGGGCCATTGTCGCAATGGCTGCATGCCGGGCTTGTGGCCGCCGGACGCGATGCGATTTTGCTCGAGACGCGGCACGTGAAGGCGGCGCTCTCGGCTATGACGGTGAAGACCGACCGGAAAGATGCACGCGGGATCGCCCAACTGCTGAGGATGGGATGGTACCGTCCGGTTCATGCCAAATCGGTGACTTGCAAGGATAGCCGAGCCCTTCTTGTTGGACGCAAGCTTCTGCAAGGCAAGCTTCTCGACGTCGAACTTAGCATCCGCGGGATCTTGCGCGGCTATGGGCTGAAGGTCGGAGAGGTCAGTCGTGGAAAGTTTGAGACGCGCATCCGGGAGCTGACAGCAGGCCACGTCACTTTGGAGACGGTGATTGGTGCGATGCTGGCGGCGCGGATGGCGTTGTGGTGCGAGTTCAGCAAGCTCCATCGCGAGATGCTGAAGATCGCGCGCGCTGATAAGGTCTGCCACAGATTGATGAGCACACCTGGCGTTGGGGCCTTGGTCGCCCTGACCTATCGCTCGGCGGTGGACGACCCGATGCGGTTTGGAAAATCCAGTACGGTCGGAGCCTACTTCGGGCTTACGCCCAAAAAATATCAATCCGGTGAGACCGATCGGGACGGTGGTGTCAGCAAGGTCGGCGACGCCATGGTGCGAACTGCGCTCTTTGAAGCTGCGCACGTCATGCTGACGCGGGCGATCCGCTTCTCGAGCCTGAAGCACTGGGCGCTCGACGTGGCCAAACGTCGGGGCATGAAGCGCGCCAAGGTGGCCCTTGCCCGCAAGTTGGGCGTCGTGCTCCATCGCATGTGGGTGGATGCGACCGACTTCCGCTGGAGCAAGGCCGCAGCGATGGCATAGGAGATAGAGCGTTCGGAGCGAGCCGAAACGGCACCGCTCTCCTGAGGTCCCGTCGCCGGGACGAGGGCTTGGCAAGGTCGTGTGTAGTGCTGTGAATGCTTCGGCAAACCACGCTTCCTAGATTGACCTGTCAGCTCTGGATCTGATGGCATAGTGTGGCGGCCTTCGCGCTGACCACGGACAGAAGCATGATCCTGGCGACGAGATATCGTTCAGAGGGGACTTGACGAACGAAGGCCCATTACAGAAGCATTACAGTTGCGTATTTGACTTGATATGCGCTTGTCGTGCGACGGCCTGATGTGCTCTTCGCCAGAGCGACCATGCAATGATATGTGCGGGTTCGATGCGCCGTTGGGCGAGCCTGACGGCGATGCGCCGGATCTCCTGGACCGACCAGCGGATCAGGGCCGCATGAGTTTCGGTTGGACGGTTCGGGTGCTTTTTTGGGGAGGTGCGGCGTTGGCGCGATGGCGGATGGCCGCCATCATGGCGAATGCGAGCATGACGAGCGAGACGTGACGGTGCCAGCCATGCCAGGAACGGGTTTCGTTGTGGTCAAGCCCAAGTTCGTTCTTGGCAGTCTCGAACCCGTCTTCGATCGCCCAGCGGTGGCCTTCGACTTTGACTAGTGTCGCCATGTCGGTTCCGGCCGGGCACCATGTCGAGAAGAAGGCCAGGGCGCCATCGGCGATATTTTTGCGGACCAAAAACCCCCGCGTCCAAAGGCCCGAGCGGCTTTCGTCGTATTCGGCCGCGTCGAGGTCGGCGAGTTCGCAATAGGCCCAGTCGTGAAGCCTCTCGCCCTTTGTCCCTTCACCCGCCGACAGGCGTTTCCAGAGCGCGGGATCAAGCGCGCCTGCGATCTCCTCGGCCGTGCCGGCGACTGGCGGCTTGCCGATCCAGGAGCCAAAATGATGATTGGCGTTGACGCCAAGCACATAGCCCTTGCCGGCGTGGCGCAGCGCCATCTCGATGTCACCGACACCATAAACGCTGTCGGCGGCGACCCAACCGAACGGGACGCCAGCGGCCAGCGCACGGTCGATCATGGCCAGGGCCAGAGCAGGCTTGGTCGCGAAGGCTGTCTCCGTCGGCACATGGGCGGCCGCCATCCGATCCGCGTCGCCCGTCCAGGCCTTGGGCAGATAAAGCGCCCTGTCGATGAAGGTATGGCCATGGCGCGACACGTAGGCTGCGAACACGCCGATCTGGCAGTTGGTGATCTTGCCGGCCGAACCTGTGTACTGGCGTCCCACACCGCACGATGCCTTGCCCTGCTTCAGGAACCCGGTTTCGTCCACAACCATCACGGCGTCCGGGTCGGCCAAGGTCTCCATTGCGTAGTCGCGCACCATGTCCCGCAACGCATCGGCGTCCCAGCGACCCCGTCCAAGAAGCGCCTGCTGGCGCCAGGGGCCAGGATCGCCGGCAGCCTACGCCCGCATCCAGCCGGTCTTGCGCCGCTCATCACCCAGCAGGCCATCGAGAAACAGGCCTGCCGACGCCGCCACCCGCGCCTGCGTGAACAACGGTGCGATCCGTGCCTTCACATCGCGCAACGATGACGCCCAAAGCTCCAGTGTCGTCTCGATCGATGCGCCCGTCATCCATAATCTCCGAATCATGGTGATCCATGGATTCAGAGATCAACAAAATACGCAACTGTAATGCTTCTGTAATGGGCCTTCGTTCGTCAAGTCCCCTCTGAACGATATCTCGTCGCCAGGATCATGCTTCTGTCCGTGGTCAGCGCGAAGGCCGCCACACTATGCCATCAGATCCAGAGCTGACAGGTCAATCTAGGAAGCGTGGTTTGCCGAAGCATTCACAGCACTACACACGACCTTGCCAAGCCCTCGTCCCGGCGACGGGACCTCAGGAGAGCGGTGCCGTTTCGGCTCGCTCCGAACGCTCTATCTCCTATGCCATCGCTGCGGCCTTGCTCCAGCGGAAGTCGGTCGCATCCACCCACATGCGATGGAGCACGACGCCCAACTTGCGGGCAAGGGCCACCTTGGCGCGCTTCATGCCCCGACGTTTGGCCACGTCGAGCGCCCAGTGCTTCAGGCTCGAGAAGCGGATCGCCCGCGTCAGCATGACGTGCGCAGCTTCAAAGAGCGCAGTTCGCACCATGGCGTCGCCGACCTTGCTGACACCACCGTCCCGATCGGTCTCACCGGATTGATATTTTTTGGGCGTAAGCCCGAAGTAGGCTCCGACCGTACTGGATTTTCCAAACCGCATCGGGTCGTCCACCGCCGAGCGATAGGTCAGGGCGACCAAGGCCCCAACGCCAGGTGTGCTCATCAATCTGTGGCAGACCTTATCAGCGCGCGCGATCTTCAGCATCTCGCGATGGAGCTTGCTGAACTCGCACCACAACGCCATCCGCGCCGCCAGCATCGCACCAATCACCGTCTCCAAAGTGACGTGGCCTGCTGTCAGCTCCCGGATGCGCGTCTCAAACTTTCCACGACTGACCTCTCCGACCTTCAGCCCATAGCCGCGCAAGATCCCGCGGATGCTAAGTTCGACGTCGAGAAGCTTGCCTTGCAGAAGCTTGCGTCCAACAAGAAGGGCTCGGCTATCCTTGCAAGTCACCGATTTGGCATGAACCGGACGGTACCATC
Organism: Mesorhizobium newzealandense; assembly: GCF_042682145.1. Classification (NCBI taxonomy): domain Bacteria; kingdom Pseudomonadati; phylum Pseudomonadota; class Alphaproteobacteria; order Hyphomicrobiales; family Phyllobacteriaceae; genus Mesorhizobium; species Mesorhizobium newzealandense. The sequence goes on along the minus strand of NZ_JBHUGZ010000016.1, from coordinate 263,959 downwards.
CCATCCTCAGCAGTTGGGCGATCCCGCGTGCATCTTTCCGGTCGGTCTTCACCGTCATAGCCGAGAGCGCCGCCTTCACGTGCCGCGTCTCGAGCAAAATCGCATCGCGTCCGGCGGCCACAAGCCCGGCATGCAGCCATTGCGACAATGGCCCGGCCTCGAGCCCAATGCGACTAACAGACAATTCCAGTTCGTCGAAATAGCGGACCAGCGCCTCCGGCTCGCTGGCGATCTTGACCTCGCGCATGATCGTTCCGGTCGCGTCAACAATGCACACGCTGCTCTCTTCCAGAGAGACATCGATTCCCGCATAATGTTCCATGGCTGTTCCTCTCATGATGTTTGGAGCCGATCGCTCGGACTCCGTTTCAACACCTTCATTCTGAGGGACAGCCACCCAACCTGGCTATGCTCGCGAAGGCCGGCCCATTACGGCATCTAGGACCTGTGGCACCAGCGGCTTCCCTTTAACGACCAGGGCGGCGGCGGCGCTCTGAGCGCAAGGAAACAGGCGGTCGACAGACAAATCGTCGCCCGCCATCCTCGATGCGACGAACTCGGCGAAATCCGTGGCGTCGACGCTCCCGACACGGTCGGCATGGCAACCCACCATGTATCGGTTGGAAGTACTCGCCGCGGTCGCGACGTCCGCGAACACCGCAGGCGCAGGGCGGAGTGTCGGCAGAATTCGCGTATCGCACCCTTCTGCATCGGTCACGACCCGAGGATAGAAGAGATAGTACCCATTCCGGTTGACAACAGGTTGTCGAGTTGTCTCCCTTCATTGCGCCCGACGTTGGCTCGGTCGCGCTGGCGGGCGTCCGCGTGCTTGGCTTGGATAAGAACGACGCGAAAGCGTGGCAGACCCAGCACCGACGCGCCGACGACAATGGCAAGGTCGGCACCCATATGATCCTTGGTCCGCTCCATCTTCGCGGCGCCGGCGTGGAGATATTTTCCCGGCGGTAGGCCGCAACCAGCAGATCTGTAGGCTCGGGCTACATCATCGAGCCGTCTCAGCAAGGTGTCGTGAACGGAGGAGTTGACGGCTGGCTCGTCCAGGCTTCGATCTCGAAGGACGTGGTGGGCGGTGGCTTGCGCGGTGGCATACAGGATCGCGGAGACTGTGTTACCCCAAGGCCAAGCCTCGATGGCGGAGATGTCCGCATTGTCGGTCGCCGTCTCGCTCGCTAACTTAGCAGCGATGCCCGAGAGACGAGAACGCTCGAAACGCGCCTCAATTGCGGTCGCGTCGGAAGGCAGTCGGCCGATGCCAATATCTCGTCTTTGGAGCACCTCGTCCGCAAGACGCTGGAAGGCCCGAGAGACGGGGTGGTTCGCATCCCAAAGAGAGGGATCCTGGAACGCCCGAAGGGGGTCTTAACCGCTGCAGCCAAGGACCGGACAGCCAGGTAACGGTGCCACCAGCCAACGCGTGCGGGTCGAAAGTCGGCCTGCTTACTCGCACTGAAGGCCCGAACGATGCGACGTTCGGGCCTTCTTTTGCTATTTCACATCAGGGTGAGCAAACTTCGTGTGTCGAATGAGCGATCTACCTTGACGTTGAGCGAGATTCAGTGACGCGTCAGGCTCAGGTCGCTTGCTCAAGAATTGCCTAGCGTTTGTCCCACCACAGATGGCGCACTTGTCGCGCAATCCGTTCCTTCTCACCTTTCCAGTCACCTGAAGAGCGGCGGTCGAGCCGCTCCAAGTAGGCCTAATCGGCCCGAAGCTGTGATTTTGGCCAAGTTGTGGAACGTTGCCGGAACGGATTGACGGGATGGGCATGATCGCCTGAGATTTCGCTTCTGCAAGGGAGTGGATTTATGGGTGTGCATGTTTTGCCGGAGGAGTTGGCCAAAGGGTGGAGCCTTTCGTTTGCCGACCTTGAATTTGTGAATGCCAAGCCGGTTGGAACGCGGCTCGGTCTTGCGGCTCAATTGAAATTCTTTGCCGCATTCGGATATTTCGCTACGACCGTTGGCGATATTCCTGACGAGGCTGCAAGCTATCTGGCCGAACAACTCGGCGTCGGCAGCAGCGCCCTTCTTGGGTATGAGTTTTCAGGACGTTCGGGACGGCGCCATTGCGCGGAAATCCTGCGTCACCTCGGCATTCGAAGAATGAGGCGGGCGGACCGCGCAACTCTTGAGATCTGGATCGCAACAGAGCTGTGCCCTTGCGGCATGGCCGCTGCGGCAATGCTTGAGGACGTGTTTCTCTGGTGTCGGGACCACAGGATTTTCGCGCCTTCGCGCAAGGAGATGGACCGGTTGGTGCGCGCTCAGCGGCAGCATTTCGTGGACACGTTCCTTGAAAGAGTGTCGGATAGTCTGCGCTTGGAAACGATCGCGCAGATGGAGGCTTCGCTTGCCGATCCGGACGGGGTGACTGGGTTTCATACGATCAAGGCCGATCCGGGTGCCGCCACGCTGGAGAACATGCTGTCTCTTGCCGACCAATTGGCGTTCATCAAGACGCTCCATCTGCCGATGGAGGTGCTGTCGGGTGTCGGCAAACACTGGATTGATCAGATCGTCCGGCGCGTTGGTGCCGAAAAGGCTTCGGAGATGCGCCGCCACTCTGCACAGCGGCAGCTGGCTTTCTATGCGGTATTCCTGATGGTGCGCCAGGCGCAGATCATTGATGGCATGATCGACCTGCTGGTGGAGACCGTCCACAAGATCGGCGTACGTTCGAAACGCAAGGTCGTGGCCGGGATCGCCAAGGACATTGAGAAGGTCTACGGCAAGGAACAGCTGCTCGTCGATATTGCGGGGGCGGCGATCGAGAGGCCTGATGGCGTCGTCTGCGACGTGATCTTTCCGGTGGCTGGCCAGGACAAGCTGGCGGCGATCATCAAGGAATATCGGACGAAGGGCACGCTCGAGCGGCGCGTCTATGCGGTGATGCGCGGCTCCTACGCCAATCACTACCGGAGGATATTGCCGAAACTGCTGTCGGCTCTGGAATTCCGTTCGAACAACGCCGTGCATCGTCCGGTGCTTGAGGCGTTGGAATGGATAAAGCTGGCCTTCGACACTGGATGCCGTGTCGCGCCAAGGGGCGCTGTGCCGATCGATGGCGTCATTCCGGCTAAATGGCGCACCGCCATCATTGGCAAGGACGCGCGCATCAACCGCATCAGTTATGAATTGTGCGTGCTCAGCCAATTGCGCGACCGCATCCGGGCCAAGGAGATCTGGGTCGTTGGCGCCGACCGCTATCGCAATCCGGACGACGATCTGCCGACGGATTTCGAGAGCCGGCGCTCGGCCTATTATGATGCGCTGAACCTGACGCCTGATGCGCGCGCCTTCACGCGCCAAATCCGGGCCGAACTCGAGCGGGAACTGCGACTGCTGAACGCCGAGCTGCCCCGTAACGACAAGGTGCGCATCCTTTGGCGTGGCGAAAACCGCATCTCGATCACGCCGTTTCAGCCGCTGCCGGAACCGCAGGGCCTACAATCGCTCAAGGGCGAGATTGGCCGGCGATGGCCGATGACGGAACTGCTGGACGTTTTGAAGGAGACCGCGCTCGATACGGGCTTCCTCGATACCTTTGAAACGTCGGCCACCCGCGTAGCGCTTTCGCGCAGCGATCTCGATCGACGGTTGATCTTGTGCCTTTACGGGTTGGGCACAAATGCCGGCCTGAAGCGCGTGGCAGCGGGATGCCCGGATGTGAGCTACGAGGAACTGCTACATGTAGGCCGGCGCTTCATCCATCGCGATGCGCTCGAGGCAGCGTGCGGGTGCGTCGTCAATCAGACCCTGGCTGTTCGAAACACCGCCATTTGGGGCGAAGCCGGCACGGCCTGCGCGTCGGATTCCAAGAAGTTCGGCGCCTGGGACGGCAACATGATGACGGAATGGCACGTCCGCTATGGCGGCCGCGGCGTGATGATCTATTGGCACGTCGAAAAGGGTTCGACCTGCATCTTCTCACAGCTCAAACGTTGCTCATCGTCGGAAGTGGCTTCGATGATCAAGGGCGTGCTGCGCCACTGCACCGACATCGAAATCCAGCGGCAATATGTCGACAGCCATGGCCAGAGTACGATCGGCTTTGCCTTTTGTCATCTGCTCGGGTTCGAGCTGGCGCCCCGCCTGAAGGCCGTCTCCCGGCAGAAGCTAGCGCTGCCGCATGGCGGATTGCGGGCCGAATTGCCCAATCTGCTGCCGGTTCTTTCCAGTGTCATCAACTGGGACGAGATCGAGCAGCAATATGACGAAATGGTCAAGTATACCGCCGCCATGCATAGCGGGATGGCTGATCCGGAGGCGATCCTGCGCCGGTTTGCGCGCGCCGAGGTGATGCATCCTACCTACAAGGCGCTCGCCGAGCTCGGTCGGGCGATCAAGACGATTTTCCTGTGCCGGTATCTGCGTCAGGAGCAATTCCGCCGCGAAATCAATGAAGGGCTGAACGTGGTTGAGAACTGGAACAGCGCCACCAGCTTCGTGTTCTTCGGCAAGGGCGGCGAGATCGCCAGCAATCGCTTGGAGGATCAGGAGAGCTCGGCGCTGGCGCTGCATCTGTTGCAGAATTGTCTTGTCTATGTGAACACCCGCATGATGCAGGCGGTGCTGGTCGAGACGACATGGGCTGGACGGCTGGCAGCGGAGGACTATCGCGGCCTTACGCCGCTGATCTATAGCCATGTCAATCCCTATGGCCGCTTTGATCTCGATCTTGAGCGCAGGATCGATTTCGGGCGGAAAGCCGCATAGCCTCGGAGAACGATTATGGCCAAATTTGCTGTGTCATGCCTGGATGTTCTCAACCGACATGGGCTGCCGTCGATGGAGTTCCAGTCTTATTTTGAGAGATCAAAGCATGATCTTCTTGCTGATGGCGCCGCTGCCATCGTAACGGAGGTAATGCAATCCACGGATGGTCGCCCGGATGCGGCTTTGTTGTTCGGTTTACTGCTGGATGAGGCGCGGATGGGCATCGAGAATGACAGCTCATACGGAAAGATTTTTCTGAAAGACGCGGAGACCGCAATCCAGGCTCACGTTGCCGCCGAAGTATGCGAACCGCTTCACCTCATGAAAATTGCCGGCTTGTATCGGCGTGCCGGTCTGCCCGTGCCGGATATATTGATACTCAATACAGTCGGGCAAACTATACCTGCCGAGGCTCCGGTCTCGGACCTCGATGGCACCCTTGCCACTTTAGCTGCCGAAGTTGAGGCCGAGGGTGGTGGGCCGTATGAGTTTTTCAGCGGCCTGGACGAGATGACGGCAGGAATGCCGGAGGAAATGCAGGCTGCGTTTGTCGATCATCTTTTGACCCTGGACAATCCAATTTTGGAACGCTGCGCCCTGTATTGGCTGTTGTCCGGCACACCATTGATCCAGGAGGCCGTGGCCGCCGGTCTGCGCCAAAGACTCACAAGCGCGAGCCTGCTGGCCGGAACCTTGTTCTATCTGCCAATCATTCGCGGCTGGTTGCCGGCAAGCGCCGCCCGGGCAATCGTCGATGACATCGGCAAGCTGGCTCGACGAAAAAGTCTCGCCGGTGCTTCCCATGACAATGAGGCAAAGCCGGTAGTCGGCGACATCATGGCAAGCCTCGCTGACGGTGTCGGAGCACAAAGCATCTCGATTGTCGGGAAACAGAAGAACCAGACATTCGTCGCGATGATTCTGCTGAAAACAGGATACGGCATCAAGGATGCCTTTGTCATTCGCTGCCGCTCAAAGCGCGAGGCAACCAGCATCGTCTCTTACACCCGCCAGGAAGCGAATAGCGTTCGCATTGATCGAATGACTGCCGAGTTGTTGCTGGAGGCGGCATTGGCAGATGGGATAGAAAATGAACACATGCCGGCGCCAGGTTTTATCGATGTGATGGAAGCCTGCAATTTGAACAATCTGCGGCCCCAAGAAAGGGATCTGCAGGCTCTGCTGGATCATGTCGACCCGCAAGGAGAGATCCCAAATGCGACAACGGCAAAGCTGGATCGGATGCTCAACAACGAGACGGCGCTGGATGCGCTTGTCCCGCTGATCGACAGCTGGTTTGAAGACACGGGCGAGACGCGCGACATCATTCGACGATCCCGCTCTGCGCGAACCGCAGAAACCAGGATCTGGGCTTTTCTTGAAGGCCGTCGAGACATCTGGGCGAGACGGTTTCTGCAAACTGCGATCATCCTCAAATCGGCCAAAAAGGAAAACCAGTCGAAAACACTGGCCGCAGCAGCTTTTGCCTTGATGCAGAAGCATCCCCTGCAAGATATCCCGCTCATGGAGGATATCGTTATGACCACCCTCGAAGCTGGCGGCGCACCTTTGTGGTGACAATGTTGGGTATACCCAGCCAGCACAACGCAAATGAACACGTTCCAGCCGCACAGCCATGTTTATTTTGGGTCCGATTTGAGATATTGAACGAATTCATGCCTTGGCACACCCAAAATGAACGGTTCGCATGACTCGTATCGGATACGCGCGCACCTCCACCACCGACCAGAATCTTGCCGCGCAACTCGCCGCACTCAAGACCGCCGGCTGCGAGGTCATTCGCGAGGAACAGAAGAGCGGCGCCTCGCTGGAAGGTCGCCCGCAGCGCACCACCATTCTCGACTTCATCCATGCCGGCGAGACGCTCGTCGTCACCCGCATCGATCGCTTGGCGCGCTCCTTGCGCGATCTGCAGGTGATAGTGGACCGGCTGAAAGCCAAGGGCGCGCATCTGTCCGCGACCGAGCAGCCTGTCGACACCTCGACCGCCACCGGCAAAGCCTTCTTTGACATGCTCGGCGTTTTTGCCGAATTCGAGACCAATCTACGGCGCGAGCGGCAGGCCGAGGGCATTGCCGCCGCCAGGAAGCGCGGCATCTACAAAGGCCGGCCGCCAAAGATCGACCGTGCCGAAATCATGCGCCGACTGAAACAGGGCCACGGCCCGACACAGATCGCTTGTGATCTCGGCATCTCGCGCGGAACCGTCTACCAGGTACGGAAAGGCGAACCAGATTGAGCAAAGGAAACCGCATCATCCGGCTGACGCCTGTAGCTTGCGAGCGGATCCAAGCCCGCATGCTCGAAGCCTGCCAAAAGATCGCCGCGGATCACGGGCTGGCCATCGAAAGCGCCGGATGGCGTGGCCTAGAGCGGTTTTCCCTTAATCGGAGTCGTTTGTTTGCAGTGAACGGCTTGTTCTGATTCCCTGATCGAAGTGATTTGCGGAAGGAGCAGCGGCATGGCACGAGCTTACAGCCTGGATTTGCGGACGCGTGTTATCGAGGCGATAGAGGCAGGCCTGTCGACCCGAGAAGCGGCACGGCGGTTTGCGATCGGGATATCGACGTCTGGTGCATGGTATCGGGCCTGGCGTTCGAGCGGCAATCTGGAACCTGGGCGGCAGGGCAAGCCGAAGGTATCGAAGCTGGACGCGCACGAGACTTTCATTCTCGCCTTGGTCGAGACCGATGAGCGGGACATCACGCTTGCCGAGATCGTCGATCGCCTTGCGGCAGAGCGCGGGGTCAAAGCCAGCCTGACGACGGTCCATGCGTTCTTCGCAAAGCGTGGCATCACGTACAAAAAAAGACAGCGCACGCGGCCGAACAGCAGCGACCGGATGTTTTGGCAGCGCGGGAAGAGTGGTTCGAAGGCCAACTCGATCTCGATCCGAGCCGCCTGTTCTTCATCGACGAAAGTGGCCTCAATACCAAGATGGCCCGGCTACGAGGCCGCTCTGCGCGTGGACAGCGTTGCCGGGCGGCTGTTCCTCATGGGCACTGGAAATCCACGACCTTCACGGCCGGCCTGCGCCTCGACGGGATCGTCGCACCCTGGCTCCTGGACGGCGCCATGGATGGCGAAGCATTCCTGGTCTACTTGCGCCGCGTCCTCGTGCCGACGCTTCAACCCGACGATGTCGTCGTGATGGACAACCTGCCTGCTCATAAAGTGGTCGGTGTCCGCGAAATCATCGAGGCTGCGGGGGGCTTCCCTTCGCTATCTTCCGCCCTACTCCCCGGACTTTAACCCCATTGAAAGCGCATAGTAAGGAAACCTCTGGAGGTGAGGTTCCGCTGATACCACGCATTGGCCACAAAGCGCTGATTCTGTTGACCCAATGGATGGCGAATCGTGATGAGCCAGAAGCGAATATACATCCGCTGGACGGATTTGCCGGCAGATCGCCGTCGTCGCCTCGTAGCGCTGATCAGCAGCCTGATACAACGGAATGTGTCGACGGATCGGGAGATCGGTCATGAATGCAGAAGCGAGCCTGCTCACCTTCACGTTGCCGGAAAAGATCCACAGCCGTCACAATGATCGCCAGGCCATCGTGTACGTTCGGCAGTCGACGGTTCGACGGTTCGACAGGTCGACAGGTCGAACACAACCGCGAGTCAACGCGGCTTCAATACGCCTTGGCGGACCGGGCATTCCGGCTGGGGTGGCGTCGTGACCAGATAACGGTGATCGATGACGATCTGGGCCGCTCGGGCGCGTCGGCGCTTGATCGGCCCGGCTTCCAGCGTCTCGTCGCGGAGGTTGGGCTCGGTCATGTCGGAATGGTCATTGGCATCGAAGTCTCCCGCCTCGCACGATCATGCCGTGACTGGCATCAACTTCTGGAAATGTGCGCGTTGTTTGATACGCTGATTGGCGATGCCGACGGCATCTACGATCTATCATGTTGATACCCTCATTCGGTAGCAGATTGGGTAAAATCGAGATGTTGCCTGAGGCCTGATTTGAGCTGTTGTATTGCGGCAATCGTCTCAGCTGCATCCGGAAACAGAACGCGGTTAGGATAGGCGTTCTGTTGGATTTTGATCACGCCCCTGCGGATTCGATGCCGGATCCATGAGCGAGATACGTCCGCTGCCATCGCTAATTCAGACACCGTTAGCCACCCGGGGAGGTGGTAAGAGCGGATTGGCGTGGACTGCCTCAACACGCGATTGCGTTGACGGACGACCTGGACGGTGCGAACAGGAACGTAGCTGCAGCGCGATGAGCGGAAGCCTTCCTCCGTCAGCTTTGCCGCTATTTCTGTGTCGTTGAGCCCTTGATGAGCCAGCTCGATCAGCCGGACTTCCATCTCGGCCCCGCGCGACAGGGCGCTCAAGGCATGCACCCTCGGCTCGACCTCGCGTTCAGTGACTTCACCTCCTCGCCAAACAATGCGGATCGTAATCCGATCCCGGACGACCCGTTGCAGGATCACTTTGTCGATCAGGCTGCGCAGTAAAGCTTTCTTGCGCCCCCACTCTATGTCAGGCCTCCGCCAAAACGCAGGAAGCTGCGAACTGGCATCGATAAAATCATTCTGGTCGACCAGCGTCAGATCGTCAGATTGACTTTGCATCGCGCGACGGCGCTCAAATGCTTCCTCCGCGCGACGAAGCTCGCGAAGAGAACTTTCCCAGCGGCGTTCCAACTCGGCTGCGATCAGGCGATTGTCGGGGTCGACCCGATCATACTGCCTTTCTGCAAGCAGCGCTTGATAGCGCAGGCGTTTGATCTGCTGCTCTTCAGCGCGGTCAAAAGCATCATTTGCCTGCTGACGAGCATCTTTGGCGTGCATCAACTCGGCCAGTTCAGCCGGACTGGCCGCCGCAAAGAAGGCGTCAACGACGCACGCGTCGATGGGATCGGCTGGCAAATGCTGGCATAAGGCTCCGCTCTGGCTGCGTGCCAGGAAGTTGCAGACATACCGGTTGCCGTTCTTGTATTCCACGCCCATTTTGTGGCCGCATCGCCCGCACCAGACAATGCCTTGCAACACCGCCGCGCCATCACGCGGCGCGCCGCGTGTCTGGTTTCTTCGGTATTCAGCGTGATTGTCACTCAGCATGGTCTGGATCCGCTCGTAACGCTCCCAGTCGAGATAAGCAGGATAACGGTCTTTCACTACGATTTTCCACTCCGCCATTGGCTGACGGCGCGAGATGATCTTACCACTCGCATATCTGGCGCGACAGGACTGGGTGCGGCCATAAACGAAGGCGCCAGCATAGGCCGGGTTCTTCAATATTCCCGCAAGCATTCCGGCAGTTGGCACGCGCCAGACAATGTCGCCAAATCGATTTCGTCGCGGTACGGTGAGGGCGCGATCCCTTAGGGAGCGGTTGACTTTCCCGACAGTGCCCAATTCCCAAAATGCCGAGAATATCAGGGCAATCCTGTCCCGCACCTCCTGGTTTGGATCCTTCATCACGATCCCATTGGCGTCCCGTTCCAATCCGGCTGGTAACAGCAATGCCAACTCGCCCCGCTCGGCCTTGCTGAGCAAGCCCGCTGTCAGACGGCCGCGAAGCGTGTGTAATTCTACTTCCGAGATGGTGCCCTTCAGGCCAAGCAACAGGCGCCCATTGGCCGAACCCGGGTCGTAGACACCATCGCGGTCGCCGATGAGGCATTGCCGATAGCCACATAAATCAAGGAGCGGATACCAATCGGAGCAATTCCGAGCAAGCCGTGTCACTTCGTACGACAGAACGATGCCAACTTCGCCCAGGGTGACGCGTGCAAGGAGATCTTTGAAGCCGGCACGGTGAGCTGCCGCCGCTCCACTCTGGCCAAGGTCCGCGTCGATCAATTCGATATCGTTGTCATCCCAGCCGAGATCCCCCGCACGCTGATGCAATGCATATTGCAGCCGCAGGCTCTCTTGGTTGTTGACCATCTGATGTGGCGTCGATTGCCGGATGTAAATCACGGCTTTCCGGCACAAATGCTGGGTCTTTATCAGATCCGACATCATGGCTCGCCCTCCAGAGAACCATGCGATTTCGATAGAGGTGATTCGGTTTCTGACGTCAGGCTATCATGTTCAGTCCTATCGACGGAACTTTGCCGCGCCTGCACCTTTGCAATGCTGGCCAGGCGAATAAAATCGCGAACGCTCGCAGTCGATAGCTTGGATGTCGGCGCATCGGGTGCTGGGGGGTACAAATCGGTGGCTGAGATCGGAATCTTCAGGAAAATATCATCGCGATAAACCACAAGAAGTTGCCGAAAGGGCCCGGCGCCGCTCTGTCCCGCCGCCAAAAGAAAATCGCGCCCCGCGGCTGCCGCATGGCCCGCATTCGTCGGACCGCCGAGCCTGGCGCTTTGTAGCTTGCGAGACGCGAGGGCCCGGAATCTCCGGGGCTTCAAATTCACCGCCGCAAACGTTGCCATCCTGCTACAAACTTGAAGCAAGCCCTGATGTTCGTCAAATGTTCCCAGACTTGGCCAAAATCTCAGCTTCGGGCCGATTAGGCCCAAACCGGCCGCCACTGTCAGATTGACACCGGTGATGGTCAGAAGTCGCCTGATCGCCGGGTCATCCATCGTGCTTTCGGCTATCTCCCGGTCAAGGATCGCCAGGTCCTCGGCAAGCCGATCGAGTTCGCGCACGTGCCGCTCGATCGCAGCACGTTCATCATCGGGCACCGGCTGGCGCATCAGCCAGGCGCGACCGGGACCATTGAACAGATCGGCATGCGGGCACTTCGAGATCAGATGAGCGTGCAGGATCGCATGCACCTCGTTCTTGATCCGGGTGCGATGCCGCACGACCTGGTAGCGGCGCGCGACAAGCCGGCGCATCCGCTCGGTGGCGGCATCCGGCGTCCATATCTCCGGCAAGTAGCCAGCCGCACAAAGGCTGGCCAAGGTGCCCGCATCGATCTTGTCGGTCTTCACATGGGCATGGGCGATCGCCTTCACCTGCAGCGGATTGGCAATCACCACCCGCTTAACGAAGGGCGACAGCACCCGGGCCACCGCCATGCAGTTGCCGGTCGCCTCGATCACCACCTCGTCCGTTGCCAAAAGGCTCTTGCCGAAGCCTTCCAGCGCCGTTCGGGTCATGTCGACACGGCCCCCATGGCGAAGCTTGCCATCTTCCCAGAAAACCACCTCACCGAAGGTGCGGTGGATGTCCATTCCAATCACGCGTCGCATGCGCGCCTCCTGTCAGTCAGGTTGATGACGGGAGCGGCGGGCGACACGACAACTACGGATTCGCGCTCACGGCGCAACCGGGCGAGTCGCAGAGGCGGCCAGCTACTAACACGAGCTCGCAGCTCATCGTGTGGATCGGCCTGCCCGCACCTTCGTGCTCCCGGTGCCTCTGTCCCGGATGGTCGCACCATACGCCGCGATCAAGGAATCCGCAGCCGGACTTCAGCACCACGGATCTTATACCGGTTACGAATCCGATCGAGCGTCTCAACGGCGAGATCAAGCGGCGCACCGAGGTCGTCGGCATCTTCCCCAATGACGATGCAATCGTGCGCTTCGTCGGCGCAATCCTGCTCGAACAGAACGATGAATGGGCCGTCCAGCGGGCCAGATACATGACCCTGGAAAGCGTCGGCCAATTGAGCGATGATCCCCTCATCAGCCTGCCTGCCGTGGCGCGCTGATCAGCCCGGCCCATGCCGGACAGCACGGCGACCAAGGCCGCCAGCTACACCACGCCGCGGGACACGATCTAGTGGACACCCAGATGTCGCTTCAACGATTTGAATCTCTTCCCGTCTTCGAGGCAAATAATGTAGTCGGGAAATACGGACCTTTTTGGGTTCACTGCGGGGAACTGGGCCGGCATATCGGGTTCGGCTAGCTGTCCAATCTTGGCGAGCGACGAATTCACGCTGGCGATCAGTTCCGGGAGAGATGCCACGGGCCCGGGATTCTTACTGCCGTAGGCGGAAACGATATCTGCGGTTAGTTCGATCAGATTGACAGTCTCGTCGGTCAAGCGGTTTCTCCTTTGAAGCGCATCTGTCTCACTAACTGCCCGGTGGGGTTGATCAACAACATAACTAGGCTTTGTACTGAAATCGGAGCTGACCCAGGTTGCATCGGTTTGAATGGTGTTCGTGCGCGGCAATGTTGGGAAATGTTTTCCCAAACCGAACCGTGTCTTCGGGCGACAGACGAGGTGGTGATCGAAGCGACCGGCAACTGCATGGCAGTGTCATGGGTGTTGTCGCCCCTTCGTGAAGCGGGTGGTCATCGCCAATCCGCTTCAGGTGAATACGATCGCCCATGCCCATGTGAAGACCGACAAGATTGACGCGGGCACGTTGGCCAGTTTGTTCGCAACGGGCTATCTGCCGGAGATCTGGAGGCCGGATGCCGCCACCGAGCGGATGCGCAGGCTAGTCGAGCGTCGCTACCAAGTCGTGCGTCATCGGACCCGGATCAAGAACGAGGTGCACGCGATCCTCCATGCGCACCTGATCCCGAACTGTCCGCACGCCGATCTGTTCAACGGTCGTGGTTGCACGCCCGGATCTGTGAGGGCGAAAGCCGAATGGCTGAGCTACTCGACCGCGACCCCTGCGGCCATTCACGCTCACCACTTCCATGCGCCCGCCAGCCGGTTCTGGACCCTTCTTGGGCTGCTCCGCTACGGATCATCGCCGGCACGAAGCCGCAGACGCCACCTTCGCCACGCCGACCCTCGTGATGCGCCTTGCGCCAGGCAAGCAGCAGCGGGTTGGAAATCCCGTGACGCCGTGCTGTCGCGGATGCCTGCCGCGGAGCCGAATGGCTCTCCTCGACGATCCGCAGCTTCTCTTCCTGCGACCAGCGGCGCCGAAGGCCAGTGTCGACAATTTCGAGACGAGTGACTTGGCGACAGTCAGTAGCGATATCCATACCGACAGTCAGCTACACCGTCCGTTCGCCGGCAAGGCGGCCGTCCTTGGCGCGTGCCTTCGATTGCCTCACTGGCTCGATTCATCGAGCCAGCCACGGCGATACCGTCGAGTTCGGCCGGCAGGAAACCAACGAAATGGGGCAAGCCGAGTGACGAGTGGGCCGAACTGAAGGAGGACGACTCACTCGAAGGGGAGATCAGCTAAGAGGAGTCTGACGACCGCGCAGCCTTGACGCTGGATCGAACTCCTCAGCAAGTCGCTGCAGCAGCGTAGGCCACGACACGCTCCTTATGGTGGCGGGCTTTGATAACGAGCACAACCGCGCCGATCATGAGAAGAGCAACACCCCCGATCACGATCCAACCGGGGCCGTGGTCCAGGATCGTATCGCGGATGCCGACGCCGGCCCCGAGACCTGCCGCGCACTTTGCGCTCTTGCCTCGAACAACAGCCTTTTTCTTCGCAGCGATGCCATGTTGCTTTATCTCCGCTCGGTCCTCCTCCGTTAGCTGCCCAGTTCCGCGCGTCAGCCACATGGTGACTGCCTTCGCCTCAACCTCAGCGACGCGCCGTGACCAGCCCTTACCGAAATGCGCGCTCGATAAAAGGGATTGCACAAAGCCACGACGTTTCGCGCAAATCCTTTGGATAGTCACTTTGCCGTTCGCAGCAAGCGCTTTCGCAATCGTCTCATTTCCGACGATACCATCCTGTTTGGCCCCGACTGCCCCTTGCAACCATCGAACGCCTCGCCGAGGTCCGGACATCACACCGGCGTCAAACGTCGCGAGATCGACGCCGCAAGGCAGACTATCACCGCGCACTTTCTTCCAATAATCCCTTTCATAAATGGACTTTGCGTCATCAAGCGTTAGGTTCTTGATGTCGAGAGCCGGATATACATGAGCTGCGATCCCGTATTTGGTTCCCTTCAGAGTTCCGACGCCGACGTGCCCGCCGGTCCAATTACCCCGATCATTTCGATTGTCCGAGTATCCACCTTCGTATTTGAGCGTCACAGCCAGGCACGCTGGGAGATTTTCGATTGTCATAGCCGTCCCGTCCAAGTGAGCGCTTAGGTTGGAGACGCTTGCCGAGCACACCGACACGGCACGTGTCATCATGTCGTCTGTCTTCTCGAAGGTCAGGCTTTAGCAATCGGCGCGAACAATCACTTATGATGCGCGGTTGGACGACTTCTCGAGCGGCGATGCCAACGCATAGGCCTGAATCTGACCCAGATTAAAGCTGTTCACTACACGGAACGGCTTGCCGTCAGCGGAAATCAGCTCACGTATCCACGGATACAGTATCCTTGGTGCGGACAATCGTGCCCTCAAAGCTTTGCCAGGCTCCGCCGATGAATGCTTCAAAGCGGGTGATTTTGGTCGCTTTAGACTCGTGAGGTGACGTCATCGATAATCTCCTTTGCGACATAGGTTTGGCAAGTGCGATCGTGAAGAGAGACCTGCCCATTCCGAGCGGCGAGGGCAGGCTGAAGAGGGTGAAAGCTGCCCCAAGACGGCCAGCTTTTTGGCGTTATTCTGCTAGTCCAGTGAAGACTCACTCATGGTCTGGATTCAATCTGCTTCACAGAGGTCAGTACTGAGTTGATAAGGCGGCTCAGAACCCTATGGTCCAAGCCCTGACAGCTTCTGCTCGATGACTTGCTGATCTTTGATCAGATCGCGGACGACGTGGCCGAACAGGCTCTTTTCGATTTCGGCCGGCTGCTGGCCTTTGACCGCCTCTCTGACGATCGAGGCGATCATGGGCAGGACGCGTATGGCGTGGCCGAACAGGCTCTTTTCGATTTCGGCCGGCTGCTGGCCTTTGATCGCCTCTCTGACGATCGAGGCGATCATGGGCAGGACGCGTATGGCGTGGCCCAACAGACTCTTTTCGATTTCGTCAGGCTGCAAGCCTTTGGATGCTGTTCTGATCATCGAGGCGATCGTCGGCATGAGAATCGCATTGCTTATCCCGAATCGCTTTTGCTCGGCAGACCTCTGATCTTTCGCAAGGTCACCTACAATCTGGAGCGCTTGGTCAAGCAAGCTGCTGACAACTGCATCGGACTGCTGCTCCTTGATCGCAGCCGCGACCAGCGAGGCGATCGCAGGGTTCACAATCGTACTTTCCTTAGCGGAAGCCGTTTGCTTGGCTGGAATGTTCTCTTTAGCACCGCTGATTAGCAGTTGAATAAGCGTCGTTGCATCCATTGTGGATCCTCCGGTTCGTACGCGTTCCATAATGTCAAGCGGGCCGGATGTGAGGTCGCTTGCGGTCTCCCAGGTTTCATCAACCTTGGGCGCGTCAAAGTTGATAAAAGTGCGATATCGCAAGTCGCCCGGATCCGGGGACTCCTTTAGAGTAGGCGTCTGGGCAAGACCGATACTCTCGATCGTTGACTGCGCAGCTCTCGTAAGCGCTCCCAACGCTGCTCCGCGACGACGCTCCTTCAAGGCTTGGAGCAGGGCAAAGGTAAAGGCAGATTTCCCTTCCGTTGATCCGGTGCTCGCGGCCGCCGTTTCGTTTTCGAGGCAGGCGGACAGAAGCACGCCGTTCAGCTGTAGCCCGGGACGCCGGGCTCGCGGCCTGAATATGTGAATTCCCAAGGACGGTCGTCCCACCAAATCGTTTAACTTCTGTTGCGATGTCCTGCGCGTAGACGTGTTCAAGGAACTTCTCGCTAGTTGCATGAGTGTAGGCTTTGACGCGCGCACGATTGCCTGCGCCAACGTCCCGAGACACCGGCATCAGCAAGCGTTTTTTCGAGACCGCCTGAAAGGCAGCAATCGGCGACGAGCGTGAATATCCCCGGCGGCAAGCTTTGCGTCATCTGACTGAGCTCGTCATCGAAGAGATACCCATCGTAGAGCACCATGCATTGCTCGGCCACGCCGTTTCTCAATTCAGTCGATCCGTGACCAGAGAAGAAGAATACCAATCGATCATCCGGTGAGGCATCCGCGACCAGCCTTTGAAGCGCGGCCGTTACGCCGGCCACCGTGGCTTCGGAATCGACAAGCCGACCGATTTCCTCGAATGCATAATCCTCCCTGAGTATCTTCTCAAAGGCTTTAACGTCATTAATACAGCTCGGAAGATGGTTGTTCCCGTCTTGATAGTCGTTGATCCCCACGACTACCGCTCGGCGCTTCGCGAATCTCGTCTCACGTGCATTCGTCACGTCGGCCTGCCATTGCTTAGGGTTCGGATGTCCAGGTTTGGGACTCTTTGTAAAGGTGTGCCGCGGAAGTATAGTACAGACTGCTCGACGGAAGTGTCGTGAACCTCACGTGAAATGCGCAGGCGGGCGGCTAATTCAACGCTCTTGAATGACGACGCGCCGAAGGTGCCCTCAGCGCGATCAGTGTCGACAAGATTGCCGGACGGCGCGAGTGCGGCACTCGCGAATGGTTCCGGAAGATAATCGGACTGCTCTTTCATCTCGTCGTCCCGTTTGCTATACGTCGACCCCTTAGAGGATGGGGCGGTGACACTTGGTATCGATTTTTGGGGACGTCAGACCGCTACTGCGACTGCGCGTCTTTGGCGCCATGGAGGCGTGGAGCTGGACGGGCGAGAGCATTCTGCCCCGCGGCCGCAAAGCTCAGGCAATCTTGGCTTATCTCGCCATGTGCGGAGAGGCTGTCGTCCCGCGTCGCCGCCTTGCCAGGTTACTCTGGAGCACGCGCTGGGATGAACAAGCGCGGGCCAGTCTCCGGCAAAGCCTTATGGAGCTGAGGCGGGGCATCATCGCGATCGCTCCGGAATTGCTTTGCATCGAAAAGGATCGTGTCTCGTTGCAGATTGCCAAAGTCTGGATCGACGGGATCGGCAAATCGGCCCGGCCCCACCGGTTAATATCCCAGCAGGATCCCGACACGTTTCTGGAATCCCTGCGTGGCCTCGATGCGGCATTCGATCGGTGGATCGACACAAGACTGCTGACGTTGACACAATCGGGTGACACGAAAGGTTTGTCAGCGACTTGTGGAGACGCTGCAACAACTACTCAGTCGCGGTCTCCTGTAACGACCTCGCCATCTAGACGTTATGACCGTAGTCTGAGTGGCGGCCCATCCTTAGTCTTTGCAGCTGTAAGCAATCGGGGGTTGCTTCTCTATTCGTCAGGTTGAAGTCAAGCGCTTGTCGAGCTTTCCGCTTCGCCGGCGCGTGACGTCTTTCGCGGGGTCATGCCCGGTCCGGAGGCGACATGTAAAGACCGACGATGTCCTGCACCTTGTTTGCGGCCTAGTCTAGTTTCGCATCAGATTGCTCGCTGGCGAGCCGTCACCGGGGCCGCGAGCTGAGTGGTTGTTGCAGTTTCTCCATATTTCGCTGCCAAACTCCTCGTGTCGCCCGATTGTGTGAACGTCGACAGCTTAGAGCGGTTTTCCCTTAATCGGAGTCGTTTGTTTGCAGTGAACGGCTTGTTCTGATTCCCTGATCGAAGTGATTTGCGGAAGGAGCAGCGGCATGGCACGAGCTTACAGCCTGGATTTGCGGACGCGTGTTATCGAGGCGATAGAGGCAGGCCTGTCGACCCGAGAAGCGGCACGGCGGTTTGCGATCGGGATATCGACGTCTGGTGCATGGTATCGGGCCTGGCGTTCGAGCGGCAATCTGGAACCTGGGCGGCAGGGCAAGCCGAAGGTATCGAAGCTGGACGCGCACGAGACTTTCATTCTCGCCTTGGTCGAGACCGATGAGCGGGACATCACGCTTGCCGAGATCGTCGATCGCCTTGCGGCAGAGCGCGGGGTCAAAGCCAGCCTGACGACGGTCCATGCGTTCTTCGCAAAGCGTGGCATCACGTACAAAAAAAGACAGCGCACGCGGCCGAACAGCAGCGACCGGATGTTTTGGCAGCGCGGGAAGAGTGGTTCGAAGGCCAACTCGATCTCGATCCGAGCCGCCTGATCTTCATCGACGAAAGTGGCCTCAATACCAAGATGGCCCGGCTACGAGGCCGCTCTGCGCGTGGACAGCGTTGCCGGGCGGCTGTTCCTCATGGGCACTGGAAATCCACGACCTTCACGGCCGGCCTGCGCCTCGACGGGATCGTCGCGCCCTGGCTCCTGGACGGCGCCATGGATGGCGAAGCATTCCTGGTCTACTTGCGCCGCGTCCTCGTGCCGACGCTTCAACCCGACGATGTCGTCGTGATGGACAACCTGCCTGCTCATAAAGTGGTCGGTGTCCGCGAAATCATCGAGGCTGCGGGGGCTTCCCTTCGCTATCTTCCGCCCTACTCCCCGGACTTTAACCCCATTGAGATGGCCTTCGCCAAGCTGAAGGCTTTACTGCGAAAGGCAGCAGCCCGGTCCATCCCGGAATTATGGGACGCCGTGGCCGTCGCCATCGATCGTTTCCACCCCAAAGAATGCGAAAACCTGTTCGCCCACGCCGGCTACGATGCCTAACCGTGATTATCCAGAAACTGCTCTAGTGTCGATCCACTGGTCGAATGCCACGTCGAGGCCACGCAGGGTTTCGAGAAACGTGGCGGGATCCCGCTGGGATACTGACCGGCGGGCTGTCGCCGATATGCCAATCCCGTCGATCCAGACTTTGGCAATCTGCAACGAGACACGATCCTTTTCGATGCAAAGCAATTCCGGAGCGATCGCGATGATGCCCCGCCTCAGCTCCATAAGGCTTTGCCGGAGACTGGCCCGCGCTTGTTCATCCCAGCGCGTGCTCCAGAGTAACCTGGCAAGGCGGCGACGCGGGACGACAGCCTCTCCGCACATGGCGAGATAAGCCAAGATTGCCTGAGCTTTGCGGCCGCGGGGCAGAATGCTCTCGCCCGTCCAGCTCCACGCCTCCATGGCGCCAAAGACGCGCAGTCGCAGTAGCGGTCTGACGTCCTCAAAAATCGGTTCCAAATTTCACCGCCTCATCTCTGACGGTGGACGTATTATCAAAAAGCACAAGTTCAAGAGCAATGAATTAGCCGCCGTCGCTTTCACGTGAGTTTCACGACACTTTCTTCGAGCCGTCTGTATTGTCACCGCAGCGCTGTTGGTGGCAGACCTCTTAAAAAGAAAGCCATACCTGAAGATCCGAAACCCAAAGCAATGGCAGGCCGACATGACCAATGGACGTGAGACGACCTCAGCGAAGCGCCGGGCCGTAGTCGTGGGGATCAACGACTATCAAGACGGTAACAACCATCTTCCGAGCTGTATCAATGACGTCAAAGCCTTTGAGAAGACGCTAAAGGAGGATTACGCGTTCCAGGACATCGTTCGGCTTGTCGATTCCGAAGCCGCGGTGGCCAATGTAACGGTTGCGCTCAAAAGGCTATTCGCAGACGCATCGCCGGATGATCGATTGGTATTCTTCTTTTCTGGCCACGGATCGACTGAACTGAGAAGCGGTGTCGTCGAACAATGCATGGTTCTCTACGACGGGTTTTTATTCGATGATGTGCTCAGCCAGATGTCGCAAAGCCTGCCGCCTGGAATATTTACGCTCGTCGCCGATTGCTGCTTTTCCGGGGGGCTCGAGAAACGCTTGCGGGTGGCGGCGTCCACAGAGTGTGGCGCAGCCAATCGGGCTCGCGTCAAAGCCTACACTCACCCAACCAGCGAGAAGTGCATCGAATACGGCTACGCTGATAACAACGCAACAGAAGCTAAACGATTTGGTCAGGCGACCTTTCTTGGAGGGTCAAAGGTGCGGGCCGCGAGTCCGTCGTCCCGGGCCCAGCTGAACGGCGTGCTTCTGTCTGCCTGTCTCGAAAACGAAACGGCATCCGCGAGCAACGATTTAACGGGAGGGAAGTCGGCTTTTACCTTTGCCCTGCTCCACTCCTTAAAGGAGCTTGGTCGTGGAGCAGCTTTGGGTGCGCTTACAAGAGCCGTGCAGTTAACCATCGACAATATTGGGCTTACCCAGACGCCTACTCTAAAGGAGCCCCCGAATCCGGGCGACTTACGATTTCGTACTTTCATAAACTTTGGGGCGGCCAAGGCTGATGAAACCTCGGAGACTGCAACCGATCTTACATCGGGACCACTCGAGGTCATTGAACGCGTACTAACTGGAGAACTAACAATGGATGTATCGACGCTTATTCAAATGCTAATCAGCGGAGCTAAGGAGAACACTTCTGCTAAGCAAACGATTTCGCCTATGGACAGTGCGATTTTGACTTCCGCGATCGCCTCGATGATCGCGGCTGCGGGGAAGGAGCTGCAGCCCGATGCCAATAGCAGCAGCTTGCTTGACCAAGCTTTCCTAGATGAACTTGCGAAAGATCAGCGGTCTGCCGATCAAAAACTGTTCGGCATTAGCAATGCGACTCTCATGTCGACGATTGCCTCGATTATCAGAGCGGCGGTCAAAGGCCAGCAGCCAGAAAAAATCGAAAAGAACCTGCTCGGCCACGCCATCCGCGTCGCGCCCATGATCGCCGCTATCGTCAGAGCGGTAATCAAAAGCCAGCAATCAAGTGAAGTCGAAAAGAGCCACGCCATCCGCGTGGTGCACGATCTCATCAAGGATCAGCCACTCATCAACCAGACTCGGGCTTGACCATACGGCTCCGAGTCGCGTGATCAACTCGGTACCGACGGCGGCGGGGCAGATCGAATCCAGACTAGCTACGTGAATGAGCCTTCACTGGACGAACAAACTCGCGCCAAGTCCTGGGCTGCCTTGAGGCGGCTGCTATCCTCTCAACCCGCTCCTCGTCGTTCGTATGAGAGGGTCCTTCACGACCGCAGCAAGCCTATGCGCAAAAGGAGAGTATTGGTGACGTCACCTCGCGAGTCTAAAGATACCAAAGTCACCCGCTTCGAAGCATTCATCGGCGGGGGCCCGGTATTCCGTTCCGTGTAGTGAATTGCTTTAATCTGGGTCAGATCAGGCCTATGCGTTGGCATCGCCGCTCGAGAAGCCGTCCACCCGCGAATGATAAGGCGCTGTTCGCGCCGATACTGATAAGACCTGACCTTGGAGAAAACAGACGGCGGGATGACTCTTGCCGCGGGGATGTGCGCGGCGAGAGTCTGCAACGTAAGCTCTCAATTGGCGGAACTACTATGGGAGTCGAAAATCTTTCAGCGTGTGTCTGGCTGTGACACTCAAAGCAAGCGCGAATTTCCCCGCACCTTTTGCTGTTGAGTGCTCTTATGCATGAGGTGTCCACTAAAATAGGTGGACACCTCATGATGGAAGAAGATGATCAGAAACTCAGAAACTGCAGGTAAGGCTTGTTGGTCGTAACGGGCGACTCCGATACGACCCGGCATCGAAGGACCGTCTTGAACCGCACCGGGTTGCTCGGAGGCTCCAATTCCTGAGAAGGTGGAGCCATGACAAGCAAGACGACCAACAAGTTCTCTCCCGAAGTCCGGACCCGTGCGGTGCGGCTGGTTCTGGATCACGAGCATGAACACCCCTCGCGCTGGGCTGCGGTCTTGTCGATCGCGGCCAAGATCGGCTGCACGGCGCAGACGCTGCATGAGTGGGTGAAGAAGGCCGAACGCGACAGTGGCGTGCGCGCCGGTGTGCCTACGGATGTGGCAACGAAACTCAAGGCCTTGGAGCGCGAGAACCGCGAGCTTCGCCAGGCCAACGAGATCCTTCGCAAGGCTTCCGCGTATTTTGCCCAGGCGGAGCTCGACCGCCGGTTCAAGCCATGATCGCGTTCATCGACGATCACCGCCAGGCGCATGGGGTCGAGCCGATCTGCAAGGTGCTGCCGATCGCCTCGTCGACTTACCACGACCATGTCGCCAAGCGCATCGATCCCTCCCGGCTGTCGGCTCGGGCGAAGCGGGATGAGGCCTTGAAGGATGAGGTCCGACGCGTGTTCGAGGCCAACTTCCGCGTCTACGGCGTTCGCAAGGTCTGGCGGCAGTTGCAGCGCGAGGGCTTCGACGTCGCCCGCTGCACGGTTGCCCGCCTGATGAGGGCCATGGGTCTTGAGGGCATCATCCGCGGCAAGCCGATCCGCACCACGGTGAGCGACAAGGCCGCACCTTGCCCTCTCGATCACGTTAATCGCCAGTTCCATGCCCCGGCGCCGAACATGCTGTGGGTCTCCGACTTCACCTACGTCGCGACCTGGACGGGCTTCGTCTATGTCGCCTTTGTCATCGACACCTATGCCCGCCGGATCGTTGGCTGGCGGGTGAGCCGGACGGCGCATGCGAGCTTCGTCCTGGACGCTCT
Source organism: Mesorhizobium newzealandense (assembly GCF_042682145.1). Taxonomy (NCBI): domain Bacteria; kingdom Pseudomonadati; phylum Pseudomonadota; class Alphaproteobacteria; order Hyphomicrobiales; family Phyllobacteriaceae; genus Mesorhizobium; species Mesorhizobium newzealandense. The sequence continues at coordinate 241,125 of NZ_JBHUGZ010000016.1, read as the reverse complement.
GGAACAGGCACTCCATGATCGGCGGCCGATCCACCGCGGCGGGCTCGTGCACCATAGCGATAGAGGCAGCCAATATGTCAGCATTCGATATACCGAGCGCCTGGCGGAGGCCGGCGTCGAGCCTTCGGTAGGCAGCGTCGGCGACAGCTACGACAATGCTCTCGCCGAAACGATCAACGGTCTTTACAAGGCCGAGGTGATCCATCGACGCGGACCATGGCGTAACTTCGAAGCCGTCGAGTTCGCTACGCTCGAATGGGTCGACTGGTTCAATAATCGCCGGCTGCTGGAGCCCATCGGCAACATCCCGCCGGCCGAAGCCGAGGAACGCTACTACGCCATGCTGGATGAACCAGCCATAGCCGCGTGACTCAAACGAAACGGCCTCCGGAAAACCCGGCGCGGTTCATCTTGTCTCGGCGTGCCTTGAGCCTGGCGTGTCGGTATCGAGCCTTGCACTCGAACATGGGGTCAATGCGAACCTTCTTCGGAAGTGGATAAAGAAGCGCACGGAGACCCAGTCTCTCCCGCCGTCTTCACCCCCGGCGTTTATTCCGGTTCAGATTGAAAGGGCTGTCGATCGAGCACTGTTGCGACAGAGCAGCATGGATGTGGTGGATTTGCCGGCGACTTGTGATGAAGTGCGTGGGTCGGAACCCAAAAGGGCTGCAGCTTTTTCCTCTTCAGCCAAGGTGAACGTGTCAATGCCGAACGGCGTGAAGCTGACGCTGGAATGCGGTGATGTGGATGCATTGTCGGCGATCATCGGAGCACTGGGCCATGTTCAGACTGGGCGCTGACCTGAAAGTCTACCTGCACCGTCGTGAGCCGATCGACTTCCGGGCCGGCAACAACAGCCTGCGGTTCTGGTCCAGGAAGCGATGGCGCTCGATTCGTTTGCTCCGGCGGTTTTTGCGTTCTGCAATCGCCGTTGCGACCGGATGAAGCTCCTGTTCTTCGATCGGTAGGGCTTTGTGCTGGTCCTGAAGCGGCTGACCGAGGACAAGTTCCGGTGGCCGCGCCGGGAGGCAGCGGTTGTCATGCTTACGACCGAGCAATTGCACTGGATACTCGACGGCATCGATATCGATGCGATGGTCCGCCATCCGGTGCGGCAATATCAGGTCGCCCGCTGACGGCCCTCGAATTGAGTGGTTCACGCGGCGGCATGCTTTCGATTCAAGAATCTGATGAATCGACCAGGCGAACCGACTGTTGAAGAGTTGATGGCGCGTAATCAACGGCATTTTGTGGTGGTTCCGCAGAGGCTCGCCTTGGGCGGACGTACCGGAGCGATATGGGCCTTACACCACCTGCTACAACCGCTTCGTGCGATGGAGAAAAGCGGGTGTTTGGGATCATATCTTGCGTGAGATCGCAAAGGCCTTCGATGGCGACGTCGTAATGATCGACAGTTCCTGTGTCCGCGTTCATCAGCATGCGGCCACGGGAAAAAGGGGAACTTCGCAGCAATTGTCGCCTTCGAGCAACCGGTCGCGGTTCTTCGAAAACACCGAAGGTCCCAAGCTGGATCGTCAATGCCAATGCCAACGAACCCGCGGAACAGAAGGTCGTATTCCAGCCGCTCCACCAAAAGCCGCTCAGAGCGGATCGAATAGAAGGCTCGCAGAAGCATGGCGCGCAGAAGCTTCTCGGGCGCGATCGATGGCCGCCGATCAGCGGCCGATCGGTCGCAGGGTAACGCCGCAGCGTGCACACTACCGGCGTCTGGCAGAGTCGGCGGCTATCGGAACCGTGACGCGTGCTCAATTGGCCGTGCTTGCGCAAAGCCTGACATGCACAGGGTTGATCAATGGGACCGAAAGTCACCTGCTGGTGGCGCTGATCAACACGGCCTCCGCCGAATCGTTCGACAAGTCCCGCCGTCCGATCATCTTCAAATCGAACCAGCAACTGGTCTTTGAGATCGGCCGGTCGATCGGTCGCGTCAGCCGAATGCTGTCGCGCCTGTTCGACGCGGGTTTGATCACGATGCAGGACGGATCTGTTGCAACCTTTTGATTACCAGCGCTGTGGCAAGGAGCCTTCGATCATTTTCGGAGGGTTGCAATGTTTAAAGGCCGTCAGTTCGACCAGTCCGTGATCCTGCTTTGCGTGCGCTGGTACCTGGCCTACAATTTGAGCCTGCGTGATCTTGAGGAGATGATGGCTGAGCGCGGCATCAGGGTCGATCACACGACCATCCACCGCTGGACCGTTCGTTTCTCGCCCTTGTTGCTCGAGCGCTTCAACCAGCGCAAGCGTGGCGTGACCGGCAAATGGCATGTGGACGAGACCTACATCAAGGTACGCGGCCAGTGGATGTATCTCTATCGCGCCATCGACAATGCCGGTGACACAGTCGAGTTTTGGTTCAGCGAGCAGCGCGACCTGCCGGCGGCCAAGCGCTTCTTCAGAAAGGCGCTGGACCGTCATGGCCGACCGGATCGCGTCGTCATCGACGGGAGCCAGACCAACCACGAGGCGATCGTTTCCTGCGACACCACAAATCGCTTGCAGGATCGCGCCCGGCGCCGGCTGAAGCCGATCCGCATCCGCCGGAGCCAGTATTTGAACAATCGGATCGAGCAGGACCATCGGCGCATAAAGCGCCGAGTCCGGCCGATGCTCGGCTTCAAATCGACGGCCACCGCCTCCGCCATCCTTTACGGCATCGAAATGATTCACATGATGCGCAAGCGACAGGCGAGGTATGCCTTCAATCCGAATCCGTCCCTGGCCGAGCAGTTCGAAATCCTCGCCGCCTGATTGACCTTACATCAGGCCTCTCTGCGCCCTCTATTCACCCGTTGCAACAAAACCTCGAGTTTTGGTTCAGCGAGCAGCGCGACCTGCCGGCGGCCAAGCGCTTCTTCAGAAAGGCGCTGGACCGTCATGGCCGACCGGATCGCGTCGTCATCGACGGGAGCCAGACCAACCACGAGGCGATCGTTTCCTGCGACACCACAAATCGCTTGCAGGATCGCACCCGGCGCCGGCTAAAGCCGATCCGCATCCGCCGGAGCCAGTATTTGAACAATCGGATCGAGCAGGACCATCGGCGCATCAAGCGCCGAGTCCGGCCGATGCTCGGCTTCAAATCGACGGCCACCGCCTCCGCCATCCTTTCCGGCATCGAAATGATTCACATGATGCGCAAGCGACAGGCGAGGTATGCCTTCAATCCGAATCCGTCCCTGGCCGAGCAGTTCGAAATCCTCGCCGCCTGATTGACCTCGCATCAGGCCTCTCTGCGCCCTCTATTCACCCGTTGCAACAAAACCGTCGCCGCCAGCCGGCGTAGGCGTTCCTGTTCGATGGCGCGGATCTGCGCACGCACGAGGTTGAGCCGCTCAAGGAAGCGGTGGAGCTCGGCGCGGGCGTTGTGCGGCAGCGGTGTTCCCTCCGCCGTTCGGATGCTCTCCAGCCTGTCCGCGGCCTGGCGCAGGCTCAGCCGGAAGCTGGGGACGCCGAAGCGGGCGAGGATCGCCTTGATGCGGTTGATGAGACGCGTCTGCTCGCCGATCAGGGTCCCCCGCTCGCGGTTCGGCCGCCGCGCGTCCTCCTCTTCGAGCGTCGGGATCGCGGCCATGGAGCAATGGCGTTTCTCGCCGCGCAGCCAGCCGAGAAAAGCGCGCATCAAAAGCTCGGAGTCGAGACGATCGGTCTTGGCGCGGCGGTGCTCGCGCGATACCGGAACGCTCGAGGGATGGATGGCATAGGCCTCGATGCCGTGCGCCCGCAACCAGCGTGCCAGCCAGAAGCCGTCGCCGGCCGCCTCATAGGCGACGGCGATCCGCTGGACCGTGTGCCCGGCCCGGTCGGCTTCGTCGCGCCAGCGCTGCAGCAGCTTCAACAGTGCTGGCGCGTCGGCATCGAGCTTCTTGAGCGGCTGGCGCTTGAGACCTGGAACAAGCCCGGCGACGAGCCACTTCGCCTTGCTCATTTCGGTGACGGCGATGATCGTGTTATCCTGTTCGAGAGCGGCAAGGGACCGGCTCGCGTCAAAAGATTGCGACATGGGACGCCTCCTTCTGAGGTGGTTGAAACAGCGAAGGATGCCACACCCTCGCCGCTCGCCCCATAGCATCTACCTGATGGGACACGACCGTCAACTACGGCCTCACTCCTGACGGGTACCGTGGGAAGTGGGGGTTGAAGTCAGACTACCCTATGGTTGCGCCCAACTATGCGGCCGCGAGGTCCGAAATGGCCAAGGCACTCGGCCTTGGCCGCAAGGCTGTGCCCGCGAAGGCAACCAAGAAGCCTGGAAACCGGAAGGCCTGAAATTTCGAAATGCCCCACTCGGGCGCAGCGGAATTGAAGAGTGCAGCGGTGGATTAAAGTCGGGTAGCGCTCGGTTGATAGCGATCCCGACTTCAGAAGTTTGATAGAAGGCCGCTTGTTCCATCAACAGCAGTGTGACGGAGCTGGATTGCCAGCTTTGTCGGCGAGGTGCCTAAGCCGGCCTGTTTCCCTATGCTATCAAGCGCTCCAACTCGCGCATGGCTGTGGGAGCGAAGCGTCTTGCCTCCTTCGCCACGTTGACCTCCAGAGTCGCCTTTGCCGTTTCATACAAGATGCGCTCCGGCTGATAACCCCGTCGTCCCTCCAGCCAACTCAGGACATCGCTCAGATGCCATAACGCACCGTTGCCTTCATGCACAGGGGCTGGAAAATCGTTGTTGCCCAGCATTAGCTTGCGAAGGTACTGACGGGACACGCCCATCATTTCGGCCACGTCCGTCAGTCCCACAAGGTCAGGCGTGGCTTCTACCAAGGTTGCGCTCGGGATAGCGGCCTTCACGTCTGCGAGCGCACTGCGAACGGCTTCCTGCGCGCTGTCCGCTTCTCGAGTAAACTCGAGAGCAAGCCGACCGACAATGCCGATGCCCACAAGAGCATCGGTGCATCCAGCCTCGCCCAGACGCTCCACCAAGGCATCTGCGTCCTGATCATCGTCCGCGAGACGGTACTTTAGGGTGAAAGTGTATTCCATGACGAAGTCACTCCTTGCCTTCAGCCGTCTCTTCGGTTTTAGCCTTATGCGTTGTGCAGTTATCGATAAAACGCTTCAGCTTCTTTGCTTCGTTGCCAGCGTTCTTTGGCGTGCTCCAAATGCTGGTTATGCAGAATTCGCCGCAACGACATTGGTCATCGTTATATGGGCAATACATCTTGCCCCACGCGTGACTTCCACCTATTTTGATCCGCCACCCTTGCGCTTCGGCATACCTGAGTGCGGCTTCAATTTCCTTCTTTGGGTGCGATTTACGCGCCATCTGTACCCTCAATATGCGACTCACAGAGAGGTTGTCAAGTGACAACCAAGTCGGACTGACCAGCCGGATCCGGTGACGGACCGCCTCAGTCGTCGTGGCGCTCCCATGCAGAACCTGGCCCATAGCGCATCCTTTGATTCGGAAGACAAGCACTACTTTGGCAGATTTTTAGCAGCGGGCGCGTTTTTGGAATTCCCAAGAGAGAGTTTGCGTGATTCATGGGAGGTCGGCTTGTGGAGGGCCGATCAATGGATGTGGACTGGCAAGCCGATCTCGAGCACTGGCTTCAACCGTTTTTGGCAGGTCTTTCGCATCCAGCTCGGCGCCGGATGTGTCCGCTGTACATTGCTGGTCTGATCGGGCCGGGCGACCGTAAGAGCGTACAACCGATGGCCGCGCGCACTGGCGAGGTCGGCTACGATCAGCTTCATCATTTCGTCGCGGCAGGGGTTTGGGACAGCGCTCCGCTCGAGGCCGCCCTGCTGAAGGAGGCAGATCGCCTGGTCGGCGATGAGGCGGGTTTTCTCGTCATCGACGACACAGCGTTACCGAAGAAGGGACAACATTCGGTTGGTGTCGCGCCTCAATACGCTTCGTCGCTTGGCAAGACGTCCAATTGCCAGTCACTGGTGTCGGTGACCCTGGCCTCGCGCGAAGTGCCGGTGATGGTGGGCCTTCGGCTCTTCCTGCCCGACACCTGGACGAATGATCCCGAGCGGATGATGCGGGCGCGCGTCCCGAAGGATCGACAGGTCGCTCTGACAAAGCCGGAGATCGCCATCGAAGAGATCGATCGTGTCATCGCCTCCGGCGCGCGTTTCGGCTGTGTGCTTGCCGACGCGGGCTACGGGTCGAGCAGCTCTTTTCGTCAGGCTTTGAGTGAGCGCGGTCTGCTGTGGGCGGTAGGACTATCGCGGCGCCAAAACGTCTATCCGGCCGATGTTGATCTGATCTTCCCGGTCGCGACCACCGGCAGGCGCCGCCAATATCACATCCCGGACCAGCCGCCGGTCTCTGCCGAGGTGATGCTGTCTGGTGAGAGATGGCACAAGATAAGCTGGCGGCGCGGCACTAAAGGTCGGCTGACATGTTTGTTTGCGGCTCGCCGTGTCCGCGTTGCGGATGGTCATAAGCACCGCATGCTCGACAATCGCGTGCAGTGCATGCCGGGCGACGAGGTCTGGCTCGTCGGCGAACGCCGGTCGACTGGCGAGCAAAAATACTATGTTTCGAACTTACCGGCCGATGCCAGCCTCAAGATGCTCGCTGCCACGATCAAGGCCAGGTGGGTCTGTGAGCAGGCACATCAGCAATTGAAGGAGGAACTCGGCCTCGACCACTTTGAAGGTCGATCCTGGACTGGATTACATCGACACGCCTTGATGACCATGATCGCCTACGCCTTTCTCCAAGCCCGCCGCATCAAAGCAGCGGGACGGAAAAAAAAGAGTCGGCGGACCACCGCCACAACCGAGCATGCCAGCTGTTAGACAAGCCATTCTCGACCTCTTCACGCGGTCGCCACCCCGCAGATGCCCTCACTGTCAGAAGCTGCTCGCACACGCCCTCAAACCTAAACTGCCAAAGTAGTGCAAGGATGCCCCATCAAAGCCTGGGATCAAACATCTCTAGGGTGCCGAACCCTCATGGCGGATTGGATATCCGTTGGGTCAGGTTGTTGATTTTCAATGAGAACTGACCCGGCATTGGAGTGAACCCCACCGGCTGGACCAAGAGAACCTGAAAAACTGATACGCTCGATGGGCCTTGAACGGAGAAGGCTCATGAAGTCACGAGGTCCATACCGTCGTCACTCGATGCAATTCAAACTGCAGCTTTGCCAGGACATCCGCGGTGGCGTCATCGGGCGCCGCGATGCCCAGCGTACCTACGAGGTCTCGGCAAACCTCATCCAGCTGTCGTTGACCCAGTTCGATCGGGGCGAACTGAATGACGAGGAAGCTGAGGCCAGCGTCATTGCTGAATACGAGGCGCGTATCGCGGCCTCGAGCGCAAGGTCGGTCAACTCACGATGGAATTGGACCTTGCCAAAAAACGCCGCGGCTGGCGACCGCCGGCGACAGCGAGAGATTCTTCATCGTCACCGGCCTGCTCCGTCAGACGGGGTTGTCAAGTGATCGACCTACCGAGAAGCACCTTCTACTATCGCGCGACGACCAAACGGCCAACCTCTCGGACGCGGACCTCGTCACCCTCATCGAGGACATCCAGGACGAATTGACCTGCTATGGCTATCGGCGGCCTGCGTGTTTCGCTAATTCCCGGACACCCTTTTCGCTAAATCCCAGTGATTTCAGTAATTCGCGGACAGCGATTCCGATAAATCCCGGACAGCGTTCGGGAGCGGATTTGGCGGTCGGTTCTCGACTGCGCCGTTCTGGCAGTTTGGCCTCTCACGATGATGTTGAGAGGGGCCATGCCAAACGGAAGCAAGCGAGACGAACGAGCGTGAGGAATATCCAAGCGATCTTGCGCCTGACCCATGAGCAGGGTCTTTCGGTGCGTGAGGTGTCGGAACGGCTCAAGATCAGCAAGACGACAGTATCGACCTATTTGCTGCGGGCGCGAGAGGCCGAGCTGTCATGCTGGCCGCTGCCGCCGGGCCACGACGACGCGACGCTTGAGCGGCTGCTGTTTGGCCGTGCCGGTCGTCCGCCGCAAGACCTGAGCGAACCGGACCTTGCGCTGATCGCCAGGGGCCTGAAGCGCAAGGGGGTGACGCTGACGCTGTTGTGGCAGGAGTATCGCGCCGCCCATCCCGCCGTAGCCCTCGACCTGCAGGATACCGCTGAAGCCATCGAGATGCGCAATCGGCCGCTCGGCCTTGCGGTCGGGCGCATAGACGTAGGCGACGCCGGGCGGATCGTCTCCGTCCCAAGGCCGGTCGTCGCGGGCATAGGCCCACAGCTGCCCCGTCTTGGTCTTGCCGCGACCGGGATCGAGCACCGGCGCGGTCCTCTCGTTGGCGAAGAGCTTCGGCGAGGTTTTCAGTTTCGCCAGCAGCCGCTCGTGCACCGGACGCAGGTGCCAGGCGGCACGGCCAACCCAGTCGGCGAGCGTTGAGCGATCGAGATTGATGCCCTGCCGGGCCCAGATCTGCGCCTGGCGATAGAGCGGCAGGTGGTCGGCATACTTGGACACCAGAACCTGTGCGATCGTCGCCTCGGTTCGCAGGCCGCCCTCAATCAGTCGCGCCGGCGCAGGTGCCTGCATGACGACGTCCTCACAGGCGCGGCAGGCGTATCTGGGCCGGCGCACGACGATCACGCGCAGCTGCGCCGGCACGATGTCGAGCCGTTCGCTAACGTCTTCGCCGATCTTGTGCAGGTCGCTGCGGCAGCAGGGACAGGCGTGGTCGTCGATGTCGACGACCGTCTCGACGCGAGGAAGGTGCGCGGGCAGGGCGCCCCGGTTGGCGCGGCGCTTCGCCGTGCGCGCCTGACGTTCGGCCGGGGCAGCCTGTTCCTTTGCTTCCTCGCCAGCCGACCCGTGCGCTGGAACCTGGCGATCAGGCCGTCTGTTGGGCGCTTGCCGCGTCTGTGCCCGACGGCTCACCGTCGTGTGATCGGGGACGGCGAGATCCAGTCCCATCAGTGCCAGCAGGAATCCCAGCAAACCTTCTGTCTGGCGCAGGCGCAGGCCGAATACCAGGCCCAGCGTCAACGCAGTCTTGATCGCCAGGTCGGAATAGCGGTGCTGGCCGCCGCGGGTCTTGCGTCTGGGCGCTTGCCACGACGAAAGGGCTTCCGGTGTCAGCCACACGGTCAAACTGCCGCGCCGACGAAGTCCCGCCTCATACTCCCGTCAGTTCGTCACCTTGAATTTCATCTTGCCGATGCGATGGCGACGGGAGGTGTTGTGTTTGAAGGGCATGGCGACGCTAAACCGGCTATTGAGGGTGCCGATCGCCTAAAGCAAGATCACTGAAGGATCTGTGCACAAACACTGTTGTCGATTTCAAAAGACGCTGAGGGTAAAGGCCTTTAAAGTTCATTCCTGACCGGAAATATATCTTCTCCATAGTGGTGAGGTCTCGTGTGATGCCGTCGGCATAACCACCGTACCCTTAAAGGCTCGTCATATTGATCATGATGGGCATCGACCGCTTCAACTCTGCAGACCTCACACGTTTGTTCCTCCAACTCGCCTGCCTTCACTGCCCGCTGCACAGCAAGATGAGCATCATATTTGCTTGGATTGGCACGACGCCAATTCGTTTGGCGGGGTTTTCAGCATCGCTGCATCCTGCCCTTTGTGTTAGTCTCTGCTCTCGCCTGATAATTATATATCGTTATTAACAACGCGGTCGAGAAGACGGGCGCCCCGGAAATGGCTCGGGGCAAAGACACAGCTCGCCGTCATCTTCGGCGAGCGGTTCTACAACTGATGAAAGCGGCCCACCCACTCGCGCGGGGGACGTTTCCATTCCTCGGCGGCGTTGTTCAACACCAGATATAGGCAGCTTCATGGCTGCGCCGTCACCGGGGAAATGGCCACGCGTACGCACGGCCCGGCGCAGCTTTGAATTCAGCGCCTCGATGGCATTCGTCGTATAGATGATGCGCATCTTCTCCTCCGCGCGGCGAACATTGCCCAAGGCAGCAAATTGCGGTAGGCATCCAATAGCTGGCGCGGATCCCACCTTTCGGATCAAGGAAAGCACGTTCTAACATACAGCAAGTCGCTGACCTTCGCGCAATGCTTTCAGGCTATTGTCAGTTCTGGCCGCTACACAAGTTCCGTTCGACTTGATTGATCGCGAGACTGATGCGATGGCGGACAATTCACAAACGAGCACAGGGAAATCCTTACATGAGATCCTCACCGAAAGAGACCGCCACCGCGGCCATCCCGATTTATCGAGTGCATCCCCCGTCTTTCTGGAAGGGGATGATCCTTGCTGCGACCGTCCTCGTACCGAGTAGTCAGGTTTCGGCTGAGGACAAGAGGCAAACCGGTCACCACATACATCAGGCAGCCTTAGTTGGTTGGGAAAGCAAGGAGATGGAAGAGCTTGCAGCCTCAGTTGGTTGGGAGAAGAAGAAGATGGAAGAACTTCCAGCGGGAACAAAGTTCAACCATGCTAATAGGGATGGGGTGTGGGGCGGTTCGGGGCAAAGCGGGTACACGGGCGAAGCAATTTGGATGACCTCAGAAAACGATGTAAACACGGCACGCGGCTATGCAGGTAGTTCTGGAAAGTACTTTGTTATCGAGGGGCAAGAGTCCCTCAAATTAGCGATCATGGATGAGCAGGGTAATCAAGTGTTCCCTGACGAACTAGGCGCATGGACTACCTTGGCGCAGAGATACGGCTTGGATGGAGTGAAGACGGAATATGGAAACTCGTACGAGGTGATTTTATTTGACAGAAGCAAGATTGCACCTGTGGACGAACGTGGTTTCGATTAGCAGAGCGCCAGCGCATGAAGTTTGCGAGTTCGGTCATGGTCTGTCTCCCGGGTGTGTGTTTCCCGAAGGGAAAACCCTTTCGGGCTAAGCCTCCCCGGACAGAGGGGGGAGGGCGAAAGCCCGCCCCACGGCGGCGGGCGGGACTGTCAAGTGGCGTGGTGCGGAAGGTGGGGGTCTTCTCGGGTCCGCTGGCGGACAGTGCCCGTGGAGGACAGTGTCATTCGTTATATCGGCACGACAGGCACAGCGCTTGTTGTCCATTTCTGTTGCTAAAAGCGCCGCCGTGTTTCATCGTGTTGCGATGATTCTGCGTCCCAAATCCTCTCCGCGCCACTACGCCGCGTTTGGCGGTGCCCTTTCGACCGCGCCGATGGCAACGGTGCCGGCCTGGCTGCGCCGGGGCCATCCGGGATGCGCAAAGTCTTGCGGGAAAAGATGTCGAGGAGGTCGCGCTCGCTGACGGCGCTGCCATCGGCGCGCTCGATGCGGTGGTCCGCCGGCAGGAGCGGCGGGCCGGCGCCTGGCGGCAGCGTCTGGCGCATTCGGCGGCCGCGGTAACGGCGAAGCGGGCTGGCCGCGTCGAGGAAGAAAGCGCGCTACGCGACGCCGTGCTATTGACAAGCCCGGGCGACAATGTCGGGCTCGCCGGTCGTTTGCTTCTCGCCTGGCGCCGGCTGGCCGGAACGCCTGCGGAGAAACTGCTGACCGAGGCGAGCATCGGCGCGGTGCTGGATGACCTCGGTTTCGCGCGCAATGACGAGGGCGCGAGCGATCTGACGGACAATCTCCGGCAGCTCGCCGCCAGTGACGGGACGGCGGGAATGATGACTGGCGCCATCGCGATGCCGAACGCGACGGCTTGGGGCGCGTCCTTGGAGCCTGGCTCGCCGACGTCCTGCTGGCGCAACGGCTGGGTTGGGCAAACGCGGTGCCGCTGTTGGGCGCCGAAGCGGCCGTGGGCACAAGGGCGCGCCCGCATCGATCGGCAGCCAGTTCTGTGGCGACAAGGATAGTGACAGATCCTGAGCGTGCGAAAGGTCTGCTTGCCGCGCAGGCACGCGCTGCGTTGCGCGCAATTGATCTTCACGCCGAACTCGGGCGCCGCGCGGACCGGCTGCTTGCCGTCACGCCGAAGCTTAGAGCCAAAGCAGCGGACGCTGTTGTCGACAAGCTCCTTTCCGACGATGCGATCGTGGCATCCGAAAAGATCGCAGGCATGAGTGACCGTGGGCTGCGCCGCCTGTTCGACCGGCTCGTCGAACTCGGCGCCGTGCGCGAGCTTTCCGGCCGTCCCACCTTCCGCATCTACGGGCTCTGACGACCATGGCGGAGGCAGCGCCGAGGGGGGAGCCGGTCAGATGACGGTCGATCAGCTGACCAGCTGTTTGACCGGGAGCTGGATCACCTGCCGCCGGAGGCGCGCTGGCGAGAATGGATGCATCGCGTCGAGGCAACGATTTTTGCGGCAAGCGAGCCGGTCGGCCGCGAAACGCTGGCCCGCATAGTCGGCAAGAGCTGCAGCATCGACCTATTGATCGACGACATTGCGCGGCCGGCCCTACGATCTGGTGGCGGTCGCCGGCGATTTTCGGCACCTGACCCGCCCGGCCTACGCCGACGCCATCCGCAGTGCATTTGGCACCGCCGAAGGCGGCAACGGGCGTGCGGTGGACCTGAGGCAGTCGGACGTGCTGGTGCTGATGTGCATCGCCTATTTCCAGCCGATTACACGTGGGGAACTGTCGTCGTTTTTTTGGGAAAGAGATTTCTCGCGACCTGATCGGCCATCTGCGCGGCGCCGGCTTGATCGCGTCCGGTCCGCGCAGTCCGATGCCGGGTGCGCCCTACACCTACGTTACGACCAAAGAATTCCTGCTGGAGTTCGGTTTCGACACGTTGCGTAACCTGCCGGATTTTGAGGCGCTCGAGGACGCCGGGTTGCTGTCGAAGGAGAAGTTGCTGGCTGGTGAGATCATGCCGGTCTGCAACGACGCGGAAGGGGATTCGGCATGAATGGTGATGAGTAGGACGGCGCTTAACGTCCACCATCAAACGTGAGTTGCCCCGGGTAAAGCCGGTCACCTCTGAGGCGCGGCGAGGGCGATGCATCTAGTCTTACTGCGTCATAAATTTGGATATTTCGGCTTCGACTGAGCGCAGCAGGGACATCGCATCAATCTGCGGGCGAGTGCGACGGTCAGTTTTCTATGCAGCGTCGCGATCGAATTTGAGGTGTGCCGTTCGGGGCGAATGGGCGGGCTCGCTGGATCGTGAACCGCGGGGAATAGGAGGTTTTTCGCTGCTTTTGGAACGGGCGATTGCTGAGGGGGGGAATCGTCTCCCGTTCGGAGAGGAGAAACCCGTAAGCCGCGATGCAAAGACTGGCGTGATGATGGAATCCGCGCCAACCTCGACCCTCGTAGTGGCCAAGGCCCAGTTCCTGCTTGAGCTCGCGATAATCCCGTTCAATCCGCCACCTTAGCTTGGTCGTGGCAACAAGATCACGCAGCGCGGTCGTTTCCGGCAGGGTCGAAAGCCAGTATTTGAGCGGCTCTTTGTCACCTTCGGGCCATTCGACAAGCAACCATTCTTCGGCGTGCGGATGTCCGAGATTATAGTCTCTGGACGCGACACGAAGACGAACAGCGGTAAAGCGCGACGCAAGATCGGTATTGCTGCCCTCCCGCCATATGACGGTCTGCCACGCGTCTATCGGCAGACTTTCCGCAAGCGCCTTGGCTGAAAGAGGTTGATGATCCGCGCTTCGTTGCATCAGCGACGGCGGCCGACCCTTTCCGCTCCAGGTCTTGGGCGGTAGCGGTCCTTCGCCTGGGCGCCAAACACTGAGCGTCGGCTGGACACCCACGACATAGCTGAGGCCCAGCTCGGTCAATCCTCGGCGGAACCCGCCGTCTGCGCCGTAACCGGCGTCGGCAAGGATCACGCCCGCCGGCATCTGCGTCTCTAGCGCCGCACGTACTTGTTCAAGCGCGATCTGTGGCTTGGTTTGAAATAGGATCTCGTCCGGGATCTTCGCCTTCTTCCGGCGCTCTGGATCATTTGCCCAGATCTCAGGTAGATAAAGCTGCCAGGCAACCGGTAAGCTGGCCCCCTCATTCGCAATCGAAAGACTGACGGCAACCTGGCAATTGTCCTGCTTGCCGAGCTGGCCGCAATATTGGCGTGCGACACCGACGGAATGCTTCCCCTTCTTTGGAAAGCCAGTGTCGTCGACAATCCAGGCGGTGATCGCACCGCCACGCTCGATCATGCGCGGCAAGGCCCAATCACGAACGCGCGCCAGCAGTGCGTCATCCGACCAAGGCGCTTGTCCCACGAAATGCAAAAGCGATTGATGCTTGGCCGAAACACGTGATGGCGCCGTAACGGCGGCCAGGGGCTCCACGCTTTTGCGCGCCACCGGCATCATCAAACCCGTACAATAATCCCGCAGCGGCTCTGCCCGATCGGCATGGCCTATGACCTCGACCAGTGCTTCCAAATACCCATCAAACGCGGCTGCTTCGCAACCGTCCTCGCTGACCATGGCGCTCATCCATCGCTGTGAATCGCCAACCTATCACAACCAGGTCGCCTACGAATCCCCCTCCGCGCGCTTTCGTGACTCAGTAAGACTAGCAGGCTGTTGAAGAAGTCACGTGCGCTCGCAGACGAAGCCTGAATCGTCGGCATTGTGGATGTAGAAGTGGCCGACGAGGCGACCCGTGGTGCCGATCATCGCCCATCCGCGACCGCAAGCGGGATCGCTTTCGTCGTGACCCTCCCACGAGAATTCCGCGCAGGCCGAGCCGTCTCGCGCGCCGTAGCGGACATCAAGGAAGCCTTTGAGGGCGCCGAAGCCGATCTCGCCGTCCGCCGCGCCTTTGAACGTCAGATGCGCCTCTTCGACGAGATCGAGGAAATCGTTGTCCCAGACATCCATTTCGACGATACGCCAGCGACCGGCAAAGGCCTTGGCGATGGCTGGAACCTTGGCCATGTCAGCTGGTCCCCGCGATGAGCTTCGGCAGCCGCACCAGATTGTAGGCGGCGGCAGCGAAGGTGAAGCCCCATCCGACGCGGTCCCGGCCGCGGAACTTGGTTTGGCGCTGACCGGCGACCGTCTTGATCCAGCCGAACGCCTCTTCAATGCGCTTGCGAATACGCTGACTGACAGCATAGCCGCTATGCCGGGTGGTGCGCCCGTCGATGGCCGAACTACGGCCGCTGGTGTTCTGCGCCACATGCGGCGTCACCTTCATCGAACGCAGTTCGTTAACGAAGTCCTCCGCATCGTAGGCCTTGTCGGCACCGAGCGTGATCGCCTGCGGTCGGTCGGCGCGAGGCTCGACCATGTGCAGTGCCGCTACCCGCTCGGCATGCCCGTCGGCCAGTGTCAGGCAGGCTTCGACCAGCAGGCCGTGGCGGTTCTCCATCAGCCCATGTCCCATGAAGCACAGCTTGGCCTCCTTGCCTTTACCCTTGCGATAGAGCCTGGCGTCAGGATCGGTGGTCGAGCCATGTGTATCGTTCGACCGCTTCTGGCCATGGAAATCCGCTTCGGCGTTGCGCCCGTCGCCTTGAGCCGGCGGCTCGCCCGAGCCGTCTTTCGGCTTGACGCTCTTCATCGACGCCCAGGCCTCGATCAGCGTCCCGTCGACCGAGAAGTGATCCGTCGACAGAAGCCTCTCGACCTTGGGCTGCGCCAGCACCGCGCTCAGGAACTTTGCAGCGATGTCGCCCTCCAGCAACCGGTCGCGGTTCTTGGAGAACACAGAATGATCCCAGGCCGCATCGTCAACGCCAATCCCGACGAACCAGCGGAACAGAAGGTCGTATTCCAGCCGCTCCATCAACAGCCGCTCCGAGCGGATCGAATAGAAAGCCTGCAACAGCATCGCCCGCAGCAGCTTCTCCGGCGGGATCGATGGCCGTCCGATCGGCGAATACATCGCCGCGAAGTCCCGCTCCAGCGCCGACAGCGCCTCGCTCACGATTAACCGGATCGCCCGCAACGGATGATTGCGCCGCACCCGCGCCTCAAGGTCAACATAGCTGAACAGTTCGCCAGTTCGATCGTCGCCGCCGCGCACTCGTCACCTCCGAATCCCTTCGGAACCAGTGAATCACCGCTGCGGTCCGGTGGCGAGTGCCTTTTTCAACAGCCTGCTAGATGCCGTAATGGGCCGGCCTTCGCGAGCATAGCCAGGTTGGGTGGCTGTCCCTCAGAATGATGGTGTTGAAACGGAGTCCGAGCGATCGGCTCCAAACATCATGAGAGGAACAGCCATGGAACATTATGCGGGAATCGATGTCTCTCTGGAAGAGAGCAGCGTGTGCATTGTTGACGCGACCGGAACGATCATGCGCGAGGTCAAGATCGCCAGCGAGCCGGAGGCGCTGGTCCGCTATTTCGACGAACTGGAATTGTCTGTTAGTCGCATTGGGCTCGAGGCCGGGCCATTGTCGCAATGGCTGCATGCCGGGCTTGTGGCCGCCGGACGCGATGCGGTTTTGCTCGAGACGCGGCACGTGAAGGCGGCGCTCTCGGCTATGACGGTGAAGACCGACCGGAAAGATGCACGCGGGATCGCCCAACTGCTGAGGATGGGATGGTACCGTCCGGTTCATGCCAAATCGGTGACTTGCAAGGATAGCCGAGCCCTTCTTGTTGGACGCAAGCTTCTGCAAGGCAAGCTTCTCGACGTCGAACTTAGCATCCGCGGGATCTTGCGCGGCTATGGGCTGAAGGTCGGAGAGGTCAGTCGTGGAAAGTTTGAGACGCGCATCCGGGAGCTGACAGCAGGCCACGTCACTTTGGAGACGGTGATTGGTGCGATGCTGGCGGCGCGGATGGCGTTGTGGTGCGAGTTCAGCAAGCTCCATCGCGAGATGCTGAAGATCGCGCGCGCTGATAAGGTCTGCCACAGATTGATGAGCACACCTGGCGTTGGGGCCTTGGTCGCCCTGACCTATCGCTCGGCGGTGGACGACCCGATGCGGTTTGGAAAATCCAGTACGGTCGGAGCCTACTTCGGGCTTACGCCCAAAAAATATCAATCCGGTGAGACCGATCGGGACGGTGGTGTCAGCAAGGTCGGCGACGCCATGGTGCGAACTGCGCTCTTTGAAGCTGCGCACGTCATGCTGACGCGGGCGATCCGCTTCTCGAGCCTGAAGCACTGGGCGCTCGACGTGGCCAAACGTCGGGGCATGAAGCGCGCCAAGGTGGCCCTTGCCCGCAAGTTGGGCGTCGTGCTCCATCGCATGTGGGTGGATGCGACCGACTTCCGCTGGAGCAAGGCCGCAGCGATGGCATAGGAGATAGAGCGTTCGGAGCGAGCCGAAACGGCACCGCTCTCCTGAGGTCCCGTCGCCGGGACGAGGGCTTGGCAAGGTCGTGTGTAGTGCTGTGAATGCTTCGGCAAACCACGCTTCCTAGATTGACCTGTCAGCTCTGGATCTGATGGCATAGTGTGGCGGCCTTCGCGCTGACCACGGACAGAAGCATGATCCTGGCGACGAGATATCGTTCAGAGGGGACTTGACGAACGAAGGCCCATTACAGAAGCACTACTTTGGCAGTTTAGGTTTGAGGGCGTGTGCGAGCAGCTTCTGACAGTGAGGGCATCTGCGGGGTGGCGACCGCGTGAAGAGGTCGAGAATGGCTTGTCTAACAGCTGGCATGCTCGGTTGTGGCGGTGGTCCGCCGACTCTTTTTTTTCCGTCCCGCTGCTTTGATGCGGCGGGCTTGGAGAAAGGCGTAGGCGATCATGGTCATCAAGGCGTGTCGATGTAATCCAGTCCAGGATCGACCTTCAAAGTGGTCGAGGCCGAGTTCCTCCTTCAATTGCTGATGTGCCTGCTCACAGACCCACCTGGCCTTGATCGTGGCAGCGAGCATCTTGAGGCTGGCATCGGCCGGTAAGTTCGAAACATAGTATTTTTGCTCGCCAGTCGACCGGCGTTCGCCGACGAGCCAGACCTCGTCGCCCGGCATGCATTGCATACGATTATCGAGCATGCGGTGCTTATGACCATCCGCAACGCGGACGCGGCGGGCCGCGAAGAGACATGTCAGCCGACCTTTGGTGCCCCGCCGCCAGCTGACCCTTTGCCATTTCCCTCCGGCCAACAACGCTTCAGCAGCGACCGGGGGCTGATCAGGGATGTGGTATTTGCGGGGCTTTCCAGCCTTCGCGACGGGGAAGATCAGGGCAACGTCGGCCGGATAGACGTTTTGGCGCCGCGACAGACCCACTGCCCACCGCAGGCCGCGCTTGCTCAAAGCCTGTCGGAAAGAGCTGCTCGACCCGTAGCCCGCGTCGGCAAGCACACAGCCGAAACGCGCGCCGGAGGCGATGACACGATCGATCTCTTCGATGGCGATCTCCGGCTTTGTCAGAGCGACCTGTCGATCCTTCGGGACGCGCGCCCGCATCATCCGCTTGGGATCATTCGTCCAGGTGTCGGGCAGGAATAGCCGCAGGCCCACCATCACCGGCACCTCGCGCGACGCCAACGTTACCGAGACCAGCGACTGACAGTTGGCAGTCTTTCCGAGCGACGAGGCATATTGTGGCGCGACGCCAACCGAGTGACTTCCCTTCTTGGGCAACGCCGTGTCATCGACGACAAGAAACCCCGCCTCATCGCCAACCAGGCCATCTGCCTCCTTCAGCAGGGCGGCCTCCAGTGGAGCACTGTCCCAAACTCCGGCAGCGACGAAATGATGAAGCTGATCGTAGCCGACATCGCCAGCACGCGCCGCCATCGGCTGAACGCTCTTGCGGTCGCCCGGCCCGATCAGACCAGCAATGTACAGCGGACACATCCGGCGCCGAGCTGGATGCGAAAGACCTGCCAAAAACGGTTGAAGCCAGTGCTCGAGATCGGCTTGCCAGTCCACATCCATTGATCGGCCCTCCACAAGCCGACCTCCCATGAATCACGCAAACTCTCTCTTGGGAATTCCAAAAACGCGCCCGCTGCTAAAAATCTGCCAAAGTAGTGCTAGATCGTCATTACCCGAAACCTCAATGAGATTCTTGCGGGCCATTATTTTCTCCCCCAAGTGGCCTTCAGAAGGCCCTCGATTTCGGAATTTACCTGGTTCAGGCATTCCATGGCACGGTCGTAAGTACCGCGGGTGAACTGAGAACGCTCAACCTCATAAAGCGTCTGCTTGGTGACACCGGCATCGGAGATGGCCGTCGACTTCAGCATGGGGTTATGAAGCATCCGATTGCCAAATATGGCCTTCATGAACCCCGTCATCTGACTTTGTGGGCCGTCATTTGGCTCGAAACGGGTCACGAGATAGCGCATCCAGTCGTAGCTGGTGCGTCCCCCTGCCCTTTCGACCACTGACATGAGTTCGCTCGTCATTGCCAGAAACTGGCTCATGGACATCACATCGAGCATCTGCGGATGAACGGTGATCAAAACCGAGGTCGCCGCACACAGCGCCGACATCGTCAGGAATCCCAACTGTGGCGGACAGTCTATGATGACTACGTCGTAAAGGCTCTCGATGTCCGTTAGGACTTCGCCGATCCGGGCAAAGAACATCGATTCCGCCGAACCAGTCATAATCGCCTTCGGAGTCTCATGTTCGAATTCCATCAATTCGAGGTTGCCCGGCACTATGTGCAAATTCGGCGTGTAGGTCGCTCGTACGATATCTGCTAGTGGGCGCGGCTCATCATATCGGATGGCGCCAAACAGCGTCTCGCTCTCTCCCACGTCAAGTTCGGGCTGGTGGCCGAACAATGCAGACAGGGAGGCTTGCGGGTCCAGGTCAATCGCCAGGACCTTGTAACCGCGAAGGGCGAGGTACTGGGCTAGGTGGGCGGACGTGGTGGTTTTGGCAGACCCCCCTTGAAATTCATGACCGCGAGCACTTGAAGTTTTTCGCCAGGGCGGCGGTTCGGGTCATATTTTGGAGTGCCGTTCCTTTCATCAAGGGTCCGCCGAATACGCCCCATGTCTTCTGGCGTGTACATCCTCCGACCGTTTGCGAGCGGCTCGGGGCCATAACCTTCCGATGCTATCTGCCTGAGATAGCCTTCTCCTATACCGATGTAATATGCGGCCTCGGCCGGGCTGAAACTACGAATCGCCTTCTGCGAGCTTGGAGGAAAAATCTTCTGCTGGTGCAACTGCAACTGCCGGGATAGTTCCCGAGAATCCGCCGACAACATGGACGGCAGGTGCTCCTGTTCACCGCTTTGAATGGTGTTTCAAAACAGTCAAACGGAGCAGAGTGAATGACCTTCAGTTGCCGTATCCGATCGATCGCCGCCTCCGCTGTCCTAGCGCCGGCCATCGTCGCGACCGTGATCGAGCCCGCATTCGCGGAAGCCGCCGGCATCGAAACCGTACTGCAGAACATCGTCGATACGCTGACCAGCAACATTGCCAAGCTGCTGGCCACCATCGCGGTGATCGTGATCTGCATCGCCTGGATGTTCGCCTACATGGATCTGAGACGAGCGGGGTTCTGGATCATCGGTGCCACCGATTCGTCAACACCATCTTCGGAAGCTGACGCCATGGCGAGTGCGCGGCCGACGCTCGAGGAAGATACGCTGTTCATCGCCTGCACCCGGCCGGCGATGATCGCGGACGTGACGATGGAAGCCATGGGCGTGAACATCTTGCTCACCACCATCCTCTACATCGTTGCCGGCTCGATCGCTTACGCTCTCGTGGGCGTGGCCTTCCACCTGTTGTTCCGTACGCTCGTTAACACGACCACAACATGTTTCGCATCCTGCTGGCCTGGGTGGAGACACGTGGCCGTTCACGGAACAGCAACTATTGGGGCGGCGCGTCACTGATACCGCTTAGACTCGCCCGACGCTTCGACGAAAGGATCTCGGTTAGCCGACTCATCGACAAGTCCGCTCCAGTGTGGCCACGACATCTTCTCCCCGGTAGCTGAACCGCGGATCGACCGCAGGAGAGAAGCGCGAGAAGGTGCTGAGCCGAAGTATTTTTTGACGGCTGCTTCGGAGCAAACGAAAACCGGTCTGCTGGAAAAGCCTGTTCATCCATAGGGCCAGAGCGTCTTAGCGGCCCAATCGATTAGAAGGTTTAAGCGGCGGCGATGTGCCATTCATGTGCGTTTGCCTACCCGAACGCCGCGCTCGGCGGCAAGGCGCTCCCCGATCTCGGCAAGCGTGATGTCCGGCGCGTGCTCGATGAGGCCAAGAATGATGGCCTCTTGCGTCGAGCTTCGAACGCGACGGCTGGCCCTGCTTGCGCGCTTCCATCTCGCCGGTCTCGCGATAGCGGCGATACCAACTCCCGGCCGTCGAAATACCGGTCCGGAAGCGACGCGCCGCCTCCCGCGTCGAAACCCCGTCTTCAATGGCCGCAATCACGCGCCCACGAAGGTCCGCGCTCAGGCTCCTCGTCATCATCACCTCCTCGCAAATCACCGGGACAGTGAATCAGACAGGACCTATCGCGTGAAGGTCCTCAAACCGACTCTGTGTTCATCAAAGATGCTCTAGGCATCGAAGCCCAACCGCGACACCCCGAGCGCATCGCATAGCCATGCCACCGGCCAGATCGTCCGGTGCTCCGCGATGAAGCCGAACTTCATATCGCTTCCTTCGCGAAGTAGGCTGCGGCCTTGGTTGTCCATCAAACCGGCAGCAGCTCAGATCGATTTCCAGGCTCAGCTCGTTGAGCCTGCACATCTTCACGGACGCCGCTTACACAGACGTTCTGACGGTCCCGTGCACGAATGCACAGACAAAGAAAGAGAGAAAGGTGACAACGCCATATATCCTGCTAACCCACCAAAAGTGACCAGCCAACCCACCAAAAGTGACCAGCCAACCAAGTGAGATGACTCCCTCATCTTTATTGCATCTGTATTCCGGTGGGCCGGCTATTCCTTATTGGACCGCAATTGCAGACAGTGACAGGCTTCAATGGACAAGGAGAACTCCACTTCTGTTCGCGCAATATTATGCGAATGGCCGCATGCGAAGAGATTACGGGCAAGAAACCGCCCCTTGGAGACGAGCGGGAGGTTCTGCCTTTCCATTGCTCGTTGAAATAGTATTTTGCCCCTTCGCCGGTGAAAGGGTCGTTTATTTCTGTTAGCCTTGGCGAAGCAAGCACCTTCTGCAAAGGGCTAAAAAGCGAGAGAAATTATCACAAGCTTTTTATAAACAAAAAACAGTACGCTTGTCGCTGAATACACGCTTCGTGTGATTAAGAGGCTTTTTCTTATTGGACCACGCTTTAGACGGGGGCATTTGATGGCTTTTGGCAGAAGGAAAGGAGGTTTTTCGATCTCGGCCCGCTGGCTGGTGAACGCGTGGACAAGCCTGTCTATATATACGAGTCACTCTTATAGTTGATCACGCAACAAGCCCTCTATAGTATCTGTCGTAGACATCACACTTCACCATGGCAGGCAATTATCCGATCTATGAGCGCCCCCAATTTGACAGCGTCTGCCTAACGGGCATGACCGGAGACAAACTGTGCAAGGGTCTCAAGAAGGCAGTCAAAGGATACCGTAAGCACCTCCAAAAGCGGGTCCAGCGGGCTCAGGTCAAGTGGGTGGCTGCGGCGCGAGCTTATGAACAAGCTACGGGCCGTCCTCCAAGGAATTTTGGGGCGTTCGAAACGGAGCCCTGTATGACAGAGTCTCCACTCGATGGCACCAATGAGGCGATCGATGTTGACGCCCTCTCGGTTGATGCTCCAGACCCCCCTCTCTTGTATGTCTATTTGCCTAGCGACCTTGCACAATCCTGTGTTACAGACAGGAGTTTCGCGGCGGTCCCCACCAAATATTGCCCCGGGGTGGTGATAGCGATGAACTGCCGGCCATACGATGCCGTCATCACTGCTAGATCTATTTCGGGCAAGTACCACGGGCGATTGTGCACTAACGTTGAGCGCGAAGACATGCAGTATTTCCTGGCTATCGTTCAGACCGACCGCTTCAGTTTCCAAGACAACGAAGTATGGACGCGCGATACGACGAGAGGGCGGTTCGACATCGTGGCCCATGGACAGATGACTTGGCCTCCCCCTATCCCCGCCACGGACTGGCCGAGTGCGTCTGGTTGGGATGATTAGTGGTGTCAATTTCGCCGCCGATACGCCAATGTTGGTCCTGGCCCCCGGAGAACGACATTAGGTTCTTCCACTTATGTATGCGTCGTCATGTTTGTTGGTTGTATTGTTGTTGTTTCCACTTTCGTTAGTTACGCTGCGCCTATGGTGCCATGTTGTACTGTTCACTTAACTTAAAATAACGGCCAGGCAAGTTTCCGTCTATCTTCTTCTCGGTCTGCTTTGACCATTTTGTGAGCGATTGTAGTTCGCATCGGCTGTAATGCGTGCCATCCAGTGAGACGTGTGCTTGTTCGCTTGTTCGCGTCGCCAATGTGGTTTGTCACGTACAGTCGCGTCGAGCGGTGTGAAATCGAACCCGATCCATTCTTCACTTGGCCCGCCGGTCATTTTTCTCTCGTCGCCGTCCACAGCAAAAGAGCTCGACGGCTTCGGCAAAAAGACAAATGCGCTCCGCCTATCAAACGGAGTTGCCCCTTCCCACTAAGACTTTGGTCGCAGACTCGGGGCAATTTCCGCGTTACAATGCAAACACTAAGAAAGGTGACAACTCTATTCGCACTTGCGACGAGCATGGGATAAGCATATAGGCCACGCACCACACTCAGCCATTCTTGACGTATAACTCTCGTCTCGCCCAGGTGCGAAACGCCCTCCTTGGAACCAGTTGTGACGTGTCAGGAGTTCGGTTCTTCAGCGCAGAACTACCAAGCCAGTTAATTGCACTCCATAACGCATACGCCCGTTGCGCAGGAGCATAGCTGCGCCACACCTTTGCTATTTTGTATAACACCTTTTTTCTCGCTACGTTATTGTATTCGAGTGGATACTACTGTTTTATAATTTATAATTTTCGTACATAGGCGACAACATTGCGCGCCATCTATTTCGCATAAAACAAACAAATATGCGCGCCTTCACAATACACCAACAGCCACAACGGTAACGACGAGAATAAGCTCGAACTAAATAGATAATATGACACTGGGTACACCGTTTAAATAGCAATTCCAGAGTAATTACCCACCCTTTCGATGCGGCACGGTGCGTCGTCACTCGTCGTCGATGTCCGGGTACTGCGGGGGAGCCTTGCCGATCTTGCTGACGATCCTCGGGTAATTGGCATCGGGCTGCGCCTGCCCTGTTCCAATAAGTTCAACGCGGAAGCGCCACTCGTCACCGTAGTCGTACAAGAAGGTCATTGCCGAGCCCACCTTCTGGAAGGCTGTGCTGACGCGGGTGCCCTTCACGCTGCGAGAGCCGCTCCCCTCTATGTCGGCGAAGAGTTCGAACCGCAGGGGCGAGTCGAACAGCTTTCCCGTCAGCTTTGAATAGAAGCCGTAGGCGTGGTCCAAGTCGAAGCCAAATGCCGCTACGATGGCTTCGGCCAGATCCGCCAGCGTGCTCGAACTCGACACCTCGATGTCCCGACAAAGCCGGGCCCGAAGAGAGGCTCGGAAGATCAAGGTCGCGGGCTCAGTCATCGCAGATTTCAGGCGCTGACGGTTTGAAGGATGATTTTGAAGGAGTTCGTGCCTGGCGCGAGACGAGCCGTGTCGACGACGGTTCGAATGTCGGCTTCGCCCTGGGCGGCCCACATGGCGCGATAGCCGTTGGTGATCTTCCGTTGAACGACGGCGGGTCTCAGCGCCCGTTCGCAGGCGTTGTTCGTCGCGTCGACCATTCCTGGCCATTGGGCAAAGGTCAAAAGTTGATCACGAGCTCGCCTGAACTTGTTTTGGATGTCGCGGGCCAGATCGCACGACGTTGTGGTGGCGAAGATATCGTCCAGACTTCGCTCCAGGGCGCGACGCTTGCCGGCGATGGTCGAGGCGGCGAAGGTTTCCATACCGTCGGCTAGGGCGAAGGCCCTTTGCAGCCAACGTTTGAGCCGTGAGGGCAGCATGTCCTCACTTGCCTCGTCCGCATAGGCGACGTCGCGGGCGAGATGCGCCAGGCAGGTCTGATGCGCATTTGCGTGACCTTGTTGTGCGGCATAGCGATCGGAACACCAGACGTCGGGCCGATGGCCGTCCATCAGGGTCCGGACCACGACAGCGCCGCGCGTTGGCGCCGCTTGATGAACAACCGCTTCGGCGCAGCGAAACACCCAGTGGTAGGCGTTGCTTCCTTCGATCCGCACGCCGGTCTCATCGGAGGCGATGACCTTGGCCCGGCGCAACGCCGCGACGGCCTTGTCGCACTCGGCCGCGAATGCGCCCTGGGCACGGCGCAACATGTTCATCAGTCCGCCCTGGCTGATGGTGAGACCGAAAAGGTTCGCGAACGCGCCCTGCAGCCGCTCGTAGGACAGGGCCTGGAAAGTCTTGAGATAGGTCGCTACGGCGTGCACGCGTGGCCCGAACGGCGTCCCCTTCGCCGCATCTGGCACAGCCGCGACGACCAGCGTGCCGCAGGACGGGCATCGGACTGCCAGACGCCGATGGCGCTCAATCAAAGGCCTGATCGCGGGAAGCTCAATCTTGTCGTGCTCGCTGACGGTTTCGGCAGCAAGATCGCTCGACAGGCTGGCGCGGCAGCAAAGACATTGGTCGGGATGATGATCGATGATGCGATCGGCATCCTCACTCATGGCGCGGCTGTGACCTTTATGACCCGCCTTAGCGCCGCCAGGCTTTGCCCTGTCCCGACGCGCCTTGCGATCGCTCGAAGGTGGCTTGGACGACGTGCGCGATGTCTTCTCTGGCCGCTGTATCCGCAGCACCAGATCGATCAACTCTTCCTTCGTCAGACGCTGCAAATCAGTGCGATCCATATCCCCATAGATTCAGGGATTCTTGCCCCTGACAAGGGCGTGAGTAATTACGGACGCAACGCTGAGCGCAGCTTCCACAAAGAGAAGCGTTCAAATGAAACGCACCAAAGCACGACGGACCCGGAAGCTCGGCTATACAAGAAGGGCGACGGGCAGCCGGCCAAGCTCTGCTACATGGGGCATGCTCTGATGGAGAACCGCCATGGCCTGGCAGTCGGCGGCATCGTTTGCCGGGAGGCATGGTTGTCTTCGCGGTCGACATCTGTTCGCCGCATTATGGATATTCGCAAGGCGAGGCCTTCCAATGTAATTAACGCAGTTTGCGTGAACGTTACGCACCTGCAACCCACGATAGCGGAATGGCCCGACCTACGTCCCGGCAGGGACGTCTCGGCGTGTCCGAAGAAAGGACGCAATCTGGTTGTGGCTCAATTTCAAGTCATGAGTGGTCTCCCATGCCATGCGGTGCGATCTCAGGCGGTCGCGCCGGCGGACCGATCAAAAGGCTCGCCGGTTTTCAGCATTGTGTGCATGATGACAGCGAGTTTGCGGGCCACGGCGACCGCGGCCCGCTTGAAGCCGACCTTTTTCCTGAGCTTCAGTCCCCAGGTTCGAAGCGTGCTGTCAGCAAGGGTTCTCGTTAGGATCACCACGGCAGCTTGATAAAGCAGCCCCCGCAGATGGTTGTCGCCACGCCGCGATATATGCCCGTCAAAATCAACTTCTCCCGACTGGTAGCGCCGGGTGGTGAGACCGAGCCACGCACCAACTGAACGAGATGTCCTGAAGTTTTCCGGAGCCTCGATCGCTGAAGCGAAGGAGGCTGCGACAACCGAGCCAACACCCGGTATCGACACCAGCAGCTGACATGGCGCGCTTTCCCGCGCAGCGGCGACAAGCTGCCGATCAAGTTCCGCCGCCCGGTCGCGCACGGTGCGCCAGGTCTCGAGCAGAGGCAGGATAATCCGCTCCAGTCCCTTGTTATCGACAATCAGGTTTCGGACATTGGCTTCGAATACGCGGCCGGCACCCTTGGGAACGACCAGCCCGAATGTCTTCATCAGCCCACGGATCTGATTGGACAGCTCGGTTACGATCTTGATCAGCTGGCTGCGCGCGGCTACCAGTGTGCGGGTCAGCATGCTGTCATACTGCTTGACCCGCACCTCCCGGTAAAAGCCAACTTCTGCAAGCTGCGCCAGACCGTCTGCATCGTTCGCATCGGTCTTGTTCGGCGCCATGTCGAGCGCCGCTTTGGCGTGACGGGCATCGATGCAGATCGCCGGCAGGCCTTCCCCCGTCAGCGCATGATAGAACCAGACCGATAAGGGGCCGGTCTCGAAGACGATCTTCTTCGCGTTGGGCGCACGCTTGCAGATCACTTCGGCCAGCAACTTCGGATCAGATGGGCATTTGCCGCGCCAGCTCCGCTTGCCATTCTGCCGCACCGAGATCGAGGTCTCTTCTGTGGTTGCCGCCCGTGGCGCAAGAAGTTTCTAACCCAAATATGCGAGTGATCGAGTGCGGTCTTCTGTCAGGCCTTTAAATGCGGCATGTCAAAAGCCGCTGGCCGGTATGGTGATCTGCGGATCAGGTCCAAATCTTTCAAACGAGCTCAGATGCTCAAGAGACTGCACTGGTTTTCCTGATCCAGATCTGATCGATCATTTTGCCCATTCGGGTCGTCGCCTTCTTACTCCCTCGCTATCCGACGCCAAGTGGCAGTGGCATATCGATCATGCTACGGCTGCCCGTGTCGGAACTCGATAATCCTCATTTTTTGTAAGCACGGCCCAAATCGTACGCGCCATTTTGTTGGCCAATGCTATCGCTACAAGCATTCTTGGCTTTCGCGCGGCCATACGCGCGAGCCATGAGCCTTCGGTGATCGATTTGCGGGTCAGCCAGGTCAGGCGCGACATCGCGCCAATGATTAGCAGTCGGCGGATATCAGCTTGGCCCGCCTTAGAAATGCGTCCGAGCCGCTCTTTTCCACCGGAGGAGAATTGGCGCGGAACAAGCCCTAGCCATGCGGCAAAGTCGCGCCCGCACCGAAAGCTCTCTATGGGCGGGGCAAAGGCCTCAACAGCCAGGGCGGTCAACGGGCCGACACCTGGAATTGTTTGTAGTCGCCGCGCCGTGTCGGCTTCAGCCGCCAGCGCCTTGATCTTCACTGTTCGCGCATCGATGCGGACCGTCTTCTCGGCAATCTGGTCCATCAGGTCGCGGCACTCCTCGCGCATCAAATCTGGCAAGTCGCTATTTGGGTTATTGAGGATCTCATCAATGCGTTTCAACTGATGCATTCCCTTCGGAATAACATGGCCATATTCATAGAGGCAGCCCCTGAGTGCGTTGGCCAGTTCGGTGCGCTGATGCACAAGGCGCTCTCGAGCGCGAAACAAAATTGCCCTGCTTTGTTGCTCGGCAGTCTTTGGATCTACGAAGCGCATTTCAGGTCTCTGAGCCGCGATTACGATCGCTTCGGCATCTGCCGCATCGTTCTTCTGACGCTTTACAAAAGGCTTCACGTAATGCGGGGCGATCAACTTCACCTCATGGCCATACCTGCTCATCTCGCGGGCCCAATAATGCGCGCTGCCACAGGCTTCCATCACGATCACCGCTGGCGGCTGATCGGCCATAAATTTGGCAAAACTCCCCCGTGACAATTTCTTCCGGAACTTCAGCTCTCCCGTCATCGACGCCCCGTGGAGCTGAAAAACCGTCTTTGCCAAATCCACCCCGATCATTGTATCTTTCGTCACGGTTGCCGTCCTTTCCGCTCAGTGGCTGTAAACACCACTATCCTGGCACATTGCGATGCCATCTGGGGAGGGCGGCAACCACTCCATCTTTCAATGACACATCAAGGCCGATAAATTGGTCCATGGTTGTTGTTCTCCGATTGCTGCTGGGTCCGGGTCCGACTCGTGAGCCCCGTTTTTCATCATATCGGGGAACAACCGCCGCCTATGCGCAAGGGCTACAAAGCGGCACGTGGACGCGGCTCCCGCGATTACCCCATGTAATTACATTCCAGAGGCCTTTACGCCGCCCTTGGGCTTCCGACGATTGAAGGCGCATAAGCAATTGTCGGTTCTGCGGGCCGCTCTTACCATCGCATGACGATCAACGCCCGTTGCACGTCACGTGTGCCGCGTAACATTCATTCTGCCAACGGTTCGGCCCGACCAGGTTTTGGACATCGCGTGGCAAACAAACGAACAAACTAGCGCACAAATACACCAACAAGCGAAGGCGCCAACGCGATATATCCTGCCGCCGCCGCCATTCCGATATCGTCTATCCCCATTCCGATATTCACGTGAGCATATACCCGTATTCGATTTCACGCCGCTCGACTCGACCGAAGAGGTGGCTCGGCAAAAAAATGGACAGGGTGATAAGTGGAATTTCTGCCTGAGATCGGCATGAGTGCCGGAACAGGAGAATCACGGATGAGCAGACGACCACGCCGGAACCACAGCCCGGCTTTCAAGGCGAAAGTTGCGCTTGCGGCGATCAAGGGAGAAAAGACGCTGGCCGAGCTGGCGCAGCAATATGATGTACATGCGAACCAGATCACGGATTGGAGAAAGCGGCTTCTGGAAGGGGCCTCGAACGTGTTTGGCGTGGCGGAGAAATCGGAGCCGACGGTGGACATAAAGGCCCTCCATGCCAAGATCGGAGAGCTGACGCTGGCCAATGATTTTTTAGGCTCGGCGCTCGGCAAGGCCGGCTGGTCGGGGAGCGCAAGACGATGATCGACCGGGAACATGAACTGCCGATTGCCAAGCAGGCGGCCGAACTGGGGATCAGCCGCGGCAGCGTCTACTCCCTACCCAAGCCGACATCGGCGGCAGACCTGAAGCTGATGCGGCGCATCGACGAATTGCATCTGGATTACCCGTTCGCGGGCAGCCGCATGTTGCAGAAGCTTTTGAAGCGCGAAGGCTATGAGGCGGGTCGCCTGCATGTGCGCACCTTGATGAAGCGCATGGGTATCGAGGCGCTCTACCGCAAGCCGCGCACTTCGAAGCCGGGCGACGGGCACAAGATCTATCCGTATTTGCTGGGCAAGCTGGCGGTGACGCGGCCCAACCAGGTCTGGGCGACGGACCTGACCTATATCCCGATGGCCCGCGGCTTCTGCTACCTGGTTGCTGTCGTCGACTGGTTCACGCGCAAGGTACTGAGCTGGCGGCTGTCGATCACCATGGATGCGGCCTTTTGCATTGAAGCCCTCGAGGAGGCGCTGGCGACATACGGCAAGCCCGAGATCTTCAACTCCGATCAGGGCAGCCAGTTCACCAGCCGTGACTTCACCAAGGTTCCTCCTCGACCGGGAGATCAGGATCAGCATGGATGGCACGGGCGCTTGGCGCGACAACGTCTTCGTCGAGCGTCTCTGGCGGTCGGTGAAATATGAGGAGGTCTATCTCAAGGCCTATGACAGCGTTCGCGAAGGGCGAGCGTCGATCGGAAAATATCTCGATTTCTACAATCGGGGACGCCCGCATTCCAGCCTTGACGGCAGAGCGCCAGATGAGGCCTACTTCACCCCGCTACCGCTTCCCGAGGCGGCCTAACCAGAGGCAGTGTTCCACTTATAAATCGGGAATTCCTGTCCAAACAAACCGAGCCACCTCTCGATGCGCGACAAACCGCATTGGCAACGCTAAGAGGGACTGGACTTGCTGGATAACACACGCTTTAGCTTACACGGACAACAATCGCTCATTAGCAAGTTCAATATTTCAACTTTTTATTGTTTATTGATTTGTAGCGCCCTATTCTTGCGCGATCGTGGGCGGTTCGCATCTTTTGAGTAATTTTTTCGAATTCAATTTTTCGCTTCGGAGTTCCCCGAATTCCCGTTGAATAAACCCAGTCCATACGAAATCGCGGAAGCGGTATTTTACTACAATTATAACCTGACCTGACTTTATTCATAACAATGAACGGCGATACAGACGGGCCTTGCCACAAAGCCGAGTCACAGTACATGATAGCAAACGCTTACAAGCCAAAAAGCAAAATATAACAAGTACAACTGACTGAACGAAACACACAACACCACAAATACGCGCCAGGTCGATCGGTGGCGGCCTTTGATCACTCCAGTGTCACGCGGCCCCATGCCACCACCGGAACGTTATTAGCGGCGCGGATGGTCCCGTCCTGGTGGACAGCTGCGTACCAGTTACTCGGGACAGCAACGAACCAGTCGTACGGGCCTATCGGACCGAAAATCGGAGGCCGCTTCTGTTGTGGCGTCCAGCTAGTAACGGGACCAAAGCTTAGTTGGGCAACACAAGCACGAGCATCCTGCTCCATCATGTAGATGTACACGAGGTTAATAGCATGGACACGTATATGGGCTGCGTACGTAAGCGTGCGGGCTCTGATGTGGTTCAAAATCTGGGCAGGATCATTATCGGTGAATGGCTCACCAGCGTTCCACGCCATCGCGAGAGAGAGAGAGAGAGAGAGAGAGAGAGGGGGGGGATAGAACCGCTTAGTCGTGCTTCGTAATGGAAGAAAGAAGTGTGCCACTTGATTGTGCTTGGTGAATGGGAGAGCTAATGAGCCTTATATAGATCCCGGCCCGGCAGTTATCGCCTGTGCGCGTGACTTAATGCTATTGTTCTTCGTTAATCGAATTGGTGGCTCTTTGCGAATCAAGGGAGTTTGATTGCGACTGCGGAACTTTCTCACTTGGCTGTTCGCGCAAGGAGAGGGCGCTCTTCCTTATTGGACCGAAATTGTAGACAGTGACAGGATCCAATGGACAAGCAGAACTCAACTTGGGTTCACGCAATTATGGGAAAGACCTGCCCCTTGCAGACGAGCGGGAGGTGAAGCTCATCGGGGTAGCTCTACGGTCCAATGAAGCTATTCTGATCCCTGAAGTCAGGCTGTCGGCTTCGCTGCTTTACGTCACGAGTGCATAAACAAAGAAGGGCGACAAAGCCCCACCAACCACCAAAAATGTGGTCCCGAAAACTGATCTCCACGGTGACAATAGGTCCCTGTCACTTTCTGCCATCGTTGTCCGAGAGCGGCACCAAATCTGGCTCTTCCCGAACTCGTAGCGATCGCTTGCTCTTGGGGGAATGTGACGTGTTGTTGACTCAGCAGCCGGCCAGCCCTCTACGTAACAGTTGCGCCCTTTGAACCGTAGCAAGGGCTATGGATAACAAATTCCGGTGGACGCACTCTCCGCAAAGAGTGATTGGCTTTTATGTACAAGCATTTTTTTAGTGATGAATGAGCCGAATGCTCCCCAAATGGATGGGTCCCACACATTCTTTATTGCGCGCGGCCCAAAGCTTGAATCGTTCCCTATAAAAAGCTTTATTCGTGGTTCCATCACTCACAACTACCTACACATCTGGATATATCCTGCCGCCGTCGCCGGCGCAGGCTCGGCAAAGGGCCGGTCATCCCGCAGATAAGTCCGCCCTGTCGTGCACTTGCCCTTCCCCAGGATACGGAGATACGGATGGTGGTGTCATCGCCATGAAGGCGCTCGGCAGCGCGTAAGCCTCCGAGGACCTTGCGACGAGCTGGCCTGATGGTCGAGAACTGTACGTATGGACAGCCATACGATCAGTGCGCTGAATCGATTAGAAGTGGTGGAGACAGGCCGGCGGCGCCGTTGGTCTAAGGAAGAGAATGCACGGATTGTCTTGGAGAGCCTGTCCGAGCCAAGCCTGGTTGCTGCGACAGCGCGGCGATACGGCTTGTCGCGTTCTCTGCTGGTGACTTGGCGAAGAGCCTTCGCGGCGAACCGAACCAAATCCGAAGCTGGCTTTGTCAGGGCAGTTGTGGCCGACGGTGGGCCCGTGGCATCGGAGGCGGCCTCATGCCCAAAGGCTTCACCTCATTGTCGTTGCAGGTACAAGACGTGCTGCGCCGCGATCCGCTGTTATGTGTCGGTCGTGGATATGTGGCGGCGCTGTCCCGAAGCGGCTAATTCCGCGGTGATCGCGAGCTTTGCCGCCACATAATATCTCATCACGTTCTCCTTTGGGCTCAGGATTTCCCTGGCACGCCCGTGATGGAGTTGGAGCTTTATTTCAAGTATCCGAGTGTGCTCAGACGTCTTCGCAGCGGGGGCAATTGGTGGGGAGATGGACCGCAATCCGGCACATTTCTCCAGGTCGGTTACAAGCAAACCTCGGCCAAGGTTATCTCGACGCGATCGACGTGACGATGCCTTCAGGCGCGCCCTAAAGCGTCCCCGTGCGGTTTGGTTATTCCCGCATTTGGTCCTCGGGCGTTTGTCCGTCATCGGTGGGTGTTGGTTCGTGCTTCAACTTTCTCCTCCTCCTCCCTTCCGCTCCCGGTGGTTCGTCTGGTGTTTCCTCTGCCACTTTGGCATCCAATTGGTATGCCTCTGCGATGAGCTCCTGAAATTCAGTGTCGCTGTCGTTCAATGCTGCCGAAATCAGCTTGTCTAGAATGTCGGCACCTTCGGATGGTGATTTCACTACGCCCTGCCCAAGCCTTCCTATCACAAATCTGTAGCATTCATTATTAATCTTGTTCACTGGCTTCTTGTATTTGAACGGGTTATCTTTTTTTGTGAAAGCCCTCAGTACTGGCCCGACATCATTTAGAAATGCTTCAACCGATCCGTTCGGCCTCAATTTGATCTGCGCAAGCAATTCCAAACCGCTCTGCATTTTGCTGACGTGTCCTCTTGTGTTTGTCGTCTCATTTGTTGCTTCGTTTGCCATTTCGATTCCCTTTAAAAGGCATTAAGACAGCTCGGAAGGTATGGCAGGGACATGATAGTCGTTGATTCCGCGTCCACAGCCCAGCCTTGGTTGCGTTCGGCTTCGCTGGTGCCCGCTTTGGACCCACTGTGGGAACCCACGGTCAGGATCGGGATAGGGGGCAGCCTCGTGGCTGCGCCCCTCCCACACCACCGGACGTACGGGTCCGTATCCGGCGGTTCGATGGATTATGCAGGCTCGGCCGATCGTAGAAGTCTGTTGATGTTCAACCATTGAAACTCTCTGTGAAGCTGAACGCAGAATGTCTTGTTGTCTCGATTATACAGAAAGATCCGAAGGAAATGCCGTGAAACTCACGTTAAAAACAAGAGCCAGGTTTCACCATCGTGCGTCAGAGCGGCTCAGCGCGGATCACGAGTAAAGCCAGGCGCCATTCCAATTAGTCGTCTGGTGAAACGGAGATGGCGACGTCTCCCCCAGATCGAGAGGCGCAACTGCATTAGGGTGACCGAACGTGGGGACGAAGGCCCGACACCTTGGTGACGTCGGATTCTGGAACACTTCTTGCGGCGTTCCCTGCTCTTCGATTTGCCCCTTTTCGAGGAAGAGAACCTTCCTCGATACATCGCTAGGTGTGAGATCTCAGGAGGTTGTTCATGCCGTCTGAGGACCTGAAGGTGGTTGTTGCGACCTTGCAATTACCCACATTTGACGTCGGATTTGAGCGAGGCGCCGCGGCCGAAATCTTGAATCAGTAGGATCTGTTGTGATTCGTTGTTGAGCACCTGATCCGGAAGCGCGGGGTGCTCGATGGGCTTGGTGAAGGAACGTGCGGGGGCGCGTGCTCAGCGATTGACGACCGGTTGAAGTGGGTTGATCGGGAAGTTGCGGGATGCGAGTTTAAGGATGAGCGGCTTGGTCGCCGGTTCTGCAAATTGCTCGCACAAATCGGGAGCGACATGGGTCAAAGCATCCCGCTGGTTTGTCAGGATTGGGCCAACACGAAGGCCGCCTATCGCTTCTTCTCCAACGAGCGGGTCGACGAGGCGGATATTCTTGGCGGTCATTTCGAGGCGACGCGCGGGCGCGTAGCGGCGACGGAGGGACCGATCCTCGTCCTCCATGACACGACGGAATTCAGCTTCAAGCGCGAGAAGCCGGATCTGATCGGCTTTACGGGCAAGACGGCAGGACGCACGCAGTGCGGTATCCTGATGCATTCGAGTCTCGCCGTGACGACCGAGGGGCTTCCGCTAGAGCAGTTTCTGGATAATCACGGTTAGGCATCGTAGCCGGCGTGGGCGAACAGGTTTTCGCATTCTTTGGGGTGGAAACGATCGATGGCGACGGCCACGGCGTCCCATAATTCCGGGATGGACCGGGCTGCTGCCTTTCGCAGTAAAGCCTTCAGCTTGGCGAAAGCCATCTCAATGGGGTTAAAGTCCGGGGAGTAGGGCGGAAGATAGCGAAGGGAAGCCCCCGCAGCCTCGATGATTTCGCGGACACCGACCACTTTATGAGCAGGCAGGTTGTCCATCACGACGACATCGTCGGGTTGAAGCGTCGGCACGAGGACGCGGCGCAAGTAGACCAGGAATGCTTCGCCATCCATGGCGCCGTCCAGGAGCCAGGGTGCGACGATCCCGTCGAGGCGCAGGCCGGCCGTGAAGGTCGTGGATTTCCAGTGCCCATGAGGAACAGCCGCCCGGCAACGCTGTCCACGCGCAGAGCGGCCTCGTAGCCGGGCCATCTTGGTATTGAGGCCACTTTCGTCGATGAAGAACAGGCGGCTCGGATCGAGATCGAGTTGGCCTTCGAACCACTCTTCCCGCGCTGCCAAAACATCCGGTCGCTGCTGTTCGGCCGCGTGCGCTGTCTTTTTTTGTACGTGATGTCACGCTTTGCGAAGAACGCATGGACCGTCGTCAGGCTGGCTTTGACCCCGCGCTCTGCCGCAAGGCGATCAACGATCTCGGCAAGCGTGATGTCCCGCTCATCGGTCTCGACCAAGGCGAGAATGAAAGTCTCGTGCGCGTCCAGCTTCGATACCTTCGGCTTGCCCTGCCGCCCAGGTTCCAGATTGCCGCTCGAACGCCAGGCCCGATACCATGCACCAGACGTCGATATCCCGATGGCAAACCGCCGTGCCGCTTCTCGGGTCGACAGGCCTGCCTCTATCGCCTCGATAACACGCGTCCGCAAATCCAGGCTGTAAGCTCGTGCCATGCCGCTGCTCCTTCCGCAAATCACTTCGATCAGGGAATCAGAACAAGCCGTTCACTGCAAACAAACGACTCCGATTAAGGGAAAACCGCTCTAGGACTGTCGGCAATCAAGTTCTCGACCCGCAAGAAGTTCAAGGGGACGACGGCGCTGAAACGAAAGATCAATCCGACACGGGTGCCGATCGAGCAGAAGGAGAGCATCCGCTGGCTCGAGAATTTACGGCAATCGACCGATCTTCTCGCTGCCCCTGGACGATGCGTTCATATTGGTGATCGCGAGAGCGACATCTATGAGCTGTTTTGCCTGGCCGAGGAGGTTGGAACGCATTTCCTGGTGCGAACCTGTGTTGATCGGCTTGCCGGGGACGGCAATTGACCTGATGTGGTGGACGGCCTCCGCTCCCGGCATCGCAATGTGCCAAAGTGTGGCTGTCGAAAGTCACATGAGGGAGAGCCGTCCATGGAGAAGATTACCACAATTGGGGTGGATATCGCCAAGCACCTGTTCCAAGTCCACGGGATCAATGCTGCTGGCGCAACCGTGACCCGCCGTAAGCTGCGCCGCGACGATGTCGTTGGATTCTTCGAGGCTTTGCCGCCGTGCCTGATCGGTATCGAGGCTTGTGCGACAGGACACCACTGGGCTCGGGTTCTAATGGCACTGGGCCACGAGGTTCGGCTGATGCCGGCGTCTTACGTCAAGCCATATGTGAAGTAGGACTAACCCGCTCCGCCATGGCGGAGCGGCAAGGAGGGTGTACGCCGACGGCGCGGTCTTGATGGCGTCCTCTGTGGTGCCGGTCAGGCGTTCAATAGGAGCTCCAACTGCGCGAGCATGGGGTGGCTGCTTGCAGCCCATTCCATCGGACAAAGGAGCTTGTCATGACCCAACTTCGGCAACGCATGAGCGAGGACATGCAGGTGCGCAACTTCGCGCTCAACACCCAGCTCTCCTATCTGCAACAGGTGTCGCTATTCGCCCGCCACTTCGGCAAGTCGCCGGACGTGCTCGGGCGCGAGGACATTCGGACCTATCAGGTCTATCTGACCAACGAGAAGAAGCTGGCGTCCGGTTCGATCCACACCGCCATCGCTGCGCTGCGCTTTCTCTACAGTGTGACGCTCGAAAGGGACTGGGCGCCTGAAGAGGTCCTCCCGTTCCCCAAGAAGCCGCAGAAGCTGCCGGTCATCCTCAGCCCCGAGGAAGTTCAGCAATTCCTCGGCTGCGTCCTCAACGTCAAACACCACGCCATCCTGACCACCTGCTATGCCGCCGGCTTGCGCATCTCGGAGGCGGTTCAGCTGAAGACCACGGACATCGACAGCCAGAGAATGGTCATCCGCGTCGAGCAGGGCAAAGGCCAGAAGGACCGCTACGTGATGCTGTCGCCCAAGCTGCTGGAGATCCTGCGCAGCTATTGGAAGGTGCGCCGGCCAGAGGCGTGGCTCTTCCCCGGCGATCGTGCCGGCCAGCCGATCACCAGGGATGCGGTGGGACAAGCCTGCGCGAAAGCGCGCGACCTCTCCCGCTTGCCCAAACCGGTCACGCCGCACAGCCTGCGGCACGCCTTTGCCGTCCATCTATTGGAGGCCGGCGCCGACGTGCGCACCATTCAACTGCTGCTCGGTCACCGCAGCCTCGCGACCACCGCCCATTACCTGCGGATTGCCACCAACAAGGTCTGCGCCACGTCGAGCCCGTACGAGCTCTTACCGCGTCCGGCCCCCACCCCGCCGCCGCCGGCCAAGCCTCAGTACTTCTGAGCTCAAGCCGATGGCCCGCTCGGGGCCGGAGGTGGCGGATATATTCCGCCGCTATGGCGAAGCCTATCGCGTGCAGCATGACGCGTCGCTCAGCACCGCGCAGCGTCGCGTCATGACGGCGATCGAACTCTGCCGCACCGCCGCGCTCGGCGGGCATATCGAGCAGTGCGATCAATGCGGCCACCAGCGCATCGCCTTCAACAGCTGCCGCGACAGACATTGTCCCCGCTGCCAATCGCTGGCCCGCGCGCAATGGCTGGAGGACCGTCGCGCCGAGCTTCTCGACACCCAGTACTTCCACGTCGTCTTCACGCTGCCGGGTGACATTGCCGCCATCGCCTATGTCGAAGACGGTCGAAACCCGCTGATAAACGACGACAAGATCTGAAGCGCTGGAAGAGCAAAGGCGGCCGCCCGCGCGCTCTTCAACTAGCGCTGTAGCGGGCGGCCGCCTTTGCGGCGCGGTGCTGATCATGGGAGGTTGAAGGGATAGACGCGGGGCACGTCTCCAGCCGCCCTGAGGCGGCTTTCGACGTACCCCGCCATGCGCGTGCCTTGTGGTAGATCTGCGGGTAATCAGCGCCCAGAAACAATCCGGCGTAACACCGATCTCAACTGGCAAGTCCGGGCTCGGTGTCACGCTCCACTGACGGTGCGCGACTGCATTATCGCATTGTCAGCGCATTCCGTCGACCTTTTCCCCGAACTCCCAGCGGCGCTCCGAAAGGATCGTCGCGGATGCTCACGGGCCGCTTCTTTCTGTGCGGCCGCTGCCGTTCGCAGGTAACGATCTGCCGCAGCTGCGACCGGGGACAGCGCTACTGCGGCCAGGACTGCGCCCGTGCTGCCCGCCGCGAGAGTGTGCGCGAGGCGGGGCGACGTTATCAGCGCAGCCGCCGGGGACGCCTGGCTCATGCGGTCCGGGCCCGACGATATCGGGCTCGGCACAATAAAGTGACGCATCATTCTCCACCTGCATCTCCTGCCGGTTCACTACTGGTCAGTCCCTCGAACGATGTCGTCGCTGCTTTTGCTGACGTCGCCGGGCGGGCGACGACATCGGTCATGCCCACGCCGTGCTGTCGGCGCTGCGACTGTCGACTGTCGCCGTTCGTTCGCACCGGCTTCGTGCGTCGCCGGGGGCCTCGTTATGCCCGTGAAGCTGACTACGCAGACGGAGAGCCCGTATCATGACCATCAGCCCCGAACTGGAAGCGCAGATCCTGCGCCTGTATCACGCCGAGAAGTGGCGCTGCGGCACCATCGCCAGGCAATTGCATGTCCATCACACGACGGTGCATCGCGTTCTGGCCCAGGCGGGATTGCCCCGGCACAAGCCGCTGCAGAGAGCCTCAATCATTGACCCGTATCTTCCATTCATTGAGCAGACGCTGGAAAAGTTCCCCTCGCTGACCGCCAGCCGCCTTTATGCGATGGTGCGCGAGCGCGGCTACCGGGGCTTGCCGACGCACTTTCGGCACCTGGTCGCCCTGCACCGTCCCCGCAAGCCGGCCGAGGCGTTCCTGCGGCTGCGCACATTGCCGGGCGAGCAGGGACAGGTCGACTGGGCCCACTTCGGTCACATCGAGATCGGCAACGCCCGCCGGCCGCTCATGGCGTTCGTGATGGTGCTTTCTTACTCACGCGACATCTACCTGCGCTTCTTCCTCGACGCGCGCATGGAAAACTTCCTGCGCGGTCACGTCGGCGCGTTCAACACATGGTGCGGGCTGCCCAGGGTCCTGCTCTACGACAATCTCAAGAGTGCGGTGCTCGAGCGCCAGGGCGATGCGATCCGCTTCCATCCGACGCTGCTTGCCTTCGCCGGCTTCTATCGGTTCGAGCCACGTCCTGTCGCGGTTGCCCGGGGCAACGAAAAAGGCCGCGTCGAGCGCGCCATACGGCATATAAGGGAAGCATTCTTCATCGCCCGCAAGTTCACCGATCTCGACGATCTGAACGCCCAGGCCGAACAGTGGTGCCGCAACCAGGCAGCCGACCGGCCATGCCCCGAGGACCGGACGATGACGGTCCGCCAGGCGTTTGCGCAAGAGCAGCCACTGCTTCTGCCGCTGCCCGCCAACCCATACCCCGTCGAGGAGCAGGTCGCCGCCAAGGTTGGCAAAACGCCCTATGTGCGCTTCGACCTCAACGATTACTCGGTACCGCATGCTCATGTCCGGCGCACGCTCAGCGTGCGCGCCGATCTCGGCCTGGTCCGCGTCTTCGACGGCGCAAAGATGATCGCCAGTCACCGTCGCAGCTATGATCGCGACCAGCAGATCGAGGACCCTCAGCACCTCAAGGCACTCGTCGCAATCAAGCGCGAGGCGCGCCAGCATCGCGGCCTCAACAGCCTGACCCGCGCCGTGCCGGCCTGCCAGACCCTGATGATCCGGGCCGCCGAGCGTGGCTCCAATATCGGTGCGATCACAAACGCGTTGCTGAAACTGCTTGACCTGTACGGCGCGCAGGAACTGCAGGCCGCCGTCGAGGAAGCTTTGCATGCCGGCGCCTCCCATTCGAGGTCGGTTCGCGACGTACTGGAACGCCGCCGGGTCGCCCGCGGTGCTCCGCCGCCGGTCGAAACGAGCCTGCCCGAACACGTGCGGCGCAAGGATACGACGGTACGGCCGCATCGCCTCGACAGCTACGACCAACTGACCCTTGGAGGCAAAGATGATGAATAATCCCGACATCCTGCTCAACCGGGCCAAGGCGTTGCGCCTCAATGGCCTGATCACCCATTGGGACGAAATCGCTGACGCGGACTGGCTGGCCGCCGTCCTTCAATGGGAAGAAGAGGAGCGCTCCGACCGTTCGATGCGGCGACGCACGCGTGCCGCCAGGCTCGGCCACTTCAAGCAACTGTCCGATTATGACTGGCACTGGCCTCGCCGCATCGACCGCGCCGCCGTCGAGGATCTGATGACCCTGTCCTTCATGAACGATGCCGCCAACATCGTCTTTATCGGCCCCAACGGCGTCGGGAAATCGACACTTGCTCGCAATGTCGCTCACCAGGCGCTCATCTGCGGTCACACCGTCGTCTTCCGAACCGCCAGCGAGATGCTCGGCGAACTCGCCGCCCTCGACAGCGACGCAGCCTTGCGCCGACGCCTTCACCACTACGCCGCCGCCGACGTTCTTGCGATCGACGAGGTCGGGTATCTGTCCTACTCGAACCGTCATGCGGACCTGCTGTTCGAACTCATCAGCCGGCGCTACGAAAAACGCTCAACCATCATCACCACCAACAGACCCTTCGCTGATTGGTCGGAGGTCTTTCCCAATGCCGCCTGCGTCGTCAGCCTCGTCGACCGCCTCATGCACCGATCCGAGGTGATCTCCATCGAAGGCGATTCCTACCGCTTCAAGGAAGCGGCCGAGCGATCAAAGGCACAGCGCGAAAAACGCACCAGCCGCTCCTCCGGCGAAAAGGTGCCCGCAGCATGAAACCAGATCCTCAACCGTCCGGCCTCAGTCGTGGTATCCACTTCCTCATCAATCCCGAATGGACACCCGAACAGGCGCTCGCTGTCTTCGAGCTCCTCAACGATCTCGCCGATAGCATCTGGTCTCACTACGGCGTCCAACTCCAGGAACTTATCCAGGAGCAGCAACGAACACCGACCGATCACAGCGATATCGAAAAAGCCCCGTCCTCGCTCTAAAGCACACATCCTCCACACTCGGCGGCCTGCAAAGGCCGCCTTTTTGTTCCGTCCACAAGCACCAAACGCTTGTCGTCGTTTAGACGCGCTTTTGAAAAGCCATCAACATCGCCTATCAGAACAAGGCGCTCGTCTACGGTCTGCTCTTCCGCGCCACCGCCGAGACCCTGCGCACCATTGCCGCCGATCCCAAACACCTGGGCGCCGAGATCGGCTTCTTCGCCGTGCTTCACACCTGGGGCCAGAACTTGCTGCACCATCCCCACCTGCACTGCGTCGTCCCAGGCGGTGGCCTTTCTGCCGACGGCACGCGATGGATTGCCTGCAAACCCGGCTTCTTCCTGCCGGTCCGGGTGCTCTCACGCCTGTTCCGACGCTTGTTTCTGGAGCACCTGGAGAAAGCCTTCGCGGCCGGCCAGTTGAAGTTCTTCTCTAGCTTGCAGGCCTTGAGCGAGCGCGACGCCTTCCGGCGCTATCTGGCGCCCGTTCGAAAGGCCGAGTGGGTGATCTTCGCCAAGCCGCCCTTCGCCGGGCCCGAACAGGTCCTCGACTACGTCGGCCGCTACACGCACCGCGTCGCCATTTCCAACAATCGCCTCGTCGCCATCGAGGATCGCACCGTTCGTTTCCGCTGGAAGGACTACCGGCACGGCAATCGGCAAAAGGTCATGACCGTCTCGGCCGACGAGTTCATGCGCCGCTTCCTGCTGCATGTCCTGCCCGACGGCTTCCATCGCATCCGCTATTACGGCTTCCTCGGCAATCGCCATCGCGCGCAAAAGCTCGCCCACTGCCGCGACCTGCTCGGCATGCCGGCTCCAGAGGCGTCGAACAGCTGCTCGGCGAAGGACTACCGCGACCGCTACGAGGACCTTACCGGGCATTCCCTCCGGCAATGCCCGGCCTGTCATCAGTGGCGGATGATCGTCATCGAAACGTTCGACGGCGTCACCGGACCCCCGCCATACCGGGATACATCATGAAAGAAGCGCTCAGCTTTCGTCGTCACCGTATCGCCCGCGCCGTTCGGCCGCAAAACCGAGCCGGTCCCGCGAAGGTGCGCGCCATCACCCCCGGGCAGCCTCTCCCGGCAGGGCGCGGCGCCGGTCCTCACCTTGCCGCAACCGATATCGGTGCCGCTTTCGGCGCAGGCGACCCCTGCAATCGCCGCGTCCAAGACCGCATCCGCGCCCACGCCATGCCGGTTCATGGGCACGGCCTCAATTGAACGCCCATAGCGGCCACCCGTGCCGGCGGCTTAGTCCAACACGTTTTTAGCTCACCATCGCGATCCACCACAGCGGGCTCTCGTCAGCCACCTTTCTGCGCGACGCCAAGCTAAAAACGCTCTGCATAATCACGAGGTCCCCGTAATGCGGAGGAGCGCGGCCTGATTGGCGGATTTTCGCCGATTTCTGATCGGCTTGCTTTGCATTATTCTGTGCCGAACCTCTGCGGGTCAATCGACCAACAGAGGACCCGACAATGCCGGATAGCCGTCACGAACTAGAGCAGTTTCTGGATAATCACGGTTAGGCATCGTAGCCGGCGTGGGCGAACAGGTTTTCGCATTCTTTGGGGTGGAAACGATCGATGGCGACGGCCACGGCGTCCCATAATTCCGGGATGGACCGGGCTGCTGCCTTTCGCAGTAAAGCCTTCAGCTTGGCGAAGGCCATCTCAATGGGGTTAAAGTCCGGGGAGTAGGGCGGAAGATAGCGAAGGGAAGCCCCCGCAGCCTCGATGATTTCGCGGACACCGACCACTTTATGAGCAGGCAGGTTGTCCATCACGACGACATCGTCGGGTTGAAGCGTCGGCACGAGGACGCGGCGCAAGTAGACCAGGAATGCTTCGCCATCCATGGCGCCGTCCAGGAGCCAGGGCGCGACGATCCCGTCGAGGCGCAGGCCGGCCGTGAAGGTCGTGGATTTCCAGTGCCCATGAGGAACAGCCGCCCGGCAACGCTGTCCACGCGCAGAGCGGCCTCGTAGCCGGGCCATCTTGGTATTGAGGCCACTTTCGTCGATGAAGATCAGGCGGCTCGGATCGAGATCGAGTTGGCCTTCGAACCACTCTTCCCGCGCTGCCAAAACATCCGGTCGCTGCTGTTCGGCCGCGTGCGCTGTCTTTTTTTGTACGTGATGCCACGCTTTGCGAAGAACGCATGGACCGTCGTCAGGCTGGCTTTGACCCCGCGCTCTGCCGCAAGGCGATCGACGATCTCGGCAAGCGTGATGTCCCGCTCATCGGTCTCGACCAAGGCGAGAATGAAAGTCTCGTGCGCGTCCAGCTTCGATACCTTCGGCTTGCCCTGCCGCCCAGGTTCCAGATTGCCGCTCGAACGCCAGGCCCGATACCATGCACCAGACGTCGATATCCCGATCGCAAACCGCCGTGCCGCTTCTCGGGTCGACAGGCCTGCCTCTATCGCCTCGATAACACGCGTCCGCAAATCCAGGCTGTAAGCTCGTGCCATGCCGCTGCTCCTTCCGCAAATCACTTCGATCAGGGAATCAGAACAAGCCGTTCACTGCAAACAAACGACTCCGATTAAGGGAAAACCGCTCTAATCGACGCACTCAATTCCTCGCTTATCAGTAAGCAATACAGCCCGGTCGTGGCGAGGAACTACTGCACCTACGCATCTGGATTTCTCGATTATCTGGGACAGCGGGGCATTTCGATCACTGACGTGATCGACCTGCAGGTGGAGCAATACCTGCGGCACGCGATCGTACTGTTCGAAAAACAGCGTGGTCGACGTCCCAGCGCGCGCTGGCACGAGGTCCCGCGTTCCGGAATTCACGCGCTGCTGCGGCTTGTTCACGGCCAATGGCCGCCAGCTATCAAGCCTACCTGTGTGGCCGATGAGGTCCGATTTTCGATCTGCGACGAATACGAACTCTGGCTGCGTGAGGAACGCGGGTTGGCTTGCTCCAGCGTCGCAGCATTAATGTGGGAAGCCCGGAACTTCCTTGCCTGGCAGATCGATCACGGCATCGACGGATCGACGGGCCTCAGCATCAGTGACGTTGACGGTTACATGGATTTGCGCGCGCCGAAACTGACGCGCTGCTCGCTGAAGGCTGTAGCCGAGCGGCTTCGCTCGCTGCTGCGTTATCTCCACACCACAGGTCGCGTCACGACGGACCTGTCAGGGCACATCATAGCGCCGATGCTTTACGCATATGAAGGAGTACCTTCGGTCCTGGACCGCAGCCAGATCGTGACCGTGCTGGAGAGCGCGAAGAAGGACAAGACATCAGCAGGGTTGCGAGACCATGCGATTTTGCAACTCCTTGCAACATATGGGCTACGGTCTGGAGAGATCCGCCATCTACGGATCGAGGACATCGACTGGCGGACGGAAGCCATCCATGTTCGTCACCACAAGACGCGAGCCAGCACATCCTTGCCCCTGATGGAGCCGGTCGGCGAAGCGGTGCTCTCCTATCTGCGTTCCGGACGACCCCTGACGGACGCCAGAGAGATCTTCATCCGCACGCGCGCGCCCTATCGCAAGCTCGACAAGCTTTACAGCGTTGTTCGCCGGCGGCTCCGTGACGCTGGCGTCCAACCGCCTGGTAAGTGTGGACCCCATATCTTCCGTCATGCGCGCGCGGTTGAGATGCTGCGGGTCGCGGTGCCTCAAAAGATCATCGGCGACGTGCTGGGGCACCGCTCGACAGGATCGACGGCTCCCTATCTCAAGCTCGCCACCGAGGACCTCAGGGCCATTGCGCTTGATGTGCCGGGAATGGAGGTGGCGGCATGACCGCCCGCTGGCCCGATCCCGACCGCGCGACCATTGACCGATATGTCGCGAGCCTTGGTCTGCGCA
Source organism: Mesorhizobium newzealandense (assembly GCF_042682145.1). NCBI lineage: Bacteria > Pseudomonadati > Pseudomonadota > Alphaproteobacteria > Hyphomicrobiales > Phyllobacteriaceae > Mesorhizobium > Mesorhizobium newzealandense. The sequence continues at coordinate 196,271 of NZ_JBHUGZ010000016.1, read as the reverse complement.
GCATGAAAAGCCTAACCAGTTATCGACAGGTCTTGCATGGCTTCCAGGATGTCACCGAACGTCACCAGGCGCTCAATCAGGAGGTGCTGCTGGCCTGGCTACGAGAATCAGCCATTCGCCGGGCGACATCCACGCTCTTGCACCGCACCCGCATCATTGACCGGTTCCTCGAGCGCCTGGTGGAAATCGGCGCGATCGAACACAATCCCGTCGTCGCTCTGCGCGATGAGTGCAATATCAAGCAGTGCATGCCGATCTGGAGGGCATTGGCGTCGCGGGATCCGGAACGGGCTCTTGCCGAACTGCGCCAGCCCAGGCCGTTCTGCAGCGTGCTGGGCGAAAATGGCCGAGCATGTCGCGATGATGCGGCGCAGAGGATACAAATACACTTCGCAACCCCTGTTGCTCTTGCGGTTCGACCGGTTCCTGCAGTTGCATCCGGGACCGGAAACCGAACCTCTGAGCGCCATGATCGATCGATGGGCGGCAACGAATGTCACGCGGGACCACGCGGAGGAAAGCGAAAAGCTCAAGCGCGTCTTTGCGAGAATCCTTCGTCACCGTGACCCGTCGATGCCTGTGCGGCGACCGGATCCGAGACCGAGGAAGGAGGCCGCCAAGCAATGGCGAAAGCCCCATATCTACTCGCCTGCCGACGTGCGACGGATGCTCGACGTCGCACGTACCTATCCGTCTCCACGGGTGCCGCTTCGGCCGCTGAGCATGTACACGATGCTGCTGCTGGCTTATTGCGCAGGCTTACGGCGCGGCGAGCTTGCCCGTCTCGATCTTGGTGACGTTGACCTGCGGGCCGGTACGATAACCATCCGGCAGACCAAGTTCTTCAAGACCCGGATCCTGCCGCTACCCGACAGCGTTATAGCCGAGCTCCGGGCCTACATCGATGCGCGACGGCGTGCCGGTGGATCACAGGACGCGCGCTCCGGCCTGTTCTGGCACGAGCGAGGCGATGGCCATTACACGCCGGAAATGATCACCTGGTTGCTTGCTGACGTCATACGCCGCGCTGGGTTGAAGCCATTGCGAGGAAAAACGGGTCCCCGCGTTCATGACCTGCGCCACTCGATGGTCGTGAACAGGATCCTCGAATGGTACCGGACGGGCATCAATCCACAGGACCGCCTGCCGTTCCTCGCGACCTACCTCGGCCATCGGGATATCAACTCCACCCTGGTCTACATCACCGTGACGCAAGACCTGCTGCATTACGCAAATGAGCGGTTCCGGGCAATTGGCGCATCATGTCTCAACCTGGGGCAGGAGGTGGGGTCATGAGCAGGGCTGATCGGTTCCCAGACCTGATGCGCGCGTTCTTCTACGAATGGCTGGTCGAGCAGCGCAACGCGTCCATCCATACGGTTCGATCATACCGCGACACCTGGCGGTTGTTGCTCCGATTCGTCGCCCAGCGCACTGGGAAGAAAGTGGCTATGATCATGCTGACCGATCTGGCCGCCCGCGAGGTCGCCGCGTTCCTCAGTCACGCCGAACATGAACGCGGCGGTACGATCGGCACGCGCAATTGCCGGCTTGCCGCGATCCGCAGCTTCTTCCACTTCGTGGCCACCAAGGATCCTGCATCGATCGCGCAATGCGTGGAAATCCTCAACATACCGATCAAGCGCGCTCCGGTGTCGGAACCGAGCTATTTGGATCCGGCGGAAGTGACGGCGATCCTCGGTCAGCCAGACCGTTCGACCGTTGAGGGCATGCGAGATCATGCGCTGCTCTCACTCCTCTACAACAGCGGCGCACGAATACAGGAAGCGCTCGACCTGTGCCCCGAAGCAATCCGGTTCGAAAGCCCGAACTGCGTGCGTCTGATCGGCAAGGGCCGGAAGGAACGTATCTGCCCGCTCTGGCCGGAAACCGTGATGTTGCTGAAGAAACTGCTTGAGCGGCAACCACGGGCGCCCGACCAGCGGCTGTTCGTCAACCGCTATGGTGAGCCCCTAAGCGCCTCGGGGGTCCGGTTCAAGCTCGCCGCCTACGTGAAGGCGGCGGCCAAAACCATGCCGACGCTGCGCGCCAAGCACGTAACGCCACACGCCTTCCGGCACTATCTACCCTGCCCGACTATGTCGGGTAGCTTTGACCGTAACGGTAAGTATCGGAGGAATAGAGATATTTCCTGCAGAAACGCCCGGCACACCCGACATAGTCGGCTCGATCTACAGGCTGTTCAAGAACTCCAGCAGATTGTCGTCGGGCCGGAATCGGGATGACTTGCCGGAATATGGGGATGTCTTTGCCAACGCCGCCTCCTTCATCGCCAACGTCGCCTCGAGATAGATCTGCGTGGTCTCGACCGATTCGTGGCCGAGCCACAGAGCGATGACGGCGCGATCGACGCCCGCCTGCAGGAGGTCCATGGCCATCGTGTGCCTCAAACGATGAACAGTGACGCGCTTTCCATCCAGCGACGGGCAAATGCCAGAAGCGGTCTGGCGGTGTTTGTTCAGCATATACTGAACGCCATGAACGCTCAGCCGCTTACCTCTGGCGCTGGGAAACAAGATACTCTCTTCTCCGCGCTGAGGCTCTTTCAGCCAGCTTCTCAAGACTGCGGTCGTAGACTTGGCGAACGGGGTGCAGCGTTCCTTGCGCCCTTTGCCAACGACGCGCAGGTGGGCGCCCGTGCCGAAGAACAGATCGTCGCGCTTGAGGCCAGTGATCTCTGATAGCCGCAATCCGGTCTGCACGGCGACCAGCAGGAACGCGTGATCGCGTCGCCCGGACCAGGTCGATTGATCCGGTGCGGCCAGCAAGGCATCGACCTCTGGGCGGGTCAGGAAATTGACCAGCGTTCGAGTGAAGCGCTTGCTTGGGATCGCGAGCACGCGTTGGATTTGGGCGGAATGCTCGGGTGCCTCGAAGGCCGCGTAGCGAAAGAAAGAATGAATCGCCGTGAGGCGCAAGTTGCGGCTGCGGACGCTGATACCCTGCTGGTTCTCCAGGTCATCAAGGAAGGCAACGATCAACGGCGCGTCGACTTCCTCGAAGTTCAAGCGAGACGGCGGCTTATGCAATGTTCGTGCAGTGAACTTCAGCAACTGCCGAAATGTGTCGCGATAGGAACTGATCGTATGGGGGCTTGCCTGCCGCTGTTGCATCAGGCGTTGGATGAAAAACCGCTCCAAGAGTGGCGCCAGGCTGGCATGTTTGGTCATGTCCGATCCTCCCAGCTGCTCTCAAGGCGGCGCATTGCTTCTTTCATCAGTTCGGGTGAACGGCTGAGGTACCATTGGGTATCGGCCACGTGGACATGGCCGAGATAAGTGGACAAAATGGGCAGGAGCCGCTCGGGATCCTGCTCGGCTTCGTACCACCGCACCAGCGTGTTCGTCGCGAACACATGCCGCATGTCATGCAGGCGCGGGCCGTGTCGATGGCGGTTGCGCCGCGCAGGCCGATCTGGCGAGACAGAGCATAGAATGTTCGATGAATGTCTCCCACATCAAGGCGGTTGCCTAACTGGGAAGTGAACAAGTAAGGAGACGCCGCCTGGGCTGCACAATGCTGCCGGCGGCGTTTGAGATAATCCTGGAGCACTGTGCTGGTTGATGCGTGCATCGGCACAAGACGGGACTTTCCGAACTTCGTGCCGCGGATCGTCAGCACAGCGGCATCGAAATCGATGTCCGAGAGCTTGAGGTTGCGGGCTTCGCCGAGGCGCAGGCCGGAAACGCTCAGCAATCCGAACAGGCAATAATATGTCCATGGCCTGAGCATGCAGCGGGTATATCTGCACGGCATCTCCAGAGCGGCCGACAGGAGGCGTTGGATGTCTTCCTTGGAATAGAGATATGGCCGTGCCCGCTTCGGGCGAAAGGGTAGCAAACCGTCTGGGGGTATCTGGGTCCGCGGATCAGCGGCAGCCCGATGACGGGCGAATACGCGGACGTGGCCCAGCCGTCTCGCCCAATGCGAAGGCTGCGCATGCGATGGTCGCTGAGCCCAGGCAAGGGCGAGCTCCGTCGTGATGTATGGCGTGTCATTGGCCTCCAGAATGGTGACGAAATCGAACAATCCTCTTCCCGCCTCTCGCAGCTTGAACCCCAGCCCTCGCCGCATCTCGATGTAGTCCTGAACAGCCTGTCGGAGTGTGCTCATTGAACTTCTCCCGGCCACGGCAAAGCCAATGTTCGCAACGCGTTCAGGTCGACCTTGGCGTAAATCGCCGTTGTCTGCACATGACGGTGGCCCAGAACCTCACCGATCTCACCCAGCGACGCGCCGCCACGCAGCATCTCTGAGGCAAGCCCATGTCGGAACTGATGCGCTCCCTTTGTGGGAGCGTCGATCCCGGCCCTTTTGAGTGAGCGTCGGATAACTGACCCGAGTCCACTCTGGCCAGTGAAACCACGGATCGGGGCCTTGTCGCGCAAAAAGACGCGACGACTGGCATTGCGTGGACGCGACTTCCCCAGGTAGTCGGCAATCGCCTCGCCAACATCCGCAGGCAACGGAAGATCGTTGCGCTGCCCGTTCTTGCCAACCACATGGATCTCTCCGGCTGCCCAATCGATATCGTCGAGTTCGAGCGTCACCAGCTCGCTCGACCGCAATCCCAATCGCGCCAATGCGAGGATCATCGCATAATCGCGACATCCGATGGGCGTATCCCGATCAATGCTGGCGAGTAAACGAGCTACCTCTTCGCGGCCGATCTACGAGGAATAGACGAGAGCGACCAGTTGGCCACGATCGGAACTGCTGCCGCCAAGTCTGCGGTGATGTCTCCACGATAACGCGCATAGGAGAGAAACGACCGCAATGCGGTCGTCATGGTTTTGGCGCGTCGCATATTGAGACGCGAAACCCTCTTTTGCACGAAATCGGTCACGTCGACGGCGCGCAGTTGCGCGAGCGACACCCCACCATCACTGAAGCGGAAGTTGAGAAAATCTCGAACGACTGGCCGGTAATTTATGATCGTTTGACGAGATAGCGCACGTGCATCTTGCAAGTACCGCTCGTATGCCAGCACATGCTGTTCTACCGGCGATGGGCTGTGGTCGGCCTTAATCTCTTCGGCGATTGCGTTCTGGCTTCGTAGAAAGGCCAATAGATGTCGAAGAGCGGCGTCATCTCCAAGCTTTGGCCGCTGCGCTCGGTCCAGCAAATAACGCCCAGCATGGGCTCCACTTATGTCGCTTAGCGCAATCCCCTTTTGCCGAAGCCAACTGCTGAAGCCTGCAGCCATCAGCACCTGGTTCCTCGTAGAAACAAGACCATAGCCTCGATCAACGAGCCATTCGGCAAACGGGATAATGTAACTCGCCACCGGACCCTCTGGCGGCCGCGACAACGCAAAATCAGCATTGATGAAATACTTCATTCTTCGCTCCCTTCCCAAGCTGGATTGCTGGAAGGGCTACGAACTATGTCTATACGATATCTATAAAGCATTGAAATCTTTGATCGAAATCTAGTTACCCGACATAGTCGGGCAGGGTAGATAGTGCCGGCTATGTCTTGATCAACATAGCAGGCACGCCACCGCCGTGCACCTCATCTCGGCGGGCGTCGACGTTACGGTCATCCGAAGTTGGCTCGGCCATGTGAGCCTCGATACAACCAACCACTATGCCAGGGCCAATCTGGAAACGAAGCGGAAAGCCCTGGAAAAGGTCGCCGTTCCAGCCATACCCGGCGGCCAGCCTTCTTGGAAGCGCGATGCAAGCGTGCTCGCCTGGCTTGAGCGACAATGTGACCACGGGCAGGCATCACGGAGCGCGCAAGCATGGCGACGCGCTGCTTGCCGGTCTTGTCCGCTGCCGGCGCTGCGGCCGCAAGCTCACGGTGCGATACACGGGCGCCAAGCACAACATTCCGCGCTATTCCTGCTGGCGGGGCCTGCTCGACAATGGCGAGCCGCGCTGCATCGCCTTCGGCGGGCTGCGCGTCGACGATGCGATTGAGGGAGCACTCTTACGTGTCGTCGAGCCCGGCGCGATTGCTGCCGCCGCCGAGGCCGAGGCGCAGGCAGCCGGTCGCCGCGACCAGGTCCGGGACGCCCTCAGCCGCGATCTGGAAGCTGCCCGCTACTCCGCCGACCGGGCTTTCCGGCAATATGACGCCGCCGATCCCGAAAACCGGCTGGTTGCGGCGGAACTGGAGGTGCGATGGAACCGCGCCCTCGCGCATGTCGGCGACATCGAAAGCCGGATCGCTGCCCATGATGCAGCGACACCGAAACCGTCACCTGTCGTGGGAAAGGACATCGCCGCGCTTGCCGGAGACCTTCGCACCGTCTGGTCGGCGCCGACGACGGATGCCAGGCTCAAGAAGCGCATCGTGCGCACCGTCATCCAAGAAGTAGTCGCCGATATCGATGATGAAGCCTCCGAGATCGTCCTGCTGATCCATTGGATCGGCGGCGTCCATACAGAACTGCGTCTGCCGAAGCGGCGACGTGGCCAGCGCAATGCGACCTCCGCCGACATCATCGCAGCCATCCGGCAACTGGTGCTGATCGCCAGCGATGACCTGATCGCCGGCATTCTCAACCGGAACGGCCTGGTGACTGGGCATGGCAATCGCTGGACACGGGAGCGGGTCACTGCGCACAGGTCGCATCACAAGATCCCGGTTTTCCGTCTGGTGCTGGACGGCATTGAGCCATACCTCAATCTGAACAAGGCGGCGCGCCTCCTCGGCGTCTCACCGAAGACCCTCAGGCTCGTCGCCGAATCCGGCGAGATCAAGGGTATCCATCCCCTGCCGGATGGCCCATGGAGCTTCAAGCGATCAGAACTTGGAAAGCCGGAAGCCCAGCGGATTGTTCATCGCGCGCGACAAAACCCAAATACCCCGCGGGATCGCATCCCGATCAGCAAAACCTATTCGCTTCAAGGACATAGACAGATGAGTGTTATGAAACAGGATTGTAGTCGGTGACCCAGGTTGGCGACCTTGGCGCGGGCATCGTCGAGATCGAAGAACAGGGTCTCGTTGAGCAGCTCATCGCGCATCCGGCCATTGAAGCTCTCGATGAAGCCATTATCCGGCATGTTGTTCTGGGTGCCGTCGTTTGTTCGGTCGTCAGGTTTCGTTAAGCTTGGCGCATCCGGGCCACGGGGCACCGGGAGCACGCAAGTGCGGGCAGGCCGTCGTATGCAGATGAACTGCGAGTTCGAGCACGTTATCTGGCCGCCCCTACGACTCGCCCGGATGCGCTGCGAGCGCGGATCCGTATTTGTCGTGTTGCCCGCTGGCTCCCTGTTCGTGACCAACGATGGAGGGAACCGTGCGTATTATCGGCATGGACATACACCGAGTAGCCGCCGAGGTCGTGTCGTTGCTTGATGGCGAGATCGTCAAGCTCGGCCGCGTTCAAATGCTACGCAACAAGCTCGAGGAGTTCGCCAGGAGGGAACTCACCCACGATGATCATGTGGTGATCGAGGCGACCGGCAATGCCACGGCCGTCGCTGAAGTGCTGTCGCCCTACGTGGATCGGATCGTGATCGCTAATCCCAAGCAGGTGCACATGATCGCGCACGCGAAGGTGAAGACTGACACGATCAACGCCACTGTCCTTGCGAAGCTCTATGCCTCGGGCTTTCTGCCGGAGGTCTGGGTTCCGGATCCGGGGACCCTTGCCCTCCGAAGATAGGTCACCAGGCGGACACAGCTGGTTCGCCAGCGTTCGCGGCTGAAGAACCTGATCTAGTCAATCCTCCACGCACACCTGATCCCGCCGTGTCCGCATGGGAACCTGGTCGGGATCAGCGGGCGCAAATGGCTGACGAGGCAAATATTGCCTGCGGATGAGCGCGCCGCCATCGAGCGCCACCTCGGCTTGATTAACCAGATCAACGAGGCGTTGACGGTGGTTGAGGCGGATATCGCGGTGCATGCCCTCCAGGATCCGACAATCCGCCGCCTGATGACGTTGCCCGGCATCGACGTCACGGTGGCTGCAAGCGTTGCCGCGGCAATCGGCAACATACGGCGCTTCAGCGATCCACAGAGGCTCGTCGCCTATCTTGGCCTCAATCCGAGCGTGCGGCAGTCCGGTGAGGGGCCAGCCTATACGGCCGCATCACGAAGCAGGGCCGCGGCCCATGCGCGGGGGATGCTGGTCGAGGCGGCATGGGCGGCCGTGCGATCGCCAGGACCTCTACGCGCCTTCTACAAGCGGATTGCCTCGCGCCGCGGGAAGCACATCGCGGCCGTCGCCACCGCGCGCAAGCTTGCAATGATCATCTGGCACATGCTGAGCAAGGATACCGACTACATCTGGGCCCGGCCGGCCTTGCTCGCCCGCAAGTTCAGATCGGTCGAGCTGCGTGCCGGCCTCCCGACCAGCCATGCCAGGCGCGGCACCGCCTTCGACTACAACATCCCGGCCAAGCGCGCCGAAGAACGATCCCGAATAGAGAAGGCGGAAGCTGCCTATGCAGCAGCGACTTCCCGATGGCGAACGAGGCCGGAAAGGCCGAAGGCTGTGGAAAAAGCTGCCGAATGAGAAGAAGGGGCTATTCTACGACATCCGTCTGCATAGGCTTGCCGGGCGCGATGAAGTGCCAGTCGATGTAATTACCCACCCCCTCGCCCCCTCGATGCGGCACGGTGCGTCGTCACTCGTCGTCGATGTCCGGGTACTGCGGGGGAGCCTTGCCGATCTTGCTGACGATCCTCGGGTAATTGGCATCGGGCTGCGCCTGCCCTGTTCCAATAAGTTCAACGCGGAAGCGCCACTCGTCACCGTAGTCGTACAAGAAGGTCATTGCCGAGCCCACCTTCTGGAAGGCTGTGCTGACGCGCGTGCCCTTCACGCTGCGAGAGCCGCTCCCCTCTATGTCGGCGAAGAGTTCGAACCGCAGGGGCGAGTCGAACAGCTTTCCCGTCAGCTTTGAATAGAAGCCGTAGGCGTGGTCCAAGTCGAAGCCAAATGCCGCTACGATGGCTTCGGCCAGATCCGCCAGCGTGCTCGAACTCGACACCTCGATGTCCCGACAAAGCCGTGCCCGAAGAGAGGCTCGGAAGATCAAGGTCGTGGGCTCAGTCATAGCAGATTTCAGGCGCTGACGGTTTGAAGGATGATTTTGAAGGAGTTCGTGCCTGGCGCGAGACGAGCCGTGTCGACGACGGTTCGAATGTCGGCTTCGCCCTGGGCGGCCCACATGGCGCGATAGCCGTTGGTGATCTTCCGTTGAACGACGGCGGGTCTCAGCGCCCGTTCGCAGGCGTTGTTCGTCGCGTCGACCATTCCTGGCCTTTGGGCAAAGGTCAAAAGTTGATCGCGAGCTCGCCTGAACTTGTTTTGGATGTCGCGGGCCAGATCGCACGACGTTGTGGTGGCGAAGATATCGTCCAGACTTCGCTCCAGGGCGCGACGCTTGCCGGCGATGGTCGAGGCGGCGAAGGTTTCCATACCGTCGGCTAGGGCGAAGGCCCTTTGCAGCCAACGTTTGAGCCGTGAGGGCAGCATGTCCTCACTTGCCTCGTCCGCATAGGCGACGTCGCGGGCGAGATGCGCCAGGCAGGTCTGATGCGCATTTGCGTGACCTTGTTGTGCGGCATAGCGATCGGAACACCAGACGTCGGGCCGATGGCCGTCCATCAGGGTCCGGACCACGACGGCACCGCGCGTTGGCGCCGCTTGATGAACAACCGCTTCGGCGCAGCGAAACACCCAGTGGTAGGCGTTGCTTCCTTCGATCCGCACGCCGGTCTCATCGGAGGCGATGACCTTGGCCCGGCGCAACGCCGCGACGGCCTTGTCGCACTCGGCCGCGAACGCGCCCTGCGCACGGCGCAACATGTTCATCAGTCCGCCCTGGCTAATGTTGAGACCGAAAAGGTTCGCGAACGCGCCCTGCAGCCGCTCGTAGGACAGGGCCTGGAAAGTCTTGAGATAGGTCGCTACGGCGTGCACGCGTGGCCCGAACGGCGTCCCCTTCGCCGCATCTGGCACAGCCGCGACGACCAGCGTGCCGCAGGACGGGCATCGGACTGCCAGACGCCGATGGCGCTCAATCAAAGGCCTGATCGCGGGAAGCTCAATCTTGTCGTGCTCGCTGACGGTTTCGGCAGCAAGATCGCTCGACAGGCTGGCGCGGCAGCAAAGGCATTGGTCGGGATGATGATCGATGATGCGATCGGCATCCTCACTCATGGCGCGGCTGTGACCTTCATGACCCGCCTTGGCGCCGCCAGGCTTTGCCCTGTCCCGACGCGCCTTGCGATCGCTCGAAGGTGGCTTGGACGACGTGCGTGATGTCTTCTCTGGCCGCTGCATCCGCAGCACCAGATCGATCAACTCTTCCTTCGTCAGACGCTGCAAATCAGTGCGATCCATATCCCCATAGATTCAGGGATTCTTGCCCCTGACAAGGGCGTGGGTAATTACCAGTCGATGGCAGCATCCTTGCACCAAGCGAGCATGGCATTGCAGGTGAACTCGGTGCCGTGGTCGGATACGATCATTCCTGGCTTGCCTCGTTGTTCGACGATCGCCGTCAGTTCGCGGGCGACGCGTCGGCCCGAGATGGATGTGTCCGGAATGGCGCCCAGGCATTCCTTGGTGACGTCGTCGACAATGTTGAGAATGCGGAAGCGTCGGCCGTTGGCGAACTGATCGTGGACGAAGTCCAGCGACCAGCGAGCGTTCGGCTTCGCCTCGACCAGGATTGGGGCTCGGGCTCCCACAGCCTTGCGGCGGGCCCGCCGCTTACGGACGGCGAGCCCTTCCTCGCGATAAAGCCGGTAGATCCGGTTGATCCCCGATGGCTCTCCCTCCCGCCGCAGCAGGACGAACAGCCGGCGGTAGCCGAAACGCCGCCGCTCGTTGGCGAGATCGCGCAATCGGCCACGTAAAACTGCGTCCGGCGGACGGCTGGAGCGATAGCGGATCATCTTTCGATCCGCGTCCACGATCGAGCAGGCCCGCCGTTCTGACAGGCTCATGACGGCCTGCAGATGCGCGACCGCAGCGCGCTTGGCGGCGGGCCCTACCATTAAGGGATGGTCCGCCCCGTCCTTTTCCTTCATCATAGGAAGGCCAGATCAAAAGAGGAGAGTATCATGACCCATCGCAATTTGCCGCAACCGGCGGCAGTCTATGGAATCGACATTGGCAAGAACCTGTTCCACGTCGTTGGCCTGAGCTGCGACGGCACACCTGTTCAGAAAGTTCGCTTTCGACGGGATACCCTTCTTCAGTTCTTTGCTCGGGCACAACCAGCATAGTTGGCATGGAATCCTGCGCCGGTTCACAGTGGCTCGCCCGGATGATACAGGAACTTGGTCACAAGGTGCGCCTGATCCCCGCGCAATTCGTGAAACCCTACGTGAAATCAAACAAGAACGATATCATCGACGCCGAGGCGATCGCTGAGGCCGCGACGCGACCGACAATGCGCTTCGTCGCCGTGAAGGAGGAGGGCCAGGTCGATCTTCAAGCGCTGCACCGAATCCGTGACCAGATGGTCGGCTCGAGGACACGCCTGATCAATCAGATGCGGGCTTTCTGCCTCGAGTACGGTGTACCTTTGCGTCAGGGTGCCGGAATATTCAAACTCGAGTTGCCGCGCGCTTTGAATGACGAAGGAAACGACTTGTCACCAGTGATGCGTCGCCTGGTGGCGATCTCTTCGCCGATCTCCGCCGCCTCGAAGAACGGATCCGCGAACTGACACAGGAGATCGAAGCGGTCGCCGATCGAGAGGACGTCACACGCCGGCTGATGACAATCCCTGGTATCGGCGCATTGGGTGCGACCGCCGTACTTGCCGCAATTGGTGATGGGCTGCAGTTTCGCAAGGCCCGCGACCTTGCTGCCTGGCTGGGGTTAGTGCCAAGGCAATACTCGACCGGCGGAAAACAGACGTTGCTTGGTGTCAGCAAACGCGGCAACCGTTATGTGAGAAAGCTTCTGGTGCATGGCGCGCGATCCTGCTTCCGGCATTTGGACCGGACACGCGATCGCCTAGGAGGCTGGCTCGACGGGCTCCAGGCTCGGATGCATCCGAACAAGGCCGTTGTCGCTCTAGCCGCCAAAATGGCCCGCATTGTCTGGGTTGTCCTGACCAAGCCGGGAGCGCTCTACGAACGCAGGGATCCTGCATTCGCCTGACGCTTCTGGCTTCGATTGCAAGGCTCGGGAACAGTGATGACGAAACAGTGGATCAACATGCCGTAAGCCCTGTGCAAAAAAGCGGGCTTCGTGCCCGAACCATTTATTGGGAACGGCGTGCGCGGATCTCATCATGGCCTGGCTGCAACAGCAGTCCACTCGCGAGAGGCCGGATACATTTATGCAACTGAAAGCGTCATTTTTGCTGTTACGAACCCTTGCACGGGCGGGGCGGACCATACATTTTTTTGAAAGGAGCTCGCGAAGTGCGGCCGCATCGAGCATCTGCTCGGCCAGAAGCTTCTTCAGCTTCGCGTTCTCCTCCTCCAGGGCCCTCAGCCGCTTTGCTTCGGAAACGTCCATGCCACCGAATTTGGCCTTCCAATTGTAGATTGTCGCTTCGGAGACACCGTGCTTGCGAGCCAGGTCGGCTGTCTTCGCCCCAGCCTCATGCTCCTTCAATACCGCGATAATCTGCTCCCTTGCTCGCTTCATTCGTCCGTCCTTCTTCGGGCGGACTCTAACTCCTTCTGGAGGAAAAACTCAGTGGAAGAGCCGGATTGCGAGAACTTTCGTTGGATGGATTAAAAGCTGGCTGAGGCGATTTCCTCTGTATGTCGGGGCCACAAACGACGCTCCACAATAGTGGATGCAGCCCGAGAGGGCTGGGACGCGGTCGTCTATCCCAGCGGGATACGGGATGCCCAGCGATGGGCGACTGTTGCAATAGATCTGATCTGAGAGCTGAACGAAGGTTCGTCAGATGATGAATGCGGCTCGATAAGACGGCGGCACAGCTGTTATTCCGCGCCGCCAACTTCAGCCAAAAATGTTGCGCGGCGACAGAAAACTCGAGTCACAATCGAAGATTGGATTTAAGCTTCCCCGTCCAAACGAAGGCCATATGCCCTTTAGCAGGGTGTTGAAAAAGTCTCTAGCGGGATGGAATTGGACGTGATTCTCTCGATGATTGAATCGGGAGACCGGAATGCGCGGATCGGACGAGGGATCTGGATCGCTGTTCAGTTACGTGGATCTTGAAGCGCGCGTTCGGCGGAATCATCCCTTACGGTTGATCCGAGAGATTGTGAACGCTTCTCTGGACGATCTGTCGAAGGCATTTGCGAGGCTTTACCCGGATTTTGGCCGGCCCTCGATTGCACCGGAGAAGCTGCTTCGGGCGATGTTGCTGCATGCCTTCTACGGTATCCGCTCGGAACGACAGTTGATGGAGCGGCTGGAGTTCGACCTGTTGTTCCGCTGGTTTGTTGGTCTGGGAGTGGATGATCAGGTGTGGGATCACTCGACCTTCTCCAAGAATCGCGACCGGCTGTTAGAGGGTAAGATTGCCGTTAAGTTCCTTTCTGCGGTGCTGGCTCAGCCGAAGGTGAAGCGGCTGTTGTCGAGCGATCACTTCTCGGTGGACGGCACGTTGATCGGCGCATGGGCTTCGATCAAGAGCTTCCGCAGAAAGGATGGAGGCGACAACGACAGTGAGGGGCCGGGACGCAAGGACGCAACGCTGAGCGCAGCTTCCACAAAGAGAAGCGTTCAAATGAAACGCACCAAAGCACGACGGACCCGGAAGCTCGGCTATACAAGAAGGGCGACGGGCAGCCGGCCAAGCTCTGCTACATGGGGCATGCTCTGATGGAGAACCGCCATGGCCTGGCAGTCGGCGGCATCGTCAGCCAGGCCACCGGCACTGCCGAACGAGACACGGCGCTGGCGGCCATCAGCACAGGGTCCACTTCAGTCGACCCACCTTCGAGCCGCGACCCGATCGACTGGAAGCTGGTGACCAGCTTGCCAGTCGACGATCTGGCAGCCGCCGCGAAAAGCGCGGAGGTCTTGTGTAATAATTGCAAAAATGTGTCACGCTATATAATAAAATAAAACGCTTCAGTTTTTTGGGATCGATGATGTTTTGAGATTGAAAAAATAGACAAATACGCCGCAACAAATTCTGAACAACCTGACAATAACCAGTGCCCTTTATTGAATTCAAGTGAAACAGTACAATACGATGCGCCCTAGGCGCCAAGCGTAACGAAAAAACAAAATACAAGCAGCGCAACATCGCGGTGGTAAACCGCAGGCCGGATACTGAGCAATTTCTGGCCAATTATTTATGTCTATTACAGAACACTCGACAGTTCATAGTAAGATAGCATACAACCAAAAGCCAAAAAACGAAGATACAACAGTGGCCAGGCCAAGTCGGCTTGATCACTCCTCGTCCGAGTCGTCGTCCTCCAAAGAGGATAAACCCGAAGAGGAAAAGTCGTCTTCGTGCAGATCGGCAGGCGGAGGCTCTAGGCCATCTTCTTCTTCTTCTACTTCTTCTTCTTCTTCTTCTTCTACTTCTTCTTCTACTTCTTCTTCTTCCTCCTCAGAGGAAGAGTCGTCATCTGAGGAGGAGCCGTCTTTCTCGTCAGAGAAAAACGTTGAGTCCGAGTCCGCGACATAGTCCGACTCCGCGTCCGACATGGCTAGAGGGGAGCTGTATAATTCTTTGTGGTGGGAGAACGAGTGCCGATAGCTAGCTGGTCATGCGGTATTTAAGCCCTTCCAGCCCCGAATGTTGCCAGCTTTTGAGACGAGCGAACAAATGATGACTCTTTCATGTAAGTGAAGCGCTACCCCTTAGCGAGACCGACGCATACTTTGCTGTTGTTTTCCAACGAGTTGCCTTATGCGAAAAGCCATTCAAACGTCGCTCTCGGGGATTCCTAGGTAGGCACATCGGCTTTGAGACGTATCAGCGAGCTATTAGCCGTTTCTCGCTTACGAAAGGCCATTATTCTGTGCGTTGCGCGAGAAGCCACTTAACCTTTTGCAAGGCTGGAAGGACCTCACTCATTCAGTATTTAAACGTTCTCTCACAGCCATGTTTTTTCCATTACGCATAGCAGATTAAACAGCTCTCTATCTCTCACGATGTGGCATTTCACCGATACCCACCCTGAGAACATGAGGAACGCCATCGCCAACGCCTTGCGGAATAGCCACCTAACTCCTGGAGACGTCAAGAACGTTTATCTGAGCAAGGCTGATGCAAAGTTCGCCTCGGAGAATGGACGACTGATGCCTAACACGGGCTATGTGGTATCGGCCCTCACTCCGGATAACGTGCCACAAGCTGAGATATCGTACTTCGGGTTCATAATTGTTAAGGAGGACGCAAACCTATCTGGCACTTTCAACGTGCTCATATGGGGCAATGCGATAAAAGTGTGATTAGCTTCGGTGGCTACTGGCCTGACCTGCTCGTTGTTTCATATGTTTATCTTTCGTGTAAGCATTTATGCTGTGTTGTTTTCTGCCATATGCGGCGGTTTTATGTAATTGTGAAATAAGTCAGGCCAATCAATAAAATATCGTTCTATTGTTTTCTCTATGCTTACCCTAATGCTCGTTCATGGAGGCGCGGTTTGCGCTTCGATATCTTGAACGCTTTTTTGCTGCTCTGTACGACGTTTATCTCGATTGGTACCGTCGTCGAGCATTGCTACTAATGCGACGTTTTTTGGCAACTATTGCGTTAGCACTATTTTAAATGCGCCCGCTTAATTCGTAAGCTGCTCGGTATTGGTGAAGTGGACCCCCGGATTTTGGACCGGCGGCTTAGGTGGTGCGGATGCCGTTCCGTTTTGATAAACGGAGCGGACTGACCTGCCACCGTGTACTTCCTCCAGAAGGAGTTAAAGCCCCCCCCCGGGGCCAGCTCTCATTTCAGGCCATCAGCACAGGGTCCACTTCAGTCGACCCACCTTCGAGCCGCGACCCGATCGACTGGAAGCTGGTGACCAGCTTGCCAGTCGACGATCTGGCAGCCGCCGCGAAAAGCGCGGAGGTCTTGTGTAATAATTGCAAAAATGTGTCACGCTATATAATAAAATAAAACGCTTCAGTTTTTTGGGATCGATGATGTTTTGAGATTGAAAAAATGGACAAATACGCCGCAACAAATTCTGAACAACCTGACAATAACAAGTGCCAGTTATTGAATTCAAGTGAAACAGTACAATACGATGTGCCCTAGGCGCTAAGCGTAACGAAAAAACAAAATACAAGCAGCGCAACACCGCGGTGGTACACCGCAGGCCGGATACTGAGCAATTTCTGGCCAATTATTTACGTCTATTACAGAACACTCGACAGTTCATGGCCAGGCCAAGTCGGCTTGATCACTCCTCGTCGAGCGTCTCTGGCGGTCGGTGAAATATGAGGAGGTCTATCTCAAGGCCTATGACAGCGTTCGCGAAGGGCGAGCGTCGATCGGAAAATATCTCGATTTCTACAATCGGGGACGCCCGCATTCCAGCCTTGACGGCAGAGCGCCAGATGAGGCCTACTTCACCCCGCTACCGCTTCCCGAGGCGGCCTAACCAGAGGCAGTGTTCCACTTATAAATCGGGAATTCCTGTCCAAACAAACCGAGCCACCTCTCTCGCCATCGACGTTGCGGATCGGATAGCGCTTGTAGTTGCCGCTGTCCTGCAGGTTTTGTTGCAACGGGTGAATAGAGGGCGCAGAGAGGCCTGATGTAAGGTCAATCAGGCGGCGAGGATTTCGAACTGCTCGGCCAGGGACGGATTCGGATTGAAGGCATACCTCGCCTGTCGCTTGCGCATCATGTGAATCATTTCGATGCCGTAAAGGATGGCGGAGGCGGTGGCCGTCGATTTGAAGCCGAGCATCGGCCGGACTCGGCGCTTTATGCGCCGATGGTCCTGCTCGATCCGATTGTTCAAATACTGGCTCCGGCGGATGCGGATCGGCTTCAGCCGGCGCCGGGCGCGATCCTGCAAGCGATTTGTGGTGTCGCAGGAAACGATCGCCTCGTGGTTGGTCTGGCTCCCGTCGATGACGACGCGATCCGGTCGGCCATGACGGTCCAGCGCCTTTCTGAAGAAGCGCTTGGCCGCCGGCAGGTCGCGCTGCTCGCTGAACCAAAACTCGACTGTGTCACCGGCATTGTCGATGGCGCGATAGAGATACATCCACTGGCCGCGTACCTTGATGTAGGTCTCGTCCACATGCCATTTGCCGGTCACGCCACGCTTGCGCTGGTTGAAGCGCTCGAGCAACAAGGGCGAGAAACGAACGGTCCAGCGGTGGATGGTCGTGTGATCGACCCTGATGCCGCGCTCAGCCATCATCTCCTCAAGATCACGCAGGCTCAAATTGTAGGCCAGGTACCAGCGCACGCAAAGCAGGATCACGGACTGGTCGAACTGACGGCCTTTAAACATTGCAACCCTCCGAAAATGATCGAAGGCTCCTTGCCACAGCGCTGGTAATCAAAAGGTTGCAACAGATCCAATCTCGGAGCTTGAGTTGCACACGATCCGCTGCCGGCTGACGAGCGGTCTGCTGGCAAAGGCCGAACGCGGCGAGCTTGCGCTCAGCTTGCCGATCGGCCTGACGCGCGATCCGAGCGGGATTGTCGTCAAGGATCCCAACCTCGCGGTGCAGGAACGGCTCGGGCTGGTGTACGAGATGTTCCTGAAGCTGCGCACCGTGGCCAAGGTCATGCGGGTGCTGAATGATCGCGGCCTCGACCTGCCGCGCCGTGACCGGCATGGCGATCTGCGCTGGTCGCGCGCTACGGTCTCGGCCGTGTCGTCGATCCTGAAGAATCCCGCCTATGCAGGCGCCTTCGTCTATGGACGCACGCGCATTCGTACGGCCGGGCGCGAAGGCGCTTCATCGGCGAAGACCCCACGGCCAATGGAGGAATGGCGGTTCGTCGTGAAGGACCGTTATCCCTCCTACATCGACTGGTCGACTTATGAAAATTCCGGAGCATCGTAAGAGACAAGCGAGCCGAATATATGCGCATCAAGACCAGAGGAGCCCCGCGCGACGGCGAACTTCTGCATCACGGGATCGCCTGGTGCGCACGATGCGGCCACAAGATGTACGTTCGTTACAAGGGTGGCGGCGAGTACGTCTGCAACCATCTGCGCACCCACGAAGGATTGCCGACCTGCCAGCACATCCGTGCACCCTGGGTGGATGCGGCTGTAGCAGATGCGTTTCTGACGGCGCTGGCGCCTGCTGAGCTTGACGCACTGTCCAGGGCGCACCGAGCCCAGCAACAGATGAACGCGGCGTTGCGCACCGGCGCGGAGCGCCAGCTCGAGCGGAAACGGTACGCGGCTGCGCTGGCCGAGCGTCAGTTCAACCGGGTCGATCCTGACAATCGTCTCGTCGCCGATGAGCTCGAGCGTCGGTGGGAAGCAGCGCTGAGAGAGGCCCGGGAAGCCGAGGAGGCGCTCGCCAAACAAGCCGTTCTCCAACCCGTCTCCAGGATAGCAATCGGCAAAACCCTCAATGGCAAGGTCGTCGCTCTTGCCGGTCGCCTGCCGCAAATCTGGGCGGACGAAGACACCACGGATGCTCAACGCAAGGCGTTGTTGCGGTGCCTTGTCGAGAAGGTCTTTTTAGATCGCGGCGAACGCGACCTCGCCACGGTCAGGATCGTGTGGCGGGGCGGAGCCGTGACCGACCTCGAAGTGAAGATGAAGGTCAACTCGGTCGCCAAGCTTACGCGAGGTGTGGAGATGCGAGATCGCCTTCTCGATCTCGCACGCACAGGCATGCCTGATGACGAGATTGCCACCGTCCTCACCGCCGAAGGACACCGCTCGCCCAACTGTGCAGAGAAGGTCCTGCCGATCACCGTGCAACGCGTTCGTCTCGGCGCCGGAATCAAAATGACCTCTCAGCGTAGCCGATGGTCCCACGCATCCAGCTTGCTCAGCGCCCCGGAGCTGGCAGCCAAGCTCAATATCCCGGTCAATTGGCTCTATGTACAGATCAGGCACAAACGCCTTTTGATCGACCCTCAGCCGGCCGGAGGCTATCTATTCCAAGACACGCCTGACGTGCTCGATGCGCTCAAAAACCTCCGAGACCACGCCATCCCCCAACTCGATCTCAGAATCTGTCAGCCTCAGCAGGAGGGGCATTAACATGCGTGATCGAAAAGCATCGACAACTGAGCTTGCGTCAGATGCGCAACTCCATCTTTCGCCGTCGGCCAGGGAAAGTATCCGCGTTCCAAAATTTTGTAAAACAGGCAAAACCCTTGGCCATCCCACCATAAAAGTTTGATCCGATCAGCGCGTTTTCCGCGGAAGCCGAAGATTGCGCCGGAGCCCGGCGCCTCCTTAATAGCCGCCTCGACAAGCGCCGACAGTCCATCAATGCCACGCCGCATGTCGGTCACCCCGCAGGCCAGATAGACCCGCACATTCCCAGAAGGCCCGATCATGCCGCCTCCACGCAAGCGATCAACGACCCGAGCATCCTTAGCTCCACGTCAGCCGGAACCCTCAAACACCGACCGTTTCGTAGCGAGATCTCGATGACCGCTGGCGCCGGTGGCGTGTCAGGTGCCTGGGTAGCGCTCACCTCCTCGGTGATTTCCACCGGAAGGAACATCGCTGGTCGACCAACATAGCTGAAGGACTGCCGCCACAAACGGATCTGGCCAGGATGAATGTCATGCCGGCGAGCCACATCACCAATGCGAACACCAGGTTGATCCGCTTCTGTCAATATCCTCAGTTTCGCCTCGTCCGACCACCGACGCCTACGCTCAGTGCCGGACATGATCTCCATGCGAGCCATGCAACCTCTTCGATCTGGTATTAATGTCAGCACTAATGCTGGTTCTAATGCCAGAACATCGCCCGATTTGCGCGATCAGCAAAATCCGCTCGCCGGACGCTTACAGATCATCGCCCGCGCGATGACCGAATGGGACACAGGCGATGCCTCGCAGGTGGCCCCGTTGCTCGACCAGATCAGTCGCCCGGTCGGACAGTTCACCGCCGACGGCGCCTATGATGGAAAGCCGACCTACGACGCCGTCATCAACCACAGCGCCGGCGCTGTGATCGTTATTCCGCCGCGTGCTAACGCGGTCGAGCGCGCCGACACCGAACCTCCCGGCCAAAGGGATCTGCATATCACAGCAATCGGCAGAGACGGTCGAATGAAATGGCAGGCCACCACCGGCTATGGTAAGCGCGCGCTGGTCGAGATCGCCATCGGGCGATACAAGGCCCTCATCGGGCGGCGTCTGCCCGGTCGTTTCATGCTCAGCAGACGGCAATCGCCATCGGCTGCACAGTCCTCAACCGCATGCTCGAATGCGCACGCCCGAAATCCGTCCGCCGTAATGGAGCCACCGCGTAGACAGCTCCATCAAAGACTGGCATCCGCTCAAGTCCCCATCCACGCACCAACGCCTCCCGAATCCCAAAAATAGCAAGTGCCAATGCAGAAACTTTCGGATCAGGTTGATGCTTCCGCCGGCGATAGTGCGGCCCGGAGATCGAACCGGCCAACGTTGCTCTGGCGACGTGGAACCGGGGACAAAGGCTGTGACGGCCGCGCGGATGCTCGATGCAATTCGCGATCTGGCTCTTGCCATTATGGCGCGTGCGCCTGGACCCAGTACCGCGCACGCCGACGATGGCGTCTCAGGCAGCGATATTTCGACATCGCCCAGCGTGCCAGGCGCAGATCGAGATGCATCAATGCTCGGGAAGGTGCCGATTTGTGGTAACGACCATTGTAGTTGATCCACCCACGAAGGATCGGGTTGAACTCTTGGCCAGGTCGTTAATACGTTTGTCGATACGCCCAACCTGCGCCGCTCTGAGTTCCTGCTCCCAAGTCAGCAACGACCCTGACCATGACGCGACAAAACATGGCTCCCTTCATAACCTATCGAAGGGAACCAGACAATTAATGATCCGCAACTGGAGTATTAGGTCGGGCGGCGGCCGCTGAGATGGCAAGGGATGAGATCGCCGGAATCGAGCGCCCCCTGACGGCCCTTGGCGCTGGCGAGACGGTTCTCGGCCATCTCCGTGCCGACGATCGCCGCAAGCTTCTGGCGTATCGGACCTTCGAGCAGCGCCACCTCCTTGCGGTTGGCTTCCTGCAGCTCACGGCGGAGATCGCTGACCTTCGGTTCGGCGAAACCCGCTTCGATGAGTGCCCGAAGGGCGGCCGCGGGCGGCGTAAAGGCGAATGTCAATTGCATTTTAGAGAGCCAGGCATGAACGACGGCGCTCTCGGCCGCGCTTTCGGACCAGAGCCAATCCGCGGCAATGAACCAGCCGCCAGGCTTCAGCACGCGGAGAACCTCTGAGTAGACCGCCAGTTTGTCGGTGATGTGCACCATCGCGTCCTTGGAGAAGACCAGGTTGAAGCTGGCATCCGCAAACGGGAGCTTCCCCGTCGTGACCAACTGGAAGGTGACGCGCCCGGAGAGCCCCTCCTTCGCCGCCAAGTCGCGGGCCGAGTCGATCAGCTGCGGCTCGACATCGATGCCGATTACCGCGGACGCCCCGTGCTTGGCCGCAAGCAGCACGTCGATGCCGCCTAGGCCGGAACCGATGTCGAGCACGCGGCAGCCGGAAACGTCGATGCCCTCCAGCATCTGCGCGACCTCCTCCGGCCCGCCCGGCGAAAGGATGCCCTCACCCCAGATGAATTCCAAGGCATTGGTCAGATTCGTAGGATACTGCATAGTTGGCTCTCCAGTGATGGGGAAGGATTGGATGTTTTGTCGTCCGGCGAGCCCGATCTGCTGGCAGGTCTGGCTGCGCGGGATGTCCTCCCGGACCAAGGACCAGTTGAGGATCGTCACTTCTACGGCGGGCATTCTCCTGGCCTTGTCCGTCGGCGACTCTGCATAACGCCACCATGAAACGGTCATCGGCTGGGGGCGCAAAACGTCGCCATAGATCATCAGCGGGCGGACGCGTGATCCGTAGCTCTGCATCCAAGCGTGATTCGTGAAGACGAAGCCCGAAAACTGTTCGCCGAATTCGCCATGCATAAGCAACACCGGGGCCGATCTCCTCCAGCCAGCTGACGGCAATTTCCATCTCGCGCTTCAGGAACACTTCATATCAGACAGTAACGACGATATTCCCAACGTGTAGCTTTTCCATGAAAGCCTGTTGCGCCTTTGCAAGATCCGGCAGTGTATATTCCGCTGCAAGGAGAGGCCTCAGCAAGCCACGTTCAATCAGATCGACCAATCGCCTTGCCGTTCCCGGCGGCACGATCGTCGCACCGGTCAGTTGAAGGTCCTTGTAGATGAGTTGCCTGAGGTCAAAATCGACTACTGGTCCCGAAATGGCGCCGGAGCTCGAATAGCGTCCACCTTGGCGTAAGGCGCGGACGAGATGGTGGAAGATACGGCCTCCCACGACGTCGAGCGCGACGTCGACGTCGCCGCCAGCCGCCGTTCGGATCGCCTCGGACATTTCCGCCGTCTCCCTATCGATCACGGCGTCGGCGCCAAGCTTCCTCAAAACGCTCGATTTGGACCGTGATGCAATGGCGATGATCCGAGCTCCGCGCAATCGGCACAACTGGATCGCAGCAGTTCCCACGCCCCCAGAAGCGCCGGCGATTACGACGGTTTCTGCCGGCCTCAAGCCTGTGCGCGCCACCAAATTCTCTGCCGTGGCGTAGGCGCAAGGGAACGTTGCGAGTTGGGCGTCGGACAAATCGCAGTCAACGCGGAGCGCGTTTTCGGAGCGTACAGTCGTGAATTCAGAAAAGCCGCCGTTGCATTCCGATCCGAAGTAGACGGCGCTCGAAGGATTCATCCAGTCTCCCGAACCGAGAAGCCAAGGATCCACGATGACCCTTTCACCAATCCGAGTAGAACCCACGCCATCACCGACCGCGGCGATCCTGCCCGCGACATCGGAGCCTTGAATAAGCGGGAAGCTTATCGCAGAGCTTCCCCAACTGCCTGCGTCGAACTGAGCCTCTGCAAATCCGGCGCTTCCAGTAGTGGGCGTAATGCCGTCGGTGACACGCTTGGAGTACCAAGCCGTCCGCGTGTTAATGTCGGCGTTGTTCAGGCCGCATGCACCAACCTCGATGAGCACTTCTCCGGCGCGCGGCGCCGGAATGGGCCAATCTTCACGATACTCAAGCTTCTCAAGACCGCCGTGACCAGTGAGGATGACCGCGCGCATCAATGTCTTCAAGCTCATAATTGCTCTCCAAGGGTACGAGATTCTCGATACCGGAGGGTCGAGACTTCCGATTTCCGGGCGACTCCAATGCCAGGCGCGCAGGGAGCATAGCCTTCAATCTGTCTGGCCTGTCCGGAAACCGGATCCATTGCGGGATGGGAATGGCTAAGGACAATTCGCCAAAAGGGTCCGAGCACCACGATATCAATCTTTCGAATGATTGTATCCGACTCGCGAAGATCGCGCCCTAACAATGGAGATGCAAACGGAACATCGAGGCGGCTGCAGCGTAAAAGAGTAGGTTCGTCAGTAGTTTGACTAACTGGCCCTGACCGCTGTCTCCGACATGGAAGGAGACGGCTCTCATGGTTTGCGATACGGCCTCGCAACGCCCTCCGATGGCTCGCCGACGAAGAAGCTGACATTGGCAAAATCGACCCCCATGTGGAACAAGTTGCTACGGGCGCTTCTAGCGAATGCACGCCAATTGCTGCAGCCAGGCGGGCGGTCTCGATCGTGTGGGTAGTCGGTAGTTGACGTGTCGGTCCACACGCTCCCCGGTGCCCATATCCGGCCAAGGCGCCTTTCTCGCCCGTCATGTTGTCGAAGACGTCGTGTGGCAGCAACAGGCAGGTGATGACAATCTCGCAATTGCGGGCCGCGTCTCGCGGTGCGTCATGCCACCGTGCTCCCTTTTCGACAACGTCTTTCGAGGCCGTGGGCTCGATATCGTAGACATCGACCCCGATAGGCGGCTCCCAGGAGCTTGGCGATCATCAGTCGCCGCCCCATGCTGCGTCGGTATTGTGGATATGAATAGTGTGCACAGCGCTTCCTCTAGCCTCTACAGCAGCCATGGGACATCCTTTCGCAAGTAATTCACGATTTGACTTGGATAAGTGTCAATATCGACAGCAAAGGAATATCCATCGCACTCATGGCAAAGGCAAGTATATATAAATGAATAATTCATTGGGCTATTGTTAAATACAATTGACTTTCATTTGATGTATGACAGATAGAAGGAATGGCCAGCCCCGTCTGCAAGAGGTTTTTGTGCAGGCGACAACCCTCACCAGAACCGCTGAATGACAAGCTTCTGGCAGATCGGCGCCCATATGCTCACGCACCAGCGCAACCAGCCCCTTCCGCACCTTTGCGGAAGTCCACCGGGCTTCGTCGCCACTATGACCTTGACGGCGCCCGTCGGCCCGATCACGACGTAGGCTTCAGCGCACGGATCACCGCCGCAACAATCTTGGTGTCGGCTCCCCGACCGACCCGCATGGCCGTCGATCTCAAGCTCGGTGACACCAGCACTCCCGGGCGTCTTCCGCTTCCGTGGCCGTGCTGGACGCGTCGGCGCCGGTTCCGGAAGCGTCGCCGTCACCACTGCGGGAACAAACAACGGCGTTGTCACCTTAACTTGATGAGGAGGGCGAAGTCGAAATGGGTCGATTTCAGGCGGCTGCAGTCGCTGCTTTCCACTCGGCTATGGCGGTAAGTCGGTGGAGATGTATCTGGAAGGCGGAGTGTTGGTGGTGGGACGGAACGAAGTGGTTTCGGAGACCTGAGAAGATCGACACGAACCGTTGCAGGCCTCTTGTTGATCGAAAGCCCTGCATGATGTTCTCACGCTTTCGCAACGGCACATGCGAATTCTCGGCGCGGTTGTTGAGAGCTTTGTGCGACCGATGCTCGACGTTCGGCATGATCTGGCGGCGTGCGGTGCCGTAGGAACGCAGCTTGTCGGTGACCATCCGCTTCGGTGTGAGACCCTGCTTTCTGAGGAGCCGGATCAGCAATCGCTTTGCCGCCTTGGTGTTGCGCCGGTTCTGGACGATCTCATCAAGTACACAGCCGTCCTGATCGACCGCGCGCCACAACCAGTGCTGTCTGCCGGCGATGGTGACGGCCAGTCGAGTGGCCCGGGGGAATTTCACCCCCAGGCTCTCACAGATCTGGACGTGAGCGTCTCCACTCATCCGGCTCCTACCGTCCAGCCGTTGCCCGATACAGCAATCGCCAATGTGCAAACAGCGCTGGCTCCCGACGCCTTACGTCTGGCGCTTGTAGCTGATCGGCGAGGTGTTCATGCAAGTGTGTCTATCGCGAGGCTCTTCATAAGCCGTTACCGTGACATCGCCCCTGCCATTCCTGAAGGTTCCAGCTTCCGCCGTACCCGCACGACGCCGAACGTCTCAGCGGCCGATAGCGCGTGACCGTCACGAGCCCGAGTTGTCGCCGAGCTGTCAACAAAAAAGCCGCTCTAACTCCGCCCTTTATACGACCCACAATCGTGAACTTTGTCCACCAAAACTTTAATCATCTTCCGTAAACTCGCAATGAAAATGCAAACTCTTTTTATATATCTTCCCTTGCTGATAACACAAATCCGGTGTTTATTCTATCTATGATGTACTATCGGACATAAATCTATCTATGAGGTACTATCGGACATAAATGAAGAGAAAATCGCGACTGTACTTGTGAAAGGAATTCTAGTGTCTATCGTAGAGGCTGTAAGCGACGCTCATTTCCGCAACGTCGAACGCATCGGATTCATTGGTACCGGCAGCATGGGGCGACCGATGATCGCCAAGCTCCTGCAAGCCGGCTATCAAGTGAACGTCTACGACATCGATCCTGCGGCTGCGAGAGACGTGCGGGAAAAGGGAGCCCGGTGGCATGACACACCGCGCGACGCGGCCCGCGATTGCGAAATCGTCATCACCTGTCTGCCGCTGCCAAGCGACGTCTTTGACAACATGACGGGCGAGCAAGGCGCTCTAGCCGGAATGGCACCGGCGAGCGTGTGGATCGATACGTCCACCACCGACTACCACAACACGATCGAGATCGCCCGCCGGGCCGCAGCAATTGGTGTGGATTCACTAGAAGCGCCCGTGAGCAACTTGTCCCACATGGGGGTCGATTTCGCCAATGTCAGCTTCTTCGTCGGCGGGCCACCGGAGGCCTATGTGCGTTGCGAGACGGTGTTGCAAATCATGGGAGCCGTCTCCTTCCATGTCGGAGACATCGGTCAGGGCCAATCAGTCAAATTACTAACGAACCTGCTCTTCTACACTGCAGCCGTTGCGAGCGGCCACGCGCTCTGCCAAAGCGTGCGAGATGGCGTTCCAGCGCAGCAGGCGTGGCGCAAGTTTGTCGCCTCGTCCGCAAACTCCGTTGCAACCGAGCAGTTCGTCCCGTTTCTCCTGGATGGCAGCTACGATCGCTCTTGCACTCTGGAGATCGCGGTGAAGGATATGGGCTTGACAGTCCAGCTAGCCGACGAACTCGGCGTGGGATTGCCGATCGGGCGCGCAGTCGAAAGGCGCTATAGCGAGGCGGGACGGAAGTTCGGCCGATACGACAGCCATCTGCGGGTCGTCGAGCTGGCGGAGGTGGTCTTCGGCGTTCGACTGCAAGTGCCGGGCTATCGCGCGCCATCCAAGTACGGTGCCGACCCCGCGCATCCGCCAGACCAAGAATTCCTGACCGATCCCATCGGACGGATCAAACCGAAGCGTGAGCATGTGTTTCCGCTCGACGACGTCCCGCTCAATGACATCCAGATACGCTTGCTCAAGTCGCTGGTCGGCGAGGTCACCCACGTCAATCGCCTGATCCTTGACGAGGCGTTTGATCTTGGGCGCGGCATGGGCCTGAGCGATGCCCTGATCTACGACGTTATCACCTGGAGCGTAGGCGCCTCTGCATGGTCGGATAGCCATGCTGAGCAATACGCCAACGGGCAGCTTGTAGATCTAGACAGTGCCACTGCGCCGCCGCTGACGACCGTGCCGCATCTCATCTGCCCCTACACGGAGGAACTGTGATGAATACCCTCGACCAACGGACCGCACTTGAGGAAGCCGCACGAAAGCGCATCAAGGATTCCCATGCCCTCGACGGCGACGTTGGTCGCTTGGCCAACTTCTATCGCGATTGGGCGAGTTCCTATGAAGTGGATGTCGTCCGCGACGGATATTGCGGGCCGACGGTGGTTGCGGAACTCGCGGGCGCCGTGCAGACAGCGTATTTTGCCAATGAGCGAGCAGCTATCGCGATCCTGGACGCTGGCTGCGGAACGGGCCTCGTCGGTGTTCAGCTTGAACGCCTCGGCTTCCGGTTGATCGAAGGGCTCGACCTCTCCGAGGAGATGGCCGAAAAGGCCCGGCAGACCGGCGTCTACCAGCATGTTCGAGCGGGTGTCGATCTTAACGGGCCGCTCTTCGAATACTCCAGCGGGAGCTATGACATCACGGTCTGCTGCGGCGTCTTAACGCTAGGGCATGTTCGACCGGACGCACTACGCGAACTGGCCCGCGTCACGCGCCCCAACGGATTTATCATCGCAAGCACCCGCAAGAGCTATGCGGAGACCACATCCTTTGAAGCTGAGGTACGGTCTCTGCAGGATGCGGGCACCCTGGTGCCGGCACAGTGTCTAAACGACGGCAAATACGTCGCCGAGGAGGGGGCGCATTACTGGGTTCTCCAAGTGACCGATAAAGCCAACGCACCCACGGAGCAGCAGCTATGACCCCACTACCGCAAATCTCACTAGCAACACTGGCAGCCGATGCAACGCGTCACGAAGAGTGCGAGCGCCTACGCGTGGCCTGCGAGGAGTACGGATTCTTTTACCTTGTCGAGCACGGAATCCCGAAGGAACAGATCGCACAAGCCATCGACGCTTCCAGCCGGTTCTTCGCATTGCCTCAGTCGACTAAGGAACGCTACGGTCACGCCTCGCAAGGGGTGTACCCCACTTCCGCCCGTGGATACAGTCCGTTGTACGGCGAGGTGCTGCATCCCGAGGCCGGCCCCGATCCGAAGGAAATGTTCGACCTCGGAATCGACAACGAAGCCGACCGACGTCCGTTTGCTGGTTGCACACGCCTTCCGGACGACGCGTTGGCTCCTGGTTTCGCTCGAAGCCTGCTTGCTTTGCAAGCTACCGTGGTCAACGAGGTTGTGCCGCAACTCGGGAACGCGCTGGCCAACCTGCTCGATATGGAGGAGGGCTGGTTCCAACGCCATTTCAGCCCGCCGACGGTGCTGCAGCGCGTGATCCGGTATCCATCTAGCGGAGGCATGGCCGGAAAGCATACCGACAATGGCTTCTTCACGCTGCTGCTGCAAGAGGAACTCCCCACGCGCTCCTTGCAGGTGTGGTTCGGGGGGCGCTGGGTGCCGGCGCCGAGCCTGCCCGACAGTCTCGTAGTCAATCTGGGCGACATGTTTCAAGCCTTGAGCGATGACCGATTCAAGAGCACGCCCCATCAGGTCGTGCACACTGGTCCGGCCGAACGAATTTCCCTTCCCTTTTTTATCTATCCCAACATCGACGCCCGCCTGACTTCCCGGCAAGGAAAGCAAACCTTCAGCGTCGCGGAAGTTATGTTGCGCAACTTCGACTCGATCTGGGAAACCGGGAATGGCGCCGGACGGGCGCGAGAGTTGCAGTAGGTTGTTCGGCTTTGTCATGCTGCGCATATATGGTGACGGCGTTGTCACCTTAACTTGATGGGGAGCGCGAAGTCGAAGTGGGTCGATTTCAGGCGGCTGCAGTCGCTGCTTTCCACTTGGCTATGGCGGTAAGTCGGTGGAGATGTATCTGGAAGGCGGAGTGTTGGTGGTGGGACGGAACGAAGTGGTTTCGGAGACCTGAGAAGATCGACACGAACCGTTGCAGGCCTCTCGATGATCGAAAGCCCTGCATGGCGTTCTCACGCTTTCGCAGTGGCACATGTGAATTCTCGGCGCGGTTGTTCAGGCCTTTGTGCGATCGATGCTCGACGTTCGGCATAACCTGACGCCGCGCCGCGCCATAGGAGCGTAGCTTGTCGGTGATCATCCGCTTCGGCGCGAAGCACTGCTTCTTCAGAAGCCGGGTCAGCAATCGCTTGGCTGCCTTGGTGTTGCGGCGGGCCTGAAGGCGTTGGAATGTTTTCGCGCGGCCAAGATTTGAGGAACGTGGCATCCTATGAAAATCGTTCGCATCTCGTTGTATCAGGTCGACCTTCCACTGACGAAACCGTACTGGCTTTCCGGTGGGCGTCTCAAATTTGAGACTCTCGACAGCACGTTCGTCAAGATCGAGACGGATGAAGGATTGTTCGGCTGGGGAGAAGGCTGTCCTTGGGGAAACACCTATTTGCCCGCGCACGGCCCTGGAATCCGAGCCGGTATCGCCACGCTTGCGCCCTCCTTATTGGGACAGGATCCCTGCGCTCTTAATGCCATCAATCAAACGATGGACGTAGCGCTGCCAGGACATCTATACGTCAAATCGGCCGTGGATATGGCCTGCTGGGATACCCTCGGAAAAGCCAGCGGCTTGCCTCTTTGGCGCTTGATGGGGGCTGACAGGGCTGATCCGGTGGCTGTGAATTCATCAATTTCCACCGGGTCGAATGAAGAGATGATTGCCCTTATTCGTGAGGCTTACGCGGAAGGTTATAGAACACACTCGGCCAAGGTCGGCGGGAGCATTCCCGTCGTTGACATATCGCGGATTGAGGCGATTGAAGCGGCGTTGCGACCCGATGAAACTGTCACTTACGATGTCAATCGCGCCTGGCTGCCCGCCGTGGCAGTGCAGGTCCTCAACAATGTCTCGTTGCGCGGCTGGGTCGAGCAACCATGCGAGACGCTCTCGCAATGTGCGCAGGTGGCTCAAAGAGTAAAACAGCCCATCATGCTCGACGAGTGCCTCCACACGTTCCAAGATCATCTCGATGCATGGAAGCTCGGCGCCTGCGAGGGAGTGAAGGTGAAACCAAATAGAGTCGGCGGCTTGACAAAGGCAAAGCAAATTAGGGACTTTGGCGTGTCCGTCGGGTGGCAGATGCATTTGGAAGATCTCGGTGGATCCGCGCTGGCGGACACCGCCGCCATCCATCTGGCTTCCTCCACTCCAAAAGAGAATCGGTTGGCGAGTTGGCTCTGCCACCATCACCTCGCTGTCGACCCGGTTCCCGGACAGGGGGCCAGAAATATTGACGGTTTTGCCACCCCACCTTCCGCACCCGGCCTCGGGGTGACACCGGACGCCGGGATTCTCGGCGATCCCGTGTCCGTCTTCGCATAGGCATGAGGGGCGTTGTCACCTTAACTTGATGAGGAGCGCGAAGTCGAAGTGGGTCGATTTCAGGCGGCTGCAGTCGCTGCTTTCCACTCAGCTATGGCGGTAAGTCGGTGGAGATGTATCTGGAAGGCGGAGTGTTGGTGGTGGGACGGAACGAAGTGGTTTCGGAGACCTGAGAAGATCGACACGAACCGTTGCAGGCCTCCTTCGCGCCTTCGTGGCGCACCCTCGTCTAGAGCACGTCCCGCGATCAATGAATCGATTGTGATGTGACGTCGGGCTTCGCGGGTGATTCAACATCCACTTTGATGAGGTTGTCTAATCGCTGCTTGAGCGTCAAGCATCTATCGCGTTGATATGGCGCTGCCGGGTGCATGGTTGTCTTCGCGGTCGACATCGGTCGCCGCATGATGGAGCTTCGCGGGACGAGCCTTCAATGTGGACGACGCACTTTGCTGAGACAGCGGTGCAACCCCATCAGCGGAATGGCTCGGCTCACGTCCCGGCAGGGACGCCTCAGGCGCTCAGATTCTGAACGCTATCTGGATTTACGCTATGGCTCCTGCGCTCGGATTGAAGAGCTCGCCAGTCTTGAGCATCGTGTGCATGATCACCGCCAATTTGCGCGCCACGGCCACGGCGGCTCGTTTGAAGCCGATCCTCTCCCGGAGCTTAAGACCCCATGTACGTAGGCTGCTCTCGGTCGAACAGCGTGTCAGGATGACCGCCGCAGCTTCGTAGAGAAGTCCCCGCAGATGTCGATCACCGCGTCGGGATATATGGCCGTCATAATCGACTTCTCCCGATTGGTAGCGGCGGGTTGTCAGGCCGATCCAAGCGGCGACAGAGCGGGACTTCTTCAAGTTGTTTGGATCCTCAATGGCGCTGACGAAAGAGGTCGCGGTGATCACGCCGATGCCGGGGATCGACATGAGGGTGCGGCAGGCTTGGCTTTGACGAGCATCCGCAACCAGTTGGCGCCCGAGCTCGGCCGCGCGAATGCGAATGCTGCGCCAGGCCTCCAACATTGGTATCACGATAGGAACAAGCTCGTTCTGATCGATGAGAAGACTCCGGACATTCTTTTCGAATGTGGTTCCCTTGCCTGCTGGGACGACGAGGCCGAACGTTTTCATGATCCCGCGGATCTGGTTGGAAAGCTCGACGGTGATCCTGACCAGTCGGGTGCGTGCTGCCACGAGCGTGCGGGTCAACATACTGTCGAAGCCTTTCACGCGCACCTCGCGAAAGAACCCTGCTTCAGCAAGATGCGCCAAACCATCGGCGTCATTCGCATCCGTCTTGTTCGCCGCCATATCGAGAGCGGCTTTGGCATGGCGCGCATCGATGCAGATGGCTGGCAATCCCTCGGCGCGCAGCGCATGATAGAACCACACCGACAGCGGGCCGGTTTCGAACACGACGCGCTTTGCGGCCGGCGCCCGCTTGCGGACAAGCTCGGCAATGAGGTTGGGATCAGATGCGCACTTTCCGCGCCAGATCCGTTCGCCTCCACGGCGGATCGATACTGCCGTCTCTTTCATCGACACGTCGAGACCGATATATTCTGTCATGGCTGTTCTCCGTTGATGCTGGGCCTGGCGTCCAGTCGTGAGCCCGTATTTCATATTATCGGGGAACAGCCACCCTTCAGGAACATGATTTGGTTCTCAGGGCCGCCGCTCCGGCGATTACCCCATGTGGATGATGGGAAGAGCACTGAGCGACGATCTTCGATCGCGGGTCTTGAAGGCTTCGGACGCGGGCATGTCTGCCCGGCAGGCGGCGGCGCGGTTCGGCGTCGGCATATCGAATGCAATCCGGTGGATCGCACGGGCGAAGATCGGCGAGCGGACGCCGCGGCCGCAAGGCCGTCGACGCGCGTCCAGCCTCGATGCGCATAAAGCCTTCATCGTGGGGTTGATCGATGAGCGCAAGGACATCACGCTGAACGAGATGGTAGAGCGGCTGGCGGTCGAGCGATCGGCTCGGATCAGTCGCAGCGCCTTAAGCGCCTGGCTTGGCCGGCACGGCTGGACGTTCAAAAAAAGTCCGCACATGCACTGGAGCAGGATCGTCCCGACATCCTGAAGCGCCGTCGTGCGTGGTTCGACGGCCAACTCGACCTCGATCCGGCAAAGCTGGTGTTCATCGATGAAAGTGTGCTGCAGAGGCACGGAAGGAGTTCAGTATGAACTAACCCCGTAACGTGAAGCTGCGTGAATGATGGAGGATGGCCCTCCGGGATCGGCTTTCAGGAGCGGGTCTCAAACCAGTCCGAGCTGCTGCGGTAAAGAGCCGTGGTGGTGAGCGTCGGATGAAACGTTCGGACGAGATCCGAGCAGGTGCATGTCCGAAAGACGAACGAAAGTGAACCCTCCGAGGTGTTAACGGCTGCGAGAAAGCGCGGACAAATGGTGCCGAGGATTGTGGGGGAGAAAGCGGCCCGATGGGGCCGCTTGGCCCGATGGGGCCGCTTTGTATTTTTTACCAGGAGGGATCGAGAGGATGGGGCTTTTGCCCTGTCTGCTCGTCGCTGGAAGGGTGCTGATGGTCAGGGGCTTGTTGGTGACGGACAAACTGCTGGATGTGGGGAGCGTAACGGCTCCAGATGCAGTCTCGCAGATCGTCGAGGAGTTCGAAGACGGCGGCTGCTTGCTCGGGTGTCCATTCGGCATTGACGATGAACTGGATTCCACGCCCGAGACCGGACGGCTGATGAGGATTTCCGGTCATGCTGCAGGCTCCTTTTCGTCAGCGGGGTGGCTGGTGCGTTGTTGACGCTGCGCCTTCGAGCGCTCGGAGGCTTCCTTGAAGCGGTAAGAATCGCCTTCGATGGGAATGACCTCACAATGGTGCAAAAGGCGATCGACCAGACTGACGACGCAGGCGGCATTGGGGAAGACCTCCGACCATTGCGCGAAGGGCTTGTTGGTGGTGACGATGGTCGAGCGTTTCTCGTATCGGCGGCTGATGAGATCGAACAGCAGATCGGCATGACGGTTGGAATAGGAGAGATATCCGACCTCGTCGATGACCAGGATATCGGGCGCCGCATAGTACTGCAGCTTTCGGCGGAGCATGGAATCGCTGTCGATGGCGGCGAGCTCGCCGAGCATTTCGCTGGCGGTGCGGAAGAGGACCGAATGGCCGGCGACCAGCGCCTGGTAGGCGACGTTAAGAGCGAGCGTGGACTTGCCGACGCCGTTAGGGCCGATAAGGACGATGTTGGCGGCCTCCTTGACGAAGGACAGCGTCATCAGTTCCTCGATGGCGGCGCGATCGATACGACGCGGCCATTTCCAGTCGTAATCGGCCAGTTGCCTGAAGTGGCCAAGCCTGGCGGCGCGCATGCGTCGCCGCAATGAGCGGTCGGAGCGCTCTTCTTCCTCCCATTGAAGCACGGCGGCCAGCCACGGCGCGTCGGCGATTTCGTCCCAGTGGGCGATCAGGCCATTGAGGCGCAGCGCCCTGGCGCGGTTGAACAGGATGCCGGGATTATTCATCGTCGTTGCCTGCGCAAGTGAGTTGATCGTAACGGTCGAGCTTGTGGGGCTGTACGACCGTATCCTTTTTGCGGACATGCTCCGGCAGCCTTGTTTCGACCGGCGGTGGAGCGCCACGCGCGATCCGGCGGCGTTCGAGCGCGACGTGAACCGATCTCGAATGAGAGGCCCCGGCCTGCAAGGCATCTTCGACGGCGGCCTGGAGTTCGGTGGCGCCGTAGAGGTCGAGCAGTTTGAGCATGGCATTGGTGATCGCGCCGATATTGGCGCCGCGCTCGGCGGCGTGGATCATCAGTTTCTGGCAGGCCGGCACGGCGCGCGTCAAACTGTTGAGGCCCCGATGCTGGCGCGCTTCGCGCTTGACGGCGACGAGCGCCTTGAGGTGCCGGGGGTCTTCGATCTGCTGGCCCCGGTCGTAGCTGCGGCGGTGGCTGGCGATCATCGTGGCGGCATCGAATATCCGGACCTGGGCGAGATCGGCGCGCACGGTGAGCGTGCGCCGGACATGAGTATGGGGAACCGAGTAATCGTTCAGGTCGAAGCGGACATAGGGTGTCTTTCCGACCTTCGCGGCGATCTGCTCCTCGATGGGGTACGGGTTGGTGGGCAATGGCAGAAGCATGGGCTGCTCCTGCGCAAACACCTGACGAACCGTCATCGTCCGGTCCTCGGGGCATGGCCGGTCGGCGGCCTGGTTGCGGCACCATTGTTCGGCCTGGGCATTCAGATCGTCGAGGTCCTTGAACTTGCGGGCGATGAAGAAGGCTTCCCGGATGTGGCGAATGGCGCGCTCGACGCGGCCCTTTTCGTTGCCCCGCGCCACGGCGACGGGACGGGGCTCGAAGCGATAATGGCCCGCGAAGGCCAGAAGTGTCGGATGGAACCGGATGGCATCGCCGTGACGCTCAAGCACAGCGCTCTTAAGGTTGTCATAGAGCAGCACCCTGGGCAAACCATTCCAGGCGTTGAACGCACCGGCGTGGCCGCGCAGGAAGTTTTCCATGCGGGCATCAAGAAAGAAGCGCAGATAGATGTCGCGCGAGTAGGACAACACCATGACGAAGGCCATCAGCGGGCGGCGAGCCTTGCCGATTTCGATGTGACCAAAATGCGCCCAGTCGACCTGGCCTTGCTCGCCCGGCAGGGTGCGCAGACGCAGGAACGCTTCCGCAGCCTTGCGCGGACGGTGGAGCGCGATCATATGCCGGAAGTGGGAGGACGAGCCCTTGTAGCCGCGCTCCTGCACCATCCCGTACAGGCGGCTGGCGGTCAGGTCTGGATATGTCTCAAGCGTCCGCTGGACGAACGGCAGATACTGGTCGATCTCGGCGGGACGTATCACCGGCCTGTGGCGGGGCAGACCGGCCTCCTTCAGAACCCGGAAGACCGTCGTATGGTGGCAATGCAATTGCGTTGCGATCGTTCCACAGCGCCACCTCTCAACGTGGTACAGGCGCAGGATCATCGCTTCCTTCTCGGCGGATATGGTCATCGGTTGGGTCTCCATAGTCGTGTTGACGGACATAGGCCCCTCGGCGACGCACGAAGCCGCCGCGAAAGAACGGCGGCAGCCGACAACTGCAGCGCCGGCAGCACGGAGCCGGAGGGATCGATGGCACCGCTTCAGCGGTGACGTCGTCCAGTGCGACGGTGCCGTCGATCAGGGGCGCGTTCAGTCGTGAACCATCCGGCAGACAAGGTGCAGACTGATGCGTCACGTTGTTTTTGCAGCGCTGGCGATATCGGCGGGAGCGGTCGGCGTGGGCAAAGCGGCCCCGGCGGGTGTTCTGGTAGCGCAGCCCCGCCGCACGCAGACTGTCACGGCGGGCTTCATGGGCGCAGTCAGAACCACAGAAGCGCTGACCCCGATCGCAATGCCGGCAAAGCAAGACCTGTGAGCGGCACCGTGCGCAGAGAAAGAAACGACCGGTTTGCATTGCGGCGGCGAACCTCTCGGAACGCCGTCGGGATTGCGGGGAAAAGCTCGACGGAATGCGCCAATGCCATTATGCTGGCGCATACCGTGAACCAGTCGGCATCAGTGCCCGGGGACCTGCAAGTCCCTCACACGGGCCGTTGGGATAGGACATCGAGTTTACGTGGTAGTGGGTCGATGTCTGATTGCGGCGCTCCGCACATGTAGCATGCGCGGACGCAGCGCGGGATGCGCCTCAGTCGCCCTCCGGGCTCCTGTCGGCGCATCCCGCGCTCTCATCCCCAACCAAATCAGATCATCAGCGTCATTCAGCACCACTCCGAGCCGAATTCCGCATCAATTCCCTCTCGGCGCCATCTATACGCGGTTCTCAACCGCCATCGACATCACGCGGCCGGGCGATTTTTTGTCCGTCGGTCCCGCCGGATCGATGCTGCTTGCCTGGCGCCGGCTGGCTGGCACGCCTGCCGAGAAACTGCTGACCGAGGCGAGCATCGGCGCGGTGCTGGATGACCTTGGTCTCCGCCGCGACGACGACGCAGTCGGCGAACTGGCAGATGATCTTCGACAGCTTTCCGCGAGCATCGGAATGGTCGGCATGCTGACCGGCGCGTTCACGGCCGCCGAAAGGTATGGCTTCGCACGAGCCTTCGGATGTTGGCTCGCGGACGCCCTGCTGGCGCAACGGCTGGGTTGGACGCAGGCCGTGCCGCTGTTGGGCGCCGAAGCGGCCTTGGGAACAAGCGGGCGCTCGCGTCGATCGGCAGCCAGCTCGGTGGCGACAGGCACTGACACAGATCCTGAGCGTGCGAAAGATCTGCTGGCCGCGCAAGCGCGCGCTGCGCTGCGCGCCATTGATCTTTCCGCCGAGCTCGAGCGCCGCGCGGACCGGCTGCTTGCAGTTGCGCCGAAACTCAGGGCCAAGGCGGCGGACGTCGTCGTCGAAAGACTCCTGTCCGACGACGCGATCGTCGCGTCCGAAAAAATCGCCGGCATGAGCGACCGCGGCCTGCGCCGGCTGTTCGACCGTCTGGTCGAACTCAGCGCCGTGCGGGAATTGTCAGGTCGATCAACCTTCCGCATCTACGGGCTGTGAGAGCGATGGCGGAGGCGATGCACAGGCGAGGGAAGGGCGGGCCAAATGACGGTCGAACAGGCGACCGCCTGTTTGATCGGGAGCTGGATCACCTGCCGCCGGAGGCGCGCTGGCGCGAGTGGATGAACCGCGTCGAGGCGACCATTTTCGCAGCGAGTGAACCGGTCGGCCGCGACACGCTCGCCCGGATTGTTGGCAAGAGCTGCAGCATCGACCTTTTGATCGACGATATCCGCGACGAACTGCGTGGCCGGCCTTACGACCTCGTCTCGGTCGCTGGCGGCTGGAAGCATCTCACCCGCCCGGCCTATGCCAATGCCATCCGCTGTGCAGTCGGCGGTAACGAACGCGCGGCAGACCTCACGCAATCTGAAGTGCTGGTGCTGATGTGCATCGGCTACTTCCAGCCGATCACCCGCGCCGAACTGTCGTCCTTCTTCGGCAAGGAGATCAGTCGCGATTTTATTGGTCATCTGCGCGGTGCGGGCCTGATCGCTTCCGGTCCGCGCAGCCCAACGCCGGGCGCGCCCTACACCTATGTGACGACAAAAGAATTCCTGCTGGAGTTCGGGCTCGACACGCTGCGCGACCTGCCGGATTTCGAGGCGCTCGAGGATGCCGGGTTGCTGTCGAAGGAAAAGCTGCTGGCGGGGGACATCATGCCGGACTTTGCGGGCGTCCGAGAGGACATAGCGGTCGAGGCAGAGGAATAGCTCTGCGTTGATACCAGCGGTCCACCTTATGGCGTTGCGGAGGCCCCGCGCTATGCCGACTTCGCCGACAGGAGCTTGCGCAAGGATTTCAGCTTCGCTAGCAGCTCATCGAACGTGATGATAGACAGACCGGACAAGCTGTTGCGATACAGTTCGAAGGAACGCTTCCGCTCGGTATCCGGGATTGTACCCGCCAGCACCACACCTTTGATGCCGTAGGACTCCAGCTTATGCTGGAGATTAAGCGCCTTAATTCGGTAGAGTTCGCTGGATCGCGCCACGGTGAACGACGAGGGGATTGCTTGGAGAGCCAATCCGCGGAACGCACTTATTCTGATCCCAAAGAGATCAGGCAACCTGCTCGGCTATCTGCGGGCTTTGGTATGACCGCTTCCAGCCCACGCAGCTCAACGCCGGGCGTGAGCAGAATGTCAGCCGCCATATATATTGCTCGACTGCTACACCCGCCACGTCCATGTCGATCCGTAGATCGTCATGTCACCATGCTGCGACCACTTGAACTTTTTCCACATATTCTCTTTTTGGTCACCGCCGAATTTCGCAGCATCGTTAATTCGATTGTAGACCGCTTCCGTGATCCACGTCCGTTGCGCAAGATCCAGATCGGTAAGCTTCGCAGCATAGTTCGCTGCCCGTCCGACCCATACAATGTCGTTGCCACCACGCACGCCTGTTCTGGCCGCCCTGATGTTGCTGACATCGATACCAACAACCTGCTTCACTGCATACTTAGCATCAGAATAGCGGGTTTCCAGCGCTGGATTGACAATCTGCTGCACCGCAAAGTTGATTTTTAAACCGCACCGAGCCGCCTGGGTGCATTGATATTCACCCACGAAAATACCCATTATACGATCACCGTCATATGAGGTGATAGAACCTCCCTCTGCCCGAACTAGCCTCGCAGCGCAGGAAAGAAATGTCTTGTAGACTTCGGCTGCAAACCACCATTTCTTGCCGTCCACCATCGCTGTCGAGCCCGACAGATCGGCATAGAGCACCGTCGCTCGTTCGAATTCGACCGCTTCGTTGCCTAAAGAGATGTCTTCCGGCTCAGGGACTACCTGTCCATTCCGCGTGGACCATTGGTCTCCGAATATTCTGGTGACTTCTGCCTTCATGTCATCTGCTAGCGCCATACAACGCTACCCATTGTTTGGTCCCAGCCTGTTGATATGGTCCCGCAGTACATTGCACGCTGGTGCCAGGAGCGCTGCAGCGTCTCCTCCTTTCTCAAAGCGGTAGGTGACAGTTGTTATGCCGGCTAGGTCACTTGGCAACTTCACTTTTTCCTCGCGGGGCTCCATCAATATGGCCCGCGCCCGACCAAGGCGGCCCATAAACAGCCCTAGCTCGAACACCACGTTGTCACGAGGGCTTGGCCACTCCTTTCCGCGGCTGTCGGTCAAATCGTCCGCGTGTGCGATCGCAACGGCAAAATCAGAATCGTCAATCTGTACCTCAAGATCCTGCAGTGTGTAGTTTGCGACACGAAAAACACCGTCTGTCCAAACGATAGTTACAAAGGCATCATGCTGGAACGCATTCTGCACCGCTCGTGCGATTGGCAGCGCTTCCGCCGACGAAATGATAAATATGCGGATCTTCTCCCGGAAATTATTGACCAGCGTGTTTCTCTGCATGAGGCGCCGGGACAGCTCCTGCGCAATATTACGATAAAGCGCAGTATGCCGTGAGGCGATATCAGCGAATGTCTCCTCGGTCACACGGGCGACTACCCCGTCCTCACTGGCGTAAACGCTCGCTGACCTTTTCTGGCTGGGCTCGATAGCCGCCATTTCGCCGACGTGGTCTTTGGGCCCTCGCTTTGCGACGAGCCTGCCGTTGACCACTACGTCAAAAGTACCAGCGAAGATCAAATACACGTCATTGTCGGAGGCGCCCTGCTCAATAATTGCCGAGCCCTTTGTCACCGCGATCAGTTCAATGCGCTCTGCGAGTTCCTCGGCGAGTAAGTGGTCGCCCATTACAATCTTCTGTGCGGCAAGGGTGGCGATGCGTAGCCTCTTGCCAACCTCGCCTTCAAACCGCTCGATCATTCCACGCCCCTTCCAACGATGGCCTCTGCCTGCCTTCGGTGATGCGTTGTTCACCTTGGAAGTGTTGGGCGAAATGCATCACGCGGCCTCTTCACGGTTCGCCAGCTCGCAACATCGGCATGCGGGCCAAGGACGGCTTATGGCCTTACCCCCATTGTGGTCGACACCCAGCAGCAGCTGCGCGGCCTCCGTCCACTTGCCGTCGAACTCTTCGAGGTGTTCGCGCCTGGCGGCCCAGATCCGGTGCGCGGAACGCTGAACCCTGTTAAGCAAACAATCGAGCGCGAGTTCGGCGATGAGATCATTAACGTGGCCCAGTTCGGTCGGACCATACGGGGCGAAATGCACTCCGCAGGCGGGCTCTTCAAACGTGGCGGGTCTGGCCCATTCCGTCATCTCGAACAGTGACATTCCAAGACTGTCGACGCCGGAAAATAGGCATCCGCCCTCCGGTGCTATGGCGACCGCGTGGCCAGCTCCGGCGTAGGGTTCGGTCCATCCGTAAACAATGGGCGTGGAACGGCCAGAATTGCGATGCCACTCATTCAGCATCGTGTCGGCTCGGCCGCTTCCGGTGGTCGAAACTATCAGGTCTGCCTGGCTGAACCAGATCGGCGATTCGAAGATAATCTGCTCGGCGTTGGCGTCGTGGCCCGTGATAGTGGCGTGCGGAAAATTAGCGCTGAGCTGCTCGGCTAGCTCCGTAGCCTTATTGCGCCCAACCGAGGTCGCACCAAGATAATGTCTCCCGACGTTCGGCCAATCCAGCTCGTCAAAATCGACGATATCCAGAGTTCCAACTCCCGCTTTGATGAGAGATGCAGCTACAAAACTACCCAGAGAACCGCACCCGAATAGAACCGCTTTCGAATTCCTAAGCTTCGTCGTGCGAGGGTCTCGCGCGCGGCCGTGAATCCAATCAGGATCAGCGCGAGCGACCCTGCTGCGCTTCGGCTCGGAAGCTCCGAGGTAACGTCCAGCCAGGAGAGCCGCAGACATCTTTTCGGGCCTGAAGCCCCCTTTGAGGATTGGATCTACTCGCCGCCGAGCGCGATTTGCGTCAGCGGGACGGTCAACGGTGACAGCCATTAGACCCGGGCCGTCCCGGCCTTCGGCTCCAAGAATCACCGTCACGGAAGATGGAACATTTAGGAAAATGGACTCGAGTACCCCGAGGCCGGAAGCGCCTGCCTTTTTCGCCAACCCCAGCAGGTCGGCGCTGCGGTGTGGATACTCGGAAGGAAGGGGCGCCTGGTCGAGCCATAGCAGGACGCCTGTTTGGATTGTCGGCTTCACAACGCTTTTGAAACGGTTTTCCAGCCATTTTTTGAGGGTTTCGTCGTCCTCTGCAAGCAGCGTGAACGATCGTCCGTACCAAACCCGTATCGGGCGTGACGGACCCCGGACGTCGAGCAGACTGTAGTGTCGTTCCGGCTTGCGCAGATCGTATGCCCAATAAGTCAGGAACTCGTCCTTAAAATCGCGCTCGACAATCGTCCCCTCGAGCAGTTCTTCGATGAGGCGGCAAGAGCGTGCTAGCAAATTCTCGACAACCTTGATGGGGTTCTTGATGTCGATTTGGTGGGAATTGCCGAGCAAACACAGGATGCCGTCGTCTTCGACGTGGGGCCACGTGAGTTTGGGCGGATGATCGACTAAAGCTGTCCGCGGGGCAACGATCGGAAACAAGGGTGTTATCAGCACATCAATGCGGCGGACGACGTCGTCTAAAAATTTAACAGACAAACGCCAGCCGCCTGTGAACTGGCGAGTCGGATAATCGGTTAGCTCATCCGGCCCTAGTCTTGACCAGCCGTCTCCATTTACAGCCCGAAAGAGAGCCTCCACGCCCTCTACTACCGCAGGGTCCAGCCGATCAAAGGTGCAGGCGCTATCTTCAAGCATGGCGATTTCCGCCGCTGTTCTGAATCGCTCCTTCGCTGGCTGCGGCCCTCGTCGTCCATCCGGCGGAGGTGCCGATTGTGGCTGGGGCGGCTAAAGCGGCAGCTCGTGAAGAGTCGAGCGAGAGCCGCTCTGAGGCGTCGGCGTAGTCGAGGTCCCGGGCGCGACGAGTGGTGGCGTCGAACAGGTGCTGGACATCAGGCGAGGCTGCTCCGAAAGCGCGCGAACCGAGCGCGGTCTGATCTCCATCACAGCCGGCCTGCAGTTCTTCAGAGTCGGACACGGCCTTGCTGGTCGCACAGCGGACTGAAAATTCACCACGGATTCCGAGGCGAGTGATCGGCGTAGGGCCAAGCTCGATGCCGATTGCGATACCAAGGTTCGCAATACCGGGCAGGATTGTTCGGCACAGATTGAAACTGGATCGCATCGCCGCGGCGCAGATGACGCTTCGGCGAACAGTTTCGCGCTCGTCGGTCTCGTAGGCCGTTCCTTCGGCTACCAAACCGTGCAGGCAGTCACCGATAAACCGCACTTTGCGCCCATCAAAGTCATGCTTCAGAACGGCCGCAAGTTCCAGACGGATTGCATGAAGATTGGAGACCAACTCCGGGATCTGGTTCGTCGCCAAACAATAATCCACGTATTTGGTGAAGCCATCAATGTCAGCGAAAATCGAGACGAGCGGCATGTGGATAGAGTTGGCGGGTGAAAGGCGCTCGTACTCGATTGTCCGAAGCGGCGGCGTGTGCCGATGGAAGATGAAGTTGGCTTCTCGAAAGATAACCTCTAGGTCGCGCCCGACATCCGCAGAGAGCGACTTAATGCGTGCGTCCGTGATGTAGCTAGGGCCTAACGTGCCCGCTGTAGAAACCCCACCGTGTTGCAGATTGTAAATTTGGCGCCGCTGATCAAACAAAGATCCGGCAGCCAACATACCGAGGACCTGCCGGGCCCGGTCGCTAAGGTAAATACCTGGCTCGGTGCCGTCAGCTAGCTTTGCCGCGTAGTTCGCAGGGCTTCCGAGGAACAGCGGCTCTGGCTCGGCGCCGCGGCCAGAGTTGACGGCAATCGACCGACCGGTGTCAATTCCTATACGTGTCTCTGTCTTGAACTCGCCGTTGAGAACGGCCTCTCCCGTTGCCTCCACCATTCTTGCGATTGCCTGAGCGAACTCCAGGGCGCGCTCGACTCGGCGCCGTTCGTTTGCTGGACCAGGAGGGGTGACGATTACAGCGTGCAGCCGTGGCCCGTGGAAGTCGACCCGCTGCGCATCGTACTCTCGGATGATCAGGTCACAGGCGCTATAGTGAGTATGTAGAAACTGCAGCGCTCGGCGATGTCGCGCCTCGGTTTGCCGTTGGGCATCCTGCAGAACCGAATGATAACCCGTGAGCTGGACATAAACGTGGACCCCGTCGACAACGATGGCATGGGATGGCGGGATCTGCACCAGAGGCTTGGGATCGCGACTGTCGCTGGCGGCGAGAGCTCTCGCCTTGAGCTGGCTATATCGATCGTCAAACAATTGTACCTGAACGATGTTCTTGGGAACGGTTTGAAGGGATTTCCGGATTCGTGCTTCGGACCCCGTGGCACTCCAGCTCATCTAACTCTCCTGGTCAATCGAAGTGTGAGCAACGAACTCTCGGTCCCCTTTCACGACGAAACGCCGGGTGTCCGATGACAACCGCTTCAGGAGATCAGGTTCTGAAATGAATGGGTAAACGGCCTCGCTGATCCGTAAGGGGCCTAACGGCATCCCGTCGGTGTCTAATCGAGCCTGTTCGTACCTGGACGCCGAGTTCACTGTTTCTCCCATAACCGTATAAGCGATGCGCCCGGTGCCCCCGAAATCCCCAATTACGACTGGCCCTAAATGCAACCCGATGCGAATGTCCAATGGAAGTTGTTCTGCAACGACGATGCTCCGGATTCGGTCAATTGTTGCGAGCGCGGCGCGAGCTGCCTTGGTAACCCGGTCCTTTGTCCGAGTTTCGTCAGGCAAACGCCAAAAGGCCATCAGCCCATCACCCATGAACTTGTCGATTTCGCCACCTGCCGTTCTAATTTCTTCGACCTGAACCTCCATGAAGCGTCGCATTTGCCGAGCTGCGTCGCTCGGGCTCATATCTTTGGAGAAACTTGAGAAACCAGCCACGTCACTAAACCACAGCAGCGCATCCGTCTGGTCCGGATCGATCTCTCCTGCTTTTGCGCTATCGAAGGTTGCGTTCACAGCCATAAGACCATCATCACAGACGAACTTGCGCAAAACCTGATCGAGGGAAACGTTGTCAGAGAGCAAGCGTGACCTTTGCTGCGTCGCTTCCATGACCTTGTCCGCCAGGACAGCAGCAACAGTTTCGAACCATTCCGATCGTTGTTCGGGGGAAAGCTTGTCAACGAAGGAGCGGTCGATTTCCCAGAGATTGGCAATCCCGTCTGCCTTCATTGAGGTGCTACGCTTCGTTTCTTCGCGGCGATGAAATGCAATTTCTCCGATCAGGTCTCCCTTGTGGCGCCTGACGATC
Organism: Mesorhizobium newzealandense; assembly: GCF_042682145.1. Classification (NCBI taxonomy): domain Bacteria; kingdom Pseudomonadati; phylum Pseudomonadota; class Alphaproteobacteria; order Hyphomicrobiales; family Phyllobacteriaceae; genus Mesorhizobium; species Mesorhizobium newzealandense. Next base: position 152,265 of record NZ_JBHUGZ010000016.1, on the reverse strand, counting down.
TTATTTCCATCGCCGACTACGATGATTCCATCATCAATGATCCAGAAGCATTCCGCCGGCTCTCCGGCTCGACAAACTACTTCGTCATCATTGAGCCGGCGTTTTCTGCGCGTGGCTAAAAGCCCCTCCCTTATGAGCTCGGGGCAGCGAGCGTACCTCTCAAGGAACTGATCAAGTCCAGTCATGAAGCCATTGACCACGAAGACGCTCAAAGTGTGGATCGTCGATAAAGGCAGTCGACGGACTGCCACGGAATATGCAAACCTAATGTAGGGACGGAATCTATCTCCGTCAAGAAAATAGGAGCATTATGCGAGAATGCATAAAATAAATGGCGACGACAATGGCTGAGACCGTGGTCTCCGACCTCAAATGGGGCGTACGGAAGCGCCTCGAATTCATTGAGTTCAGGCTGTTTTGGGACGGCAGACTGAACCGGGGCGATCTGGCCGACGCCTTCGGAATGTCTCACCAGCAAGCATCATCAGATTTTGGGACATACCAGAAGTTCGCGCCTGACAATCTCGTGTACGACAATGCGCTCAAGGCCTATATTCGAACGCCCGAATTCTATCCCGTTCTTATCGGGGACAATTCAGATCGTTACCTTTTGCAAGTTGTAGCGATCCATTCGGGATGGATGCAGAAAGAAGATACGTGGTTTGACCAACTGCCACCAGTTGAAGTGGTTACCTTAGGCCGAAAACCGCTGAATACCACAAATCTACTGGCAGTACTCGACGCGATTCGCGAGCGCAAAAAGCTGCAAATTGACTATCGATCGATGACCGGCACACCGGAATCCTGGCGCTGGATTGCTCCGCATGCAATGTCGTTTTGCGCAGGGCGTTGGTATGTCCGAGCTTGGTCAGAAGAACACAATGATTTTCGAGACTACAGCCTCGGGCGAATTTTAGAGACCAGAGGCAGCACGCCTGCATCTGGTTTCAGCGCACTAGACTATGAATGGGCACAACGGATCAATCTTATTATCAGACCAAATCCTCAGCTGTCAGAAGATCGACAGAGGGCTGTCGAGTTCGAGTACAGCATGGTCAATGCTGAGGTGCTCGTGCCCGTTCGGTTGAGCCTGAGCTTTTACCTCATGAGCGAGCACAATCTTGATGTCCAACCTGGCCAGTTGCTGCCGGAGAAGCAGCAGTTGGTGTTAAAGAATCGCCAAGACGTCGAGGATGCGCGTCGACTCGCTCGACAAATGTCGAAAGAAGCGCTCAAGCGTGGTGGGGCGTGATCGCCGTGGAAGGCACGGGCCGATGGGAATTCTAGCGCTGGCACTTTACGGTAGCCGCGCACGAGGTGACAACACTAGGTCATCCGATATTGACCTTTTGCTGGTGACGGATGACGAGCGACCTGGGCATTCCCAAAAGGGCAGTATCTCCATGTCGTCGTATTCGCTCCGTGCGCTTAAGGAGCGCGCGAGTGAGGGAGATCTGTTTCTGTACCACCTCGTTTTTGAGGGTCGTCCCCTCTACGATCCCGACAATCATTTCTCTGGTCTAAGGACGGCGTTTCGCCTCAAACGATCGTACTCGACAGAGATACAGAAGGCAGTTGACCTTGGCTGGTTCATTGTTGGCTTTGGAAATTCTATCTCAAATCGTCCGCTACTCAGCCGTCGCATTACGTGGGTTGTCCGAACGATCCTGATAGCGACCGCGGCTGAGACAGGGCGCCCGATTTTCTCACGAGAAGAACTGTTGAATATTGCACCCGGTCTGGAAACAGAGCGGCTGATCGGTCAGAAGGACACCAGTGAACCTGATCCACGCAGCGGTCGTGATCTTGAATGGTTTCTAATAAGGTACGGCCGGCCCCCTTCAATTTCTACGAACGTGGCGAGGGACGAATACGTCGAGATGTTCAAAGAAACGAAAAACGATGTAGCTCTGCATCTGATTGTTAGTACCCCGAAAGCGCCCGTCGATGGATATACTTAAATGTGCCTACCATGCCTATCGAGGCCTCCACAGAATCACGTTTGTCGGTGATCGGCGGGTCGTTGCCGCGTGCAAGCTCTCAGGATTGGCGAGGGGCAGGTGCCGCATTGAGCGAAGCGAAACGCTAATGAACTTGATAAAGGCATAGAATGCTGACGATTCGCGACACGTTGAGGCTGCTCTTTCCGGACGCGTCTCGCGAACTCTCCTCCTTTTCGGAGTCTCCGGTGCTCCCGGCGGATATCTTTGCTTTTGCAGCTTTCGTGCTTGAGGCGAGCGGTGCGTATCATCATGTCGTGCCGGATACGGGCGATCAAGGAGCAGAAAGGCAAATGGTTGTCGACGCGAGCCTTCGAGCGCGCGCGGTTTCGATCGGGCGGGCGTGGCGCCAAAGTTCTGTGTCTCCCGGTTCGCTTCCGAAAGTGCCGCAACATGTCCATGACCTCTGGCGGGAGCTTGGACCTATCTCAAGGGAGCCGATTTTTCAGGCGCTTTCGCCACTTGCCGACATACCTGGGTGGTGGTGGACGATGCTGGAGTTGCTTATGATCGCCGACGAAGCCAGCAGAGATCTGGGCTTCGATCCGCAGAACGTATTCTATCAGCCGATCGCTGAGGCCTTCACCGAGGGTGATGTCATCAGCGGGAGAGAATTCCGTCGAATTCAGCGCGCGCCCGCAACTGTCTCCACTGCGGACCCCAGTATCCTTTGTGTGCAGCCAAAATCGCGCACGCCATCCGTTGGCTGTACCATGCGATCTTTGAGCCATCACCTTGCCCTTTTGCCGGGGCAAGGGGCCGTGCGAGCACGGTGGGTCACGTCGCCCTTTGGCACGTCAGAAAGGCGACCCCATGGCTTGGGATTGCTCCTCATTCCTTTCCCTTTTCAGATTGTCCCCGAAGCGTTTGTGGGTATTGGTGACCACGACGGTAAGTGGGGTTGGTTTGACGTCGATCAAACCTGGCTGCCCAAGCAATCTGAAACCGAGCGGCGCCGGGTGTTCGTCGATTTTGTTCGGAATCTAATTCAGAAGGCACGAGCTGCGGACAAGCAAATTGATGGTGTCATACTGCCTGAACTGTCTCTCGATTTTCCGCTTTTTCGTCAACTCGCGAAGGCCTTGGCGGAGGAGAAAGTTGATTTCTTAATTTCTGGATTAAGCAGCGACCGGGAAGGTCGGGGCGGAAATTTTGTGGCAATTGCTCCATTTTTTCTTTTTGAGCCGTCGGAGGAAATCAGTGGATCTGGCCTGGAGCAGGTATTCTTGATCCGCGAAAAGCATCATCGTTGGAAAATCACGGAGCCTCAAATTAAAGCCTACGGTATCGACAGCGCTTTGTCGGCGACACGTAACTGGTGGGAACATCTGAATATTCTTGGCCGCAGTCTAGACCTATTCGTCTATAGAGGAGGGACGTCGCTCACGACCTTAATCTGTGAAGATTTGGCCAGAGTGGATCCCTGCCAGGCTGTACTTAGATCTGTCGGCCCAAATTTGGTTATCGCTCTGCTGATGGATGGCCCTCAGCTTGAAGGCCGATGGCCAGCCCGCTACGCCACGGTGCTTGCTGAAGATCCCGGATCTTCGGTGCTGACGTTCACGTCGTTGGGACTCATCGAACGACAGAATGCGTCGAAGACCTTCCCCCAATCTAGCTCTGTGGCGCTCTGGAAGGACGAAGCAAACGGCGTTCGACGTCTTGAACTGCCCAGAAACGCGGACGCGATCTACCTTGCACTAACGGCGGATCAAAAGACCGAACACACTCTTGATGGGCGCTCTGATGACGCCTACTCGCATCGATGGATTTATGCGGATCACATTGGCATTGCAGCCGACCCACAGGCTAAGCCGTCTTGGCTCCTTAGCGCGAGGGGCGACCAGTAGGATGCCGGTTCTCCGCAGTCGGCTTCAGCGTGCTGTAGGCGGCTTTCGCTTGTTTGCGGAAAGCGTCGAAGACACGCTGCTCTTCACGAGAACGTGGCTCCTCCTTCCGCTGCTTGATCGCCTCTTTTGCAGCACGAGTAACCGTGGCGTACCGAGTTTTCAGATTCTGCATGGCCGCTCCTTCGTGTCTGTAATGTAGGCCTATTAGTGTCGCTCGCCAAGGCCCTACGACAGCCCCCTGGCGAGATGACACAAGCGACTTAAGCCGCTTCTTCTGGGTCAACCAGGTTCGAAAGCCCGCTATCATTAACCTTGTTGGTCGATCCGATCAAAGTGAAGACGCGCGACTTCAGATGAAATAGGTAGGCACCTGCGAAGAGGCGGCAGCACCAGGTCGCTCACACAACCTGCCGGAGGACAAATTGGCCATCACTGCGAAAGACGTCGAGGAACTGCATACCTACGCCGAGGGCGTCATGGGCCGCGCCGACCATCATGCCAGTGCGGTGAAGGGCATCGCGCTTGCCATCCTGGGCGGGATCATCTGGCGCGGCGAACCCGATTCTATCCGAATTCGCAGCTTCGCCGGCACCCCCGCCAATATGCTCTGGGCCAAGATCGGCGGGAATACCTACGTGTTTGCCTTCAACCACGAGACAGAGAAGATCGAGATCAGAGACCGCACCCAGACTGGCGCCGTCCTCCATAGTTTCGACAACAGCACGCCTGTCGCTGACGTCGAATCCGCATTCAGGGCCTTATGACTATGTTGGTTGCCCGCGCACAACTCGACTTCATCAAGACCCTCGTCGCGCGGTTCGAGCGGCAGGACAACATGATGCAGCCCGTCATCGTGTTCCAGTCGCAGTACATCGCGATTATCACCCTCCTGAGATCGGTCGGTCACGTCTTCGAGAAGGTCGATTGCGTCACTTCCGAGCAAAAGGCGTGGGGCAAGGCCAAGTGGCCCGAATGGCAACAGGCGCCGATCTTCCAGAACTTCATCGAACCCAAGCGCAACGACCTGCTCAAGCAGTTCAAAGGCGGCCTTGAGCTGCGCGATGACGCCTTCGATCCCCCGGCCGTTGTGGTTGACCTTTCAATGCCCGACATGGTCTCGATGGTGACGACCATGGATGCGGGGAGGCTCAGGGACGCTGATGGCCGCCTCGTCATGCCGGACATTCACGCAGCCATCCGATTCTGGAACCTCTGCCTGTGTGATGCCGAAGTGGCTTTTCGAGATACCCCTAGCTAGTTTCCGTCCATAAACCGCAACCGGTTGATTTTATTTAGTGAATCGTAGCTTTGCGCGAGCAAGGCCCGGCGGTTTCAGGTATCTTGGATCATGCCACTGAGTCCAATTCCCTGCCACCGCCGGAGCCGACAATGCGCCAAGAACGCACCGTCCAAGCCAGCATATTCGATCTTTTCGCCAGGCACGAGATCGGCCACGAGCTGAAGGCGATGTCGCAATGGCTGGACGAGCATCGCGATTTGCTCGGGCTGGTGGCGCGGGACCTGTGTCGAGATGACGTCAAGGCCACTGGACGGCAAGGGTTGCCCGCCGAAGCAGTGTTGCGTTGCGCGCTGCTCAAGCAATACCGCCAGCTGAGCTACCAGGAGCTGGCGTTCCACCTCGAGGACTCGGCCTCGTTTCGCGCCTTTGCCCGCTTGCCATGGTCGTGGAGCCCGCAGAAGTCGGTGCTGCAAAAGACGATCAGCGCGATCCGGCCCGAGACCTGGGAACAGGTCAATCGGACGCTGCTGTCGGGCGCCCGGCAGGCGAAGCTCGAAGACGGCGCGGTCGTGCGGCTGGACAGCACCGTGACCGCGGCACTCATGCATGAGCCGAGCGACAGCAGCCTGCTTTGGGATGCTGTGCGGGTCATGGTGCGCTTTCTGAAGCGGGCCGATAGCCTGGTAGGCGGCGCTGGCTCATCATGGCGCGATCATTGCCGCGCAGCCAAGAAGCGCGCCCGCAAGATCCAGTTCACGCGCGGTCGACCTAATCGCGTCCAACTCTACCGTGAACTGATTGCAATCACTCGCGCGACCTTGGCCTATCTGAAGCAGGCGAGCGAGCGATTGGCCATGGCGAGCACGCCACTCATCGCACTATGAACCGCGCCGGGTTTTCCGGAGGCCGTTTCGTTTGAGTCACGCGGCTATGGCTGGTTCATCCAGCATGGCGTAGTAGCGTTCCTCGGCTTCGGCCGGCGGGATGTTGCCGATGGGCTCCAGCAGCCGGCGATTATTGAACCAGTCGACCCATTCGAGCGTAGCGAACTCGACGGCTTCGAAGTTACGCCATGGTCCGCGTCGATGGATCACCTCGGCCTTGTAAAGACCGTTGATCGTTTCGGCGAGAGCATTGTCGTAGCTGTCGCCGACGCTGCCTACCGAAGGCTCGACGCCGGCCTCCGCCAGGCGCTCGGTATATCGAATGCTGACATATTGGCTGCCTCTATCGCTATGGTGCACGAGCCCGCCGCGGTGGATCGGCCGCCGATCATGGAGTGCCTGTTCCAGAGCGTCCAGGACGAAGCTCGCATGCGCCGTCCGGCTCACCCGCCAGCCAACGATCCGGCGGGCATAGGTGTCGATGACAAAGGCGACATAGACGAAGCCCGTCCAGGTCGCGACGTAGGTGAAGTCGGAGACCCACAGCATGTTCGGCGCCGGGGCATGGAACTGGCGATTAACGTGATCGAGAGGGCAAGGTGCGGCCTTGTCGCTCACCGTGGTGCGGATCGGCTTGCCGCGGATGATGCCCTCAAGACCCATGGCCCTCATCAGGCGGGCAACCGTGCAGCGGGCGACGTCGAAGCCCTCGCGCTGCAACTGCCGCCAGACCTTGCGAACGCCGTAGACGCGGAAGTTGGCCTCGAACACGCGTCGGACCTCATCCTTCAAGGCCTCATCCCGCTTCGCCCGAGCCGACAGCCGGGAGGGATCGATGCGCTTGGCGACATGGTCGTGGTAGGTCGACGAGGCGATCGGCAGCACCTTGCAGATCGGCTCGACCCCATGCGCCTGGCGGTGATCGTCGATGAACGCGATCATGGCTTGAACCGGCGGTCGAGCTCCGCCTGGGCAAAATACGCGGAAGCCTTGCGAAGGATCTCGTTGGCCTGGCGAAGCTCGCGGTTCTCGCGCTCCAAGGCCTTGAGTTTCGTTGCCACATCCGTAGGCACACCGGCGCGCACGCCACTGTCGCGTTCGGCCTTCTTCACCCACTCATGCAGCGTCTGCGCCGTGCAGCCGATCTTGGCCGCGATCGACAAGACCGCAGCCCAGCGCGAGGGGTGTTCATGCTCGTGATCCAGAACCAGCCGCACCGCACGGGTCCGGACTTCGGGAGAGAACTTGTTGGTCGTCTTGCTTGTCATGGCTCCACCTTCTCAGGAATTGGAGCCTCCGAGCAACCCGGTGCGGTTCACTATGGCAGGCCCAGGTCCGTCACTACCGGCCGTTGGTCGAACGCATCATCAGACAGAGCGAGCGGCGGGTGTTGGCCGGCAAGCCGGTGCCGGCTGGCGAGAAGTTGGTCAGCCTATTCGAACCGCATGCCGATATCATCGTCAAGGGCAGCCGCGATACCGAGTACGGTCACAAACTCAACCTGACCACCGGCAGGAGCGGCATGATCCTCGATCTGGTGATTGAAGCAGGCAATCCGGCCGACAGCGACCGCTTGTTGCCCATGCTGGAGCGCCACATCGCCCTCTATGGTCAAGCGCCGCGGCAAGCGGCGGCCGATGGCGGCTTCGCCACTCGCATCAATCTGGCCACAGCGAAGGCATGGGGCGTCTGCGACATGGCCTTCCACAAGAAGGCCGGCCTCCGGATCGAGGACATGGTCACAAGCAAGTGGGTCTACCGCAAGCTGCGTAACTTCCGCGCCGGCATCGAAGCTGGCATCTCTTGCCTCAAACGTGCTTACGGCCTGGCGCGCTGCACCTGGCGCGGCCTTGATCACTTCAAGGCTTACGTCTGGTCCTCGGTCGTGGCCTTCAACCTCGTCCTCTTCATCCGCCTCAAGCCGACCTGAGCCGGAGCCGCCATCGCGGTTGCGTCGCGCCGGCCATTGCCCTTCCGCAGTGGCGTGCGCCTGATCGTGCCGATGACACCATTCTGTCGACGGCCAACGCTCATGACACTATCCGTGCCCGCTAAGACGCCCAAGCAGGGAGCACGCGATTGTAAACCCTGCGAAATTTGCACGTTTACGGACGGAAACTAGACTAGGATCAATCCACATTCAGGATTCCCAAAACTGAGATGTGCTGAATCAATGCATTCCGGATTTACTGATTCGGAGCGGGTTGATGAGTGTAAAGCGCTATGAACTGAACGAGGCGCAGTGGGCCCGGATCGCCCCGCTTCGCCCGGGCAAGGTTGGTGATCCGGGCCGCAGCGGCGCCGACAACCGCCTGTTTGTGAACGGGGTTTATGGGTGCTGCGATCCGGAGCATTCTGGCAGCACCTGCCGGAGCGCTATGGCAAGTGGAAGAGCGTCCATGCCCGCTTCACCCGCTGGGCCAAGGCCGGTGTCTGGGAGAAGGTGTTCGTTGAACTGATCAAGGATCGCGACAACCAATATCTGATGCTCGACACCACCCTGGTCCGTGTCCACTAGCAGGCGGCATCGGGAAAAGATCCCATGAGGCGACGGGCGGCGGAACTCAGGTAAGGTTTCGGGGTCCGACATCCTAACCCTGGAGACGTCTCATGAATCTCTCATCCGTTGCTCCGCCGCCCGCCGGCGAGAAGACTGCCACGATTTTCGTTGCACTGGAATTGAGCAAGTCGACCTGGCTTGTGGCGCTGCACTCGCCGGCGGTCGACAAGATCAGCCTGCATCGCCTGCAAGGAGGTGACACCGAAGGGCTTATGGCTCTCATTGAACACCGGCGCGAACAGGCGCAGGCCGCCTTGACGCGTCCGGTTCGGGTAATGTCGTGCTACGAGGCCGGCTACGACGGTTTCTGGCTGCATCGTTTCCTGTGCGACCGCGGCATCGACAATCAGGTTCTGGACGCGGCCAGCATCCTGGTCGACCGCCGGTCACGCCGCGCCAAGACGGACCGCCTCGATGCGGCGGCGCTGCTGCGCACGCTGATGGCGCTGGAACGTGGCGAGCCGAGGGTCTGCCGGGTTGTGCGGGTGCCGAGCCTCGAGCAGGAGAACGATCGCCGTCGCAGCCGGGAACGGGCTCGGCTCGTCAACGAACGCGGCCAGCATTCCAGCCGCGTCAAGGGGCTTTTGATGACCCAGGGCATCCGCGACTTCAAGCCAGCCAGACGGGACTGGCGTGAGCAGCTCGAGACGCTGCGCACGGCTGACGGGCGGGATCTGCCGTCCTGCCTGAAGAACGAGATCAAGCGCGAGTGCCACCGCTTGTGGCAAGTGATTGAGATGATCATGGAGGTCGAGGCTGAGCAGCGTCAGGCCGCCGAGATCACAGCTCCCGGGATCATCCAACTGAGTCATCTGCGTGGCATTGGCCTGACGATCGCAAGCGTAATGACAAACGAGGTGTTCTTCCGCGACTTCCAGAATCGGCGTGAGGTCGCCGGTTATCTCGGTCTTGCATCCAGCCCTTGGAGCAGCGGCGCGGTCAGCCGCGATCAAGGCATCCAGAGATCGGGCAATCCGCGAGCGCGTCGAACCGCCATTGAACTTGCCCGGCTGTGGCAGCGCCATCAGCCCGATAGCGGTCTCGCGCGCTGGTTTCATGAGCGCGTCGGCGCCGGCAAAGGACGCATCCGCCGCACCATGATCGTCGCCTTGGCGCGCAAGCTGATAATCGCCTTGTGGCGGTATCTGACCCAGGGCCTGCTGCCGGAGGGCGCCATGACCAAGGCCTGACGAAAGAGTTCGACGCGAGGGGCGGCCAACGTCACTTGCGACGAAGCGGGATGGATGTGGACCGGCGCCCCCCAGGGCTGTTAACGCCGTCAAAAAGATGGGTCCCATCCTGCCCGGCCTCGCCAAACTTGCCCGTGCATGCGGGATATGGGTGCAGGCTCCACCAGAGCCGACCGGATATGAGGTGATGTGGACTTGTTCCGCAATTCGCCGCGAGGCCGATCCCGACAGCGTCCGAAGGTGATTAAGCCGCCGCCGCTACTATTGACACAACGAGCCTCATATGAGGGGGGCTCATGATCAGGCGTTGGGGCGTTCCCGAGGCGGTCTGACAACCAAGATCCACATGATCTGCGACAGCTGGGGCCGACCGCTGCGCTTCATGCTCACCGCCGGCCAGCGGCACGACAATCTTACCCCCAAGGCTCTGCTCAATGGCTTCCAGGCCGAGGCTGTGCTGGCTGACAGGGCCTACGACAACAATGATTTACGCCAGACCATTGCCGATATGAATGCCCAAGCGGTCATCCCTTCGACCCGCTCTCGCAAGGTCGCAATCCCTCACGATCAGGTAATCTACAGGCAACGCAACCGCATCGAGCGCTGCTTCAACAAACTCAAGCACTTCCGCCGCTTCGCAACTCGTTATGATCGACGCGCAGAATACTTTCTCGCCTTCGTTCACATCGCCGCAATCTGCTTGTGGCTACGTTGAATGTGGATTCGTCCTAAGTCTATGTCCGTTTGCAGCGCTCGAATGGCGGCTGGACAGTTTCGACCAACTGCCGGGATCTGAGGGGACCCGCCAGGAGGTCAGACGCCGCCGGCGGCCCGCCGCTCAGCGTCGTGAAAGCAAATGATGTGTAGTTGGCTCTCCGATGCCTGATCCATTCAAGGGGGCGCTATTGCCAGACCATACTCGGCATCACCGGGGTCGAAGTTTGGCAGCTTGTCGACCGAGGCAGAGCCAAGCAGGCGTATGGTCACCGATTCAGCGGTAGCGCGAACTTTTGATGCCGCGATAGCCTGCCACCAAAGTGCGGCAACACCGGCAACGTGAGGGCAAGCCATGCTGGTGCCGCTCATTGTTGCCAAGCCCCCCTTGAGGCCTGCAGACACTATGTTCTCGCCAGGAGCACAGATTTTCGCGCGGCCGTTTGAAAAATCTGCAATCTCGAAACCATCTTGAGCTTTCCGAACTGCAGCGACCGAGACCATGCCCTCAGCAGCCGAGGGAAGCGACGCCGAAATCCGAAAACGTGCATCCTCACCGCGTCGGCTTTCATTTCCAGCCGCCGCAACCACCATTGGGCCCCGCCCAAACGCCTGCCCCGCTTCGATAAGACGCATCATGGAATCGTATACCCGAAGGTTGTCCTTGAAATGCTCGAGGGCAATCGAGATTGCCAGGTCGGTTGGATACTGATCCTTTTCTAAGTCGTGAATCATACCGGGGAAGTCGAAGCCGAGCGACATCGAGATGATGTTGGCGCCCTCTCGGGCCGCCCATTGCATCGCTTTGAAAATCGCGAACGAGTCGCCTTCGCCATCGGCGAAGACTTTGCCTATCAGCGCCTTACGGATATTCCTGGCGATGCCGATGCGCCGCCCGTCTAAATCCTTGCCGAATATCGTACCGGCGCAGTGGGTACCGTGGCCATTGCTGTCACCGTTTCCCGAGCCCGAAAAGTCTTCCTCGACGATGTTGACACTGTCGAGAAAAGACGGGTGCGTCTTGTCGATTCCTGTGTCAAGCACCGCCACCACAACCCCCGACCCGTCCAGCTTGATGCGGTCCGCGCCCACCGCTGATATGCCCCATTGCGTCGCCGGCGCCGCATCGGCCGGAAGACCCAATTTTGAAACCGGAGCGATCAGACGCGTCGGCATGACCAGTCCAAGGTCCGCCACGTTCGGGTCTTGTCGAGTGTCGAGAACTTCGCGCTCGTTGAGCTCGGCGGTGTGAAGTTTGAACTTCTCGCCGGCCTGCTGCCCGGCTGCCTTGGGCGATGCGCCCAGCGAGCGCAGCTGGTCGTTGACTTCGATGATGGCGTATCTGCGCAACATGTTTGGCCCTCTGCGGCGGTCTTGTGCAACCACAATTGACTACTGCAGCACCAGCCGCCGTGTGGGGTCTCCATAGAAGACGTAGGAAGACCAGGTTTGCACGGCCTCTGGGCCAAACTCTCGAGCTTCAAGGCGAGCCAAACGCAGCGCTTCTGCGAAAGGCGTGCCCTGGAGTGGATTGCGGCGTATGAGTTGCCACCAAAGACTGTAGGAGGCCGGGAAAAGTCTAGCGTAGAACTCGCCGGCAAGTAAAGCTGCAATTTCGTCCTGAATAGGCCACTGGGCACCAATAAAATAGACGGCATTATTTAGGAAAGCGGAGGCGAAACCATAAATCTCGAGGCCTCGCTCCCAGCTGTCTTCCCGCGAACTGCCACATCCGTTTATGAAGGCAAGTAACAGATTGTGCGGTGCCGATTGCAACGCAGCCGCTATCTCCGCAGCCAGAATGTGTCCGCCACTGATGGGAAGATAGCTGTTGCCTGCTGCACCGGAACTGAACTCGGCGTGTCCCGCATAGTGGAAGATATTGGCAGCACAAATGGCATCGAGCACCTGCTGCTTGGTGGCGTCCGGACGCACGAAATCGACTTCCGCCCCCCATTTGCGTGCGGCGGCAGCCACGGATTTTGCCTCCGCTTCAGCCTGGGGCAGAGAAGGAGTGGATGGATCCAGATGAGGAGCGAAAATTGCGACCCTTAGCCTGGACGATCGTAGCGGTTCCGATTCTACCAGCACATCGCCCGAAACCGACCGGCCGATCGCGTACCGCAGCATTACCTGTGATGCGCCACCGTCATTGGCGAGTTCAATTGGCAACCACAAGAGCGATTTCGAAAGATCGACACTGATTGCTCCACTATCGAACTGGCTCGTCATAAAGCGGACGTTTTCGGGGAGTGCTTCCTCGCCAAGCACACTCGCGGCGCGCTTCATCGCCGTGTCGAACCTTTCTCGATGGGGCCGCACCTTGCCTTCGGCTACGCGCACCAGGTAGGGTAGGATTTCCTTGGGCGAAGCATCAAGCTGTGGCGCCGGTACATCGACGACCAGTCGGATCAGCGTCAGGGCTGACGGTGCTTCAAGTTCGTAACGAACGACATCGGGACCGAGGTTCTTTACTTCGATTGCAAAACGCGGGTCGTCCTTCTCGGTCGACCATCTGAGGCGACCGATCCGCAGCAAGACGAAGCCCGTCGGGCCGCGCCGCGTCAGCAGAAGACCCAGGAACATGATTGCCGCAACTACGACCGCGCCCAGCTTGTAGGGGTTCTGATAGAAAGGGAGCTTGACCGAGAATTTGGATTCCAGCGTGGGTCCAATGTTCAAGAACCCGTCGGTGACCTCGGCAGTTACCCGGTATGTTGTGAGATCTGCGAGATTGGAAAGATCCAGCCTGCTGGTCGGTCCGGTGACACCACGCTCGGCATTGGCGATCGAGGGGCTGTAGGTGATCGCCGTCGATTTGGAAGCCGGGAGTCCAACCAGGCCTGGCACGGATAGCTTGTAAGTCACCGCGTTTGTATCGATGGTGTCCGTTGATGGCGATCGTTGGATTTCAGCCTGTGGTGCCGCCTTTGGCAGTTCGATCAGGCTTAGCCGCAGGCCCGAGCCCACCCAGAAGCTTCGATCGTCCGACACAACCACTCCATCGAGCCCGGCGGCAAGTCTCGGATCGATGTCCCTCAGGCTTTTCCAGTGCCCGGAGATCGGGTCTCCATTCCAGACGAACAATCCCTCGTCGGCGCCAGCCAGCAAGCCAAAGGACGGATGTGACGCAAACTGACGAATAATATAGGGCTGATCCTGAACCGTGCTCAGTCCGCTCCCGGCCTCGCGATAAGCCTCGCCACTGCGCTTCAGAAACGCGGTGCCGCCCCAGCCACCGGAGGCAACGGCGTCCACACCGTCTACCGACGTTGTATTGGCAATGGCGCCGAACAGATGTTTGACACCGAAAGGTGTGGGCTCGAATGGTCCGAGTTCAGTTTGTGTTTTGCCAGCCACCGATATGCTGCGGATGCCAACTGCAAGCAGCGATCCAGCGGTGTCAAACGTCACGGCGGCTACGCTTCGCCCGCCAAAATCGTCCATGACCTCGGCAGATTGCTGCCAGGAGCCATCCTTGAAACATAGCGCCACGGTCGAGTCCAAAAGGCCAGTGCATGGCATGCCCTCGGCAGATATTGCCAGCGACGAGGGGACCGCTTGACTGTTGGATGGCATGGAGGGAAATTCCGCCATGCGCTTTGGCATCGATCCGTCTACCTTGAAGAGCCCCGCGGCGCTCAGCACCCATATCTCGTTTGCGGTCCCATCAGCGACAAGCGCCCCACGATAATAAGGGGAAGAAGGCGTTTCGGTCGGCGCGGGTAGGGCAATCTGAGTCGCTTCCAGCTTCCTGTTCACGTGCCAGACCTCACCGTTCGCAAGGCCAGCAACGACGCCACCATTCAAATCGCCAGCCATTGAAGAGATGCGCGCGCCATTGCCGGAGAACCTATGTTCTCGCGCAAGGTCGAAGTATCGCCAAAGACCGTCTGAAGCGCCAAGCCAGACGTTCGACATGCCGTCCTCTTCGATGGAGCTTGCCGCGATCGCCCCGCTCTGCCCAGGAAGCCACCGCCTCCAATCTTGAGTATCGTGGCGGTAGAGGCCATCGGTGGAGAGCCAGGCCGTGCCATCCTGTTGAATCTTGATGGCCGTGCAGTTTCCGTCGGCCAGCGTAGTGACGGCTACCCCTGAGGCGAGTGGCACCGCCAGACAGTTCGTGTCCGTGCCGACATAGACCACGCCAGGTGCGAAGGAAACGTTTCGTACAAAACTTTGGGACCCAATCTCCAGGTCGAGATGGCGAACAGGCTTGCCTGTGGTTTTATCTATCACCGAGACCGAGCCATACTGGCCGCGACCAGTTCGCTGCCGGCCATCCCGAGGTAGGAAGCGGACGTTTGGACGTCAATGACGCGATCGGGGATGGCCGCGCGCAATGCCTTCAATGCGTCGTGCTGTGTGCTTGCTATTGAGCTGGAGGCAACATAGATTGTCCCGTCCTGGGAGCTGGCGAACGCCCATTCTGCTCTTGGGCACGGGTTGGAACGGCGGGGGCAGGCACCATAAATTGCCCTGATCGCATTCCCTCTCCATTGCCACAGGCTGTCATTGATTGTTCCAACAAGCACCGTGCCCGCCGCAGCTTCGACAAGTGAATTGACGAATATTGGCTGCTCGGCATCAACCGATTCAAATTCCGGCACCTGCATATCGGCTCCGTTGTAGGAGGCGACACCGCTCGGCGTTCCAAGGAATATGCGGTCTTTGTCTTTGGACAGGAGAATATGCGTGACGTTCCGGTCAGGGAGGGGGACGGGGATAAACTGCCAGTTTCCCGTCAGATCGGCGACAGGAATGGTCGAAGGCAATCGCTCGGGAAATCCGCGCTGACCCAAGCTCTGGCTCATTGTCAGGAATGTGAACAGACTTGCCAAGGCAAAACACCGGGCTATCTGGTCCCACTGCTGCCAGGTTGCATCGCCTGGCCGGCGCCTGAAGGATCGGCAATGGAAAACGACATTCAGGGTAATCGGCCATGTCGCGTTATCCGCCGCAAGACTGCGCCCGGTAGGAGCGCAAATCTTCGATTGCAACAAGACTAATGAATGTTGCCCAAAGTCGCGAGAGATGGAAGCACGATAATCACGGTCGGGCCGCAACGGCCGCGTTCACTTTGAACGGCGACCGCGACCAAGCCGCAGGCGCGTTGCGTTCGTTGGCAGGAGTCTCGCCCTTAGGCGAGCAATTACAGCTTAACGGCGTCTGCCAAGGAACTGGAGCTGGACGGTGTGTTCTACGTCGCATGCTTCAGCGACCCGGTCCATGATGGACCGTTCTGCCTTGCTGGGAGCACGCACATCAATCGCGTACGTGCGGTCGCCGCCGACGAACTCAATTCCCGGCAGGTCTTCAATTAGCTCGAAGATATCAATCGACTTGCCGCGGAAGCTGCGCTTCACGGAGATCGTCAGTTCAATGTTTTTCACGCATTGGTCTCCAGAAATCTCAATCGAATCATACCATCTTCGTCTGGTTCGGGATACCCTGGAGGCGGGGTATGCCGCTTCCGCTAAGACGAGGCGACAGACCCATCGGGTCGCACATTTTGCGGAAGGTGGCCCTGGCGTATTTCGATCTCTCGAACGTGCGGTTCAAGTGGCTGTAGGCTGGATCCTTTGCGAGCACGGCAGCCAGCGCGCCAACAGCCATAGGGCAGGCAAACGACGAGCCGTAGAGATCGAACGGCCCCTTGCCGTTCACGTCCACGATGATACCGCTCCCTGGCGCGACAGCCGTGACACCAGATCTTGGCGAAAAATTGCAGACGTAGAGGTCGTCTTTTGTAAACAGGGGGAGATGTTCGTGCACTTCCAAGGCGGCGACAGAGTCAGATGGAGCGAACCCGTTCAAACCTACTGCGCCAATTGCAACGGTTAGTGGGTCAGAGGCAGGATATTTCAACCCGGCGCCTTCGTTTCCGGCAGCCACCATGACCAGAGTTCCAGCGTCGAAGGCATCGCTGATGGCCTGCTTGAGAGGCTTCGACCGGACTTCACCGTCGCCGATACTCAGATTGATAAGGTCGACCTGATGGTGCTTGACCAGCAAATTGATCGCCGATGCCACGGTTCCCGCCCGAGGAATTCCATCAACGGTCTCACCATTGACGTGGATGATCTCGGCTCCTCTTACGATCCCGGCGTAGCCCGTTTCATCGGACGGATGTCCGGCGAGTACAGAACAAACCTTTGGTAATTACCCACCCTTTCGATGCGGCACGGTGCGTCGTCACTCGTCGTCGATGTCCGGGTACTGCGGGGGAGCCTTGCCGATCTTGCTGACGATCCTCGGGTAATTGGCATCGGGCTGCGCCTGCCCTGTTCCAATAAGTTCAACGCGGAAGCGCCACTCGTCACCGTAGTCGTACAAGAAGGTCATTGCCGAGCCCACCTTCTGGAAGGCTGTGCTGACGCGCGTGCCCTTCACGCTGCGAGAGCCGCTCCCCTCTATGTCGGCGAAGAGTTCGAACCGCAGGGGCGAGTCGAACAGCTTTCCCGTCAGCTTTGAATAGAAGCCGTAGGCGTGGTCCAAGTCGAAGCCAAATGCCGCTACGATGGCTTCGGCCAGATCCGCCAGCGTGCTCGAACTCGACACCTCGATGTCCCGACAAAGCCGGGCCCGAAGAGAGGCTCGGAAGATCAAGGTCGCGGGCTCAGTCATCGCAGATTTCAGGCGCTGACGGTTTGAAGGATGATTTTGAAGGAGTTCGTGCCTGGCGCGAGACGAGCCGTGTCGACGACGGTTCGAATGTCGGCTTCGCCCTGGGCGGCCCACATGGCGCGATAGCCGTTGGTGATCTTCCGTTGAACGACGGCGGGTCTCAGCGCCCGTTCGCAGGCGTTGTTCGTCGCGTCGACCATTCCTGGCCATTGGGCAAAGGTCAAAAGTTGATCACGAGCTCGCCTGAACTTGTTTTGGATGTCGCGGGCCAGATCGCACGACGTTGTGGTGGCGAAGATATCGTCCAGACTTCGCTCCAGGGCGCGACGCTTGCCGGCGATGGTCGAGGCGGCGAAGGTTTCAATACCGTCGGCTAGGGCGAAGGCCCTTTGCAGCCAACGTTTGAGCCGTGAGGGCAGCATGTCCTCACTTGCCTCGTCCGCATAGGCGACGTCGCGGGCGAGATGCGCCAGGCAGGTCTGATGCGCATTTGCGTGACCTTGTTGTGCGGCATAGCGATCGGAACACCAGACGTCGGGACGATGGCCGTCCATCAGGGTCCGGACCACGACAGCGCCGCGCGTTGGCGCCGCTTGATGAACAACCGCTTCGGCGCAGCGAAACACCCAGTGGTAGGCGTTGCTTCCTTCGATCCGCACGCCGGTCTCATCGGAGGCGATGACCTTGGCCCGGCGCAACGCCGCGACGGCCTTGTCGCACTCGGCCGCGAACGCGCCCTGCGCACGGCGCAACATGTTCATCAGTCCGCCCTGGCTAATGTTGAGACCGAAAAGGTTCGCGAACGCGCCCTGCAGCCGCTCGTAGGACAGGGCCTGGAAAGTCTTGAGATAGGTCGCTACGGCGTGCACGCGTGGCCCGAACGGCGTCCCCTTCGCCGCATCTGGCACAGCCGCGACGACCAGCGTGCCGCAGGACGGGCATCGGACTGCCAGACGCCGATGGCGCTCAATCAAAGGCCTGATCGCGGGAAGCTCAATCTTGTCGTGCTCGCTGACGGTTTCGGCAGCAAGATCGCTCGACAGGCTGGCGCGGCAGCAAAGACATTGGTCGGGATGATGATCGATGATGCGATCGGCATCCTCACTCATGGCGCGGCTGTGACCTTTATGACCCGCCTTAGCGCCGCCAGGCTTTGCCCTGTCCCGACGCGCCTTGCGATCGCTCGAAGGTGGCTTGGACGACGTGCGCGATGTCTTCTCTGGCCGCTGTATCCGCAGCACCAGATCGATCAACTCTTCCTTCGTCAGACGCTGCAAATCAGTGCGATCCATATCCCCATAGATTCAGGGATTCTTGCCCCTGACAAGGGCGTGAGTAATTACTACCTTTGCTCCGTGCGCCAGCGGATCTGCAGGCCCGACTGACGTTGGCCAGTCATGTTCGACGCAGGTCACACGACCGGCAAGGCCTACTGGTTGAAAGGCGCTATCGACGACCCCAATTCGAATTCCTTTTCCGAGATGCTCATCGACCGGCAGCTTCATCACGTCGTGCCACCAGCCAACAGGTCCGTCCGGCAAAGCCGGACATGTGACCCTGATTTTGGCCGGTCCGAGAAACATCCGGGCGACTGCCCAGTGCCATGGTTCCTCAGGCGTTATGTATACGCCGGCCGGCCACTCGTCCGCATCGAGGCGCAAGATCACAGAGCCATCAGACTCACTCAGAAACTCTGATTTGCCGCGGGGCGACATAAGCGTCAAATGCCACCGAAGCGACTTCCCACTCGTTCCATAAACACGGATTTTTATTTCTGACATAGTCCTGCCTGCTGCAATTTCGATGCTCCCTAGAATGGGTGGGCGCCATATGAGCAAGGATCGCTCGACAACGAAACATAAATCACCATCCCAGTGCGAATAATTGAAAGTGCGCGCTCAATGTATTGGGCGTTGTCTGAAAGGCCAGGCGAGAACTTCGACCGGCCAGAAAAATTGCGCAGTCGATCTGGTTGCGCCTGGCGGGTTTTCGGATTTCAGCCTTGCGCCGGTGGTTCAGAGATCATGGGCAACGGATACGTCGGCGGCGAAGATAAACCAGGCCTGTATTCTCACGCTGATTTGTCCGTCGATAAACAAACAAATGCCATCTCGCACCGGCTTCGCAAGTCACCTGGCGCAGCATCCTCGCGGAATTCGCCGCCTTCAGACACGCCACAACAATTCGAATCGCGCCTTCCGCAATCTGAACGCAGATCTGAAAAAAATCGCGACCAAGACGAGCGTGAGCGATAGATGATACTTGTTGATAGGCGTGAAGCGCGGAACGCTGCTCCGGTCGATCAATTACGAGGCCCTGTTGCAAAACCGCCAACGACCTTGACGCTAAGCCGCCGTTCGTCGATTTTGAGTTCGGTGGTCGTGTTACGCAATGGCTTAAGGGTACTAACTTCTGCGAATTCTTCGACTGTCTTGGTCAATTTGCCTGCCAAGTAGAGAATTGAATCGACGGGTTTGATCCCGCCAGTCAATTCGGCCTCGAAACGGCGCAAGAATGTGCGAAGCCGCCCTCCAAACTCCCAGAAATCACGGCCTTGAATAGCTGGCTCTCCGTGATACTCGTAGGGGCTTGCGCCTGCGAAATTCGCGTCGATCAGGAGCATTCGGACCGGTATGCCACTCGCGCGAGCGACAGCAAGGATTGCTGAGGCCAGTTCCTTCAGCCGCTGTCGGCTGTTGCGCTTGCCGCCGAAGAGAACGTGTTTTTCGTCGTCCGTGGACTCAAGGTTGCTGGGGACAACAGTGACCTTGCCGTTCTCACGGCGGGCATCACGCATTACGCCACTGATTTTGACATTGATAGCATCCATCATGCGGTTAACTCTGGCCCGGTACTCGAGCAATTCCTGACCTGCGAGGCCGGTACGGCTGCCTTTCGCATCGATTACATCGAACCATAGAGCGTAATCAAATGTGGTGCTCGTAAGTATGCGTGCGTACCGACGAACGTCTTCATCGACCTCTGCGGCAAGATTGCGTGCCGCCTCTTCGTTGCGTTCGATCAACCTCAATCCGTAGGCGTAGCCGAGCGCTGGATCGGGCATCAGTGACCGCGCGCTGGCCAGGTCCTTCAGGCGGAAGAAAGCTTCATGTTGTTTCGGGGGAAGCAGGCTTTGAATTTCTTCAAGATAACCTACGACTTTGACGCAGATTTCAGCGTAACGCCGGGGCAGCATGCGATGTCTCGTTACGAGAGCGGAGGCAATGGCAAGTTCCATGCTGAAGATCCCCACCGCTATCATTAGAAACTCTCGTGCAAGCTTTCCGAGCTGCTGCTCGAATGCATCGCGTTGACGCGACTGCTCGGCGCCGACGATCGGTTTCCATATCCCATCCCAGCTTCTCGCGACGAAGTCACCCATTGCGTCGCTGGTGCGCAAGGAGGAGGAGCACCGTTCGACGATTTCAACGGGTTCGTTCTTCAGGTAGCCACACAGTTTAAATCGTGCCGAGTTGAAAGCCGCGTAGCCCCCACTATGAACCATGTCGGCAATAGCTTTCTCGCAGGCCCGGTCGCTTCCCAGGTTGAGTCGCTTGAACTGTTCACGGCAGCCGACAAACCATTGATCGAAGATGCGGTATTCCGCAAACACCGCGCCTGCGGCATCACGCGGCTGAGGGCACGTCACAAGGAGGGTCAAATCTCTCTGAGACAATGTTGCTCCGTCATTACGGGCGGCGTTCAACTTGCCCAGCAGCCAGCCAAGTTGATTGGCTTCTTCAACAGCCACGGTGGATATCAAGCCGGCAACCGGCTCACTGCCGAGCACGTAGTTAGCGCCTAGCCGGGATAGGACTCCGACACTCACCAAGTGACGCGAAAGCCAGCTTTCCTGGTGGTCTGCGAACACTGTGGGCTCGTCAGCAAGTGTGATAACTGCGCCATGACGATGGAACGCTATCCGCGCCACGCGCTCAGAGCCATTGGTGCCAAAATGAGGTGTCAGAAACTTGCGCGATATCCCTACCCGCATGAGAGCCACAAGCAGCTTTTCCATTGTGAGACGCGGCACATCGTTCCGCCCCGATCCTTCCAGGAAGCCCTTGGCTACCTGATAAGCAAGCGCATGTTCCTGTTCGGCAAACAGCGCGTCCTCGCCGTGACGATAAGCTCGAAAAAGGACGCCATGGCGCTCTGCTATGATCGGCACGGCAATACCGATGTCGATGAGGGCGTCGAGCATCAGGCTCATCTGCATGGATCGAACCTTGCGAAGAGGCATTTTGGCGCGGCGAGCCAGAAAATCGCTCAGAGTTGACCACGTAATTCCCATCTTCAACCGATCGCGGCGCGGCATTTCAGACGGCTTGGCTTCGTCAAGGCGCTTTCCGAGCTTGCGTACCTCTTCGCGAGCTGGGATTTCGTACTGCGCATGAAGCTCGACAAAGACACGAATAAGGTCAGAGAAAAGATTGCGCGGTTCATCTAGCAATCCGTGTTTTGCGCGCCGGTTCGCGAAGAGTTCGTTCAAGTCGAACTTCTCAACGTCTTTGACCTCCTCGGGTAGTTCCGCGGGGATGGTCGCAGCCCCTGCGATCCTCGGGGTGTTTGTGCCTCTGGCGATGCTGGCTGCTGCGCCGTGCAGCGCGTCAATCTCGGGCTGCAGCCAAGGCCCAAACAAACGCGACGCCTCATCCATGTCGAATTGAATTGGACGGTCACGTCCGAGCGCTGAAGTAAGGCTGTCAACAAACTGTTCGCCCACAATCAAGCCTAGGAAGTATTGCAGGAAGCGAAGCTGCGAACGAGGTGTTGCCAGCCGCTGCTGAAGGGTGTCTCGGTGAGACTGTTCCAGGGTATCCAGTTCCTGGAGAACCGCATCGAAAAGCTGTTTGATACGGTCTTGCGTCAACGGCCGGAGTGTGACGATCGGGATCACCCTGGCGGAATGTCGGGTGTCGGAAGTGAAGACGAAGCTGCGTACCTTGGCAATTTCGACAATGCGCCACAGCTTGCCGATCGTCGCCGAGAGCTGCTCATGGTTGGTCACGGTTGGCAGGTGCGAGTAATAATATACCGCAGCATCCTCTTGCAGCTCGGTAGTGAGGGCGTAGCTGTCCCACCCAGACATCGAATACATTGTGCTCAGTTCAGAGCGGGCCAGCCGCAACCGCTCTGATACAGGAAAGTCGGTAAGATAGGGGACGCCCGCCAGTCCCAGTGCCTCGACCTCGGCGGCGCAGAAATTGAGCATCGCCTTTTGGTCCAGACTGACGAAATGGCGATCAACATCGCAAATGTCCTTGCACCAATTGTCGTGATCGACGGCAAAGACGATTTTGACGATCGAGTCCACCCCAGCGAAGCGAAGCTTACTCTCGGCGTCGGCCAATGTTGTTCCGAGAATAAGCGTGTCGTCTACGAGGGCGCAACGCTTGCCAGCAAGAACCGTGAGCGATTGGTCAAGCACGTGGTCCGTGATCACAGTCGCCTGCGGCCTGCGGCAGCCGACTGCAATCAAAAGGTCGTGCAGTCGAATGGCTTTGCGAGCCATGAAAATAATGTAGTCCACATCGAGCGTCGCAATATATTCGGCGAATTCCAACAGCGGTGGCACCAGCGTGGCCGGGAGCATATCCAGCAACTGTTCGCGCGAGCGACGCGCGCTCTTTGATCGTGCACCTTGTGGCATCCTGCCCCCATACCCCTTTTTGTGTCCCGGCAAGACGTTCATCTGCCGGATCCCTGACACATTACCTCTGTGCCCCGTCACAGAATGACCAAACAACACCGGCCGAATGGTATTTGCTTCATTTGCAGCGTTTTCAGACAACGCAACGCGCTGTTGGTCCCCGTAACCTCATTCAGCATATTCTGCCCGGCACTGTCGATGCAATTTGGATATTGGAAGCCCCATATAATTTATCCTCAGCAAAGTTGGCGAACTTGCAACAGAATCGTCGGCCCTCGATTGTGTTTTGCTATTCAATCGCTAGATTTGTGCGGGGAAAGTCGGGGGAGAGTATGCATACCAGGCAAGAAATCGCCGTGCGATGGGATCGCGCTGCGATTAGCATAGTAGATCACGTTCAATGAGCGCGCTCGCAATCTTGCGCGAATTGCTTTCTGGTGCGCCGGTTCTCACGGCTTCGGACAACGACGGGCTGCCTACAGACGAGTTGCGTTTCGCATTGGAATATCGCGCTCGGCCCGACCCTTCCAAAGAGCGGGCAAAGTTGGCCTTGCTGCTGGGCAGTGAGTCCTTTCTCCTTGTGCCTTTCGCCGGCCTTGACGACTTTCTAATCCTCCGGTTTCCGACGATTGAACGCACGTTGCCGGCCCGAGAGCTGTTCGCGATTGGCTACGAGCTTTGCGATGCAATGGATCTTACCAGCGCTGAGCCCGATTTGGGCACACGCTTCTTTGGCGACCCAAGCCCCGTTGCGCCGATGCATGAGGCGGAAGCAGCCCATGTCATCGGCCCGATGTGTTGGGTATCGACCCCAGCGCCGCCCAACCGTGGCTGGGCACTTGAAGCTGCCAGAATAACCGAGGCCTGGCCGACTAGCCGAGGCGAGGGGATCCTTATCGGACAGCCTGATACCGGGGTTGCGGACCACCATGAGCTTGAAAATGGCATGCTCCGTTTGGAGCTTTCCTGGAACGCAATTGATGGCAGCAACAATCCAACTGATCCCTTGCGTAAAGATGCCGCTAATCCCGGGCACGGCACGGGCACCGCCAGTGTGGCCGCCAGCCGACATGGTGGATTGATTACTGGCGCGGCACCGGAAGCGGGGCTTGTCCCCATCAGATGCCTCGACGATGTCAAGGTATTCAACACAACGCCGGTGACCGCGGCAATCCTTCACGCCAAGGCAGTCGGGTGCGACATTGTTACAATGAGTCTCGGCGGTGTGCCCGGTCGAGCCTTGCACCGAGCCATACAGGTCGCGATTGAACATGATTTGATAGTGGTCGCTGCTGCCGGCAACTGTGTCGGCACGGTCGTATGGCCAGCGCGCTATGCGGAAGTGATTTGCGTCGCCGGTACAAACATTGGTAGTCGGCCTTGGAAGGGCAGCAGTCGCGGATCAAGCGTTGACATTGCAGCTCCGGCCGAGTTGGTCTGGCGAGCCGAGAGGGCACATAGTTCGGATGATCTGTCGGGAATAGCGCCTGGGCAGGGCACGTCATTTGCGACTGCACTGGTAGCCGGCGTAGCGGCGTTGTGGCTTGCGGCAAAGGGCCGTGAAAGAGTCCGCGAGGCAGCACGTCAGCGCGGCACGACTGTCCAGGCGATGTTCAGGGCGGCCATCAAACGCACAGCGCGGGTTCCTTCTCAATGGGATGAACAGGCCTATGGCCCTGGCATCATTGATGCTGCCGCTTTGCTTGACCTCGCCCTGGACGAAATCCCTGCAGCTCGCGTCGAAGCGGCGGTGGGGCGCGAACCTATGGCGGATTTCCTCGACGAAGAAATATCGCCGGGTCCGGCCGACCGTGAATTCGATTGGCCCCGCTACCAGATGGAAATCGCCACCATCAGTCTTTCCCAGGCAGAACTTGGCGGTGCGCCGACCGATCTCGCGGTAGAAGCAAAATGGTCGACCACGCGGCCATCTGCTGCGCTGAGCTCAGCCGCCAAAGCTTCAAAAGACTCTCGGCTTCACCGTTTCGCGGAGGCCGATGGTGCAAGTATTGGCAGGCCCGTTATGCTGCCCACCAAGCTTCCGCCACTGCCGCGGCCCAAACTCCTTGCGCGGTCAGGCGTCAGGCCCGAAGGTTCGGCAAGGACCTTGGGGAGCTCTGATGCACAGTCGCGCCAAAACAGCATCGATGAGCTCGAAAGGCTCATTCGTGCCAGCGGAACAAGTTCGACCGTCGACCGAGATATTCTGGAAGGTGCCAATGAGGCATTTGAGAAGTCTGCCAAGGGCACTCCATTGTCTGGTACGGCACGGATTGGGCTTGAGGCGTTGGTCCGGCTTCGCGATCGACCCTCTCTGCGCGTGCGAGACGGCCGAATAGATATTGAGGATCGGCGCACCGAGGGTTGGTACGAACGGCTTTTTATGATGCTATCGACCAACGTAATCCAATCACACCTTGCGAGCATAGGTCGGATCGACTGCGATTTCGCCCATGTAGGCACCGGGTTCGTGGTTGGAGACGGGCTAATACTGACCAACCGCCACGTGTTGCAGGCCTTCGCAGCACCGGTCCCGCGCAGAAATGAGCCAAGCCGCTGGGTGATGACAAGCGACAATGTCACCATCGACTTTGCGGACCAGCCATCGTCGCGCACCGCCGACACGCGGTTTCGCATCACCGGGGTGCTTGGCGCCGGACCCAATGATATCGACTATACGGCGATTGATCTTGGACACCTCGATGCGGCGCTATTGATCGCAGAGACAGACAATGGAAAACGGAACCTCCCTCCGCGCCTGCCGATTGATGCTGACGAGACAAGCGTTGACCCGGGCCGTACGCTTTTGGTGGTGGGTTATCCGGCTCAACCAGCATCGCTTCCCACCCGAACGGATGGCAATATCGACACTGAAGTCACGGCGCGGCTCAACACTTTATTTGGGGCCGACTACGGGACCAAATATGCAGCGCC
The DNA here is from genome assembly GCF_042682145.1 of Mesorhizobium newzealandense. Taxonomy (NCBI): domain Bacteria; kingdom Pseudomonadati; phylum Pseudomonadota; class Alphaproteobacteria; order Hyphomicrobiales; family Phyllobacteriaceae; genus Mesorhizobium; species Mesorhizobium newzealandense. Next base: position 126,613 of record NZ_JBHUGZ010000016.1, on the reverse strand, counting down.
CGGCGACGTAATTGCGGCTTTGGGCGGCCGTTCTGCCGACGGAGCCCACCTTGTCTTCTGCCACGACGCAACCACGCTTGTCGGCAATTCGGGTTCGGCGCTCATCGGTGCGATCGCACCCCAGGACATTGTTGGACTGCATTTCGGCGGCCAGTGGATGCGAGAAAACTATGCTCACAGCCTCGCTGCCTTACGCGGGAAGACCGGGTTTCTTGATCAAGGCGGCATTGACTGGAGCAACAAGCCGTGAGTGGGCCGGACGACGCAGATCTTGTCAACATGGCAGCGAAAATCACGTTGCCACGCGCAGAGCTCGAGTTGCTCTTTGACGAGTTGAGCTCGAAGCATGGAGGCCGCACCTTTAAAATCTCTGCCCTGTTTTCACCGGCTGAGTCACCTTATCTTGGAGCCTTCAAGTCGGCGCGTGACGGCGGGTGGTTCGAGGAACTTCTTGAGCGTCTGTTGCTTTCAGACGCTTTCCGGGGCGATGAGGCGACTGCGCCAGCCGACGAGTGGCAAGTCCGACTGCAGGGGATGGTGCAACCCGCCCTCGGCGCCGAGCCCGTCGGAGCATCCACTACTGGCTTCATGAATGCTGCCAGGCGCGTATGCCTGGTCGAGGTTTTGACCAATCCGAAGGCCGGTGGCACGGGCTTTCTTGTCGGGCCGCAAGCCGTTCTTACAGCGCGCCACGTCATCGAGAACCTGGTCGATGGAAACGGCCAAAGGACGAATGGCAGTGCTGATTTGATCCGTGTGGTGTTCGGTGCCGTCGGCCGCTACTACAATCGCCGGTCAGAATGCGGCGTTACGACCGACTGGCTCATAGAGGCCAGCCAATGTCACGACAGCGAGAAGCTCGGCAATGTCTTTTCCGCGATCGCTGAGGCGGATCCCGAGAGCTTTCGAGATCGTCTCGACTTCGCTATCTTGCGGCTCGACAGGCCGGTCGGGCGTGAGCGCGGGTTCTACCGCCTCGACAAGAAGCGCGTGCCTTGCGTTCAGGCGACCGGTGCCGAGATCACGCTGTTCCAGCATCCATATGGTGGAGAGATGTACAGGACTCATGGCCAGGGAATTGAGCTTTGGCCGAAGTCCGTAGAAACGCGACTTCGCCACAACGCCAATGCAACCGATGGATCCTCGGGTGGACTCATTCTGGACAAGACCTTTGAGCCGGTCGCGATGCATCAGTGCACGTTTCGAGACAAAAACGGCGTAGCCACGATCAACGGGGCAATCCCGACGGCGTGCATTGCCGCACGTATGGGGGCAGAAGCAATCGAACAGGTGATCGGTCTTGACCCGATATGGCAGATCGAGGCCACTGGTGAGCCGGTGGTCGGCCGACAAGGTTTCCAGGAAAGCGTGATGAGGGCCCTGTCTGGCCAGGCCAGGATCATCGCTGTACGAGGTGGTCCTGACTGCGGAAAATCCTTCAGCGCGTCGATTCTGCGTGCCATGCTCGCCGACGGCGGCAACTTGGTCATCACGATGAGTGCCTCGACCATCCCGCTTGACGCAAAGTCCTTCGCTCGACAGCTGCTTGAGTTGACCCATTGCCCGCCCTCAGCGCTGCCTGCCGAGGAACCGGACACCGCGCGGGAGGCATGGGAAAGAGATCTTCTCTTGCCCGCACTGATGAAGCAACTTTCCAACTACGTCGGTAACCGGCTGCTATGGCTCGTCATTGATGATCTGGACACCAATCCCATTGCGGCTGGCTCGACTACGAGCCTGCTCGAGCGCCTGTACAGCGATATTCTGGCCTACCCATATCTGAGGCTTGTCCTTATCGGCATGCGCGGGCAGATTCCAGCTGCGAAGCCCCTGCAGACCGTGTATGATGATGTGAACGTGGTTACGGAGAGCGAAGTTGAAGACTATCTCAACCGCAAGGATATCGCCGCCGGCTGCGCGAGAAGTCCGGAAACGGTTCACGAACTCGCCGAGTCCATCGTAGCGCTTGCAAGGACAAACCTCCGCCCTATCACCGATAGCTATAGCCGCGGCATTGATTACAATCGGAAACAAGCCGGGAGTGGCCGGATGAACCATTCGCTTCCGCAATTCAGTTCGAATCCAGCCAAGGCGCTGTGGACACAAGTGCGTGAACGTGCCGCCATGGTCGGCGCTTTTGACCCGCTGAAGCTTGTTGGCAAGCCAGACGGGATGGAGCTGGAAGTGTTGACAGCGCTCGGCAATGAGTGCGTGGAAGTGCTAACGTCCAGTTTACCTCACTGGCAGCTTAATCCAGACAGCCGCCGGCGAATTCTGGCGGCCCTGATGAGAAGCGGTCGTCTGGAGGCGATGGCCAGAGCGGCAGATCCAAAAGATGATTTTGGACGCTATCTGGTTGATGCTGTCCTGGGGGAGTTGCGCATACCTAACGCTGCGAGTCTCACGGAACTTGACGTCATCCATCGCGCTGCCCAGTTTGCTGCAACCGTAAATGGTGGCCAGGACGCAATTGCGGCGATTGATAGGGCGGTTGCAAGACGAGAAACGAAAGAGGCCATCGAATGGCTTCTGCCGCACGGCCTCATTGGACGCGACCATCAACTCCGTAAATTGCGTTCATTCATTGAGCGCCCGATTGAAGCGGCGTTGCCCTTCATCTTTGTCAGTGGAACCGGCGGCGTTGGCAAGTCGGCGCTAATGGCCGAGTTCATCCGGCGCACCGAACGGGACTATGGCGACGGGCTTCCCATTATTCGGTTCGATTTTGATCGCGCCGTGTTGGCCGAGGCAAACCCAACTACGCTTATGCGCGAGTTCTCAAGACAACTGGCGCTCGCTGTGCCTTCGATAAGCGCGCCGCTAAACAGTTTCTGCGCGCAGCTTGATCAGCGGTTCGACTTTGCCCTCGATACCGAAAGCATCGATTTTACAAGCCATTCCGCTCGCGAAAGTACCAATTGGTCTTTGTGGCGCGGTCTTGGGCTGGCCGACGAACTTGCAAATCAGCCCGTTGTGCTGGTGATTGACACCATCGAGGAGATACTCGTGCATCACGACGGCCGCGGAACGGCCGTCGTCGATTGGCTTAGGTCCTTGATGACGGATGGCGGTGCGGTGCACCTGCGTGCCATATTGTGCGGAAGGTCGGAAGATCAATTTGAAGAGTTAGCTGAGACGTTCAGCGCCGAGCATATCCGGCTTGGCGATCTTGGACCGGTATCGGCATTGCGTCTGCTTAAGGCCTATCTTTCCGATGCTACCTTTACCCTGAGTGAAAGTGAGGGTCGGGAACTGGTATCCTATTATGGCGCCAATCCGATGACCTTGAAAATCCTTGCGCGCTACCTCCTTGTGGAGGGAAAAGGCGGGGCCAAAGCTCTATTGGGTAAGAAAGGGCAAAGACGCTTCACAGCACAGGTGGCCCAACAATATCTTTACACACGTATTCTCGGTCGCATCCGCACCGAGGATGGCGACCTTGTCAGAGTTGCTCATCCCGGGCTTGTCCTTCGTCGCGTGACGCCAAGCCTTTTGCGCCACGTTCTTGCCGAGCCGTGTGGGTTGGGTCCTATTGACGACAGACGCGCCTTGCAGTTGTTCGACGCGCTCGCACTACAAATCTGGCTTGTTGAACCGACGGCCGATGCTTCTGCTGTGCGTCACAGGCGGGACCTCCGAAGGCTCATCTTCGCCTCCATGAACGAAACCGAAAGAGAGAAGACGCAGCGCATCCACCGTTCGGCATCCCAGTATTATGCCAAACATCTAGATGCGCACCTAACACCTGTCGAGCAGGACCGCGAAGCACTGTATCATAGACTATTTGTAGATCCTAAATTGAAGCTTACGGACTCGGCTTTGCTGGAATTTGCATCTGCCTTAGGGAAAGACAGCGCGGACCTTCCGATTGCTTTTCGCGCCCGATTGCGGCAGCTCGACGGCCGTGCGCTTCGAAGGGATGAGCTCGCCGCACTGGACGGCAAGGTACGGCTGCAGATCGAGGAGAGGCGGGATCGTGATCGATTGAAACGGCTCGGCGCGACATCATCCGGGCTATCTGCATCGCCGCCGGCTTCGCAACGAAGTCAGAGTATTGAGGTCGAAAGTGCATATGCGGAGGGGGATCTCGCTGCGGTGGTTTCGATACGCGGTTCGGTTTTCGACGCGTTCGTCGAAGATATACTGTTCGGTGACCGGACTGCTGGACACATGCCTGCCGACCTGACTGATCTGCCAATCTGGCGAGTTGCGATGAGTATACTTGGACAGCCCGAAAAACGGAGCTTCGCGCGCCTGGTTGTCAGCCGCTTCGAGGAGATCGATCGTCGTGTCGAATGGGATCGTCCGCTTAATCCCAATCGCAAGCAATCAATCAGTGTCGGCCGGGCAGTAAAAGCGCTTGTTCGCCTTCTTGGCGGCAATCCGCTTTTCCTTGCAACTGAAGACCGGGGGGGCTTTCCGGATGTTGAGCATCTCGAAACCACTGAGGCACTGAGGGCGCGGCAGCTGCTGCGCGACGATGAACCCACACGGCGCTCACTTCGCATCCCGCTAATTCTGATGCGGTATATGTCAGATGGTTTCTTGGATATCGGCTCCGCTCCGTCTAACCCCGATATCTTCCGACTGGATCCAATCGCGCGAGATGCGATTTCTTCCATTTACAAGGGCAGCCATTCGCTGCGTCCCTCTTTGATCGACATCGCGCGGCCTGAAGGCCGCCAGGCCGCCCTTCAGGTCACTGCCAAGAGTTTCGTCGATGCCTCTTCAGCGGTTCACTTGCGCGGCGTTAGCCCGGAACTTTATCCGCCGATCCAGGCATTGCTTCAGCCAGAACACGTTCTGGAGTTTGTCGCGGTTATGGAGGAATCCCTTTCTGTTTGGCCCAGGGAGCTGACGCGGGTTCAACTTTCAGCGTCTCTGAGGCAGAATCCTCGCCGTTGGACTGCCACCGTTTTAGATATGGCAGATCGCTTCGGGAAACTCTCTAATCTGGTCGATAGGATGGTACGGGTTCCGCGCCCAGGAGGCGCTGAACTTAGTGTTGCCGCGATGGTGAGGCGTTACACCCGCCGGCTACTTCCCTCAAAGTGAGGAATAGGAAGGGCACATAACATTGGCATTTGATCCGGAATATGCGCCGCGGCTTTCCCAGATGCGGGTCCTCGGCGGCCAACCCTCATGGTTGTCATCGTTTTCGACCGAGGCCGAGGCTCGCCGCTTTGGGCCAAGGATCTCAAGCCCGCTAACTCTCGAAAGGCGTGTTGGGTACGCCGCAGAATTTCTCGGGGAATTCGTCGTGCCCTGGCCAGCTGTCATCGGCATGCGGGCTGCAGACGTTCTGCCCGTCCCAGGCGCCGCTACAAGCAGGCTGGACTACACGCACTTCTCTGTTGCCATGTCACGTGCCCGACGCATGGCGATCTTCGTCGGTGTAAATATTGATGGAAAAACATCGGTGTCCATCGAGCGTAGCGCCGACAAATGGTCGCTTGACGGTCGGATCCTACCCGGAGAGCAGATTGGTGAGGACTTGTATTTAGAAAATCTGCTCGATCGCGGACATCTGGTGCGGCGCGAAGACCCTAACTGGGGCGATGAAGCGGCAACCGCCAATGAGGATACGTTTCACTTCCCCAATTGTGCGCCACAGATGGCGGGGTTCAATCAGAAGACGTGGCTCAGTCTAGAGAAGTATGTTCTCGACAACACCCGTCGCTGGGCCGAGCGAGTGACAGTTTTTTCGGGCCCGGTATTTCGCGATGACGATCGCCTCTATCGCGGCGTTCTAATCCCAACCGCCTTCTGGAAGGTCATCGCCTTCTTGGGCGATGACGGCAAGCCGTCGGCGACGGCTTATATGATCGACCAAAAAAGAGAGCTCGGAAGTCTTGAGGCGGCATTCGGCGTATTCAAGACATATCAACGCAGCGTCCGGCAGATCGAGCTTCTTACTGACATCGACTTTGGCGTGCTATCCGGCTTCGACGGCTTCTCCAACGAGGAACTCGCGACTGGAACGCGCATCGAGGCAGAATTGCGCACGCCAAACGATATACGCATCTAGCCCGGAAAATTCATGGAGGTTGACGGATGTGGTGCAAGCCGTTGAAATGACGTAGGATTTGGTTGCTTAAGCCGATCCGAACCATTTCCCGGAGACCACACCCGCCATGAATGATCTTACGCTGCCGCTGAGCGGTTTGTCATCTGTTGGCGGCAAGTCCGTCGTCGCCCGTTTCGACGGCGGCATGCTGTCGTCCAACAGTGGGGTTCTGGCTCTGGCCGAGGTGGAAAAGCGGCTGCGTGTCGCCGAGCGTCTGGCGCGCTGCATCGATGATCCGCGCTGCCCGGACCAGGTCATCCATAGCGTGGCCGATATGATCGGCTTTCGCATGAAGATGATTGCCGCCGGCTACGAGGATGGCAACGACGCCAACCGGCTGCGCTGCGATCCGGTCTTCAAGATGGCCCAGGATGCGCTGCCTTCGGGTCGGGATCTGGCCTCGCAATCGACGATGTGCCGGCTGGAGAACCTGCCTGGCGTGCGGGAACTGGTCGTTATGGGCCGTGCGATGGTCGACCTCTATTGCTCTTCCTTCCGGCAGGTTCCGAAGCGGATCGTGCTCGACATTGACGACACTTTTGACGCCGTGCATGGCGGCCAGCAATTGCGGCTGTTCAATGCCCATTACGACGAATACGGCTTCCAGCCGATTGTTGTGTTCGATGGCGACGGCCGGTTCGTCGGTGCGGTCCTGCGACCAGCGAAGCGGCCGAGCGGGGCTGAAATCCGCCCCCACCTGCGCCGCCTGGTGCGGGCGATCCGGAGCACTGGCCGAACACCGGCATCCTTATCCGGGCCGACGGGCATTACTGCAGCCCGCAGGTCATCGACTGGTGCCGCGCCAACGATGTCGACTTCATCCTCGGCGTGGCGCCCACCACGACCCTGCGCAAGCATGTCGCGGACCTGGAAACCAGCACGATGGCGCGCTTTGAAGCATCGAAGACGAACAAGGTCCGCCGCTTCAAGGAGTTTTTTGACGGCGCCGACAGTTGGAGCCGCGTAGAGCGCATCATCGCCCGCGTCGAGGTCGGCGCCCAAGGTGCCGATACCCGCTTCATCGTCACCAACCTTGCGAGTGGCAAGGCCAAGGCGCTCTACGAGGATGTCTACTGCCGGCGCGGCGCTGCCGAGAACCACATCAAGTCGTGGAAGACGCATCTCGCCGCCGACCGCACCTCCTGCACAAGAGCGACGGCCAACCAGTTCCGGCTATTCCTGCATGCCGGCGCCTACTGGTTGATGTGGGGCTTGCGCGCCGCGATGCCGAAACGCTCCAGCTTTGCCGTCGCCCAATTCGACACGCTGCGATTGCGCCTCATCAAGATCGCCGCCCGCGTGGTCGAGATGAAAACCCAGATCCGCCTGCACCTGCCGACATCCTGCCCCGACCAGCGCATCCTGCGCATCGTCCTCAGCCGCATCCCGCAACTCGCGACATAAACGATGGGACGCAGACGTCCCGAAACAAACCCGCCGACCTCAACCCGCAAACCCCCGCCTTCCATCACGACGGATCATCGCCGGCGCCCGACGAGGCTTGTCAAAATGCACTCCGAGGGCGGCCAGATCGCCGATGCAGGCCGCCGAAAGCCGATCGCCGTGCATCAAGCGGGCTAGAGTGGCTCGTGTATCCGCCAAGTGCTGCGCGAAGAGACACGGTGGCTAACCTTTAAGGTCGCATTATCCGCATCATACACTTCCAACAGACCCTCGGCATCACAGTCCGCCACTGCGGGAGCACCAGTCCGATCGATGAAGCGCCAGCGCCCACCACGGACGGCATCGCCGTTCACCCTTTGTACCTGATGTTGCAACCAAGTTCGATTGTCGCGCAGCCAGCAAAGTAGAAATGTCGCAATCCGGTGCTGCCGGCTGCGGCGCCAGCGCCCGATCGGGCGGCAGCTGGTCGGGGTTGCGCAGCCCGATCGGGGGCGATCCAGTAGATCTCCGTCGGCTTTAGCTTTGAGAGCCGCGTGGCCCTCTTCGAGCTAAAAGCCGGCGTCCGTTGTCGGTTGAGTCTCCCGGTTGATTGGAAACTCGTCCAGCACTGCGAGGACATCCGCAATACGATGCCTATCGCTCTCTGTGAGTGTCAGATCGACTTTGACGGCCTGGCTCTCGACCTTGGCTGCGGGCATTCTGTCAAACGCCTGCTCACGCCGCACGACCGCGGGGTCCTTTGTGAAATCCGCCTTCCGACCGGGCTTGCGGCCACGCTTCACATAGCCATTGCTCTGGCTGCCGTCGGGAATGCCGAACATGTGGTTCGTCTGTCCGGTGCGCCGCGGCCCGCGCTGGCTGCGATGAAGCTCCCGGCCAGCCTGCATCTGGGCGACCAGGTCCAGGGCAGCATCAAGTCGCTTGTTCTCGACAATCTCTGATCTATGAACCGAACGCAGCTTGTCGAAGGTTCTGTAGGGTAGGGCGATGCCGTCGTGCATAACCTCGAGGCGACCGTCGGGATAGTCGCAGACGACGACCTTTTTGCGGGCAAGCCGCTTCGCGGTATCGGTCGGATCGAGAATGAACAGCACCTTGTCGTAGCGCAGCGTCAAAGCCTGAGACAGGGTGCGAACCTCCTTGCGGCACATGGCGCCGTCCAGATTCTCATGATCGGCGAGGGGGCGGTGCATATCCTTCGGATTGCGGGGTTCCTTGCCGAAGCGTGCGTTAAAGTCCGCCATGAACTCGGGCGCATAGGCATTGGCCGCTCCGCTCGTGCTGATGTCGCGCAGGCGCAGTTCCTTCACAAGCCGGTCCTGGAGCGTTTGGTTGGCGCGCTCGACGCGACCCTTGGCCTGCGGGGTGTTGGCACAGATGATATCGATGTTGAGTTCATAAAGAGCCCGGCCGAACTGTGTCAGCCCGCTGCTTCTATCCTTCTCGGAACCATGGGTCGCTCGGAAAATGCCATGCTTGTCGCTGTAAAACGCAAGCGGCTTGCCCCATTCCCGCAGATACGCCTTTGCCGCGTGAAAGTAGTCGAACGTGTTCTCGGAGCCGGCAAAGCGCAGATGAAGCAGCTTGCCGGTCGCATCGTCGATGAAGACGAGCAGGGCGCATTTGGGCCCACGGTTCTCGAACCACCAGTGATGCGAGCCGTCGATCTGCACCATCTCGCCCAAGCAGTCTCGTCGCCCGCGCGGCTGATGCAGCCGCTGCTTGCGTTCACGGCGCGACGTCCAGATTCCAGCCTCCGTCATCCACTTGCGGAGCGTCTCCTTGCTGACCGCGAGCTGATGCCGTTCGATCAGCTTCTCGCGGGCAAGCGTTGGACCGAAGTCAATGTAGTGTTCGCGGATCAGCTGAAGCACGAAGTCGCGAACACCATCGACAATGCGATTGTTGGAACGCCGGCCACGCGCCTTGTGCCGGAGAGCCGCAGCGCCATCCGCTTGGAACGTCTTCAACAGCCGCTGGACCTGACGAACTGAAACGTCGAGCAGGTTTGCCGCTGCAACGCCTGTCATTCGCTGCTCAATAACCTTCGACAGAGCCTCGATACGCCGCAGCTCGCGTTCGCTCATCAGAACCAGTCCCAATCTGCAATCTCCCGCGCTCTCGAACGCGGGGAGATTGGCAAGGCAGGAGCGACATTCCTACTTTGCCAGATCCGGACATTTTAACTTAGCTGCTACACCTGAAAGTCGCATAATTGGCAGTGTGGAACATGACCTGCCACTAAACTGTCATCCATTGGCGATTAGAGCCTTGGCCGTTTCTGTTACGCCTCTTGGCGCGGGTTGAGCAACCGGCGGAGGCGCGGAGCCTTCCATCAGCGCAGCGTCGGAGCCGGTTGCGGTGATGACCTCGGCATAGGCTGCCGGGGTCTGGTAGCCGAGCGAGGAATGAGGCCTCGCGGTGTTGAACAACTCGGCGACGGAACACCCACGGGACCGGCCCGGAGCGCGAGCTTCTCTATCCATTGCATCCTTGGGCGGGTCGCCAGGTCCATATTCATGAAGTGATCGACAAGAAAGAAGCAGAGGTTTTCCGCTGCAGTCTTTCTGGCCGGGTATCGGATCGCTGGCTGGAGGTTCCTGGATGGATGTTCGATCGGATCCTCAGTACGAGCTGGCGCATCACGACTGCTCCGCACGTCGATCTTGCCGCGCTGGACACCCTGGCGAGACTGCTCCACGACACGGGCGCCCCATCGCAATCGCCGGAGATGGGCGCAGCATTGGGCTGTCACGCGAATCGGGGAGATGTCCATGCCGCGCCAGCCCACGACATACCAGTTCGATCTGTTCCCGAAGCCGAACGACGCCGACACGGTGCAGACGCCGCAATGGCAGGCGCTGCCGGCCGAGGCGCGCCGATCAGTGACGAAGCTGATGGTCAGCCTGATCCTCGGGCACGTCGACGGCGAGGGTGCCGCAAAACGGGAGGGCGCGGATCATGATGCATGAGAAGATTGGGCCGCATCATCTGGAGCGCAAAGCGATCCTGTATGTGCGGCAGTCGTCAGCCCATCAGGTCCTGCACAATCGTGAGAGCAGCATGCTTCAATATGCGATGCGCGACCGCCTGACGGCCCTTGGCTGGTCTCGCGTAGAGACGATCGATGACGATCTCGGCCGTTCCGCCGCCGGCGGCGTCGTACGCGCCGGCTTCGATCGGATGGTCGCTGAGGTCTGTCTCGGCAAGGTCGGGGCGGTTGCGGCACGGGAGGTGTCGCGGTTTGCCCGCAACAGCCGCGACTGGCAGCAGCTTATCGAGATGTGTCGTGTCGTCGATACCGTGCTGATCGACCAGGAGACGGTCTATGCGCCGCGTCAGGGCAATGATCGGCTGCTGCTGGGATTGAAGGGCAGTCTCAACGAGTATGAACTCGATCTTCTGCGCCAGCGTTCGCTGTCGGCCCGCTACGAGAAGGCCCGCCGCGGCGAACTCGTCGTCGCAGCCCCTGTCGGCTTCGTGAAGGTCGGCGATCGGCTTGAGAAGGAACCTGATCGGCGTGTGCAGGAATCCATTACCCTGGTGTTCGACAAGGTTGCTGAGCTCGGCAGCGCCCGTCAGGCCTTGATGTGGTTCCTCGAGCATGGGCTGGATTTGCCCGCCAAGCGCAACAATGGCGAAGTGGTCTGGCGCAGGCCGAGCTATGCGACCATCCACCGGATGATCGAGAACCCGATCTACGGCGGCGCCTACGCCTATGGTAAGACTCGTGTCGCGCCGGGATTTGGGCGATCCGCCGTTCGAGCAGGTATCCGACGCAGGACGCGCGAGGAATGGCTGGCGCTGATCCCGGACAGCCATGAGGGCTATGTCCGTTGGGAAAGGGCAGAGTCGATCCGCAAGATGGTGAGCGACAACGTGCCCACGAGCCGGCATCACGGGGCGCCCAAGCATGGCGACGCTCTGCTCGCCGGGCTTGTCCGCTGCCGGCGCTGCGGCCGCAAGCTCACGGTGCGGTACACGGGCATCAAGCACAACATTCCGCGCTATTCCTGCTGGCGGGGTCTGCTCGACAATGGCGAGCCGCGATGCATCGCTTTTGGCGGACTGCGCGTCGATGATGCGATTGAGGAAGCGCTCCTGCGAGTCGTGGAGCCGGGAGCGATTGCTGCCGCTGCCGAAGCTGAGGCGCAAGCTGCCAATCGTCGTGACCAGGTCCGGGACGCCCTCAGTCGGGATCTTGAGGCTGCCCGCTACGCTGCCGACCGGGCCTTCCGGCAATACGACGCGGCCGATCCCGAGAACCGGCTGGTCGCGGCGGAACTGGAAGCGCGTTGGAACCAGGCACTCATCCGTGTCGGTGAGATCGAGAGCAAGATCGCCGCGCATGATGCCGCGACGCCGAGGCCATCACCTGTGTTGGCAACGGGCATCACGGCGCTGGCCACAGACCTTCAGGCTGTCTGGTCGGCGCCAACGACGGACGCCAGGCTCAAGAAGCGCATCGTGCGCACCGTCATTCAGGAGGTGGTCGCCGATATCGACGATAAAGCCTCCGAGATCGTGCTGCTGATCCACTGGATTGGCGGCGCCCATACCGAGCTGCGCCTGCCGAAGCGCCGGCGTGGACAGCGCAACAGCAGCTCTGGTGATATCATCGCAGCCATCCGGCAACTGGTGCTGATCGCCAGCGATGATCTGCTCGCCGGCATTCTCAACCGCAACGGCCTGGTGACCGGGCATGGCAATCGCTGGACACGGGAGCGGGTCACCGCACACAGATCGCATCACAAGATCCCGGTCTTCCGGCCGGCACCGGATGGGACCGAGCCATGGCTCAACCTGAACAAGGCGGCGCGCCTGCTCGGCGTTGCACCGAAGACCCTCAGACTCGCCGCCGAGGCAGGCGAGATCGAAGGCATTCATCCTCTACCGGATGGGCCGTGGATCTTCAGCCGATCAGAACTTGGAAAGCCGCGAGCCCAGCAGATTGTTCATCGTGCGCGACAGAACCCGAAGGACCCCGCGGGATCGCACCCCGATCAGCAAAACCTATTCCCTTCAACGACATAGACAGATGGGTGTTATGAAACAGGATTCAAGTCTTCCCGCCATTCGGCGATGGCGCTGCGGGCGTGGTCGAGGCCGAATAACAGGCTCTCGTTCAAGAGCTCGTCGCGCATGCGACCGTTGAAGGATTCGACATAACCGTTCTGCATCGGCTTGCCCGGCGCGATGTAGTGCCATTCGATCCCGTGATCCTTCGACCATGCAAGGATGGCGTTCGACGTGAACTCCGTGCCGTGGTCGGAGACGATCATGCCTGGCTTGCCGCGCTGGGCGATCAGTTCCGTCAGCTCGCGAGCAACCCGACGGCCGGAGATCGAGGTGTCCGGAATCGCGGCCAGACATTCGCGTGTCACGTCGTCGACGATGTTGAGCAGACGGAAGCGCCGGCCGCAGGCGAACTGGTCATGGACGAAATCCAGCGACCAGCGCGCATTCGGCTTTGCCTCGACCAGGATCGGCGCCCGCGTGCCGACTGCTCGCCGTCTTGCCCGGCGCTTGCGCACCGTCAGACCTTCCTCGCGATAGAGACGGTAGATACGGTTGACCCCAGATGCCTCGCCCTCGCGCCTGAGCAGGATGAACAGCCGCCGGTAGCCGAAGCGTCGGCGCTCGTTCGCGAGGTCACGCAGCCGACCACGCAGCTCCGTCTCTGGCGGTCGGCGAGACTGGTAGCGGATCATCTTGCGATCGGCGCAGACGAAGGAACAGGCCCGACGCTCCGACAGGCCCATGACGGCCTGCAGATGCGCGACGGCTTCGCGCTTGGCGGCGGGCCCTACCATTTTTTTGACAGAAGCTCACGCAGCGCCGAGGCTTCGAGCATCTGGTCGGCGAGCAGCTTCTTCAGCTTGGCGTTCTCGTCTTCCAGAGCCTTCAGGCGCTTGGCGTCAGAGACGTCCATCCCGCCATACTTGGCCTTCCAGTTATACAGCGTCGCCTCCGAGACCCCGTGCTTGCGGGCCAGATCGCCCGCCTTCGCACCCGCCTCATGCTCGCGCAGAACCGCGATGATCTGCTCTTCCGTAAAACGCTTTCTCTTCATCAGTCCGTCCTTCAATCAAGGCCCGGACTCTAAGCTCAGATGGAGGAAATTCTCAGTGGCATGTATGGACGGCCTCCGCGTGGCAAGGGGAATCTGCGGCGTTTCTGACGAGTTGGTCGGGTGCAGGCATGTATACGGCCTTTGATTGCGGCGCGTTCATGCCGCAGGCCCTGATGAAGTCCGCTGATCGGATCCCAGACAGGTCAACGCGCTTCTAAGCGGCACCCACTGAGCGGGTTTGTCCGATCCCGGCTCGACCGTCCGTCATCACACCATCAGCACCTCACCAATCCCTGCATCCTCCGCGACCGCCTCATGCGGCGGCGGAAGCCTCAAAGCGTCGGCCGGTCGTCATTAGCGCCCAAACGATCCTCGCCATTTTATACTAAAGGATCTGACGGCTGACTCTCTTGGGATACCGGAGTGAGCGGAACCGTGATTCCATTGGGGCGAGGAGGATTCGCGCCATGGGATCAGCGATCAAGATGCGGACGGACTATTCGGCAGCCGAGTTGCGGCGGCTGGCCAAGAGTTCGAAGGATAGCAAGCAGAGCCGTCGGCTGCTGTCGTTGGCAGCGGTTCTCGACGGGATGAGCCGTGAGGATGCGGCCCGGGTCGGCGGCATGGACCGGCAGACCCTGCGGGATTGGGTTCACCGTTTCAACGACGCTGGTCCAGACGGCCTCGAGGACGCCTGGAACGGCGGGCCGGAGCCGCGCCTGTCGGTGTCGCAGAAGGCGGAACTGGCACGGATCGTCGAGACCGGGCCGGACCGGGCCGTCGACGGCGTCGTGCGCTGGCGGCGCATTGATCTCCAGAGGCTCATCAAGGAACGCTTCGGCGTCGACTATCACGAGCGCTACGTCGGAACGCTTTTGAAGCAGCTCGGCTTCTCCCATATCAGCGCCCGGCCACTTCATCCGGGCCAGGACGGCGAGATCGTCGAGGCGTATAAAAAAACTTCCCGCGCACGCTGAGCGCCCATCTGGCCGACCTGCCCAAAGGCAAGCCGGTCGAGATCTGGTTCCAGATGCTATGAGCACGGATATCGTCGAGAGTGGCGGGTGTCCGACCTCACTCGAAGGAAGCCATCATGTCCTCGAATACCATCGACCTGGAGAACGTCATCACCATCGCAATCGAGCTCAGCCGATCAGAATGGCTCGTCGCCTCCCGCTTGCCGGGAGTGGAAAAACCCCGATTTCTTAAGATCGATGCCGGCGACACGGCCGCTCTCCTATCGCATTTCTCGTCACTGCAGGCCCGTGTCTTTTCCCGGTCGGGCGCAGCGCCTGCAGTTTGTTGCTGCTTCGAGGCGGGGCGTGACGGCTTCTGGCTACACCGATTGCTGACCGCCCACGGAATCACCAATCATGTGCTCGAGCCGACCAGCATTCTCGTCAATCGTCGTGCCCGTCGGGCCAAGACCGACCGGCTCGATGCGGAAGGCATGCTGCGCGTGCTTGCGGCCTACCTTCAAGGGGACCGACAGGTTTGCAGCACGGTGCGTGTGCCGACGCCCGATGAGGAGGACGCCAAACGCATTCACCGCGAGCGCGAGCACCTGGTGCAGGAGAGGCTGCGCATCGAGAACCGCATCCAGGCATTGCTGTTCACGCAGGGGATCCACAAGAGGCCTTCTCTACGCACATGGGAGCGTGATCTTGCTGCTGTCCGAACTGGTGATGGCCGTGAATTGGCGCACCATCTTCGGGCTGAGTTGGACCGCCTGCGTCGCCGGCTCGTCATCACGTTGGAGTTGATCCGGGAGGTCGAAGCCGAACGCGACGAGGTGGCCAACGCCAATCCGAAAGACCAGGCTTGCGGAAAGATTGCAAGCCTGTGCCTTATCCGCGGCGTCGGTGCAAACTTCGCCGCTGTGCTTACGCGGGAGGTCTTTTACCGTTCGTTTGATAATCGGCGGCAACTTGCCAGCTATGTCGGCATCACGCCGATGCCTTACCAAAGTGGCGGCATGGACAGGGATCGGCGCATCAGTCGAGCCGGGAATCCCCGCGCGAGAACAACGATGATCCAGCTTGCCTGGCTTTGGCTTCGCTACCAGCCTGGCAGCGACCTGGCCAAGTGGTTTCGCGATCGCGTCGGGACGCTGACGGGACGCACGCGCCGGATCGCGATCGTGGCGATGGCGCGAAAACTGCTGATCGCACTCTGGCGCTATGCCGAAGACGGGGTGGTGCCGGCCGGCGCCGACATTCGCACCGAAGAACCAGCAGCGGCATAGACGACAAGGATTCGCCGCCGACACTGCTCGGTTCGGCGGCGACTAGGGGAGCGCGACCGTCTTCTTCTTTGGCAGCCTGTCGCTGCCGCGTTTCAGGTGGGTCGTGTCTCGCCGGGGCTACGTCTCGTGCAAGAGGCATTGTGGTGCGCGTCCGTGTAAAGGCGCGACCGTATGTAAGGTGACGCGGCATTCGCTGCGGGAAACTCAAGCTCCGGACCCAAACGATGTCGACGCAGGACCATCCTCAAGCGGAGAAGCAAATGCAATAATCGCGTTGACAGTCGAACCCTCATGTAAGGACGAAGCCCGCATCGGCCAGAAGAATGGCATCGTGCGGCAATGGGCCAGGCGCGGCACGCGGCCCCGTCAGCCGGCCGACCAGCGCTACAAGAGCGCCTATCTGTTCGGCGCCATCTGCCCGGCGCGTGGCATAGCAGCCGGGCTGGCGCTGCCCTTCGCCGACACGGAGGCCATGCAACTTCATCTCGACGAGATCAGCCGCCATGTTGCCAGGCGCGCTCATGCCGTTCTGCTGCTCGACCGCGCCGGCTGGCACACCACCGCCAAACTGAAAGTGCCCAAGAACATCACGCTAATCTTCCTGCCGCCCCGCGCGCCGGAGCTGAACCCCGTCGAGAACGTCTGGCAGTATCTGCGCCAGAACTGGCTCTCAAATCGCGTCTTCGAAGGCTACGACGCCATCATCGACGCCGCGTGCGGGGTCTGGCGCGAGCTCATCGAACGACCAAACACCATCACATCAATCGGAATGCGCGAATGGGCTCACGTCGGTCAATCAAATTGACCGTTGGTATTATTCGCCAGGGCAACGGCGACGACGTTGTATGGCTTCTTCGCCAGAAGCTCAGCTGCCCAGCGGGTAGACGCCGGTTTGCCCTTTCGGCTGAAGCGGAGCACGGCATGGGCACCGACCACGAGAAGGCGGCGCAGGTAAGGATCGCCCTGCTTGCTGATCCTGCCGAGGCGATCCTTGCCGCCGGATGAGTTCTGCCGCGGCACCAGGCCTATCCACGCCGCCAATTGTCGGCCGGATTTGAAGAGCGACGCGTCTGTCACCGTAGCGGCGATTGCGCTGGCAGTGATCGGGCCAATTCCAGGGATCGTCTCGAGGCGGCGGCTCAACTCGTTCGAGCGATGCCAAGCATGAATCTGGCGATCCATCTCGCTGACCTTCCCGTGCACCTCTCGCAACTGCCCGATCAGCGGAAGAAGCGCGGACCGCGCAAGCGGTGGGATGAGATCGTGATCATCGTCCTCGACCAACGCGATCAGCATACCGACGCCGGCAATGCCCTGTCGCGTCACGATGCCGAACTCCGCCAAGTGGCCGCGCAAGGCGTTCACCAGCATTGTCCGCTGCCGGATCAAAAGCTCGCGGACCCGATGCAGCATCAGCACACTCTGTTGCTCCTGGCTCTTCACCGGAACGAAGCGCATCGTGGGTCGCGCCACCGCCTCGCAAATCGCCTCGGCATCCGTCGCATCATTCTTCTGCCGCTTCACGTATGGCTTAACGTAAGACGCCGGCATCAGCCGAACGTCGTGACCCAGCGCTATAAGAACCCGAGCCCAGTGGTGTCCCGTCGCGCAAGCCTCGATGCCGATCAGGCAAGGGGGCAATTCCTTGAAGAAACAAACGACATCATCGCGGCGCAGCTTGCGGCGGCTCACGATCGCGCCAGCACGATTGACCCCGTGAACCTGAAATACCTGCTTGGCGATATCCAGACCAATTGTGGTAATCTTCTCCATGGACGACTCTCCCTCATGTGACTTTCGACAGCCACACTATGGCACCTCGATGCCGGGAGCGGAGGCCGTCCACCACATCAGGTCACTGCCAGTCACTGGTGTCGGTGACCCTGGCCTCGCGCGAAGTGCCGGTGATGGTGGGCCTTCGGCTCTTCTTGCCCGACACCTGGACGAAGGATCCCGAGCGGATGATGCGGGCGCGCGTTCCGAAGGAACGACAGGTCGCTCTGACAAAGCCGGAGATCGCCATCGAAGAGATCGATCGTGTCATCGCCTCCGGCGTGCGTTTCGGCTGCGTGCTTGCCGACGCGGGCTACGGGTCGAGCAGCTCTTTTCGTCAGGCTTTGAGTGAGCGCGGTCTGCTGTGGGCGGTAGGACTATCGCGACGCCAAAACGTCTATCCGGCCGATGTTGATCTGATCTTCCCGGTCGCGACCACCGGTAGGCGCCGCCAATATCACATCCCGGACCAGCCGCCGGTCTCTGCCGAGGTGATGCTGTCTGGTGAGAAATGGCACAAGATAGGCTGGCGGCGCGGCACTAAAGGTCGGCTGACATGCTTGTTTGCGGCTCGCCGTGTCTGCGTTGCGGATGGTCATAAGCACCGGATGCTCGACAATCGCATGCAATGCATGCCAGGCGACGAGGTCTGGCTTGTCGGCGAACGCCGGTCGACTGGCGAGCAAAAATACTATGTGTCGAACCTGCCGGCCGATGCCAGCCTCAAGATGCTCGCCGCCGCGATCAAGGCGAGGTGGGTCTGTGAGCAGGCACATCAGCAATTGAAGGAGGAACTCGGCCTCGACCACTTCGAAGGCCGATCATGGACTGGATTACATCGACACGCCTTGATGACCAAGATCGCCTACGCCTTTCTCCAAGCCCGCCGCCTCAAAGCGGCGGGACGGAAAAAAAGAGTCGGCGGACCACCACCTCAACCGAGCATGCCAGCAGTTAGACAAGCCATTCTCGACCTCTTCACGCGGCCGCCACCCCGCAGATGTCCTCACTGTCAGAAACTACTCGCAGACGCGGTCAAACCAAAACTGCCAAAGTAGTGCTTCTGTAATGGGCCTTCTGTAATGGGCCTTCGTTCGTCAAGTCCCCTCTGAACGATATCTCGTCGCCAGGATCATGCTTCTGTCCGTGGTCAGCGCGAAGGCCGCCACACTATGCCATCAGATCCAGAGCTGACAGGTCAATCTAGCAAGCGTGGTTTGCCGAAGCATTCACAGCACTACACACGACCTTGCCAAGCCCTCGTCCCGGCGACGGGACCTCAGGAGAGCGGTGCCGTTTCGGCTCGCTCCGAACGCTCTATCTCCTATGTCATCGCTGCGGCCTTGCATCTTCGCAGCGGTCGCGGGTCCGACGCCATGGAATTTGCGCACGGGCAGGGCTTCGACAAAGGCGGGCCCGTGGCGAGGCGTGATGACGAACTGGCCGTTCGGCTTGTTCTGATCGGACGCCATCTTCGCGAGGAACTTGTTGTAGGAGATGCCGGCAGACGCGGTCAGCCCGGTCACGGCGAGGATCTTCGCCCTGATCATCTCGGCGATTGTCGCGGCCACTGAAATATCGTGGCGGTTCTCCGTCACATCGAGATAGGCTCGTCGAGCGAGAGCGGCTCAATGAGATCGGTATGTTCCGCGAAAATCTCCCGTATCTGAGTTGAGACCGCGCGGTAAACGTCGAAACGCGGCGGTACGAAGATCAGCTGTGGGCATTGGCGGTGTCCGTACGACCTTCCATATGCCGCTGCTTCTTGCGGCTGTTGGCTTGCGAGAACAGCCGACCCATGAGCTTGATGAACATCGTTACAGCGTCATCGGTGAGCTTCTGGCCGAGCTTGATTGCTTGAGCCACGATCAGAGCGTGACGGCGACTTGCGTTGAAGTCGTTGGCAAGCCAAGCCGGCGTGGCGTTGCCTTCGCGGATCATCTGATCCCAACGTCCCGAAGATATGCGCGCTTGAAATTTCGGGTCGATCTCCAGCGTCCGCAGGAATGCAATCCGTTCGGTCAGTCCGACCAGGTTGGATGCACCCGGCGCTTCTGGCGCCGATCGCAGCCAATGAAAGCGCGTCTGCCCGATTGTCGGGTCAACCTCCAGAAGACGGTCGAGGTCTTGTAGCCTATCAGACGAAATGCCTTCGATCAGGGTCCTTTCCGCCCGCCGACGAGCGATAGCGCGAGCCGCGAGCCCCATCCGCTCGATAATGTTGGCCGCCGGGAGCAGCGAATTTCGATGGCGGAGCTCCGCCAGAATGGCACCAGCAATCGAAGTACCGGCGTCTGTTGTTGAGGCCACCTCGATTGCCGACAGCAATGCGGCACGCCGATCTTCGGCTGCTGCGTTTCGCTTCTGCAGATAACCCAGGAGGTGAGCAATGTGATTGCTGCGGGTCTCCTCACGACGGGCATACAGCCTAAATGCGGTGGAGCTTGCGCCTACTTGCTCGGCAACATAGTCCAGCATCGCTTTCGGCGGAACCTCGTTAGCCAACAGTGGCCGGCCGGGGTAGCGCATCAAGCAGAGTTGGATCGCGAAGCCGAGCTGATTGTGTTCGCGCCGCCGTAGCTGGATTTCCAGCAAATCGGCCGGTGAAAGAGAATAGTGACTGATCAGACCGTCTTCATCGACCGGAATGTCGAATAGCGTCTTTCGCTCATGTTCTTTGAGAAGCGCTCGTCGGGCCACTTTCCACTCCACTCCAGAACGGTAGTGGCCAAGCCTCTGTCCAAATCGGCCTAACGGTACAGAAGGCAAATGGCGTATCCACAGCGAACATCCGGGCGTTCACTCTTCGTTCGATCTTAGCGCAAGATTCTGCACAGCTCTTGTTCCGGCCCCGGGATGCTGGCTGGCGCGTTCATGGCCGCCGAACAACATAGCTTCGGACGCACGGTCGGAGCCTGGCTCGCCGACGCACTGCTGGCGCAGCGGCTAGGTTGGCCGCAGGCGATGCCATTGATGGGCGCGGAGGTGGCTTTGGGCTCAAGTCCCGGCCGCTCCCGCCTTTCGTCAACTGCCATTGCGGCGAGCACCGAGGATGAAGCCGACCGTGCGAAGGGTCTGCTCTGCGCACAGGCGCGCGCTGCACTACGCGCCATCGATCTTTCCGCCGAGCTCGAGCGCCGCGCGGACCGGCTGCTTGCCGTTGCGCCGAAACTCAGGGCCAAGGCGGCGGATCTTGTTGTCGATAAGCTGCTGTCCGACGATGCGACCGTTGCCTCGGAAAAGATCGCAGGCATGAGTGACCGCGGTCTGCGCCGCCTGTTCGACCGGCTGGTCGAACTCGGCGCCGTGCGCGAGCTGTCCGGCCGCACCACGTTCCGTATTTGCGGGCTCTGACGATAATGGTCGAGGCGGCGCGCGCGAGAAGGGGGAAAGGTCGATCAGCTGACCAGCTGTTTGACCGGGAACTGGATCATCTGCCGCCGGAGGCGCGCTGGCGCGAATGGATGAACCGCGTCGAGGCCACCATTTTTGCCGCCAGTGAACCGGTCGGTCGCGAGGCGCTGGCGCGCGTCGTCGGCAAAAGCTGCAGCGTCGATCTTCTGATCGACGATATTCGCGAGGAGCTGCGCGGTCGACCCTATGACCTGGTTTCGGTCGCCGGCGGCTGGAAACATTTGACCCGGCCGGTCTATGCCGACGCCATCCGCGCCGCTGTAGGCAGCAATGAAAAGGCGTCCGACCGATAGCGTCGCCTCAACATTTTCGGCGGACTTTACGGGCATGAGCCTGCACCCGCCCACCGATATTATGACGCTCCGATACAAGCGTCATCGTTTTCCTGCCGAGATCATAGCGCATGCGGTGTGGCTCTACTTCCGATTTCCACTGAGCCTGCGTCATGTGGAAGATATTCTGGCCGAGCGCGGCATCGAAGTCTCGTTCCAGACTGTCTTGGAATGGGCTGCCAGGTTCGGCCGC
The DNA here is from genome assembly GCF_042682145.1 of Mesorhizobium newzealandense. Classification (NCBI taxonomy): domain Bacteria; kingdom Pseudomonadati; phylum Pseudomonadota; class Alphaproteobacteria; order Hyphomicrobiales; family Phyllobacteriaceae; genus Mesorhizobium; species Mesorhizobium newzealandense. The sequence goes on along the minus strand of NZ_JBHUGZ010000016.1, from coordinate 105,112 downwards.
GGATATGCCCGCTCCATCCAGCGGCGGTCCAGAGGTAGTTTTGCCGACAAGTGGCATCTCGACGAAATGGTCGTTGCTATCAAGGGCAAGAAATTCTGGCTGTGGCGGACCGTCGATGCCGATGGCTATGTTCTCGATGCCTTGATCCAGAGCCGCCGAAACAAGAAGGCGGCCTTGAAGCTGATGCGAAAGCTGCTGAAAGGGCAAGGCATCACGCCGCGCGTCATGATCACCGACAAGCTCAGATCCTACGATGCGGCCAAAAGGGAAATCATGCCAGGTGTCGAGCATCGATCGCATAAGGGGCTGAATAACCGAGCGGAGAATTCTCATCTGGCTGTTCGACGGCGAGAACGAGGTATGATCCGGTTCAAGTCGGCACGACAATGCCAGCGCTTCGTTTCCATCCATGGCCCGATCGCCAACCTCTTCAATCTCCACCCGAAACATCTGATAGCCGCCGATCACCGCGACATTCGAGCCGCCGCTATGGCGGTCTGGAGGCAAATCGCTTTGTCGACAGCCGCGTGAAGAGGCCACATCGGGGGCATCCCGTGCCCAACCCAAGTTAAGGCGACGCCACCATCCTGTCTTACCGGGTCAGTTCTCAGTGGCAATCAACAGAGACGTCCATGTTCGGAATCTGACACACTGACGCACAAGCATTCCGCGTTGCGGGCCGATACACGTGGTTTTGCCCCCTTTATCGCACAACCTCTTTGTTGGCCCGCCGATTGCATGGGACACGGTGGAGAACCATTACGAAGATTGCGATCTGGCGGTCTCCGACAGAGGAGGTCCATGTGAAATGTGCTCAACCGATGCAGCTCCATGCGATATCTACTGGACTGTTGGGTGCTGCACCGCCAATCGAAGGTTTTCCGTGTTCGACGCGGGCGCCGCTGTCGTTCACCCAGCCGCGGCTTGGTTCCTTTCTTGTCTGTCGGCGGCAGCGAGACCTCGCCCATGCAACTGCGGGCTTCGCCTTCGCGGGAAGCTGGACGAGGGGCCGCAGTGGGCCTTGGACGATTGGTGGCGCGCCATGAGACGCTACACACCGTTGTGCTTGGGGCGGAGCCCTGCCATGACCTTGGGGCGCAGCCGAAACGGACTCGGCAGGCAATTTTGGTTCATTGCGAGGACCGGAGTATGAGCGATCGTAAGAGGGATGCGCGGACGACCTCGGCGCCGGCGCCTACATCGCCCACTAACTGGGACTCGCCGCACCGTACCGCTGCCATGAATTTCATCGAAGGGACGCGCGAGGTAACCAAGGGCGAGCTACAAGACCACAGTATCACGCGTTATCGTGTGACCAAATTCTATCGTGAACAAATCACAGACGGTGACTATTATGATCAGCTTAAACACATTGTCGAACCGACATTGAAAGAGTTTGAGAGTCCTGGCAATCTGGATACAAGCGGCGAGCACGACAACACGGTTTCACCCGGACTTCAACATAAGTATGCCCAGACGGGGTTGTTGCTGGTGACGGACCGTTGCGCTTCATACTGCCGTTATTGCTTTCGGAAACGCATTGTCGGCCATCAGTCCGATGAAATTGCAACAGATTTCAATCAGATTGCGCGATATATTAAAGATCACCCTGAGATGACCAATGTGTTGCTTTCGGGGGGAGATCCCTTCGTGCTCAGCACGGCCAAGCTTCACAAAATTCTTGATCATCTGCTGCCAATTCCACATCTCGACTCAATTCGGTTCGGGACAAAGATGTTAGCTTATCAGCCCAAGCGGTTCGAGGATCCAGCTTTGTCGGCTTTGTTCCAACGGATCAATGAAGCGGGTAAAGCCGCCGTGATCGTCACACACTTCGACCACATCGGTGAAATCTCCGTCAATGCGGAACGCAGCGTTTGTTCCTTGCGTGCAGAGGGTGTGCAGTTCCTGAACCAAACCGTGCTGCTTGCGAAAGTCAACGATGATCCGGAAATCTTGGCTGCCACTTTCGGCAAATGTCACGAAATAGGAGTTCGCCCTTATTATCTCTTTCAGGGCAGGCCGGTAAAAGGCGCATCGCACTTTCAGGTTTCGCTACGCCGCGGAATAGAGATTGTGCGCGGCATCAACCAACGTCTGAGCGGGATCCAAAAGACATTCAAATACATTATGTCCCACTACACAGGGAAGATCGAGATCCTCGACCTTGGAGCCGACGGCCGGGTGTATATGCGATACCATCAAAACAAGACTCCCGAAAAGATCGGAAAGATCTTTTCCCGGCCGCATCTTGAGGGCGCGGGCTGGCTGGATGATTTGCCCGAAGGATGAGATCGAAAGGCGCGGAATGCTGGCCGCCATACCCAGCTCGAGTGAACCAAAAGACCGCAGTTGCTTCCGTGGGGCAGCGCCATTCAGGCGATGGACGGCTTTCCCACTATGCGCTGAACGGACAGTCCATCTTGCTCCCGCCCTGCTTCTGGCCAGCGAAAGTTTCGCAATCGCGCTCGACGAAACGAAACGGTCTGCATCCGATCGTCGTGACTTTGACGAGCTTGCCGAGTGCGTTGAACCTCCTCCTGCGTTTCCCGAAACGGTGTTGGTAGAGGCCGGCCGTACCGGTGGAGAGCTGATCCCCATAAGCAACCAATCTCAAGCCAATGAACGTGACAACAGGCAACGTCAAAGGAGTAGCTCATGCGAGTAGCCATTGTGACGAATAGCGATTTTAACGGTGTAATTAACCGGTTCGGTCAGCCTCGTCCGCAGCAGCAGCAGCCTTACCCACAACGCGGCACGCTTGAAGAAATGGTGGCGGCACTTCAAGAGGGCGGCCACGAGACGCTAGTGTGTGAAGGCAATAAAGAACTCCTCGCCACGCTCGAGCGGTTTATGCCACCTGATCCGCAGGCCAGGCCCTCGGGAATGGTCTTTAACTTAGCGGATGGAATTCAGGGTGAAAAGCGTGAAATCCATGTTCCTGCCATGCTTGAGATGGCCGGTATTCCATACACTGGATGTAGCCCGCTCGGGATGGGGCTGACGGGCGACAAGGTCATTACCAAAATGCTCATCCGCGATCAGGGTGTAGCGACGCCGAACTTTCGAGTGATGGGTCGCGGCACGGAGAGTGCCGACGACCTGCGATTCCCAGTAATAGTGAAACCTCGCCACGAAGCCTGCAGCCTCGGATTGCAGCTCGTTCACGAACATTCTGAGTTAAGGCAGGCCGTGGAAGTGACTGTCACGCAATACGCGCAAGATGCGCTCGTGGAAGAATACATCGAAGGGCGGGAAATCTGTGTTGCGCTGCTTGGAAACGGGGAGCTCGAAGTGTTGCCTCTGGTGGAGCAGGACTTCGGCGATCGCGAAACGCGGCTTATGGATTGGGACGCGAAATACGTGGCGGCCGCAGCGGTCCCGAAGACTTGCCCGGCCCAAATCGACAGCCGGCTTGAGAAGACGTTACGGGATATTTCGGTTGCTACCTTCCGTGCCTGTCACTGCCGGGACTATGCTCGCGTCGATTTCCGGATCGATCGCTCCGGTCAGCCGTTTGTCCTAGAGATGAACTCGATGCCGTCGCTCACCATGCACTCCAGTTATGTTACTGCCGCAACGACCGCCGGACATAGCTTCTCGAGCTTGATCTATCGCATCCTCGATGTCGCCCACACCCGGTGTTTTGGAATCGGCATCCCCTAGGACCAAATTGTTTGATCCCAGGTTTTGATGGTTCATCATTGTCGTCCGTATCAAAGGATGTGCTAAGGGCCAGATTCTGCATGGGAGCGCCACGACGACAGAGGCGGTCCGTCGAGCGATACAACATAGTCAAGCGAGCCTGAGGACGCTTTCGAAGCGCTACGGCGTCAACCCCAAGACGGTCGCGAAGTGGAAGAAGCGGAGTTCAACCGCCGATCTGCCCACTAGCCCCAGGGAGCCGAGATCGACGGTTCTGTCTGTCGAGGAAGAGGCCATTATTGTCGCCTTCCGCCGGTGTCGAGACCGGTAACTTCTCTGGGGTTAGGCGGCGCGCAGAAGGGGCGGTTTGGGCTTGAATAATGGAGGCACGTTCGGTTCTGGCTGTCGGAACGGTGCCCGCAGCCGATCGCGAAGTTCGCCATTGATCTCCGCCGTCCTGACCTGCATGAGCATGTGCGCACCGTGGAGAGACCAGCGCATCTGCTGCTTCTTGACCATGCGTTTGCCGACAAGCGAATTCACTGCTGACTCGGCGAGGCTGGTGGCGACACGAAGCCCAGCTCGGTATCGCTTGCCATAGTTGACGATCGCGCCGCGGTTCGATCTGACATAGGTCAGGAGCTGCGAGCCGAGGCTATGAAGCCGTGCGATCGAGAACTCGCTGTCTCCTTGCGAATCCTTCACTCTCTCCAAGAGTTGCTCCAGGTCGCGGATCGCGCGATCGACGCGCCCATGCCACAGGCGCCACTTGACGGCTCTGATGTCCCTGTGGATGGTTGGAAGGGGCCTGGCACCGTCCGCGCGAGATCGAACCATGTGGTCGGCGATCTGCTGCATTGGTTGGAGCTTCATGGCGATGTGGAACCAGTCGATGATATGGCTGGTCGGCCTTGGCATGGCGCGGGGCAGGCGCTTCAGGATTTCGGCGCCATCCGAGATCACGGTGACGTCGCCAAAGCCGCAATATCCCTCTTGCTGAAGCGCGTGGAGCGCTCGATCTCGGATTGCGGTTTGGTCGGTGCTGCTGGTCACGAAATAGCGGCCACCGGGTTCGCCTCGACCGCCGCGACCGCATCTGGCTACAACGAGTTCGAAGTTTCGCGCTGCATTGGGATCGGCGCTTCGCACATGCGCTGTGTCGATGCTGATGATAAACTCTTTGCGCCGATCGCCGGGAAGCTCCATTTCGAGCTGGCGTCGATCATCAGCTTGCGCCCTTGCGCGCCGTTCTTCCTCTGCAACCTGCTCGTCCAGCCGTTCACCGATCCTGATGGTGCGCTTGCGCACGGTCGCATGCGTCTCGGTAGGCTCAATGGGCAGAAATTCGGTGAGCACTCTGGCGGCATCATGCTTCCCAGCCGCGCCGTCAGTTCCATCAGCTCGGGCGTCGCCCGATCCGGGCAGATTTCCTTCAGTGGCGCGAAAGCAACGACCATCCCTGGATGGCAATCCCCACACAGCATCCAGCGGGGATTGCGCACCTCCACCGTGCCGAACACAGTTCGGATCCGGCGCGCCGTATAGTCTTTGACCGGCCGGAACGTGTGGCAGTCCGGGCAAACCCGCCGAAACAGAGCATAGGCATTCACCTCCTGGTTTACGACCGCGCTCTGCAGCGCCGTCATGATCTTCTTGCCGTCTTCGATCGACAGGCCGATTTCGCCGTCGAACAGGCGCTCCCAGCTCTTGTCGACCCGGACCTCCCGACGAAAAACGTCGCCGAACTCGCTCTTTCCCTCGATTGTGATTGTCCACTCCACCGCCATCGTTGCTTCTCCGAACAAAGCGACGGTGATGAACTGCTCGGGCCTAACAATCCGTGCTCAACCCCAGAAAAATTACCGGTCTCGACCGCCTCCGCCACAGGATGGGCCTTGCGGTGGGAGACCGAGCCGGTTGCAGCCTGCAAACCATAGCCATCAGTCCTGATTCGGCAGGATCGTTTTACGCCTATTGCCATCCACTTTCGTTGTTGTTGGAGAGGCCGATCGGGACGCGCGGACTTTTCGAGTCCAAGTTCTCGATTTCAAGTGTGTGTTGAGATCCGCGAGATGAGCATCGAACCGGAGTAGAGATTCACGCGCAGCCTCCGCACCCCGTCCGGCGATCAACGCACCAAGCACTTCAGCGACCGCGAACGCCGGTGTCATCGAATGAAAGAACGAGGGACTCTTCGTCTGAACAAGAACGACATCGTCGGCAATACGAGCGAGCGGAGCAACCTCGCTGTCGGTAATGGCGACGATAGGTATGCGATGTTTATACGCATATTCAGCGATCTCAACCGTGACGCGCGTGTACGGGAACACACTAGTCGCGAAGAGCACGTCGTTGCGGGAGGCACGGGCCAACGCATCCGAACCGGTGCCACCGGTCGCATCGAGCATGACCGACTTTTCCCCAATCATTGAAAGAATATAATGCAGATGCCAAGCAGTTGCGTGGCTCGATCTCAGTCCGACGCAGAAGACGCAGTTGGCGGATGCAAGGCGTCTTGCCGTTGATACTATTGCATCAAGTTGAGACTCGGCTAGATGGACAATCTCGGCAGCTTGCGCCCGGAGAATTTCGCGCGCAAGGCCGTGATCGCCTTTACGCCTTTGAGCGATCGCTTGCACGTCGGCCTTTCCGGCGAATCCGAAGTCACCGCTACGAACGGCCTCAGCATAGATTTCGCGAAGTTCGTCGTAGCCGGTGAGGCCAAGATGCTTGGCCAGTCGCGTCATGGTAGCCGGCTGGACCCCGGCCAGGCGGGCCTGATCGCGCATTGATAATAGCGCTACGTCGTGCGGTTGGTCGATAATGTAGCGGGCCGCCAATTGGAACTGCTCCGACATTGTGTCAAAGCCCCCGATCAATCGCTCAGAAAGAGGTCCGTCAGCCATAACTCCTACCTAGCGCAGCGTCATAGCATGCGCAACATATGTTGCATCGCGCCAGGTCCTTCCGCGCCAGATCGATTGGTCCGAGCGGCAAGGAAGGATGGTCAGCCGTCCGCCATTGGTCGCAACGCACATTGCGGTCGGCCGTTCAATTTCGATCATTTGCACCGTCTGAGGCATTTGTCTCTTCGCCGAACTGGCGCGAGAGACGCCTCTCCCGGTGTTTCGGCCCTCTCGCGGTCAAGGATGATCCATACAACTCACTCGTGCAATGTTGAAACATGTGTTGCAAATCAAATTGCCTCTGTTATCGTGCCCGCCAACCGTGATCACTCGTCTAGCGGGTTATAGGAAGTACATAATGTTTGAAACGGTCGCCTATGGAATCCAGGACAGTATCGCTGAAATTCGTCTGAATCGTCCGCACCACCTGAACGCAGTGGTGCAGAAATTATACGACGAAGTTTTGGTAGCTCTCGATCAGGCTGAAAGAGACAAAAACGTACGCGTCATTGTCCTAACCGGAGAAGGCCGGGCGTTTTCTGTGGGCGCCGATTTGAAGGAGCACAAGGCGGGTCGCACGGCCTTCGATCGGCGACAATATCTCATGAGCGAACAAAGGGTGTGCAGACGTCTTGTCTCACACCCAAAGCCGGTCATTGCGGCGGTAAACGGCTATGCGCTTGGCGCCGGGGCCGAGATGGCTCTCGCTTGCGACTTTATAGTCATGGCCGCCTCAGCGCGGATCGGATTTCCCGAAATTGGCCTTGGCGCATTCCTGGGGGGTGGGGTTACAAACATCCTTCCACGGCTTGTCGGCCTCGCAAAAGCGCGTGAGCTGATCTTCCTCGGTCGGCAGATTGACGGAGGGGAAGCAGTCAGGATCGGACTGGCCTCACGCTGTATCCCCGACGAGGAGTTCGTTGAAGGCATCCGCACTTTGGCGAGCGAACTGTCAAAGAAGGCCCCATTCTCGATGCAGCTTGCCAAAGAGCAGTTGGCGTCAGCTGTTCACGGGACGTTCGACTCTGCTCTTACTGCTGAGCTTGAGGGCATGATGTTTTGTTCGACGACGCGCGATTGGCAGGAGGGTGTCGACGCCTTCGCGGAAAAGCGTTCGCCGATCTTTCGGGGGGAATAACATGGCGTCGCATGACCTCTTCAACATTCTGTCCCCCGACTCCATTGCGATCATCGGCGCATCCAAGAACCCGGCAAAGCGGGGATATCGGTCGCTAAGAAAACTCCTGGACGATGGCTATGCCGGGGCGATCTATCCGATCAATCCAAAAGAGAGTGAAATCTGCGGCATTAGGTGTCTGCCCGATCTGGGCAGCCTACCGGGGCCCGTCGACCTTGCGCTGGTCTGCACTCCAGCAGCGACGGTTGCTTCAGTCATCACCGAATGCGCCGCTAAAGGAGTGCGCGGCGCCGTGGTTCTGGCGGGTGGCTTTGGAGAGGCCGGAGACGACGGCAAGCGGCTCCAGGATGCAGTGCTAGCCGCTGCGCGCGCTGGCGGGGTGAGGATCATCGGGCCAAACACCTCGGGCATGTTCAATACTCACAAAGCCTGCAATCTCGTCGGCTTTTCGGACTTGCGGAAGGGTAGCATTGGCCTTTTGTCCCAGTCGGGCAACATGGCTCTGTCCCTCGTCACCGAAGCTCAAGCCAACGGGCAGGTAGGCTTGAGCACTTATGTGGGTGTAGGTAACGAGGCCGATATTCGCTTCGACGAGTACCTCGACTACTTTACGGCCGATCCCAAAACCAACGTGGTGATCGCCTACGTTGAAGGACTGAAAGACGGCCGCCGCTTTTTAAGCGCCTTGAGGCGGATCTCGCTGGAGAAACCAGTTGTCATTTACAAATCGGGTCGGACAAGTGCCGGACGCATTTCCGCGAAGTCTCATACCGGCGCTTTGGCTGGCGAATATGCCGTCAGCGAAGGTGTGCTGAGGCAAGCCGGCGCAATCCTTGCACATCGGTCCGACGAGATCCTGCCGATGGCGGAGGCGCTATCGATACTACCTCCCCTGCGATCGCGCCGCCTCGCCATCCTTGCGGACGGCGGAGGCCACGCGACAATTGCCGCCGACGCCTTATCTGAACACGGACTGCTGCTAGCTCCCTTGAGCGATGAAACGCAACGGCGGCTTGCGACGATGCTCCCTCCGGCCGCGTCGGTCATCAATCCAGTGGACGTGGCTGGGGGCACGGACACGGATCCGTCGGTGTTCGCCGCTTGCGCGGAGATTCTGTTGCAGGATTCGATGGTGGATGGACTTCTAATATCAGGTCTCTACGGCGGTTACGCGGTCCGTTTCTCACAAGACCTGCTCGCAGCAGAAATCGATGCCACGAACCTCATCGGCGCAATGCCACGCCGGTTCGGCAAGCCCGTAATCGTTCATAGCCTGTACGGTGCACTTCAGGCAAATCAGCGGCCGTTGCCACTCCTCGAGATGCACCGCGCAGGCGTCCCGGTGCACAGCTCCCTGGAAACTGCCGTGCGATGCATGCAGGCTTTGGCGGAGTGCGGTGAGGTGGGCCGCGCCTTTGCAGCGCTGCCGCCACAGCGGGCGCAGCACAGGAAAATCTTTGAGCAGGTTCTTGCGCGATGCAGAGCCGAGGGCAGGCGAGTAGTTTTGGAACACGAAGGGCGAGCCAGCCTGCGCGACTTCGGCCTGGATCTGGCTCCGGCTTTGCTGGCTCTCGATGAAAAAGAAGCCGAAGAGGCTTTTCTCCGTCTCGGCGCACAACCGGTGGCAATGAAAATCGTATCTCGCGATATCCTGCACAAGACGGAGGCGGGCGGCGTCAAACTCAATGTCGTAGACGTCGCATCGGTGCGCAGCAGCTTCCTTGAGATCGTCGCCAATGCTAGGGCTGCGGTAACCAATCCGAAAATTGCAGGCGTCCTCGTCACTCCGATGGCAGCAAAGGAGGGCGTCGAGATCATCGTCGGCGTCGTGCGCGATGCCTCATACGGTCCCATCATGATGTTCGGACTGGGCGGAGTCCTCGTCGAAGTTCTTGGGGATGTGGTGTTCCGCGCACTTCCGATCTCACGCGATGATGCCTTTGCGATGTTGGGCGAAATCAAGGCGCAAGCGGTTCTGGATGGCGTGCGGGGGGGAGCGCCGGTTGATCGAGACGCGCTCGCGGATTTTATGGTCAGTATTTCGGATTTCGTTGAAGCCTGCCCGGAGATCGACGAACTCGACCTCAATCCCATCCTTGCATATCCCAACGGTTTGACCGTGCTCGATGTGCGCATTCTTCTCACCGAGTCTTCCCCCGCGCGGTCGGTAGAGAAACAAAGGATCGAAGCATGACGGATCTGCCCAAGCTGATCGACTCGAAACTCGAAGTCAGCGACCGCGTCGCCTTGCTCGTGCTTGACCGGGATGACGTCCGCAACGAACTGACCGGGACGAGTTTGATAGACGACATTGTGCAAACGGTTGACTGGATCAATGGTGGGGCGGCCATCTCGGTTTTGCTCATTACAGGGGCTGGCAAGGCGTTTTCCGCCGGTGGCAACGTCAAGGACATGCGCGACCGTAAGGGAAGCTTTGCTGGCGATGTGTATGAGGTACAGGATCGTTATCGCCGTGGAATCCAACGGATCGCCTTAGCCACGCACCGGCTGGAGGTCCCTGTCATTGCTGCGGTCAATGGGGCAGCAATCGGTGCTGGTTTCGATCTGGCAACAATGTGCGACATCCGTATCGCAGCGGAGGACGCGGTATTCGGCTCCACGTTCATCAATCTTGGCATCGTACCGGGAGATGGCGGTGCCTGGTTCCTGCAGGATCTGCTCGGTCCCCAAAGGGCGGCGGAGTTGATCTTCAGCGGGCGTTTGGTGCGCGCCGAGGAAGCTCTACGACTGGGAATCGTTCTTGAGATCGCGACAGCGTCCGAATTGCGGTCGCAAGCCCTGCAGCTTGCTGCAAGTATTGCAGGAAAACCTCCTCAAGCACTTCGTCTCGCAAAACGGCTGCTGAAGGCAGCGCGGCGATTGGACCTGCCTGATTTCCTCGACCTCTGCGCAGTGTTTCAGGGCATGTGCCACAATACGCAGGACCACGCTGAAGCGGTCGAAGCATTTCTGGACAAACGTCCTGCCCTCTTTCAGGGGCGCTAGTACCTCTGCACAGAGGTTATGACGGGTTGAACCGGCTGAAGTTTGGGTAGGATGTCGTGGTCGACGAGCAGTTGGATGCTGCGCGCGACACCTGGTTGCCTGCGGATGAGGCCGGAGCGTTCGAGGGTTAGCACCATCTGGTGGACGGACGGCGGGGTGACGCCGAAATAGCGTTGCATGTCGCGTTCGGCCGGCGGCTGGCGGTTGATCTGCATATAAGCCCAGATGAAGGCGAGGTACTGGCCCTGTTTTTCGGTGAAGCTGGGACCCGCAGGCGTTTGCCCGTCAAGTAATTGATTCAATTTTCGATTCATCCGGAACCCTTGGCAACCGAGGAGGCTTTCTGGATGAATCTACGCTATCGTGTCGATCTCGACCAACCCGAACGCGATGAACTCACAGCGATGCTGGCAGGCGGCAAGCAGCCGGCTCGCAAGCTCAAGCGGGCGCAGATCCTGCTCGCCGTCGACGCGGGCTTGGGTGACGAGGCCATTGCCGCGACGGTGGTGGTCGGCGGCTCCACTGTCTATCGCACCAAGCGCCGCTTCGTGGAGATGGGTCTGGAGGCGGCGCTCAGCGAAGAGCCACGCGCAGGCGCGCAACGCAAGCTGACGGGCAAGGAAGAAGCCCTGCTGGTGGCCACCGCCTGTTCCAGTCCGCCGCCGGGCCGCGCCCGCTGGACCCTGGAACTGCTGGCCGGTGAGTTCGTCAAGCTGACCGATCACCAGGAACTGTCGCGCGAGACGGTGCGCCGACGCTTGGCAGACAACGATCTCAAGCCCTGGCGCAAGGACATGTGGTGCATCCCCAAGGTCGACGCCGAGTATGTCGCGCGCATGGAGGACGTGCTCGACCTCTATGCCGAGGCACCGGACCCGAAGCGACCGGTGGTGTGCTTCGACGAAAGCCCGACCCAACTCATCGGCGAGGTGCGACAGCCGATCCCGGCCGAACCGGGCCGGCTTGAGCGGTATGACTGCGAGTACAAGCGCAACGGCACCGCCAACCTGTTCGTCTTCCTCGACGCACACCGCTCCTGGCGCAAAGTCAAGGTCACCGAGCGGCGCGCCGCGGAAGACTTTGCCCATTGCATGCGCGACCTCGTCGATATCCATTACCCGCAGGCCGAACGCGTCAGGGTGGTGCTCGACAATCTGTCAACCCACTCGGCCGCCGCGCTCTACCAGGCTCTGCCTGCTTCAGAGGCGCGACGCGTCCTTCGACGGCTGGAATTCCACTACACGCCCAAACACGCCAGCTGGCTCAACATGGTCGAGATCGAAATCGGCGTCCTGCGCGGCCAGTGCCTCGATCGTCGCATCAATAGCTATGATCGCCTCGTCGCGGAGACCGCTGCCTGGGAGCACCTGCGAAACACCAGTGGCGCTCGCATCAACTGGATGTTCTCTACCGAAAACGCACGCCTTAAGATGGCCAAAGCCTATCCCAAGCCGACTTCCAAAGAGTCATAACCTCTGTGCAGAGGTACTAGCCCGGAAAATTCATGGAGGCTGGTGGATGTGGCGCAACCCGTTGAAATGACGTAGGATTTGGTTGCTTAAGCCGATCCGAACCATTTCCCGGAGACCACACCCGCCATATGAATGATCTTACGCTGCCGCTGAGCGGTTTGTCATCTGTTGGCGGCAAGTCCGTCGTCGCCCGTTTCGACGGCGGCATGCTGTCGTCCAACAGTGGGGTTCTGGCTCTGGCCGAGGTGGAAAAGCGGCTGCGTGTCGCCGAGCGTCTGGCGCGCTGCATCGATGATCCGCGCTGCCCGGACCAGGTCATCCATAGCGTGGCCGACATGATCGGCTTTCGCATGAAGATGATTGCCGCCGGCTACGAGGATGGCAACGACGCCAACCGGCTGCGCTGCGATCCGGTCTTCAAGATGGCCCAGGATGCGCTGCCTTCGGGTCGGGATCTGGCCTCTCAATCGACGATGTGCCGGCTGGAGAACCTGCCTGGCGTGCGGGAACTGGTCGTTATGGGCCGGGCGATGGTCGACCTCTATTGCTCTTCCTTCCGCCAGGTTCCGAAGCGGATCGTGCTCGACATTGACGACACTTTTGACGCCGTGCATGGCGGCCAGCAATTGCGGCTGTTCAATGCCCATTACGACGAATACGGCTTCCAGCCGATTGTTGTGTTCGATGGCGACGGCCGGTTCGTCGGTGCGGTCCTGCGACCAGCGAAGCGGCCGAGCGGGGCTGAAATCCGCCCCCACCTGCGCCGCCTGGTGCGGGCGATCCGGAGCACTGGCCGAACACCGGCATCCTTATCCGGGCCGACGGGCATTACTGCAGCCCGCAGGTCATCGACTGGTGCCGCGCCAACGATGTCGACTTCATCCTCGGCGTGGCGCCCACCACGACCCTGCGCAAGCATGTCGCGGACCTGGAAACCAGCACGATGGCGCGCTTCGAACGATGTCGATACCGGATCAATACTCCCCAGAAGTGCCGTTTGAATCTTCCCCAGTTTAGCGTTGCCGTCGGTCCTCCGGGGCGCGCCCCGGAGGACCGGCGGCGCGTCATCACCGATACTGCTCTCGATGGTCGAGAGGGGAATGTCGGGGATCAAACTCGGGGAGATAGTCATGATTTTAGATTTGCACCGGCAGGGATTGTCGGTGTCGGCGATCGCCAGACAGACCAACGTCGATCGAAAGACAATTCGTAAATATATTGAACGGGGTCTCGAAGCGCCTGCTTATGGACCACGCAAGCCGCGGGCGACGGTGATCGATCCATTCACGGCTTATCTACGTGAACGGGTTGCTGCCTATCCCGGCCTGAGCGGCCGGCGGCTCCTGCGAGAGCTGAACGATCGCGGATATGCGGGTGGCTACACGGCCGTCACGGACTTTCTCAGAGATGTTCGCCCGACCTCAGAACAGGGATTTGAAGTTCGGTTCGAAACAGCTCCCGGCGAACAGGCCCAGGTGGATTTCGCCCAGTTTCAGGTCATCTTCACCGATGAGCCGGCAACGCCCAGGATCGTCTGGCTCTTTTCCATGGTGTTGGGCCATAGCCGTCTCATCTGGGCTCGCTTCGCTATGCATAGGATCTTCCGACGGTGCTGCGATGCCATGTCGCCGCATTCGATGCAATTGGCGGCGTTCCACGCGAGATTCTCTACGACCGCATGAAGACTGCCGTCATCGGCGAAGGGGAAACCGGTGGCATTGTTTATAACCGTGCTCTGCTCGATCTTGCCCGCCATTACGGCTTTCATCCAAAGGCCTGCAAAGCATATCGCGCCAAGACGAAGGGAAAGGTCGAGCGACCATTCCGCTACATTCGTGAAGACTTTTTCCTGGCACGCTCGTTTCGCAACCTCGACGATCTTAACAGCCAACTGCGATATTGGCTTGACACGGTTGCCAATCCGCGTGTGCACGCGACAACGCAGCGCGTCGTCATGGAGGCCTTCGCCGAGGAGCGTCATCATTTGCGGCCTTTGCCTCTGGCTCCGTTCCGCTCCGTGTTGAGACTGGAGCGCAGGATCTCTCGAGACGGTATGGTCAGCGTTGGTGGAAACGCCTACAGCGTGCCCGACGCCACCAGGAGGCGTCTTGTCGAGGTTCATACCTTGGCCAATGAAGTTCGGATCTTCGAGGACGACACCCTCATTGCTGTGCATCCAGTGTTGGAGGGTCGTCACCAGCGTCGCGTCGAACCAGGACACAGAACCCTTCGCTCACTGCCGCGATCGCGGCCACACGTCAACAATGACGAGATCATTCTTCATGGAACCGGAGACAGGGTCACACAGCGGCCGCTCGCCTTCTACGACGCCGTCGCCAGAGCCATGGCACAGGAGAACCGCACATGAGCGCCGCTCTCGATTCCGTGCCGTCGATGATCGACCGCATTCGCCATGACCTTGTCGGCTTGAAGATGCCACGTGCCCTTGAAGCACTCGACCATATTGTCCGGCGCCTGGAGCAGGGCGAGCTGTCGGCTCTCGAAGCAATCGATATCCTACTTTCCGAAGAGCTGACCCTGCGCGAGAACAGCCGTATAAAAACCGCGCTTCGGATGGGTCGCCTGGCAACCATCAAAACGCTCGCCGGCTTTGATTTTTCTTTCCAGCCCTCACTCGATCGAGATCGGATCTTCACGCTGACGCAACTGGGTTTTGTCGACCGCCATGAGGTCGTCCATCTCCTTGGGCCGCCGGGAACCGGCAAAAGCCATCTGGCCGTGGCGCTCGGCGTCGAAGCTGTCAAGGCCGGCAAGAGCGTCTACTTCTGCACGCTGGCCGATCTCATCGCAGCCTTGTCGAGGGCCGAGCGCGAGGGACGGCTGCAAGAACGCATCCGCTTCTTCTGCAGGCCCAGTCTCCTGATCGTTGACGAGATCGGTTATCTCCCGGTCATCGCCGGCGGCGGCAATCTGTTCTTCCAGCTCGTCAACGCCCGCTATGAGAAAGGTGCGATGATCCTCACATCAAATCGCGGCTTTGCAGAATGGGGCGATGTCTTTGGAGACGCCGTGGTCGCAACGGCCCTCCTCGACAGACTTTTGCATCATGCCGTCGTCGTTCAGATCGAAGGATCAAGTTACAGACTGCGCCAACATGCCGAATTGATGCCCGAACACGTCCGTTCGAAAGCATTGATAACGCCACCGTCTTTCGCCCCGCCATCACGCGAACGCGGCAGACCCCCGAAAAATGCCCAATTCTCCACGTCGTCCGGAGCGGCATAATTGGGGAATTTTACTTCGGCAATTCTGCGGAAATTTCGCCCGGTATTGACAGCATCGAAGACGAACAAGGTCCGCCGCTTCAAGGAGTTTTTTGACGGCGCCGCCAGTTGGAGCCGCGTAGAGCGCATCATCGCCCGCGTCGAGGTCGGCGCCCAAGGTGCCGATACCCGCTTCATCGTCACCAACCTTGCGAGTGGCAAGGCCAAGGCGCTCTACGAGGATGTCTACTGCCGGCGCGGCGCTGCCGAGAACCACATCAAGTCGTGGAAGACGCATCTCGCCGCCGACCGCACCTCCTGCACAAGAGCGACGGCCAACCAGTTCCGGCTATTCCTGCATGCCGGCGCCTACTGGTTGATGTGGGGCTTGCGCGCCGCGATGCCGAAACGCTCCAGCTTTGCCGTCGCCCAATTCGACACGCTGCGATTGCGCCTCATCAAGATCGCCGCCCGCGTGGTCGAGATGAAAACCCAGATCCGCCTGCACCTGCCGACATCCTGCCCCGACCAGCGCATCCTGCGCATCGTCCTCAGCCGCATCCCGCAACTCGCGACATAAACGATGGGACGCAGACGTCCCGAAACAAACCCGCCGACCTCAACCCGCAAACCCCCGCCTTCCATCACGACGGATCATCGCCGGCGCCCGACGAGGCTTGTCAAAATGCACTCCGAGGGCGGCCAGATCGCCGATGCAGGCCGCCGAAAGCCGATCGCCGTGCATCAAGCGGGCTAGTTGCCACCGTTATCAGTGCGGCGTGCAGTTAGTACTGTTCGAGCAGATTCTCGCTGACAAGCGGTGGGCCAACTGTCGGTGCGACCGCTACCGAGGGCCACAGCGGCTCGCTCCCCCTTCTTGACGATTTTGTGTGATCCATACGGTCATTATGACACAAATGCGAAACACTTGTTGCAAACCAAGCCGAAGCATGTTTACCGTGCGGAAGCTGCCATCGCTAAGGCTTGGTGGTTACGAGGGAGGAATTGGAATTTGAAACGGTCGCCTCTGGAAATCCAGGACAGCATCGCGGTTGCTGGCCAAAAAGCAAACGTCACTTTGCATAAATCGCCATAGATCGGCGCGGCCATCACAGCGGCTGCAGTCAAGCGTCGCCATGACCGTAAGCACACCAACAGGGAGGAAAAGCAATGCGGATGAAGCTGACAAGGCGTACCTTCAATCTGGGTCTAGGGTCGCTCGCGCTAACGGCGCCGGCCGGCCGCCTCAATGCCCAGGAGCTCGCAGAAAAACAATTCCTTGGATATGCGGTCGGGGCGGACGATATCAAGACGGTCGATCCGCACTTCTCCGTAGGCACCGGCGAACTGGTAGGCCCGTATTACGAGGGTCTCCTGGCGTTTCCCGACGGGCTCGTCACGAATGAGGGTCTGAGGCCAGGCCTAGCAACGGAGTGGAGCGTGGCCCAGGATGGTGTGACCTGGACCTTCAAGTTGCGTAAAGGCGTCCAATGGCACCAGGGGCACGGTGACTTCACCGCCGAGGACGTCAAGTTCTCCATCGAGCGCGTCAAGGACCCAGCAGTGGCATCACCCTTTGCCGATAGCCTATCGGCAATCGGCTCGGTGACGGTGATCGACCCTCATACTGTGGAGATCAAGACGTCGCGAGTCGAGCCGTCCCTGCCCGCACTTCTGGTAAACAATCAGGGCGGCTACATCGTTTCAAAGCACGCTGTCGAGGCCGGTGTGGACCTCAGAACCCACCCGATCGGCACCGGTCCCTTCATGTTCCAAGAATACCGACCGCGCGAGAGTCAAATCCTAGTGCGTAACGAGAACTATTGGGGTGGAACTCCCAAGATCGAGCGGTTCACGGTGCTGTTCATGGCCGACGACAGCACGCGCCAACTGGCCTTGCGCAGCGGCGACGTGCACGCGATCGAGCTGCCGGCCCGCCAGGATGTCGTGGGTGGCATGCGCGACGCCGGCATGATCGTAGACCTGATGGCGCCGGCAAACATGTTCTCGCTGCTCTTTAATCTGAAGCACAAACCTCTCGACGATATCCGCGTTCGGAAGGCCCTTGCGGGCGCGATCGACCGGAGCGCCTTAGTCCAATTCCTAGGCAAGGACGTGGCAGCGCCGGAACTCAGTCCCTTGCCGGGCGGCTATCTCGGCCACACAGACGATGTGCCCTACACGCCATACGATCCGCAGAAATCCAAGGATCTCCTCAAGGAGGCCGATCATGGGGGTGGGTTGAACCTCTCTATGGTTTGCAGCAACAGCAACATCTATCTGTCGCCGATGCAGGTGATCCAGGAGATGTGGAAACAGATTGGGGTCAATCTGGAACTCAAGGTTGTAGATCATCCGACCTATCACCGGCTCATACGGGAAGACGTCAATCCGGTAGTGATCTATGGTGCATACCGATATCCCCTCACGGGAACCATCTATCTGACGCAGTTCTACCATTCGAAGTCCGCCATCGGTAAGCCGACCGCCTCGCTCAATTTCTCCCATTACGGCGAGATCATTCCTGGCGTAGACGATCTCTTGGACCAGGCTCGAACCGAGCTCGATCAGAAAAAGCAGGTCAAGCTCTGGGAGGAGGCGCAGCGGAAGATCACTGAGGACGTCGTTTCAGTTCCTTTGATGACGAGAAAATACGCCATGGCTCGGAGTCCCAAGCTGGACCTCGGTTCGGAACCGAAGAGCTTCTACGCCATCAACGAGAAGACTCGCCTCCTCAAGTGAGTCATCGGCGCGGCCGGAGGGTCGACCGCGCCATCCCCTGCACCTGGACGTCAAAGTATGCAAGCCTACATCACCAAGAGACTGCTCTCGGCCGTTGTGGTCATGTGGGCGGTCGCTACGATTGTCTTCTTCGCGATGCGCGTGGTTCCCGCCGACCCGGCCGAGGTTGTGCTCGGAGACTACGCCTCGCAAGAGTTGCTCGACGCGTTCCGGCATAAGATGGGCCTGGATCTTCCCATCTGGCAGCAATATGTCGACTTTCTCGCCGGTCTGCTGCATGGCGATCTGGGCCGATCGATGATCACCAACCAGTCGATCTCCGAACAGATTTTTTCGGTTTTTCCCTATACGCTTAGCCTCGCTCTTGCATCCCTGCTCGTCGGCGCTTCGATTGGCGTTCCTCTTGGAGTCATCACCGCTGTTCGGCGAAATACGATCGTTGACTCGGTGGGCAGGTTTTTTGCGCTGGCCGGGTTTTCATTTCCCTCGTTCTATCTAGGGATCGTTCTGCTCATAATATTTTCGGTTCATCTCAAATGGTTCCCGGTCGTCCATTCGATCAGCGCGGGAGGGGGGCTCCCCGAGCATATCCAAAAGCTTATTTTGCCGGCCTTCAGCCTTGGACTTATTCAGGCAGCTTACATCACGCGCCTCACTCGTTCGGCAATGCTGGACACTCTGAGCCAGGACTACGTGCGAACAGCTCATGCTAAGGGTCTGCCGAGGAGAGTCGTCTTTTTCAAGCATGCCCTAAGGAACGTCCTCATTCCGGTAGTGACCGCGATGGGCCTCTATACAGGGTCAATACTTGGCGGCGCGGTCCTCACCGAAACAGTTTTCAGTCGTCCTGGCTTGGGAAAGCTGCTCATCGGCGCAATCGCCCAGCGTGATTACACCCTGATCCAGTCGGGCGTGATGATGTTTGCTTTCGTCGTCCTAATCGTAAATCTGCTGGTCGATCTCAGCTACGCTTTTTTTGATCCGAGGGTAAAGTATGATTGATGTGACAGCTTCTACTTCACCCCCCGGCAACGAGCCCGCACGACCCAATCTGGTGTGGGCAGCCGTCAACATTCTAGTACTCGACCGGAATGCATTGGTCGGCTGTCTAATCATTCTGGGCTTCTGCTTCGTTGCGCTGTTCGCGCCGCTGATCGCGCCGTTCGATCCCACGGGTCAGCACATTCTGGATGCACTCAAGGCGCCGAACGCGACCTATTGGCTCGGCACTGACGAATACGGACGCGACCTGTTCAGCCGAATGATCTACGGCACGCGCCCGGCGCTGGTCGTGGGCATATTCTCAGTCCTCGTGTCGATTCTGATCGGAGTGCCGATCGGCTTGGTCGCAGGTTATAAACTGGGCTGGTTCGATCGAGTCGTTGGCTGGCTAATCGACATCATGTTGTCTTTCCCGTCTCTGCTGCTCGCTCTGATGATGGTGACGCTCGTTGGCTCCGGGATGACGACGCTGGTCTTTGTGATCGGCATTTCCTATGTGCCGGTCTTTGTCCGATTGACGCGCGGCGCCGCCATGGTGGTCAGGAACCACGACTTCGTGACGGCAAGCAGGTCATTTGGCGCGACCGACGCGCGCATCATGCGTCGACACATCCTTCCGAATGTCCTTGGACCGATCATCGTGATGAGCAGTTTGACCATTGCGGGAGCAATCCGAGATGAAGCAAGCCTCAGCTTTCTGGGCATGGGTATTCAGCCACCGAACCCGAGTTGGGGAAACCTGATCCGGGACGGCGTCTCAGTTATCCTCCAAGACCCTTGGATGGCAGTGGCGCCAGGGCTCGCGCTTACCTTGAGCGTGCTCGCCTTCAACATGGTCGGCGACTGTCTGCGGGACATGCTCGATCCGCGAGACATTGCCTTGTCTACCGAAAAGAAATGAGGATTTTGATATGAAAGTAGCCATCGCTGGATTCATCCTGGAATCGGTCAGTTTCCTGCCGAGCGTAGTGACCCTGGAGGATTTCAAGCGCAACGAGTCGCGAGGAAGCAAGATGGTGGACCGTCACCGAGGAACGGAGACCGTCCTTGGCGGCTTTATCGACATCTGTGAGCGCGAAGGCATCGAAATGGTGCCGATCGTCTCGACTTCAGGCGACGCGATGGTCGCCGCTGCGGATGACGCGTTCGACCATTATTGCCAGGTCATTGTCGACGGGCTGAGGGCGCACCACGGATCGCTCGACGGCGTGCTCCTCGATCTTCATGGGGCATGTACAACTCCGACGCGCCTCGACCCCGATGGCGACATGGTGCGCCTGGTACGCAATGCGGTCGGACCGGATATTCCGGTTATGCTCGCCCTCGACTACCACGGCAATCTTGATGCATCCACGATCGCCGATTCGACAGCCACCTTTGGCTATCACTATTCTCCCCATATCGACATGGGTGACACCGGCAGGCGAGCGGCGGAATGCCTCTTCAGGACCTTGCGAGGAGAGATCAATCCCGTGACGGCGATTTCCCGACCAGGTGTAATGGTTCCGAGTATTTTCAGCGCCACGACTTTGCAACCGCTTTCGAGTTTCGTCGCCCGCTCGGTCAAGCTTCCCCACACCACTCCCGGACTGTTGGACATCTCGATATTTGCAGGGTTCTCTTATGCAGACGTTCCGAACTGCGGATTCTCCGTCGTCGTCGTTGCCGATGGCGACCGGAGTCTCGCCGAGCGGACTGCAATTGATCTCAGCGATAGCATACGCCAGGCCTGTCGCGAGCTCCACATTCCTGGACTGGTTCGAAATCTGGAGGATGGCGTGGCTTACGGGCTCGAGCGGGCAAAGTCGTCTGAGGCGCCGGTTGTCCTGCTCGAGCATGCCGACCGGATGAATGATTCCACTCACGTGCTGCGTGAGTTAATCCGCAAGGGAGCGAGCAATGCCGCCGTGCCCTTCCTCTGGGATCCCCAAAGCGCAGCGGCTGCGTGCGAGGCTGGCGTGGGAAAAATCGTTCACCTGAACCTTGGCGGCCGCTCGTCGCCAAGGTCGGGAGGGCCGGTCCCTGTCGAGGCGAGGATTCTGCAGGCGGGCGAAAAGCACTATTCAGTGACTGGCCCGATGGGTCGCGGCGCCAAAGTTGACCTTGGTCCGACCGCCGTGCTTGACATCGGCGGCATCATCGTGAGTGTCACCACCAAGGCCTCCACCGCGATCGATGAGGACCCGTTCATACAGTTTGGCATGCGGGCGCAGGACTTCGCCATCATCGTGCTCCGCTCGAAGACTCACTTCCGGGCGGTATATGAGCCTCTGGCAGCAGAGATCGTCATCATCGACACGCCCGATTGGGGGCCGGCAGACCTCAAGACGCTGCCATATCGGTATGCCCCGACCGCCACGTCCTATCCATTCGTCGATCATGTCTGAGATCCCCTCTCCCCTCCTTTCTGTTCGTGACCTCTCAGTGTCGCTTGCCCTACGCCGCGGCACGGCCATTCCTGTGCTCGACGGCGTCAGCTTCGATGTGGCCCAGGGCGAGGTTGTCGGCATCGTCGGCGAGTCAGGCTGTGGGAAAAGCCTGACTGCGCTTTCGGTCATGAGGCTGTTACCTAGGGCAGCCGTGGTGACCGGAGGAAGTATCCTCTTCCGGGGGCAAGACCTTCTCCGGCGATCCGAATCCGAGATGCGGGCGATACGCGGAAACGATATCGCCATGATCTTCCAGGAGCCCATGACCTCCCTCAATCCGGTATTAACCGCAGGCGAGCAGATCATCGAGCCTATTATTTACCACGAGCGCACCACGCGAGCGGCGGCGAGAAAGAGGGCTATCGAGGTCTTGGACGTGGTGGGGATTCCATCACCTCAGCGGCGTATCGACGACTATCCTCATCAAATGTCGGGAGGTATGCTTCAGCGTGTTATGATTGCGATGGCGCTGGCCACAAAACCGAAGCTTCTGATCGCCGATGAGCCGACAACGGCTTTGGACGTCACGGTTCAGGCGCAGATCCTCGAGCTCTTGCGCAAGCTTCAGGTCGATACCGGAATGTCGGTGATCATCATTACCCATGACCTGGGCGTGATAGCCGATTTCGCCAAACAAGTCATAGTCATGTACGCCGGTCGAATTGTCGAGGAGTCCGATACTAATGGTCTTTTCGAACGACCGCTCCACCCCTACACGGAAGGCCTCATGCGAAGCATTCCGCACATCGATGAAGATGTCAAACGACTCCACACGATCGAGGGACTGGTACCGCTCCCTGGAGATTGGCCAGCGGGATGCCGTTTTCATCCACGTTGCCCTCGCGCGATCGCCGCCTGCAAAGAAGCAATTCCAAAGTTTGCGGAGCATTCGCCGAACCACCGCGCAGCCTGCATCCGATGCGAGGTCGAGCGCGTAGAGTTGGCTGATGGTGAGGTGATGAAATGACCCAGGAGCGTCCTCAGATGTCCGTGGCGCCACCCTTGGAGGCCCCACTCGTCGAAGTGAAGGGATTGGTGAAGCACTTCCCAATCAACAAAGGTGGTTTCCTGATCTCTCGCCGGGTGGCATCCGTTCACGCCGTTGATAACATCTCCTTCGATATCCATCGCGGCGAGACGTTGGGCCTCGTTGGTGAATCCGGCTGCGGGAAGTCGACGACTTCGCAGCTACTTGTCCGACTCATTGATGCGACAGCTGGGACGATCCGCTTCGATGGTGAGGACATCTCGGCTCTGTCGGGGAGTGCCCTCAGGAGAAAGCGGAAGGATTTTCAAATCATCTTTCAGGACCCATACAGCTCACTCAATCCTCGGATGAGGGTTCGCGATCTGCTAAGCGAACCGATGGAGATCTCCGGCATGAATTCGCCGGAACGAGCGGCTAGGGTTTTCGAACTCCTAAGTCTGGTTGGTTTGGCTAGAAGGCACGCGGACCGTTTCCCGCACGAATTCTCGGGCGGGCAGCGCCAACGCATTGGAATCGCGCGAGCCCTCGCACTAAAGCCGAAGTTCGTCGTCTGCGACGAGCCTGTCTCCGCCCTGGACGTTTCCGTTCAGGCCCAAATTGTGAATCTATTAAAGGATCTTCAAGGAGAATTCGGATTAACCTATTTGTTCGTAGCTCATGACCTCAGTGTAGTCCGGCATATCTCCGATCGGGTCGCTGTCATGTACCTAGGTAAGATCGTCGAGATCGCTTCGAAGTCATCAATATTCTCGAATCCTCAGCATCCTTACACTCAGGCTCTCATTTCCTCCTTGCCAATGCCCCGCCCGCGCCAAACGCGAAGGGTGATCGCTCTGAAGGGAGACGTGCCGAGCCCAATAGATCCTCCGTCCGGGTGCCGTTTCCACACGCGATGTCCTTTGGTAGTGGATCGTTGTCGCGTTCAGGAACCGCCATCGAGGGAGGTCGGGACGCATTCGGTCGCGTGCCATTTGGCCTAGTTGCGTGTTTCGGCTGAGGCTCAGCACATGCGAGATTCGAAACAGGGGGTGCCGTTCGAACCTGATCTTCAGGTCGGCGTTCGCGCTGCCGCCGCGCTGCTCGAGAACGGTGATTGGGCGCGCCATGCGGTTTTGTTGCAACGGGTGAATAGAGGGCGCAGAGAGGCCTGATGTAAGGTCAATCAGGCGGCGAGGATTTCGAACTGCTCGGCCAGGGACGGATTCGGATTGAAGGCATACCTCGCCTGTCGCTTGCGCATCATGTGAATCATTTCGATGCCGTAAAGGATGGCGGAGGCGGTGGCCGTCGATTTGAAGCCGAGCATCGGCCGGACTCGGCGCTTTATGCGCCGATGGTCCTGCTCGATCCGATTGTTCAAATACTGGCTCCGGCGGATGCGGATCGGCTTCAGCCGGCGCCGGGCGCGATCCTGCAAGCGATTTGTGGTGTCGCAGGAAACGATCGCCTCGTGGTTGGTCTGGCTCCCGTCGATGACGACGCGATCCGGTCGGCCATGACGGTCCAGCGCCTTTCTGAAGAAGCGCTTGGCCGCCGGCAGGTCGCGCTGCTCGCTGAACCAAAACTCGACTGTGTCACCGGCATTGTCGATGGCGCGATAGAGATACATCCACTGGCCGCGTACCTTGATGTAGGTCTCGTCCACATGCCATTTGCCGGTCACGCCACGCTTGCGCTGGTTGAAGCGCTCGAGCAACAAGGGCGAGAAACGAAGGATCTGTTGCAACCTTTTGATTACCAGCGCTGTGGCAAGGAGCCTTCGATCATTTTCGGAGGGTTGCAATGTTTAAAGGCCGTCAGTTCGACCAGTCCGTGATCCTGCTTTGCGTGCGCTGGTACCTGGCCTACAATTTGAGCCTGCGTGATCTTGAGGAGATGATGGCTGAGCGCGGCATCAGGGTCGATCACACGACCATCCACCGCTGGACCGTTCGTTTCGGTATTTCTGGGGGATTCGCGGGTCAAACACCCAACGATCTTGACCGAAGAAGGCGCGGCCGCTGGAGGTCCTTTTCGATGCATCGTAGTCGACATTTACCGCCGACCACATCTGCATGCGCCGGGAAGCGTTCATCGCCAGGCTGAAGTGATGGTACTTGAGCACGACGATCTGGCCATTTTCCTTGTACATCTCCTGGTCCCGCTCCTGCGAAATGCGAGGCAGCGGCACCGCGATATCGTTTTCGAGAAAATCAGGGTTGTAGCCTTCTCGATCGTCGTAGTTGGGGTCGAAGCGCAGTGCCTTCTCGAGCGCCTCGTCTGCCGCGCTCTCGGCCGTCGCCAGTGGAAGCTGCGATGCCGGCACGCCGCTACCAATGAAAATCGTCACTGGTCCGGAAAAATTCATGGTAACGCCGCCCATTGCGTTTCCTTTCACGTTTGCGAAAATTTTGGAGGGATCAGGTAGCAGAGGATTAAGCGCTTCTGGCGCGCGAGGCGTCGCTAGCTTCGCGACCTCATCGGTAGGATCGGTCGTGTTGGCCAGCAATTCGTCCAAAAGGCGTTTGGAGGAGGGCGTCGTCGGCACAAGTCCGCCGAAGGCCTTGACCAACGCACTTATGCGCACACCCTCATTCGCGATCCAATCTATCCCCTCATCCGGCTGGCCAGGTGACCATGCCGAACCGTCCTTATTGAGAATAGTATTGCCTCGCATTTTCGGGATTGAGGCGTGGTGCAAACCGACTACCTCCCATATTTCCGAGGAGCAGGGTGAGCCCGACGATCCACCCTCAGTGTCGGTCTCGTACCGGAGGAAACCGTCGTCCCGCAGTTCGAGCAGCCGGCAATTCTCCATCGCATAGCGCTTTGGCCCGCCATCAGGATATTCGATCATCCGGATCGGCATTCCTGGCAGGATCTTTGACCGCGATCCATTGATCGCCAGGAAGTTGACGGAAGAAAGAAGCTCGCCAGTGACCGCCTTCGGCTTCACCGCGACGATCGCGAAATCGAGATCCTCCTCCGAGAAGAAAAGCGCATCCGGATCGAACTCAAAAATAATGCCTCGAGTGACACCCGATGCCGTTTGATCGTGAAGAAAGTTGGCGCCTGTTCCTCGAACCGAGCCGGGATCCGGAAACACATGCCAGTTGGTCAGAAGAATGTTGGGTGAAATCATGAACCCGGTCGCAAACCCGACAGGATCGACCTTCGGATCGACGTTGACCACGATGCGCGCGACCGGCCGGCCAGCGGCTCGAGCAGCATCGTCCGGCGGCAAGGTGTACCAGTCAAGGGTGGGGCCGATCTTGCGCTCGACGAACACCGGAAGACGGCCTTGAGCCTTCAATTCGCTGGCCTGAACGAAGCTCGAACGGCGAGCGTCGTAGCGCGCCTGTTGCGATGGCGTCACTTGCGTCGTCGCAGGCGTCGGCGGCTGCGTTTTCCATCGCTTTGCCGCTGCAATCATTACCGCGCGGCGGCGCTCGTCGAATAAATTAGTCGCGGCCATGTAGGCTCTTCCTTCTAACGGCCTAAATACGGAAAGACGATGGACTTTGTTTGAGGATGGCGATTGACAGATTCGACTTCATACGACAAACGCTCAAGCGGCAGAATGTTTAAGCGGCTAACAACGTTTCACGCGAAGGCCTTTCGACCCGCGATACTGCTCAGTCAATGTCTTAAAAAGTTCCAGACTACTCTTACATCACTATGCAATAAAGAGTAATGTGTGGTCAATGTAAAGAATAGAGTTCTCAACTAAGTTCCTCGCGCGGGATCGCTTTTTCGGCTGTCTTTTGGCAGCAGGAGCTTCGACGCCGGCCTCCGCATGGGGGCCTGAAGATCATTCGATCACGTAGAGATCACAAAGCGGTGACATTCAGCGACGCCGCTTCAGCAGGTGCAAAGCATTCTTGGGGGAGACGTCCATGGCATCGCGTACCAGACCTGGCATGAAGTTGCGTGTCGCTCACTTAGCCGTCGCAACCCGCCGGTTCGTTCCGGTCCTTCTCATTTTATTTAGCGTGTCGGGCTGCGAAAAAAATCTCTTCCAGGCGCCAGACCATGGTGGCACTGCCGATGTGCCGCCGGCTCCGACGTCGGACAGCGTTCTCACGCTGGTGGCACAAATTCCGTATGAGACGCTAGTGCGAGCGGCGCAATCGAAGATACCGCAATCCGTTCCAATACATGGAGATGGTCAAATTGGATGTGTCGGTGTTCCTCATATTAATGAAGGACACGTCGGACATCATACCGAGTGCCGTTGGATTGGTGTCCGTGTTTGCGCTGAGGTGCCAGATATTACCGCTCCGAGCATTGGCACTACGAACCAATGCGCCGACTATCATTGGCATGCTGATATCAAAACTGATGGCCCTCTTGTCGTGACCCAGGCGGGCAGTGGCGTTCACGTCGAACAACCGCTGTTTGTCAGCGGTCAGGCCGGCGTA
Organism: Mesorhizobium newzealandense; assembly: GCF_042682145.1. Classification (NCBI taxonomy): domain Bacteria; kingdom Pseudomonadati; phylum Pseudomonadota; class Alphaproteobacteria; order Hyphomicrobiales; family Phyllobacteriaceae; genus Mesorhizobium; species Mesorhizobium newzealandense. The sequence goes on along the minus strand of NZ_JBHUGZ010000016.1, from coordinate 78,160 downwards.
GGCGGCGACCTTGCCAGATTGCTTTCGCTTTCGGGAAAGAACTTCGAGGCTCGGCTGGTCCCCGGCGTCGATCTGCAGCTCGATATGAACGATAAGTGGTGCCCCGTGCTCTCGGGAACCCCAACCGGCAGATGGGTGAGCAGTGCTTCGGTGGAAGTCGTTGGCAAAAACTGCCTCGGCTTTGATTTTGGAAACCTGGCGCATCCCCAAGTTTGCGCAGGGCCAATCAATCTGGGACTGGCCGACGTGTTGAACGGCCAGATCAATGACCACCGTGCCAAGATACAGGATGCCATTTCCAAAGCTCTACCCTGTGATGCGCTTCGGTCAAAGGTGGAGGCCCAATGGCACGCCTTTTCGATCAAGATCGATCGACGGGACAGCACGCCCGTCTATCTCAACATCGTCCCCACAGCGGCGAGCTTTTCGGGCCTGGTCGGTGAAGCGCAAGGCATGAAGATGACCGTGCGTGTCGCGGCAAAGACCAGTCTTGCCGCAGAGCCAGTTCCCACACAGTCCCTGTCTCTGCCGCCTTTGGGCAAAACATCAGCCGATCGAAGTCAAGCCGATATCACGCTGCAAGCAACTGCTGCCTATGGATTGCTATTAGACGAGCTGTCAAAGAACCTTAAGGGTCGCGATTTCCAGCAGCAGACGCCGGCAGGCGCCGTCGATGTGAAGGTCGACGACGTTGACCTCTATCCTAGCGCCGGCTCCGTCGTGGTTGGCTTGAAGGTACAGGCGAAGCTGCCCGGGGAGTACTTGAATACGACTGGCTGGGTTTACCTCTCAGGGCTACCCCGCGTCGAGAAAACTGGAACAGCGATCTCGATCAATGAATTGCATTTCGCGACCGTCCTGGACAACGCCTTCTGGAAGGCGGCACAATCCTTGTTCGAAACCCAGATCCTCGCAGATTTAGAGGCTCATTCGAGAATCGATCTCAATAAGCAGATCAACGACGCGTCCGATGAGATTTTGAAGGCCGTTCACAATACCAACGTTCCGGGATTGAAGATTTCCGCTGACACGCCGTCGATCGAACTTCTCGATATCACTGTCGGGCCAAAGAACCTGATTGCCAGTGCCCGGCTCAAAATGAATTTCGATATGGCGCTATCAGCTGATCTAGTAGGTCAGTAGCCCGTCTGCCGAACGAGCCGGGGCCACCCATAACGAACAAGAGGTGCAAATGACGCAATCGCAGCTTAGCAAAGTTTGGTTTGTGGTCAGCGCGCTCCTTCTCTATTACGCCCTGAATTCCTGGGTGGTCGCGCAAGGCGGGGAAGAGATATTCGGGGCAAAGCTGGTCATGAAGGCGAGGGTGCCTGCAGTAATGATCGCAATCCCGATATGTTCGATTTTACTCGCACTAACCTCACTCATTGGACGCGTCTACGCTCTACGCGGCGGCTCGCAATGGCATGAGCGGATACCCGTTGTCGGCTTCGACGCAATCGACACGGGCTCGCGTGAGGGCTGCGTCTATCAAGGCGCGATGATTGTAGTCTTCTCTCTGCTACCCGCGATCGCGCTGGTCTATTTCTGGTGTACGTTTCTCTCCGCGACGGTAATGCTGAACGACGGCAAGAAGGACCCCGGCGCCAGCGTGTGGGATTGGTCGCAGCTCCGGACGCTGAACGATCCCGCACGTATCTGCACTGATTTTCACAAGGAGCTGGCCGATCCGTGTATCGGCAATGCGACTGTGCTGCCGGGCCTTGAGCCAACAATCTTTGGTGCGCTAACCCTCGCGGGCATTGTTGCGCTCGCGATACACTGGCGTGCTGTGGCGACGGGTCAACGGCGGCAGCTCCCACCAATTACGACCCGCCGCAGGTAAGCGAGGCTGCAAGTCTACGCGCTGCTGCCGAGCTTCAGCTAAATTAGGGAGGACTATCCACAAACTTCTTCTTCGGTCATCCGCCGCCAATTCTCGAATGGGCACGGCCGGGCCAGAAGAACCAGCAGCACCAGGATCGTTTTCACATCGGTCTTCCCTCGTCAGCGAACTCAGGCGTCAGCGGCGCCTTCAACAGACTGTCTCGCAAGCGGCTGGGAGCAGATCCATCGTGTCAAAACTGCGCCACCATCAAAGCGCTCGGCACGCATATTTTCGGAAGCCGATGCCCTGCAAGGGCGGAGATTTGATTACACAAATCCTTGCACATCAACTCATAAAATGCCAAATACCCATTGTTAAACAACGAGATGCAGAAAGGTTATTCGGTCTCGCAGACGGCGGGGCGGCAGCACGACTATTGCGCTCGCGACTCTATCAGGTGAAACGGCGGTTCCGGCATGTCCTCAACTCGTTTCTAGATAGTGATTTTTTTGGACGAACAGAAGCCCAACATGACTACGGTCAACTCAAGCACGAAAATATTGGTAATCGTCTCGGGGCTGCATACGACCTCCGCAGCAAGTACGTTCATTCCGGAGAGTCATACGGCAGGTGGATAGCTCCTGAACGAACCAACGATGAGGTTCAGATTGGCCACCCCGTTGTAGCGGATGCGGCCTTCGCGCGAGCCCTTCACATGGCACCGACCTTCATCGGCCTCGAACGAATTATGCGCTATTGCCTGCTTCGGTTCGCGGAAAAGCATTTCGGTGTCGATTTGGCTGTTGAGGAGCCTTCGGAGGCCGGGTGAGTGACTGCTACCGCCGAAACCTAGGCGTCCAGCTCTCGACAAGGTCGCGTTCTTCATCCTCTTCGGTGATGTCATCCGGGTCGCCGATTGTGGTCGAGCTAAGGATCGTCAACACCTTCCCATAGCTTCCAAGACCGCAGGTCGTAGGTTCGAGCCCTGCTGCCCGTGCCATTTTCTAGGAATGGCACCCAACGCGATGTTTCGCCATTTCACGAAATGGCCATCAAAACGATATTTCTGCAGGCTGGCGTTTGCCGTCGCCAAGATGCAGGCCTTCGATCTCCCCGTCCATTGTGTGACCTCGAGTGCGCTGATACCGACAGCGCTGAGCGCGCATGACATCGGCAAACCGCGATGTCTTTGCCATACCATGCGCCCACGTTCACGTTCCCGTGACTGATCTGCGGAAAATTACGCGACGGAAGCCAGAAACACCTCAATCGAGACGGAGGGCGTCTCTTATCCCTCTGTTTTCAATAGGAAATTAAACAAATATATATTCACAAAAGCTAAAGTACAGTTTTAATTGTGCGGCATCATTTTATTTGGTACGGATAAGTATATATCTCGCTTTCAGGCTCACATAAGGATCGGCGCCGTGCGATGGAATGCCGTACTCGTATTGTTTGGAAGTATTTGTGGAATAATATTAGCTGGCGTCAATTATGCTGATGCTCAGTGCCCGGCTTTGCCATATTCACTCACGAACGGGCAAGCAGCCGACGCTACACAAGTCATGGCTGACTACGAGGCACTTCGAACGTGCCTGAATACCGGCGAATTCGTCGAAGTTCCGACGCCCAGCAGGCAGTTCTCAGGCCCAGGCGGTGGCGTCATTACGATGCAGAATCCCAGCGCGGCGACGAACTACAACTTCAACCTTCCGGCAACAGCAGGCAGCGCCGGCGAGCTACTCACCTCAGGTGGCGGCGGCTCCAACCCGGAGGCCTGGACATCGCTTGGCACGGATATGCTGTTGAGCGGCAATGTCCTGAATTTGGGTACGACCACGGTCACGGCTGGCACGTATGCCTTGTCGAACATCACCGTCGATTCAAAGGGTAGGCTGACGGCTGCCGCCAATGGGCCGAGCACGGGGACATCTGGTCACACATTGCCATATCTGGACGGTGGCAATTCCTGGTCCGGAACGCAGATCTTTGGCCCCGTGGTCGGGTCTGTGTCTACAAAGACCGGAACATCCTATGCGCTTGCGGCGACAGATTGCGGCACGACGCTTCTGTTCACGGACAATTCCGCGATCACCGTGACGACGTCGAACAGCCTGCCAGCCGGCTGCGCTGTCGCCATTGAGCAGGGAGGCGGCGGGCAGGTGTCAATTGCAGCCGGTTCGGGCGCAACTCAGCATTCGCCGCACAACTACACCAAGACCTACGGCCAATACGCAATTCTGGGTCTTTTCGTAGACACGAATGCCGGCGGCACAGCGGCCAATGTCATCATCACTGGAGACGGCGCCTAGGCGCTCTGGAAAACGTCGGCTGAGATCCAGACCACGCTTCGAACAACGCCATTATCCAAGGCTCTGGAAGGAGAACCTCATGAAACTCTGGTGGCTAACTGTGGCGTTGTGGGGTTTGTGCGTCGCATTCGGGCCGACAAAGGCTTCCGCAACGCTGCTCTTTTCTGGCGGGGAAGACGGAGATTTCAATTGCGCTGTTGGCGGCAGTTGTGTCGTCGATACGACCACCGGCAGGTTCAGGGCTGGCTGGGCACGGGAAGCGTATCAGTTGGAGGGCCTGGCGGCCGATCCTGCAAAGAACCGGATTGTGACTCCACCTTTCTCGGCAAGCTCGACCCTCTGGGTTCATGCGCAATACTGCAGTGTGTGGCTGAATACCGGCAGCTGCGTGAACGACACCACCGCAAGCAGCCAAATGATCCGGATCATCGACGGCGCTGGCAACGCGACGCTCGTTGTTCAAGGTACCGGCACAGCCGGGGAAGTTAAGATATCGTCGCGCTCCTCATCCGGCACATTTACCGATCTGGTCACATGTCCTGGAACGATCGGAATAACACTGCAGCAGGTTGATCTCTCCATCAACTACGGGGCATCCGGCCAGGTCACCCTCTACAACAACAGCGTTCAAGTTTGCACTTATACCGGCGACGTTACCAACGGCGACGGGGCAACGACGCTAAATCAGGCGGAATTCTCTTCGGCCCGCGCCACGAACGGCGGGCAACTCTACACAGGGGAATGGTCCGAAGTGATCATAGCTGACACCGACACCCGGGCCATGTCCCGATTTACCGCCAACACCGTTGCCGATGGCAACACGGTTGGTTTTTCCGGGGCCAATGTCTGCTCGGCGATTTGGAACGCAAAGCCCTTCAATGATGCAAACTATGGGTATTCCGGTTCGAACAATGTGGTCCATGAATGCACGGTCAACGGCACGATCCCTGCCGGCGCATACAATGTGCTTGGACTGGTGATGAGCGCCCGGGCGCTCGTCGGAACCAGTGGACCACTCCATTTCGACTTCGTGACCCGCGTTAGCGGAACCGACTACACCTCGGCTGACTTTGCGCCGCTGCCAAGCTTTTCCAACATCATGAACTACATCCAGACGACCAACCCGGCTACGAGCAGCCCGTGGGCAGTCTCGGACTTCGCCGCTGTAGGCTTCAATGTCGGAGAAAAGACGAAGCCATGAGGGGGTTCGCAATCATTGTTGGCTCCGCCCTCCTGTGCGCGACAACGACTGCCGCGTTTGCGGGCTCCGACTTTGAGAGCTCAAAACTCTCGCCCGCTGTCGTGATGGAGGGTGAAGGGCTTCAATCGTCGAAGGTTTTGCCCGGCATTGTTACGGAAGGATCGGGGCTTCAATCGTCAAAGCTCTCGCCGGGTGTCGTGCTGGAGAATTCAGGACTTCAATCGCCCAAGCTCAGCATTGGTGTCGTTGTCGAGGCGCTGCAAGGCGGTGGCGGGATCGTCTCTCGTGCTCCGCTGACTCACTGGTAGACGGCTGGCCCCATCAATCACTCCGACTGTCTTGGTAATTTGAAGGGCGACTGGTCGGAATACGATCCGCAAATCGAAAGAGATGACCGATGTCTATTTGGCAGGATTGTCGTGGCAAAGTGCGGTGGGTCTCCGTGATAACGGCGACAATCGTTTCTATGCTTCCTACGGTTGCCAACAGCTCGGTCAGCTACGGCTACGATGATCTTGGGCGTGTTACGTCTGCCTTGTACGACAATGGCATGTGCATCGCCTACAGCTACGATGCAAACGGCAACCGGACAGCGCAAAACAATGCGGTTGGAACCACTGTCTGGGGCTCTGGCGTGTGGGGGTGCTTCAATTGGACTCCCTGACCGTCCCCACGGGCGCTGCCTGCCACGTGGCAACCAGGTGCCGCAATTTACGATTCGCGCGCGTCGGCGGATATTTGACACCCTTTTTCTTGCCGACTCGCCCAAGGCGGTAGTACCGGGAGACGGGATATGAACGCACCAAAGTGGTCGGCATTGGCTGTAACGGCAATCAGCTCCACCGTCCTGTTTCTGTCGCTGACATTTGTCTTGGAAGCTGCGCACGCAGCGGGAAGTAATAACGAGGCTATAGCCGGCGCAATTCGCGCGGCGCATTTTGCCGAGCCGCTTGTCACGACCGCTGTCACCTCGCCGGAAGACGATCAGGCTCTATTCAAGGCAGTGGCGACATACAACCAACGCACCACCCCTGACGATATCAGCGGTCTGACCAAGTTCCTGGACGAGCATCCGCACTCCGGGTGGGCCTCTGCACTCAACACCAATCTTGGCCTTTCGTACCTGCATGATGGCTACTTTTCTCGAGCTATCGAGGTCTGGCAAAAGGCATGGATTGAGGGCAAGGAGGCCAAGGACCCGCGGGCCAGAGCTCTGGTCGATCGCGCAGTCGGTGAGCTTGCCCAGCTTGAAGCCAATTTGGGCCATAACGAGCAGCTGACTGCATTGTTCGATGATATAGGGCATCGGCCCATTACGGGATCCGCAACCGAGGCGATACAGAACGCCCGCGAAGAGCTTGTGCTGGAAACGAAGGACCCGCGGCATTTGTTCATCTGCGGGCCGTTAGCTCTGAAGCAACTGATGCTGGCTCGCAACGTCAGTTTCGACAAAGTGGATTTCCTACAGTGGTATCGCGCCGCCTCGGACGGAACCAACCTGGCCGAGGTTGGCCGGCTCGCGGATAAGGCCAATCTTGCCCACCAGCTTATCCTGCGAGAGCCGGGTCAAGCGGTTCCGGTGCCGTCGATCGTGCATTGGAAGGTCGGGCATTTCGCGGCGATCGTCGGCGAGGCGAACGGGCGCTACCATGTCCGCGACTCGGTTTTTTCAGGCACTGACCTGTGGGTGACCAAGGCTGCGCTTGATGCAGAAGCGAGCGGATACTTCTTGGTTCCTTCTGATGTTCAGGCCGATCGGCGCTGGCGCGCTGTCGACGTCGCAGAGGCGTCCAAGATTTGGGGAAAGGGGCCGACGAACGGCACAAGGCAAGGCGGTGGCTGCTGCGACCCAAATGCCAACGGCCCTGGCCCTGATGGCCCGGGGCCTAATGGCCCTGGCCCCAATGGCCCTGGTCCTAACAGCCCTGGCCCCAATGGCCCTGGTCCTAACGGCCCTGGCCCCAATGGACCTAACGGTCCCAATGGACCGCCTACAGCAAGTAAATCGCTGACATGCCCATTGTGCGGCTACAACATCAAAGAATCGAGCGTCAGCGTCTCACTTTCCGATACTCCCGTCGGCTACGCACCGCCGATCGGCCCATCCGCAAAGGTAAGCGTTAGCTATAATCAGCGTGAGGATAGCCAGCCGGCCGTCTTCAGTTTCTTCAATGTCAGCCCGAAATGGACCTTCAGTTGGCTGGCCTATGTCACCGATGACCCAACAAACGCAGGCGCTAACGTATCCCGTTATATGCAGGGCGGCGGGGCGTTCTACTATCTCGGTTATGACTCCAATTCTGGCGCTTTTGCCGCCCAGGACGATGACGGGTCGATCCTTGTCCGTGAAGCGAGCACGCCAACCACCTACCGACGGCAACTTCGTGATGGTAGCACTGAAATTTACGCACAATCGGATGGCGCGACCGCCTATCCGCGCAGGATTTTTCTAAGTCAGGTTCTTGATCCGCAAGGCAATGCTCTCACCTTGACGTATGACGGTCAGCAGCGGCTCGTGTCACTGACGGATGCTGTCGGACGCCTGACGACCTTCACGTACGGTTTGGCAGGCTTTCCGCTCCTCGTCACCAAAATCACCGATCCATTTGGGCGCAACGCGACATTGACCTATGACGGTAGCGGACGCCTGAGCTCGATTGCCGACATTATCGGACTTACCTCCAGCTTCACCTATGACGCCAATTCGCTCGTCAACTCTATGACGACGCCCTATGGAACGACATCCTTTGCCTATACAGCCCCAGGAACGAGCGCGCCGCCGCGTTTCGTCGAGGTCACCGATCCACTTGGCTATCATGAGCGCGAGGAATGGCTGGAGCCCGCCCCAATCCCCAATAGCGACCCTGCAGCCACCGTGCCGCAGGGGATGCCGATAGACCCGACAAATGGCTACCTGGAATATCGCAACAGCTTCCATTGGGACAAAGACGCTTATGTGGCTGCGGGTTGCACACCAACAGGTGGCTGCGACTACACCAAGGCCCGGATTAGGCATTTTGTGCATATGCCGAACACGTCGCTCAAGGGCACGGCCATCGAAAGCGTCAAATACCCCCTCGAAAATCGGATTTGGTACGAATATCCGGGCCAATCGAGCAGCATATATGGTGGGACGTACGCCCAGCCGATTGCGATTGGCCGCGTGCTTGACGACGGCACTACGCAACTCACCAAGTTTTCCTACGATACGGGCGGCTTCTTCAACCTTACCCGGGTCGTAGATCCGGTTGGCCGCACCACTTCGTATGCCTATGCCAATCAGATCGACCTTGCTGCGGTTAGTCAGGTCACGCAGGCTGGTGTGCAAACGACAATCGCCCAATATATCTACAACAGCCATCACCGCCCGCTGCTCTACGTCGATGCCGCCGGCGAGACGACCAATTTCACCTACAATGCCGCTGGCCAGCTAACGTCGTCCACCAACCCAAAAGCCGAGAAAACCAGCTATCACTACGATTCATCGGGCAATCTGACCTCCGTCACCAATGCCAACAACGCAACCGCGTCCACCTACACCTATGACATCTTTGATCGTGTACGGACCTATACTGACTCGGAGGGCTGGACCGCCGCCTACGACTACGACGCTGCTGATCGCCTGACGAAAATCACGTATCCGGATGGCACGGCCGATCTCTATGGCTACAACAGGCTCGATCTTGCCTCCTATAAGGACCGTCAGAATCGGCTGTGGACTTATGCCTACGATGCCAATCGTCGCCTGACAAAGATTACCGATCCGATCGGTAGTCAGACGCTGTTTGGCTATGACGGCCTGGACCAACTCGCCAGCCTGAGCGATTCCAACGACAACACCACCAATTGGACCTATGATGTTCAAAGCCGGCTCACGCAAAAGACATACGCCGACAGCAGCGCGGTCACATACGCTTACGAGGACACAACGAGCCGGCTCAAATCAGTGCTCGACGCACTCGGGCAAACCAAGCAGTTCAGCTACTTTAAGGACAACAGGCCTAGCGGAATCACTTACCTGAATGCGGTGCACTCGACACCGAATGTCAGCTTCGGTTACGACGCCTATTTCCCGCGAGTCAAATCGATGACCGACGGAACCGGCACGACGCAATATAGCTATGTCCCGCCCTTTACTCAGGGTGCATTGCAGTTGCAGCAGGAGAACGGTCCGCTGCCGAGCAGTGCCATTGCCTATACCTACGATGAACTCGGGCGGTCGGCTTCACGCACAGTCGCAGGCGCCGGTACGGAGATCTTCGGTTACGACATGATCGGCAGGGTGATCGGCCACACCAGCGATCTTGGGTCTTTCACGCTCAGCTATCTCGGCCAGACGGGACAGATAGCAAACCGCCAGCTCGCCAGTTCCACTCTATCGACGACCTGGAGCTACCTGCCCAATTCTGGCGATCGTCGGCTGGCGGGAATCAACAATGTCGGATTGTCGGCGGGCCAGTATTCAACCTACCAGTACACGACCACGCCCGAGAATCTAATCACTGCGGTCACCGAGACGAGCGACAGTTCGACCTCCTATCCGACTGCCAGCACGCAAACCGCGAGCTACAATAGCCTTAATCAGTTGACGAATTTGTCAGGTCAAACCTTAAGCTACGATGCCAACGGCAACTTGCTTTCAGACGGCCAGCGCAACTATGGCTGGGACGCTGAAAACCGACTTATAGGCATCAGTTATCCTGTAGAGCCGGGTAAGGCTACAGCATTCGCCTATGATGGTTTAAGCCGACGCGCCACGATCACCAGCACGCCAGCAGGGAGCGGTGGTACGTCTGCAGCAACTTCATACATCTGGTGCGGTCTATTCCCATGCCAGACAAGGAATGCTGCTAACTTGCCGACACGAGCCTATTATGCTGAGGGGGAAATTGCTCTGGTCACGGCGCCTCAGTCCTACTTCTATGGCCTGGATCAGATCGGGTCCGTGCGGCGGGTTTTTACAGCCAGCAACGCGCCAGCGTACGCATACGACCCCTACGGCCATCCATTACAGGCAACGGCGCGATTGACCGAATTCGGCTACGCTGAAATGTTTACCGACGCTGACAGCGGGCTCGACCTGACTCTCTTCCGGGTCTACGATACGCTCAGTGGACGCTGGCTTTCGCGCGATCCATTTGGTGAAATCGGCGACGTACGTGTATCTTCAAATGCCCTTTGGTCAGACTTGGCTTGGTTGCCGTTCGTGGGCCAGTATAATGGCTACACGTATGTTGCTAGCAACCCCGTTAGCTGGATCGACCCCTTAGGACTTGCAAGAAGCTGTGGAGAGAAAATACGTAGCTTTTGTGCAGGTCTGCTTGCGCTGTGTTCACAATATGTAGTCGGCGACCCTGGTGGAAATACCGCAGACCCACCCTCGGAACCGCCGATTATCGAAATAGACCCAACTTCCGCTGGCCAAGGCCGAAAAAAACGATAACGTATTGGTCGCGCTACATTTTATAGGTTAATGCTAATGCCAAACCAAACCCCTTGGGAAAAGGAACCGGACCTTCCCGCTCTGAAACATGCATACGACCTTATTACTAACGATGAGGTTGCAGCGGTGAACGAGTTGACTGAGTTGGCAAATCGAGGCTCTCAGATGAGTCTGGTTTATTTGGGGAATTTGTATCGTAAAGGGCAAGGAAGAATCCCAGCAAACCCGGATGAAGCAGAGAAATGGTACAGAAAGGCTGCGGATAGAAATCTGACGGTTGGTGTGTTCCACCTATCTATATTGTGCATGAACGAAAATCGTTATGATGAATCTGAACAGTTACTAAAGAAAGCTGCGGACCGTGAATATTCACCGGCGATCTATTGGCTGGCTCGCCTATATTGGAAGGGCCCTGCTAATTTGAGGAATCTGGATAAAGCACGCGAATTGTTAGAAAGGGCGTCTGACAGGGGTCATATTTGGGCGAGTAGGGACTTGGCGCGCGGCTATCTCAACGGTGCACTCGGATTTCACCCTTTGAAAAGTGCCCTCTTTTTTCTGCGAGGCGCTATTAAATTTATGCAGGTATATCAATCAGATCCAAAAAGTCAGCGCCTTCAACGCGATGGCGCTTGGGCGGAATAAGCCTTTATTTGCAAACATGCCTGAAAGGCGGCCCGGCGCCTCTCGATCATGTGAACCTAGCCCGTCTTGTGCACGACGACCCTCTGAGAGGCTGGCGGAAGTAGCTTAAGCGATTGATGTGGCGTAGGATTTTGGTGCTGAAGCCATTCCTGTCGCCCACATCTTGCGAGCCACACCCGCCATGACCGACGATACGTTGCTGCAGTTCTCGTTTCCAGCCGTTGGACGCAAGAAGATCACAGCTGCGTTTGACGGCGGACGCATCACCTCGGATGGCGGCGTGATGCTGCTGGCCGCGGCCGAGCGGCGGCTGCACCTGGCTGACAGGCTTGCCGCTGCGATCCAGGATCCGCGCGATCCAGCGCGCGTGACGCACGCCATGGCTGACATCCTGCGCGCCCGCATCTTCGCCATCGCCTGCGGTTATGAGGACGCCAACGATCTCGATCGGCTGCGCACCGATCCGGCCTTCAAGCTCGCCTGTGGTCAGCTGCCCGACAGCGGGAATGACCTGTGCTCGCAGCCGACGTGTTCGCGGCTGGAGAACCTGCCGGACCTGCGCACTGTCATCCGGCTCGGCCGGGTGCTGGTGGATCTGTGGCTGTCGAGCTATGTCGCGCCGCCCAAAAGCGTGACGCTCGACATCGATGACACGCTCGATGCCGTTCACGGCCATCAGCAGCCGTCGCTCTTCAATGCTCATTACGACGAGCGCTGCTTCTTGCCGATCCACATTTACGACGCCGCGACAGGGCGGCCGGTCGCCATGATCCTGCGTCCGGGAAAGACGCCGACGGGCAAAGAGATCCGCGGTCATCTGCGCCGGCTTGTCCGGATGATCCGCGCCCGCTGGCCGAGAACCCGCATTCTGATCCGCGGTGACAGCCACTATGGGCGGTTCTTCTCTATTCGGCGTGTTGAGGTCAAGCGCTTTCGAGCTTTCCGCTCTGCGGGTGTTTGACGTCTTTCGCGGGTCCTTGCTTCTCTTCGGGATCGGCCGTCGGCCCTCCCATGATGGGATCAGTAGAATGAGGCGGCCCAATCTGTCGCGCGTCCTGACCGCGATGGTGCGATCGGCACAAGAACCCAAGCGAACTCACCTCATCCATCGTCCCGCGAAGGACGTCTTCTCCACCGGCGGGCGGAACTTTATCGTCTCCTTTTTGATACCGGCTCAATGTCGATATTCTCGGCGTGGTCAGACCATGGCTTGAATGCTGTTCTCTCTTGTCCAGCGGAATTCGGTGCCATCACTCCACATGCGATGCATGATCACCGCCAGCCGGCGGGCGAGCGCAACGATGGCCTTTTGCCGCCCGCGGCGCCTGGCGACGTTCATCGCCCAGGCTTTCAGCCAAGACCATTTCTTCACCCGGCTCAACATGACCTGGGCTGCTTCGTAAAGCAGGGACCGCATCATGCCGTCACCGCACAGGGAAACGCGACCGACGCGATGGCTTTCGCCCGATTGGTTGAGGACCGGGGTCAATCACAGCGCCGGACCGACGGCGCGTGAGTTGCTGAAGCGCGCCGGAACATCGATGGTGCTGATGAAAGCAAGCGAGGTAACAGGACCGACACCGGGGATCGTCATCAAACGTCGGCAGGCCTCGTCGTCACGGACGATCGATAGCAGCTTGCGGTGGAGAGCCATGAATGTCTCACGCAGCTTTTGCCGCGCCGCCAGCAAAGGCTTCATGATCTCGCCAAGGTCCGGCATGCCATCAATAAGCTCGCGGATGCGATCATCAAACCTGACCGTTCCAACGATACCGACCTTGAGTCCGAAGTTGCGCAACAGCCCCCGAATGTCATTCTCGATGGCAATCGCCTTTTCCTGCAGCAGCTTGCGGGCGGTCAACAGGGCGCGGCGGCGCTGGCTCATCAGTGTCTTGACATGCACGGGCCGGAACAGATTGACCCGCATCATCTGCGCGATGCCGCGGGCATCGTTGCGGTCGGTCTTGTTCACCTGAGCTTTTAGGAATGCTTTCGCATGCCGGGTTTCGATACAGATCGCCGGCAATCCCGCCTCTGCCAATCCGCTGAACAGCCATTGCGACAACGGTCCGGCCTCAAGCCCGATCCGAACGATTTGCCACGCGGGATTCTTCAAGGCTTGGACGAGGTCTTCTGGGTGGCTGGGGACTTTGATCTCGCGGCAGATAGCACCCGTTTCGTCCACAATGCATATCGACGTCTCTTTCACAGAGACGTCCAATCCGGCATAATGTTTCATGCTGCGCTTCCTTCCCTGATGCTTGTGGCTGTTCCAACAGACCACGTTCTATCATCAGCTCGAAGCGCAGCGCCTCTGCACCCAGTCTCCAGGAATGGGCTCAAGCCGAATACCCCATCTGTCGCAAACGGAATGGCAACCTATGTCCCGCATGAAGCGCTCAGATTTTCGCAGAAGCATTCCATGTTCAAAGGCCGTCATTTTGATCGATCCGTGATCCTGCTGTGCGTACGCTGGTATCTGGCCTACAATCTGAGCTTGCACGATTTGGAAGAGATGATGGCCGAACGCGGCCTGAACGTCGATCACTCCACCGTGCATCGCTGGGCCGTCCACTTCTCGCCTCGGCTGCTGGAGTGTTTCAACGGACGCAAGCGTGCCATCACCGGCAAGTGTCATATGGACGAGACGTATATCAAGGTTCGCGGCCAGTGGACGTACCTCTATCGCGCCATCGACAGCGCCGGCGACACGGTCGAATTCTTCTTCAGCGAAAACCGTGACCTGGCGGCCGCAAAACGCTTCCTCCGGAAGGCGTTGGGTCGCCACGGTCGACCGGATCGCATTGTTATCGACGGCAGCCAGACAAATCACGAGGCGATCATTTCCTGCGATGCTGAATACCGTTTGCGGGATCGATCGCGGCGCTCACTGCAACCAATCCGAATCCGCAAGAGCAAGTATCTCAATAATCGGATCGAGCAGGACCATCGACGCGTCAAGCGCCGCATCCGCTCCATGCTCGGCTTCAAATCGACGGCAAGCGCCGAAGTAATTCTCTCCGGCATCGAAATGGTTCACATGATGCGCAAGCGACAGGCGAGATTTGCCTATAATCCACGCCCCCTCAATCGCTGAGCAGTTCGAAATCCTCGCAGCCTGACAATCGGGGCGAAAGCGCCCTCTCGTGGCGGAAATTACAATTTGCGACAGAACCGCCGAAGCCGCCAACGCACAGGCTATGCTGTCCGACAACGAGGCGCTGATCGCGCATCTTGAGCTGCGCATCGAAAAGCTGAAACGCGAACTGTACGGGCAGCGCTCCGAGCGCACGGCGCGGCTGATCGAGCAGTTGGAATTGGAGCTCGAAGAACTCGTCACCTCGGCGACCGAGGATGAGCTTGCCGCGCAGGCCGCGGCGGCGAGGACGCAGAAGGTCCGCCCCGTTCATCCGCAAGCGACCGGTGCGCAAGCCATGGCCGGATGACATCGAACACGAGCGCGTCGTCATCGATCCTCCGACTGCCTGCGCCTGCTGCGGCGGATTCCGGCTGTCCAAGCTAGGCGAGGACGTGAACAAGACGCTGGAGGAGATCCCGCGCCGCTTCAAGGTCATCGAAACGGTCCGGGAGAAGTTTACGTGCCGGGATTGCGAGGCGATCACCCAGCCGCCGGCGCCATTCCATGTCACGCCGCGCGGCTTCATCGGCCCGCAGTTGCTGGCGACCATCCTCTTCGCCAAGTTCGGCATGCACATCCCGCTCAACCGGCAGAGCACGTGCTTCAAGTGCGAGGGGATCGACATGCCGATCTCGACGCTGGCCGATCAGGTTGGTCATGGAACCTTTGCCCTCATGCCGGTCTTCAAGCTGATCGAGGCTCATGTGTTCGCGGCCGAGCGCCTTCATGGTGACGACACGACCATCCGTGTCCTGGCAAAGAGCAAATGCAAGACGGGCCGTATCTGGACGTATGTGCGCCACGATCAGCCGTTCGGCGGCGCCGCGCCGCCGGCGGCGGTCTATTACGCCTCGAGCGACCGACGAGGTGAGCACCCACAAAAACATCTGGCCCGCTTCGGGGGCATTCTGCAGGTCGACTGTTATAGCGGCTTCAATCCGCTCTTCGATCCGAAGCGGAAAGAGCTGCCGATCACGCCCGCATTCTGTTTTGCGCATGCGCGCAGGGGATTCTTCGAACTGGCCGACGTCGAGAAAAATGCCCGCGAGGCAGGAAGAATGGCAAACCGATCTCCCCGACGGCGCTGGAGGCGGTCAAGCGCATCGACGCGCTCTTCGACATCGAGCGCGACATCAACGGCAAGACAGCCCCTGAGCGGCGTGCCGTGCGGCAGGAAAAGAGTAAGCCACTCTTCGATGACATGTACGCGTCAGTAGGCGGCCTTTAGCGTATGCGTACGGTTGTCCTCCTTGCGGAAGGCATCGACCGCGCGGTCACGCTGCGCGACCTCGAAGGCCAGTACCACCGCATGATCCAGACGGAACCGGCGCTCGCCGATCACTTGCAGACCCGCGCCTCGGGCATGCGATACAGCGGCTCATGCCGCTCGGTCACCAATCGCATTTCCGCGTCGCAAGCGGCCCTGCTCAGCGCTCTTGCGACGCGCGGCATCACCGCAGCCCTCAAGGACGAACAAGCCTCCGTGCGCATCTGGAGCGTCAGCGACGCTGGGGAAGTGCAGTTACACGAACAAGCAGCCGCACCCGTGACCAGGATTCCACTGGCGGGTTGGACCGTCACCTACGATCAGCGCGTTCAACAGGTACTCGTAGCACTGCGGGCGCGCAATCTTCCCAACGAAACGGGCGGCGTTCTCCTTGGCATTTCGGATGCCAGCCGCCGTTCCATCCATATTGTGCGCGCCCTCCCGAAACCGGCAGACAGCGAGGGTAGGGTCGAGCGCTTCGAACGATGTCGATACCGGATCAATACTCCCCAGAAGTGCCGTTTGAATCTTCCCCAGTTTAGCGTTGCCGTCGGTCCTCCGGGGCGCGCCCCGGAGGACCGGCGGCGCGTCATCACCGATACTGCTCTCGATGGTCGAGAGGGGAATGTCGGGGATCAAACTCGGGGAGATAGTCATGATTTTAGATTTGCACCGGCAGGGATTGTCGGTGTCGGCGATCGCCAGACAGACCAACGTCGATCGAAAGACAATTCGTAAATATATTGAACGGGGTCTCGAAGCGCCTGCTTATGGACCACGCAAGCCGCGGGCGACGGTGATCGATCCATTCACGGCTTATCTACGTGAACGGGTTGCTGCCTATCCCGGCCTGAGCGGCCGGCGGCTCCTGCGAGAGCTGAACGATCGCGGATATGCGGGTGGCTACACGGCCGTCACGGACTTTCTCAGAGATGTTCGCCCGACCTCAGAACAGGGATTTGAAGTTCGGTTCGAAACAGCTCCCGGCGAACAGGCCCAGGTGGATTTCGCCCAGTTTCAGGTCATCTTCACCGATGAGCCGGCAACGCCCAGGATCGTCTGGCTCTTTTCCATGGTGTTGGGCCATAGCCGTCTCATCTGGGCTCGCTTCGCTATGCATCAGGATCTTCCGACGGTGCTGCGATGCCATGTCGCCGCATTCGATGCAATTGGCGGCGTTCCACGCGAGATTCTCTACGACCGCATGAAGACTGCCGTCATCGGCGAAGGGGAAACCGGTGGCATTGTTTATAACCGTGCTCTGCTCGATCTTGCCCGCCATTACGGCTTTCATCCAAAGGCCTGCAAAGCATATCGCGCCAAGACGAAGGGAAAGGTCGAGCGACCATTCCGCTACATTCGTGAAGACTTTTTCCTGGCACGCTCGTTTCGCAACCTCGACGATCTTAACAGCCAACTGCGATATTGGCTTGACACGGTTGCCAATCCGCGTGTGCACGCGACAACGCAGCGCGTCGTCATGGAGGCCTTCGCCGAGGAGCGTCATCATTTGCGGCCTTTGCCTCTGGCTCCGTTCCGCTCCGTGTTGAGACTGGAGCGCAGGATCTCTCGAGACGGTATGGTCAGCGTTGGTGGAAACGCCTACAGCGTGCCCGACGCCACCAGGAGGCGTCTTGTCGAGGTTCATACCTTGGCCAATGAAGTTCGGATCTTCGAGGACGACACCCTCATTGCTGTGCATCCAGTGTTGGAGGGTCGTCACCAGCGTCGCGTCGAACCAGGACACAGAACCCTTCGCTCACTGCCGCGATCGCGGCCACACGTCAACAATGACGAGATCATTCTTCATGGAACCGGAGACAGGGTCACACAGCGGCCGCTCGCCTTCTACGACGCCGTCGCCAGAGCCATGGCACAGGAGAACCGCACATGAGCGCCGCTCTCGATTCCGTGCCGTCGATGATCGACCGCATTCGCCATGACCTTGTCGGCTTGAAGATGCCACGTGCCCTTGAAGCACTCGACCATATTGTCCGGCGCCTGGAGCAGGGCGAGCTGTCGGCTCTCGAAGCAATCGATATCCTACTTTCCGAAGAGCTGACCCTGCGCGAGAACAGCCGTATAAAAACCGCGCTTCGGATGGGTCGCCTGGCAACCATCAAAACGCTCGCCGGCTTTGATTTTTCTTTCCAGCCCTCACTCGATCGAGATCGGATCTTCACGCTGACGCAACTGGGTTTTGTCGACCGCCATGAGGTCGTCCATCTCCTTGGGCCGCCGGGAACCGGCCCCCGCGGGTCACTTCAAATTCCCCCGGGTAGGGTCAGTCAAACTCCCCCACCCGCAAGACAGGACAGAGGGTGTATTTGTTAGTTTGACTTTGTTTCCCGAGCAAGGGCCTCAGCGGCTTCTTTGAGACGATAGCTGCGTCCATCGAACTCAAGCAGATGGCAATGATGCATCAGCCGATCGAGTATCGTCGTGCTCATGGTGTTGTCTCGCAGATATGTCCCCCAGTCCTGTACGACCCGATTGGAGGTGACGATGACGCTGCGACGCAGTTTGTAGCGCTGATGTATCAGGGTCTGCAGCCATGCGCCGGCTTCGTCGGGGATGGCCCGTGCGAGGAACAGATCGTCGAGCACGAGGAGATCGCAGTCGATGATTGTTCGCATCCGGGCCTCGCGTTGCGCGGGGGCGTTCAGAGCGTGGCGGTGGAAGAAGTCATCGGTCTCAAGATACTGGACCTTGTGGCTGTGCAGGATCGCCTGATAGGCAATCGCCTTGGCGATGTGGGATTTCCCGGTGCCCGGTTTGCCGACCAGCATCGCGTTCTCGCCGGCGGCGACGAACGCCAGGGTGTGGAGCTGGAAGCAAGTTTGGCGCGGCAATTTGGGATTGAAGGCCCAGTCGAACTCGGCGAGCGTCAGTTTTTCATCGAGCCCGGATTGCTGATATCGCCGCTCGATAAGGCGGGATTGGCGACGATCCAGTTCGTCCTGCAGGATCAGGGAGAAGGTCTCGAGGAAGGGTTGGTTTGCGCCCTGCGCCTGCAGCACGCGCGTCTGCAGCGTGTCGCGGACGCCCGACAGGCGCAACTGTCGCAGGCAGCGTTCAATTTCGGGTATGGTCATCATGGGGTTGGGTCTCCAGTTTGAGGTGAGAAGGGATAGCGGGAGCGCTCGTGGCGGCGAAGCTGGTCGGGGTTGCGCAGGCGCCACGAGCGCGGGGTGGAGAGGCGCGGTCGTCGTCAGCCCCAGCCTGCCGGCCATTGTTGCCGGCATCGTGCCGCACAGCACGGCTGAAGAGGTCGCCATATTCGGCGGGCGCGCGTATCAGTGGATGATCCTGGGTGAGCTGCGATACCGGCTGTGGGGCTTCTTCAACCTGTTGCAGCGCCTGCTCAAACAGCCGCTCGACAGTCGCGCGTACGTGCTTGTAACGGTAGATGCGGTTGCTGATGGCATGAGCACAGGCCTGCTCGACCAGCCGTGTCGGATACTTCCGGCTCAGCCCGACAATGCCCCACATCGCGCGCTGTCCGGGGCGTCCCTCGGCATCGAACATATGTTGACACAGGGCCTTGGTTTGTGGGCCGATGCGGCCGGCGTTCGCCAGCAGCACGGCGGTTTGCCGTGACGGATTGAACGGCCGTTCGTTGGTCGGCAGGACGACAGAACCGGGGTGCGTCATCCGGGGATGAATCCGCAGCAGCGCATGGGTGTGGCGATCACGGATCTCGATCGTGGAAGTGTAGATGCGCACGACGACCAGACTGCCGATGGCCGCGGGCCGCGCGGCGTAATAGCTGCTGTCGACGCGTACGGTGGTGTCGTCGCAGACGGTCCGAACGACTTCAGTGAAGATGCGGAAGGGTGCGACAGGCAGCGGCCGCAGGTGCGGCCTCTCCTCCTGGAACATGGCCTCGACCTGACGGCGAGTGCTGCCGTGGATGCGCTTGGAAGCCCAGTTCTCCTCCCAGTGCCTCAAGAACTCGTTCTGCGCTTCCAGCGTCTCGAAGCGCCGTCCGGCCAGCGCGGTCCCCTGGGTATGTTGAATCGCATTCTCGACGCTCCCCTTCCGATTGGGGTCCGCCACGCGGGCCGGATCGGCGACGACGCCGTAATGAGCCAGCATCGCACTGTAGATCGGATTGAGCTCGGGCTCGTACAGATCGGGCTTGAGGACGCCTTCCTTAAGGTTGTCGAGCACC
Source organism: Mesorhizobium newzealandense (assembly GCF_042682145.1). Classification (NCBI taxonomy): domain Bacteria; kingdom Pseudomonadati; phylum Pseudomonadota; class Alphaproteobacteria; order Hyphomicrobiales; family Phyllobacteriaceae; genus Mesorhizobium; species Mesorhizobium newzealandense. The sequence continues at coordinate 58,154 of NZ_JBHUGZ010000016.1, read as the reverse complement.
ACATAGCTGACCACCCCGCCAAAATACCGAAACGCCTCTTCGTGAAGCTGCGCCCAGACTTGCTGGCTGGATTGCCAGACTACCCGCCGGAAGCTGCGCCGCGAATAGCGCAGCGTCATCACGAACAGGCGGGGACGACAGTACCGGCCGCTCTTGGGATCGATCGTCAGCGCGCCCTCGCCATAGTCGACCTGAGCCTCCTCGCCGGGGAGGAACTCTAGACGATCAAACTGCTTGGGATCGCTGTGTCGCAACGTGCGCACAAACCGCTTGACGCTTTGGTAGCTGGACTGAAAGCCAAACTGATCGACCAAGTCCTGGTAAATCGCCTGCGCATTTCGCTTCAGGCGGACCTGTTCTTCGATCCACGCCCGATGCACTTCGCAGGCCGAGCGGGCCAGGCTGCTCGTCGCTCCCGACACCCCAAAAGCCGGTGGTCGGGGTGGAGGAATTTGGTCCTCCGCGCTTGCCGAGCCGGTGGTCACTTCCCCGGGGGAATTTGCCTCCGCACCAGCCCGCTGCGCTCGGTAACGCCGAATCGTCTTGCGATCGACACCCGTCAGCCTTTGAATCTCGCGCTGGCTGGTGTTGCGATCAAGTAATGTTAGTACGGTGCTTTGCAGATGTGCCTTCAAGACGTTCAACTCCCGGTCCCCTCGCTATAGAAAGGGGATGAAAATAAACGTCCTGCCTTACCGGCTACCGCTGTTCAGTAGCGCTGCCGGTGATCATCGGGTGGGGAGTTTCAAGTGACCACACCCGGGGGATTTTGACCGACCCACGGGGGGCAAAAGCCATCTGGCCGTGGCGCTCGGCGTCGAAGCTGTCAAGGCCGGCAAGAGCGTCTACTTCTGCACGCTGGCCGATCTCATCGCAGCCTTGTCGAGGGCCGAGCGCGAGGGACGGCTGCAAGAACGCATCCGCTTCTTCTGCAGGCCCAGTCTCCTGATCGTTGACGAGATCGGTTATCTCCCGGTCATCGCCGGCGGCGGCAATCTGTTCTTCCAGCTCGTCAACGCCCGCTATGAGAAAGGTGCGATGATCCTCACATCAAATCGCGGCTTTGCAGAATGGGGCGATGTCTTTGGAGACGCCGTGGTCGCAACGGCCCTCCTCGACAGACTTTTGCATCATGCCGTCGTCGTTCAGATCGAAGGATCAAGTTACAGACTGCGCCAACATGCCGAATTGATGCCCGAACACGTCCGTTCGAAAGCATTGATAACGCCACCGTCTTTCGCCCCGCCATCACGCGAACGCGGCAGACCCCCGAAAAATGCCCAATTCTCCACGTCGTCCGGAGCGGCATAATTGGGGAATTTTACTTCGGCAATTCTGCGGAAATTTCGCCCGGTATTGACAAACGAGGGGTTGCGGGCTTGCAGATGGCGGTGTCCGCCGCAATAGAAGCCTCCCTGCATCAGGTGCGCTATGTGGGCGAATGGCACTCTCATCCTGTCGGGTCGACAACGCGGCCCAGCACGATTGACCTGCGGCAGCTGTACTGGCTGACGGAAGAACTCGAAAGCGAGGGTCTTCCGGCATTGATGGTCATTGCCGGCGACGATGGCGCGATCAGCCTTATGCTCGGCGGCAGGCAGATTTCCACTCTGCCCGGTGCCGACAAGGAGAGCTGCGCATGAGGCCGCACGCTCGCCCCGCTGATATCCAGAGTCTGTTCGCGGCCAACGCCGACACTAAGGATTTCGTGCAGGCGCGCAAACTGGAGGATGCGTACGAAGACACGATCGGGCTGTGCCTTTCAGGCGGCGGCTACCGCGCCATGATCTACCATGTCGGCGCCCTCATCAGGTTGAACGAGCTGGGCTTCCTGCCGCGCCTCGGGGAGATCGCCAGCGTGTCCGGCGGCTCGATCACGGCGGGCGTTTTGGCGCTGGCATGGCCGCGGCTCATATTTGATAACGCGGGAACGGCAACGAACCTGGGCGACCTGGTTGCTAGGCCCCTGTTGATTGCAGGAGATCACCGATTTCCCGCGATTCACCTTTATGGCTACCAACTTGCAGACTGGCAGCGGTTGGCGGTTTGGCAAGGCTTATGCAGCTGATTTTCGTGTAGGCATGATAGACCGACCGACGTTGTCGCTGGCACGGGTCGTGGCAGCATCATCCGCCTTTCCTCCCTTTCTCTCCCCTGTCCGGATCAATTTGAAGGATCAGGTCGTCCGGGCTACCGAAGGCGCGGACCTTCACCGGCAGCCGTTCACCGAGCTGGCGGTGCTCGCCGACGGCGGCGTCTACGACAACCTCGGCCTGGAACGGGTCTGGAAGCGCTGCCGGACGATCCTATTGCAAGGTGCCTTGGTGCACCGCTTACTTTCATCTGGTTAGTATATCATAAATGGCCCTATGACCGCTTCCGCACAGTATCCCCGCGCGGGTCTAGGCCTTGAAACGCGGCGGTATATAACGGATGTAAATATCAGCGAACCGCTCCGCTACGTTCTGCGGATCATCGTCGCTGGCCAACACGCGTGCAAGCGAGTCGAGCAAAAGCACCAAGTTGGCCTTTGTCAGTTGGGGGCGCGTCACTTGGAACGCGTTGAGGGCCTCTGGGCGCTTTCCCTCAAATACCAATTGGAGTATGAATCCGAGTGTAGTTAGGCGCAACACATCGTCAGCATTCATACCGTCATTAAAGCATGCCGCTCTACCAAATTCACGTAAGCAACCATAGGAGGTTCATATGGGTTGGTGGAATAGCACTGATAGCAGTGGCGATAGCGTGAGCTACAAGCAGACCGTCGACCACCATGATGGCTCGTACAAGAGCGAGAAGCTGACCTTCCACAAGGACGGTTCACACTCACACGAAGGGCTGAAAGTCAGCACTAGAGCGGTTTTCCCTTAATCGGAGTCGTTTGTTTGCAGTGAACGGCTTGTTCTGATTCCCTGATCGAAGTGATTTGCGGAAGGAGCAGCGGCATGGCACGAGCTTACAGCCTGGATTTGCGGACGCGTGTTATCGAGGCGATAGAGGCAGGCCTGTCGACCCGAGAAGCGGCACGGCGGTTTGCCATCGGGATATCGACGTCTGGTGCATGGTATCGGGCCTGGCGTTCGAGCGGCAATCTGGAACCTGGGCGGCAGGGCAAGCCGAAGGTATCGAAGCTGGACGCGCACGAGACTTTCATTCTCGCCTTGGTCGAGACCGATGAGCGGGACATCACGCTTGCCGAGATCGTCGATCGCCTTGCGGCAGAGCGCGGGGTCAAAGCCAGCCTGACGACGGTCCATGCGTTCTTCGCAAAGCGTGGCATCACGTACAAAAAAAGACAGCGCACGCGGCCGAACAGCAGCGACCGGATGTTTTGGCAGCGCGGGAAGAGTGGTTCGAAGGCCAACTCGATCTCGATCCGAGCCGCCTGATCTTCATCGACGAAAGTGGCCTCAATACCAAGATGGCCCGGCTACGAGGCCGCTCTGCGCGTGGACGTAAGCGTCCGGCGAGCGGATTTTGCTGATCGCGCAAATCGGGCGATGTTCTGGCATTAGAACCAGCATTAGTGCTGACATTAATACCAGATCGAAGAGGTTGCATGGCTCGCATGGAGATCATGTCCGGCACTGAGCGTAGGCGTCGGTGGTCGGACGAGGCGAAACTGAGGATATTGTCAGAAGCGGATCAACCTGGTGTTCGCATTGGTGATGTGGCTCGCCGGCATGACATTCATCCTGGCCAGATCCGTTTGTGGCGGCAGTCCTTCAGCTATGTTGGTCGACCAGCGATGTTCCTTCCGGTGGAAATCACCGAGGAGGTGAGCGCTACCCAGGCACCTGACACGCCACCGGCGTCAGCGGTCATCGAGATCTCGCTACGAAACGGTCGGTGTTTGAGGGTTCCGGCTGACGTGGAGCTAAGGATGCTCGGGTCGTTGATCGCTTGCGTGGAGGCGGCATGATCGGGCCTTCTGGGAATGTGCGGGTCTATCTGGCCTGCGGGGTGACCGACATGCGGCGTGGCATTGATGGACTGTCGGCGCTTGTCGAGGCGGCTATTAAGGAGGCGCCGGGCTCCGGCGCAATCTTCGGCTTCCGCGGAAAACGCGCTGATCGGATCAAACTTTTATGGTGGGATGGCCAAGGGTTTTGCCTGTTTTACAAAATTTTGGAACGCGGATACTTTCCCTGGCCGACGGCGAAAGATGGAGTTGTGCATCTGACGCAAGCTCAGTTGTCGATGCTTGTTGAGGGGATCGACTGGCGCCGACCTGCGTGGACTTCTGCTCCCGGACGAACGGGTTAAAAGCTATATTTTGCAAGGACATCCGGGGCATAATGCTGGCGCGTTAGGGGCAAATCGGCTACGTTTGCGGGTATGGAAACAACGCCGCTGGACAGTCAGGACGAGCTATCTGTTTTGCGCGCGCTCGTCGCTGAACAGGCGGCGAAACTTGAGAGCCAGGAAGCCGAAGTCATCAAGCGCGACTCCATTATCGGGCTTCTGCGCGCGCAACTGGAACTGCTCCGCCATCGGCAGCATGGCGCCTCTTCGGAAAAGATCGACCGGAAAATCGAACAATTCGAACTGATGCTGGAGGAGATCGAGGCCTCTCGTGCCGAGGCTGAGATGCGCTCCGGGAAAGCTCCTTTGCCGGAGTTGAACGACACCTCGGACAAGCCGAAGCGCAAACCGTTGCCCGATGGTCTTCCCACCGAAGAGCTGGTCTATGCCGCGCCCTGCAATTGTCCGACGTGCGGAGGCACATCGTTCCTGAAGGCCGCAGACAAGGTGGTCCAGGTGATGGAGCACGTGCCGGCGTCCATCAAGATTGTCCGTCATGTCGAAAAGCGCATGATCTGCAGGGAGTGCGACACGACGGTAGCGGGTGAGATGCCGACCCTGCCGATCGAACGCGGCAAGCCCGGACCGGGATTGCTCGCCCATATCATGGTCGCCAAATTCGACGATCATATCCCTCTCTACCGCCTATCCGAGATGTACGACCGGCTGGGGATTGACATCTCTCGCTCTGTCATGGCGGACTGGGTTGGCCGCGTGTCCGTTTTGCTTGCGCCGCTCGTCTTGGCTATCAGGGCGCACATCGCCGCGCTTGACCGAATACATACGGACGATACCCCGGTCGATGTTCTCGACCCTGGGCGAGGAAAGACAAAAACTGGCAGGGTTTGGGTCTATGTCTTCGATGGCAGCGGTTATCAAGATCCCACTCCCGGAGCAATCGCCTATTACTATAGCCCCGACCGAAAGGGCGTGCATCCGGCTGACCACCTCGCAAACTTCAGCGGCGTCATGCATGCTGATGGCTATGGAGGTTACAAGAAGCTCTACGGCAACCAGATCGTCGAGGCCGCGTGCATGGCGCATTCGCGCCGCAAGTTCCACGATGTGATCAAGCTGAAGCCATCTCCGATCGCCGACGAGGCGCTGTCGCGCATCGGTGCGCTCTACGATATCGAGGATCGCATCCGCGGCATGCCTGCCGACGAGCGACGCAAACTGCGCCAACAACATGCCAAGCCCATACTGGGAGAGCTGAAGGTCTGGATCGAGGCTACGCTTTCGACGCTGCCACAGAAGCAGAAGCTGGCTGAAGCGATGCGATATGCCCTCTCGCGGTGGGCAGCGTTGAGCGTTTACATCGACGATGGCCGTGTTGAGATCGACAACAATATAGCCGAGCGCGCCATGAGACCGCTTGGAATCGGAAGAAAAAACTGGCTATTTGCCGGGTCAGACAAGGGCGGTGAGCGCATCGCCAATATCCTGACCATCATTGAGACTGCCAAACTCCATGGCCACAATCCGGAGATCTATCTGAAAGACGTCCTGACCCGGATACAGGATCACCCCAAGGACCGCCTCCAGGAATTACTGCCGTGGCTTTGGACGCCGGCGAAAGACCGATGCGAGGCTGCGTGATGGCACGTTCAAGGTTCATCTATACGCTGAAAGAAGTCGCCAGCATGATCGGCGAGAACCTCGAACTCATCGAGGAGGTGACCGCCAACTCGGACAATATCGCCGAGGGCGAATTGGTTTATGTGCGCGATGGCACTGAAGATGGCACGAAGGGTCTAACCCAGAATGGTATCGACGACCTTCAAAGTCTCCTCGCTGTTGATGGCTTTTCAAAAGCGCGTCTAAACGACGACAAGCGTTTGGTGCTTGTGGACGGAACAAAAAGGCGGCCTTTGCAGGCCGCCGAGTGTGGAGGATGTGTGCTTTAGAGCGAGGACGGGGCTTTTTCGATATCGCTGTGATCGGTCGGTGTTCGTTGCTGCTCCTGGATAAGTTCCTGGAGTTGGACGCCGTAGTGAGACCAGATGCTATCGGCGAGATCGTTGAGGAGCTCGAAGACAGCGAGCGCCTGTTCGGGTGTCCATTCGGGATTGATGAGGAAGTGGATACCACGACTGAGGCCGGACGGTTGAGGATCTGGTTTCATGCTGCGGGCACCTTTTCGCCGGAGGAGCGGCTGGTGCGTTTTTCGCGCTGTGCCTTTGATCGCTCGGCCGCTTCCTTGAAGCGGTAGGAATCGCCTTCGATGGAGATCACCTCGGATCGGTGCATGAGGCGGTCGACGAGGCTGACGACGCAGGCGGCATTGGGAAAGACCTCCGACCAATCAGCGAAGGGTCTGTTGGTGGTGATGATGGTTGAGCGTTTTTCGTAGCGCCGGCTGATGAGTTCGAACAGCAGGTCCGCATGACGGTTCGAGTAGGACAGATACCCGACCTCGTCGATCGCAAGAACGTCGGCGGCGGCGTAGTGGTGAAGGCGTCGGCGCAAGGCTGCGTCGCTGTCGAGGGCGGCGAGTTCGCCGAGCATCTCGCTGGCGGTTCGGAAGACGACGGTGTGACCGCAGATGAGCGCCTGGTGAGCGACATTGCGAGCAAGTGTCGATTTCCCGACGCCGTTGGGGCCGATAAAGACGATGTTGGCGGCATCGTTCATGAAGGACAGGGTCATCAGATCCTCGACGGCGGCGCGGTCGATGCGGCGAGGCCAGTGCCAGTCATAATCGGACAGTTGCTTGAAGTGGCCGAGCCTGGCGGCACGCGTGCGTCGCCGCATCGAACGGTCGGAGCGCTCCTCTTCTTCCCATTGAAGGACGGCGGCCAGCCAGTCCGCGTCAGCGATTTCGTCCCAATGGGTGATCAGGCCATTGAGGCGCAACGCCTTGGCCCGGTTGAGCAGGATGTCGGGATTATTCATCATCTTTGCCTCCAAGGGTCAGTTGGTCGTAGCTGTCGAGGCGATGCGGCCGTACCGTCGTATCCTTGCGCCGCACGTGTTCGGGCAGGCTCGTTTCGACCGGCGGCGGAGCACCGCGGGCGACCCGGCGGCGTTCCAGTACGTCGCGAACCGACCTCGAATGGGAGGCGCCGGCATGCAAAGCTTCCTCGACGGCGGCCTGCAGTTCCTGCGCGCCGTACAGGTCAAGCAGTTTCAGCAACGCGTTTGTGATCGCACCGATATTGGAGCCACGCTCGGCGGCCCGGATCATCAGGGTCTGGCAGGCCGGCACGGCGCGGGTCAGGCTGTTGAGGCCGCGATGCTGGCGCGCCTCGCGCTTGATTGCGACGAGTGCCTTGAGGTGCTGAGGGTCCTCGATCTGCTGGTCGCGATCATAGCTGCGACGGTGACTGGCGATCATCTTTGCGCCGTCGAAGACGCGGACCAGGCCGAGATCGGCGCGCACGCTGAGCGTGCGCCGGACATGAGCATGCGGTACCGAGTAATCGTTGAGGTCGAAGCGCACATAGGGCGTTTTGCCAACCTTGGCGGCGACCTGCTCCTCGACGGGGTATGGGTTGGCGGGCAGCGGCAGAAGCAGTGGCTGCTCTTGCGCAAACGCCTGGCGGACCGTCATCGTCCGGTCCTCGGGGCATGGCCGGTCGGCTGCCTGGTTGCGGCACCACTGTTCGGCCTGGGCGTTCAGATCGTCGAGATCGGTGAACTTGCGGGCGATGAAGAATGCTTCCCTTATATGCCGTATGGCGCGCTCGACGCGGCCTTTTTCGTTGCCCCGGGCAACCGCGACAGGACGTGGCTCGAACCGATAGAAGCCGGCGAAGGCAAGCAGCGTCGGATGGAAGCGGATCGCATCGCCCTGGCGCTCGAGCACCGCACTCTTGAGATTGTCGTAGAGCAGGACCCTGGGCAGCCCGCACCATGTGTTGAACGCGCCGACGTGACCGCGCAGGAAGTTTTCCATGCGCGCGTCGAGGAAGAAGCGCAGGTAGATGTCGCGTGAGTAAGAAAGCACCATCACGAACGCCATGAGCGGCCGGCGGGCGTTGCCGATCTCGATGTGACCGAAGTGGGCCCAGTCGACCTGTCCCTGCTCGCCCGGCAATGTGCGCAGCCGCAGGAACGCCTCGGCCGGCTTGCGGGGACGGTGCAGGGCGACCAGGTGCCGAAAGTGCGTCGGCAAGCCCCGGTAGCCGCGCTCGCGCACCATCGCATAAAGGCGGCTGGCGGTCAGCGAGGGGAACTTTTCCAGCGTCTGCTCAATGAATGGAAGATACGGGTCAATGATTGAGGCCTCTCTGCAGCGGCTTGTGCCGGGGCAATCCCGCCTGGGCCAGAACGCGATGCACCGTCGTGTGATGGACATGCAATTGCCTGGCGATGGTGCCGCAGCGCCACTTCTCGGCGTGATACAGGCGCAGGATCTGCGCTTCCAGTTCGGGGCTGATGGTCATGATACGGGCTCTCCGTCTGCGTAGTCAGCTTCACGGGCATAACGAGGCCCCCGGCGACGCACGAAGCCGGTGCGAACGAACGGCGACAGTCGACAGTCGCAGCGCCGACAGCACGGCGTGGGCATGACCGATGTCGTCGCCCGCCCGGCGACGTCAGCAAAAGCAGCGACGACATCGTTCGAGGGACTGACCAGTAGTGAACCGGCAGGAGATGCAGGTGGAGAATGATGCGTCACTTTATTGTGCCGAGCCCGATATCGTCGGGCCCGGACCGCATGAGCCAGGCGTCCCCGGCGGCTGCGCTGATAACGTCGCCCCGCCTCGCGCACACTCTCGCGGCGGGCAGCACGGGCGCAGTCCTGGCCGCAGTAGCGCTGTCCCCGGTCGCAGCTGCGGCAGATCGTTACCTGCGAACGGCAGCGGCCGCACAGAAAGAAGCGGCCCGTGAGCATCCGCGACGATCCTTTCGGAGCGCCGCTGGGAGTTCGGGGAAAAGGTCGACGGAATGCGCTGACAATGCGATAATGCAGTCGCGCACCGTCAGTGGAGCGTGACACCGAGCCCGGACTTGCCAGTTGAGATCGGTGTTACGCCGGATTGTTTCTGGGCGCTGATTACCCGCAGATCTACCACAAGGCACGCGCATGGCGGGGTACGTCGAAAGCCGCCTCAGGGCGGCTGGAGACGTGCCCCGCGTCTATCCCTTCAACCTCCCATGATCAGCACCGCGCCGCAAAGGCGGCCGCCCGCTACAGCGCTAGTTGAAGAGCGCGCGGGCGGCCGCCTTTGCTCTTCCAGCGCTTCAGATCTTGTCGTCGTTTATCAGCGGGTTTCGACCGTCTTCGACACCTCGCCGACATACGGACGTGGGATGGTGGAATCCGCCAGTTCCTCGTCGATGAACAATGCGATCCTGAGATGATCGACCGTGTCATGGTCGATCAGGTGAAGCGCGTCCCATAGATTCGGCCAATCGAGCGCGCGAAAATGCGTTCGCCGGACGCTAACGCGTGGACAGCGTTGCCGGGCGGCTGTTCCTCATGGGCACTGGAAATCCACGACCTTCACGGCCGGCCTGCGCCTCGACGGGATCGTCGCGCCCTGGCTCCTGGACGGCGCCATGGATGGCGAAGCATTCCTGGTCTACTTGCGCCGCGTCCTCGTGCCGACGCTTCAACCCGACGATGTCGTCGTGATGGACAACCTGCCTGCTCATAAAGTGGTCGGTGTCCGCGAAATCATCGAGGCTGCGGGGGCTTCCCTTCGCTATCTTCCGCCCTACTCCCCGGACTTTAACCCCATTGAGATGGCCTTCGCCAAGCTGAAGGCTTTACTGCGAAAGGCAGCAGCCCGGTCCATCCCGGAATTATGGGACGCCGTGGCCGTCGCCATCGATCGTTTCCACCCCAAAGAATGCGAAAACCTGTTCGCCCACGCCGGCTACGATGCCTAACCGTGATTATCCAGAAACTGCTCTAGTGATGGCAGCGGAGGAAGCGGTGGCATCTTCTCCTTTTTCCGCAGCGGCAGTAAAGATAAGTAGCTCAATATCTTTTAACTACATTCGGATGAAACAGAAATCGACGAACCTCCGGCCGTCGATTTCACTGCTAACTGCCAGGCGTATGCACCCTATAGCGTAGGGCCTTAGCTCGACCTCGGCCTCATACGTTCACTGTCAATCGGGGCAGCCGTGGTTTATCCAATCTACAATTGTTAGTATGTCGGGGTCCGAAACCGCCGGGCCTCCGCCAGGCATTTGGCGTACGCCAGGCAGAGTGCCCCGGAGGGCCAATACAATGTTGGCGAACTCACCTTGATCCCCGATCTTGCCGGGCGCTGGTACGACCCCGGGCTGAATAAGCGGCATCCCTCTTGCGACACCTGCCTTCAATTGTGTGTTCGTAAAGTCTCCATAGAAATCCGGAAATGTCGTATCTTTGTGCTTTGCCTGTAAATCAACGGGGCCTATCTTTGCCTTCGAAGCGGCCGCAGCAGCGTTGAGTATTTTGTTAACATCTATAAATCTTACCATTGCATTTCCTCTTTCAATGTTGAATTGAAGCCAGATATTTCTCGGCCACAATAGTGAATATGTGGCTGATATTAATTCGCCTTGGGGGCAGCTGCTTTCCTGGAAACATTTGAGAGAGTTGGTCTTGCGCTTGGGTATCATGACAGGAGAAGCAATTTGGAGCGCCAATGCCTGGTTGTTGCGTGAACGACTCCATTGACATGTTAGAAAGACGGTTTTCACCTGCCAACCGAGAATCATCATCTGGAAACGCCTGCCCGGCGTCGAACTTGTCGCCGCGGGGCTTATCCATCCACACAGCGCCTACTAGTCGATAATTGCGTCGCCAATCTTTCTTGTGAGGATCATTGGAGGTGAATAGTTCTCCAATATGCTTGTTCAGCGTGTATACGGCCGGATCTTCCCACGGAGCCTCAGGCACTCGTTCATCCTCGGGCGGCTGGATCGATGACGCGCCAGGAAACATTCGGTAAACTGATGTGGCGGTGCCAAATTTCTGATTGACCCCGATAGTCTGTAAGAGAGCTTTATTTGCGAGCTCGACCGAGGTCCTTGCCTCGAACAACGCATAGGAGCGATCCGAACCTCCAATAACCTGGGATGGCGTCTTGGTGGGATCCGGGTTTGCTTCAGCCGCAGGTGCAATGTCCCGATTGCCAGCCGCATCGGAATGCTCAAACGTTGCCCAAATCAACTCCGGATGCCCGTCAATTGCGCCAACAACATGCAGTCCGAGCAGCGCGACATTGACGAGTCGCGGCGGCCGGGATTTGTCGATGACAAGATGGCTTCCCCCTCCCGCGGTATCGGCTTCGTTCTTTAGGTAGGGAACTTTTGCCTGGGTCACTATATAATTAGAATAATTGCTTTTGGGCCCATCAATGATCATCCAAGATGATTTGAACTCGACTGCCCCAGGCCGAAATTCCAATTCGGCCGGCACAGGCCTTAACGCCCTCACCTTCTCATCCTCGCTCGCTGGATCAGCGAGCAGGCGCTCCATTTCGTCTAATCCATTGGCCTTTACGAAGTCGGCAAATACCTGATTTACGTGAATCGTGTAGAATATCGGGTTGTGGTTCTGATCAACCAATATAGCTCCAGCGCCACCCTGCGAAGCTTGCATGACTCCATCCGTAAGTACTGGTACAGGATCACCTGCGTTCAACGTCGCATCGCTTCGTTTGACACGTTCGATGACATTTAGGATTGGTTCAATGTTACGCACCGACAGCGACATGACCTCAACGGTGTCTCTTTTCTTGCCACCGGATTTTGAGAATACCTTCGGGAATGCCTTTTCGATGGTTGGGTAAGAGAGAAAGGACGGGCGTTTGTCGTAGCCCTTTTGAGTGGCGAACAGGAATTCTTGCCACGCCCAATTGTAGAAGGCGCAATCATTTTCTGTCGCAGGGGCTGGCAGGCCATTTAACGGCGCGCTGGTAGATCCGTTCTTTGGGAGGAATTTGTCGGGGGCAGCGACCTGACAGTCCTCGGCCATTGCCGCACTGAATGGGCCACATACCAAAATAACAACAGCCGCAACACGCAGCGCCAAGGCCTTCATTGCGGTCCCTCCGTCAAACAAATGTTGGCTCCACCTGTAACATCCTCCGTTCCGGCCTTCCATAAGAATTTATATTGATCGACAAAGTACAAATCGCCCCCTCCCAAACCTTGGTTTTTCCAGAGTGATCGTTTTGATTGTCAGAGAGGACCAGTTGGCAGACGAAGCAGCTCATACATGGCGACGGGTCTAGCAGTGGGCAGCATAGGATACATACTCTGCGGAGAACGGCGACGCAGCATCAATACGCAATTAGGGCAAAGGACAGGCCGGGGCGGTCGAAAGCCAACGGTTTAGGACCGCAGCCAAGCGAAGACCGGCACGGCCCAGCTGTTCATCGACAATCGGAAGGGATTTCTCATAATAAGGGGTCTCTAGCGTGGCACCCGTAACAATTCCTGCGGCCGCGTCTTTCGCCAAGGCATGGGCCTCCAGCGTCCACGCAGTCGGGTCCAGCGTTACTGACGCCTCCGGATGCTTGAGAAGCCAGTCGCCCTCGAGGCGGTCCACATAGGCTCCCCAGGCGTAGGTCGTTTGCTTGATGATCGTGCTGTCCCAAACGGCGTGGAGGTTATCGTCTGCTATTTTCGGTGGAGACTTGATCAACCCCCCGAACTTCACCATTACCTTTATGTCATTGCCTCCGTTGCCTTCGGCAACCGTATGGAAGGGCTGGTGGAGGTCCCCGACAAAGTGAATTAGATAGCGCAGGCTGTCGCGCCGCTGCATGGGGTCAGTAGCGCAAGTTATTTCATGTTCGGCCCGGTCGATTTCCGCGATCCCGCAGTCACCCTTCGAGCTCGCTGCGCATTCAGATACCGGATCATAGACACTGTCCGCCAATGGAATATCCACGAAATGCCAATTGTAAGTCTCGGGATGTGGGCCAGAACGAACATCGTCGGCCCAACTCGCGACTGAGGCCATGGAGATTTCGCCGCCGAGAATGCGCTTGACCTCCGCTAGGGCCGTTGCCGAAAGACGGCGTTGCGCAATTTCCGCTACGATCGCATGTCCCTCTTGGCCCCAACCCCAAGCTTGGCTGCAGGTCGCACCCGCGAGCAAGGTCCCAATAATAATGGCTTTCATTGTCATTTCCCCAAATGATCAGACACGTCGTCGGCAGTCACCAGCGATTCAGGCACGGCCTTCACGGAACAATTTCGCTTCTAACTTGCGCCGTGTGATAAGCCCTGGAACGTAAGGAATTTCCCAGAGACGGGCCATGTTCTCGATCTCAGCGGGGATCTTATCAAACTCCTTGTTTCTCATGTGAGTGAAGATATTTCGCATCTCCTGGTAGCGTCCCTTCAGATCTTTTTCCGGTTTGACTTTGAAGGATGATCCGCGGTTGTAGTCGAGAGACACAAGAGCGCCCAAGGACTTTGCACTGAGGAATTGTGTGTTCAGAAGGACGTCTTCGACTTCACCGGTATATCTCGGCACTCCCTTCTCGGTGAATTGTCGATACGCCGTATCGTAGTCAACATCGAACGGCGCCATACTTGGAATGAGATCGCCGGCCTTGCCACCCTTCACGCCACATGCCGCCGAGAGATTATCAATGTCTTTGTCGGATATGTACCCTGCCCAGTCGGCCCTCAGTCGCTCCTTCGTGACATAACCGATGTCATAGCCAATACCGCAGGTTACCCCAGACCTATCTCCTGGCCACACCAATCCCGTATACTTTCTCCTATAGACATTTTTGCTGGTCACTTCGAAAAACACGATCATCTGGATCGCTTCGTCGGCTATTTTCCTTTTCGATATCGGACCATTGGAAATGCCGGCAACGGCCACGAGGCCATCCGCCATCGCATCTTTGGCCTCAATGCTCGCGCCGGCGCCCTCAAGGACAACATCAGCATCTTGAAGGGTGGCGATTGTCTGTGCGACGTCTTCATCGGCGGCTCTCGCAGGGCCGATTGCCCCCAGGCCTGCGGAAAGGGAGCCACCGATCACTAGTTCACGCCTATTCATTTCATGTCCTCCGTTCTCAAATCGAGGTGCGCCTTGCAGCCGTTGATTTCGCTGCCCGACGTTTCACAAATCCAGTCTCGGGTCTCCTTCGCGGTCACATTTTGACTGGCCATATTGGTAGCTGCGACGCAACTCGAGGCCATCGTGTCCTCGGATGTCTCGACATTGTAAGAGATGACGCCTTCGACCCGTCGCGGTCGGCCCTCTGGAATGAGGTCGGTAGGCTGACAGCCCCTGTTGGTCCCGACATAGACCGGTCCACCAGAATCGCCTTGGCAGAACGCGCCATTGTAGTCTGTTGGGACGAACGTCAGGTGCTCACCGTCTTGGATGAGCGGCGGCGGCATAGTCACGTAGAACTTGCCGATAGGGGCCGCGGTATTCGAGATACCGTACCCTGCGAGCGTGGCATAAGCATCAAACTCCGTGGACAGCGTCGCGCCGGGAAACTCTTTTGGATCGAATGGCTGGGGCAAGTGCACAAGCGCGATGTCGTGGGAACTTGACGATGGATCGACATCATAGAGGCGATGAACGATAGCCCGGTCGCCATATCGCACTTTGTCGACATCGTTCAAGGCCGAGTTCTGGGCAATAACCTTTATGGCATGTTCCTCTGAGGCGGGATCAAACACAAAATCTCCGCCGATCGGTCGATTAAGCGCGTTATTGGCCCCTTCGGCGGACTTTTTGCTGGTAATGCAATGTGCAGCAGTAAGTACCCAGTCCGCGCCGACTATCGTGCCTGTGCAAAGTTCCGCAGTCGGTCTGTCTGGCTGCAAAATTTCCAGCTTGACCACCTCCGGAAACTGACGTGCAGAAAATTTCTGCTGACCCCCCTGGTTGCTCGGCTTTAAATCCAACGGCTTGTTGCAGCCAAGATAGTCACTGTCATTCCCGCCTTTGGCTACTGCCTGCCTAAACCAGTCGGCGGGATCGTCGGCAGCGAGCGTTGTAAAAGTCTTTAGGGGAAGAGCAGGATCAGGGGTAACGTTGATTTTCGTATCGTCGGGAAGCGGATCTAAAGGATTAATGATGCACGTCGGGCATCCTTTTCGCTCGATTTTGAAACCGCCATCCGTGTCTTCATGGCCGATGGCCTCAAAATCGATTTGCGGATTCTCAAATCCATAGCCCGGCGCCTTAAAGAACTGAACCAATGGGACTTTATTCGGTTGGCCAAGCTTTGCGGCGTCGAGGGTTTTGCTAAAATCCAGTTGGAATTGTCCGTTCTGGGTCAGGTCACCGGCGAAGGTTTGACCGACCAGCGCGAATACCAACGTTGCCGCCAAAACTAGTTTCACTTGGCCAACACTCCAAGACCACATTGGCACCAGACAGCATAATTACCGAACGTACAAGCATCTAGTCGACGTATTTCAAATTTTCTTTGGTTACTTCTGTGAATTAACTTGGTTTAAAGACAAAAATGTACCCAGCACAGGGCGCGCGCCGTCGCTTTAAAGCAGGTTATCCAATCCAAGCGAAGAGTCAGCCGCCTAACGTGTACTCTGTCTCCACAGTAATCGAACCGACGTAGTTAGAATATTCAGACATTCCCTCATCATCTAGCACATCTTCGCGCGTGTAATTTTCATTCGAGACGTAAAAATGAACCTTGTTGCCGACACAGTCCATGGTGATGTTACCTGCCTCGTTTTGGGTGACGATTTTGTAGCCGGTATAGTAGTTCAGATGTCGCGAAGGGGCTTCGCCAATCACAATAACTTGGGGGTCTAGCTTCTCCAGCCAGGAGTTCGGGATTTTGCCGCTCTGACGGCCGTGATGTGGGGCGAAAACAACCGTAGTTTTGGGCAAGTCGACGCTGTCGAAGATCTCCTCCATGAACTCGGTATGAAGATCCCCGATCCACATGACACTGGCGCCGCCCTCGAGCTGGTAGCGAGCGACCAGCGACATGTTGTTGAAAGCCAAGCCATCGGCGGCGTCGGCGAGGGCGGCCTGAAAACTGGCATGCGCCACTTCCGGCCAGAGGATGCTGATGCCGGAGCTGCCCCGCTCTTCATCGCTCAAGTTCATCCATTTGCGGGAGCAGCCTTTGAAAACATTGTAGACCGCTTGTGAGTCTCGCAGTTGGCAATAATGCTCAAATGACTCAGACGGACTGTCCTTGGTCGCTTGGTTGGCGACGCAATAGAAATTGACGATGCTGATCTGCTCATCCAGGTAAGCGAGACCCATGATGTGGTCTTCATCGGGGTGGGTTGAGATGAAACGCGTGATACTCTTTCCAGCCGAGATCGCCTTGATCTCATCGATGATTTCTTCCTTCTGCTCCTCGCTCATGCAGCAGTCGATAATCGTGAAATTGTCGCTGTTGTGAAGGATGTAAAACATGTCGCCGTTGCCGACGGACAGGGATTTGACCAATGACATTTCTTAGCTCTTGTGATGTTCGACGCGTTTGGTGATAAAATAATTTTGCTTGCGATAGGAAACGAGAAAGAGTGCCGCCAGCACCAGAAGGCCGATATTTATTGCCGTCCCGGGGGAGAGGGACGAGGAAAAAGACCTTAGATTGAAAGCTGCAAAAACGACCAGCAGCAGCGCGAAAACCGTTCTGTACATATTGCTGGTCTCCAGCAGAACCAAAATCTTCTCATCCTTGGCGCTGGCATCGATAAAGGCGCCATAGTTACGGGGCGGAAGCAACCTAAAAAGCCTGAGAGCCGGATCGATCAGGATTGAGCCCACACGGCTCACGACCATCCCGAGGAAATAATAGACAACCAAGTCCGCGACGAACGACAGGCTCCCGATGTGGTAGATATCCAGCAACGACAACAGCGCGGCCAAGATGGCGCCTGGAACCAAATTATTGAATAGATTGTAGGATGAAATTTTCGCCAGGATATCGTTCATCTGAAGCCCCCTCTCTGCCGTACCGTATGAAGACTCGCGTCAGATTTCAACGATGATTTATAAAGCAATTCTTTCGGCTTGCGCTAAGCACCTTGTCACCGGCGACATGGTGCTGGCGCATCGTCGGCGTCAGCCGCCGCTCGAAGCCTCTAAAGGAGACCGGTAACTTCTCTGGGGTTAGGCGGCGCGCAGAAGGGGCGGTTTGGGCTTGAATAATGGAGGCACGTTCGGTTCTGGCTGTCGGAACGGTGCCCGCAGCCGATCGCGAAGTTCGCCATTGATCTCCGCCGTCCTGACCTGCATGAGCATGTGCGCACCGTGGAGAGACCAGCGCATCTGCTGCTTCTTGACCATGCGTTTGCCGACAAGCGAATTCACTGCTGACTCGGCGAGGCTGGTGGCGACACGAAGCCCAGCTCGGTATCGCTTGCCATAGTTGACGATCGCGCCGCGGTTCGATCTGACATAGGTCAGGAGCTGCGAGCCGAGGCTATGAAGCCGTGCGATCGAGAACTCGCTGTCTCCTTGCGAATCCTTCACTCTCTCCAAGAGTTGCTCCAGGTCGCGGATCGCGCGATCGACGCGCCCATGCCACAGGCGCCACTTGACGGCTCTGATGTCCCTGTGGATGGTTGGAAGGGGCCTGGCACCGTCCGCGCGAGATCGAACCATGTGGTCGGCGATCTGCTGCATTGGTTGGAGCTTCATGGCGATGTGGAACCAGTCGATGATATGGCTGGTCGGCCTTGGCATGGCGCGGGGCAGGCGCTTCAGGATTTCGGCGCCATCCGAGATCACGGTGACGTCGCCAAAGCCGCAATATCCCTCTTGCTGAAGCGCGTGGAGCGCTCGATCTCGGATTGCGGTTTGGTCGGTGCTGCTGGTCACGAAATAGCGGCCACCGGGTTCGCCTCGACCGCCGCGACCGCATCTGGCTACAACGAGTTCGAAGTTTCGCGCTGCATTGGGATCGGCGCTTCGCACATGCGCTGTGTCGATGCTGATGATAAACTCTTTGCGCCGATCGCCGGGAAGCTCCATTTCGAGCTGGCGTCGATCATCAGCTTGCGCCCTTGCGCGCCGTTCTTCCTCTGCAACCTGCTCGTCCAGCCGTTCACCGATCCTGATGGTGCGCTTGCGCACGGTCGCATGCGTCTCGGTAGGCTCAATGGGCAGAAATTCGGTGAGCACTCTGGCGGCATCATGCTTCCCAGCCGCGCCGTCAGTTCCATCAGCTCGGGCGTCGCCCGATCCGGGCAGATTTCCTTCAGTGGCGCGAAAGCAACGACCATCCCTGGATGGCAATCCCCACACAGCATCCAGCGGGGATTGCGCACCTCCACCGTGCCGAACACAGTTCGGATCCGGCGCGCCGTATAGTCTTTGACCGGCCGGAACGTGTGGCAGTCCGGGCAAACCCGCCGAAACAGAGCATAGGCATTCACCTCCTGGTTTACGACCGCGCTCTGCAGCGCCGTCATGATCTTCTTGCCGTCTTCGATCGACAGGCCGATTTCGCCGTCGAACAGGCGCTCCCAGCTCTTGTCGACCCGGACCTCCCGACGAAAAACGTCGCCGAACTCGCTCTTTCCCTCGATTGTGATTGTCCACTCCACCGCCATCGTTGCTTCTCCGAACAAAGCGACGGTGATGAACTGCTCGGGCCTAACAATCCGTGCTCAACCCCAGAAAAATTACCGGTCTCACGGGGTGACCGAAGCGATGAAACGCAGGAGGCTCCTGAAGCAATCGAGAGCGCGTCGCTGGGACAGTAAATCGGGATCATTCGGTCGCGTCCTGCGACCTCGCGCGCTGCCCCACCACGTCAACCAGCTCTGGCATACCGCCAGGGTGGGCCTCCGCCAGCGAAAGGACCGGGGTCACGCAAGCGTCGCTATCGGCGAAGACGCTGCTCCAATCGTCCAGCGAGCGGGCCTTGAAGCGCTCGGTCAGGCCTTTCCTTGCCTCCGGCCAGCCTTCCTTGCGCTCCATCAGTCCGCTCAGTTCGGGCCAGCCGAGCTTCCGCCCGATCTCCGCGATGAACTTAGGCTCCAGCGCGCCGGCCGCAACCCAGCCGCCGTCCGAGGTAGCGTAGGTGTCGTAGGTCGGCATCCCGCCGCTCAAGGATCCGCGCCAGGATTCCTCCGGGTGCCCGCCCAGAACGGTCGCCGCCGAGATGTCGGACAGGAGATACCTGACGCCGTCCGTCATCGAGAGGCAGATGCGCTGTCCCTTGTCCGTACGCCCACGTTCGAGCAGTGCGGCCAGGATCGCGGATACGGCAAGGGTACCGCCTGCCGCGTAGTCGCCGATGATGTTCTGGGGGGCGACCGGCTTGCCCTGCCCGTCCCGGATCAAGGAGAGCACGCCGGACAGCGCGAGGTAATTGATGTCGTGGCCTGCCCGCGCCGCGTGCGGTGCCTTACTGCCGTAGCCCGTGATCTCGCACAGTACAAGCCGCGGGTTCTCCGAGCCGAGAACTTCCCATCCAAGGCCGAGCGCCTCAAGCTTTCCTGGACGCATCTCGCTGATGAAGACGTCCGCAGTCCGGACGAGCTGCAGGAGGTCAGCGCGACCCTCTTCCGACTTCAGGTTCAGCGGAAGCCGCGACTTGCCCCTGGCCAACGCGTCATTCGGACCTCCGCGTCCGGCGAGCATCGGGTCGTCGGCGGCTCCCGCATATTCTGGCTTCGCCTGCACCGGGTTCACGACCGAAATGACTTCCGCTCCCATGTCCGCGAGCACCATCGATGCGAACGGTCCAGGCGCGTTGACGGAGATGTCGATTACCTTGATGCTTGTCAGAGCTGTCTTCATCCGCGAGCGTCTCCAGCCACGATCATGATCTCTTCACCGACCTTGGAGATGGTGATGTGCGAGAAGGAATACTCGCCCGGCGCCCCGTGCCAGTGTGGATGCCCGCGGGGATCATGGCGAACCGTCTCCCGCCTCCATGACACGCTCGCCGGACGCATCGGCTACTACGCCCCTGCCCGAAACGGCGATCAGGATTTAAACGACCTTGTACATGTGCATGCGAACGCGAGCCGATGGCGAAGTTGACCAGGTAGGCCTTCAGCCTGTCTCCCCCGGGCTGCTCGCCAAGCCGCTGGAAGGTGATTATCACGGCTGTGTACAGCGGGCCGGTCACGACCTCACGTCGGACTTCTGCGGGGCTGGCTAGCACGACCATGAATGACTTCCCGGAATCGGATTGGACGGCTGCCGGATGATCCCCGCCCGACAACCATCCCGTGATGCCTCGCGGTCAGGCTGGCCCCAGGACCGCGACGGGATCGCCAAGGATCGCCTCGTTCACTTCGACGCCAAGCCCTGGTCCGCAGTCGTCGGGAAGCCGGATTTCTCCGTTGATGACACGAAACGGGTTTTTCACGAGGGGAAGGTCGTCGCTGACGTAGTCATACAGGCCGAAGACGAGATTGCGTGGCAGCGTGTGTGCCAGGTGCGTCACCGCGGCGAGCAGGATTCCCGACCCATAGTAGTCCTCGATCCGGACAGGCACGCCAAGGATTCTGGCAAGCGACATCGCCTGCCGGGTGGCCTCGATGCCGCCGATGCACGAGGTCTTCAGCGAGGCGACGTCAAGAACCTGGTTCTCGACCGCCTCGAGGAAACGCCGCGGACTGTCGAGCACCTCATCGAGCATGATCCGTACACCGGTGCGCTGGGCAACGGTCCGGCACTCCTCGTAGGTGTCGCAAGGATTCTCGATCATCGGCGAGAGTTCGCGCAGCGCCTTGATCACGCGGATTGCGTCATCGACGAGCCAGCCGCGGTTTGGGTCGTACCAGAGGCGCTCATGAGGAAGCGCTATCTCTTCGACCATTCGGATGGTCTCGATATCCTCATGTATCTCGCCTCCCCCGACTTTGATCTGGAATCGCGAGTATCCCTTCTTTCGCTCCCTGTCGAAGGCGGCAAGCGTCTGGTCGCGCGTTCCGATGCGGACCACGGCAAGCACCGGCAAGGAATCCGATACACGTCCGCCCCACAGGTCGATGAGCGGCAGGCCGTGTGCCTTCGCCGCGAGATCCCACAGCCCCATCTCCAGGGCGGTTTTCGCGTTGCCATGCCCTCTGAGCGCCGCGGATATGTCCTGCAGTATGGCCGCGACCTGTCGCGGATCGCGTCCTAGCACGACTGGCGAGACATGGCGGATGCCCTCGCGGGCGCCTGCCGAGAGTTCCGGCAGATAGTAAGGGGGCGCGGAGGAAACTTCGCCCCAGCCGACGAGACCGTCATCGGTTTCGATCTTCACCACGAGGACGTCGAGCGCCGGGTTGATCGACTGGCTCGACACATACCGCGTGAGCTCCATGCCGACGTCGATCGGCACAGAGTAGAGCGTTATCCTATCGATGCGCATTGGATCAGCTCTTCTTCAGGGCGATGCCCTGTCCGGCGACGGCGGGAACTTCCTGTCCGGTCTGGGACTGCAGGATCTGTTCGAGCCTCTTCGCGACGACAGGCCGCCAGTTCTCCGGCCGCCGCTCCGTCAGGTTGAACCCGAGACACTTCACCTCGTTCGTGGCTGCCAGCTCGTTCGTCTCCGACTTCCAGATGTGGTGGAAGAGGACGAAGCGTTTTTTGTCCATGCCGATGAGCTGCGTGGTGACATGGATCGGCGTGCCCAACGCCAGCTCGTTGATGTAGTGGACGTGGTTTTCGACGATGACGTACTCATGGCCATCGCGCGCTTCCATCGCGCTGTCGGGACCGTTCAGCCAGTTCCAGAAAGCCCAGTTCGCATGGTCACCCATGGTCAGGTAGTGCGCGACATTCACGTGCTGGAAGACGTCGATCCACTCTTGCCGGACTTCCGCCCGGAACAGCGTGAGCGGCGATTCGATATCGCCTGTCCAGGGCAACGGGGCATCATAGACTTCCGCCATTGTCAGCGTCCTTTCCAGTTGGGTGCGCGCTTCTCGGATAGAGCTGCCAGCCCTTCGGCTGCGTCCTCGCTCGTATAGACACGTCGGTACACGGGCAGATCAGCCTCGCGCATGATCCGGTAGGCTTCCCGTTCGCCGTGCCCTTCGGTCGCCCGGTCGATTTCCTTGATCGCCTGCAACGAGAGAGGCGCCGATGCGGCGATCCGATCGGCAAGCTCGCGCGCGGCCGACATTAGCTGGCCGCCGGGTACGACCTCATTCACGAGACCCCAGCTCTCCAGCATGTGCGCGCTGACTTGCCTTCCGGTGAACAGCATCTCCATTGCTATGGGCCGTGGAAGCCTGCGCGGAAGACGGATCACGCCGCCAGCATCGGCAATGAGACCGATGGCCGCTTCGGTGAGGCCGAATTTCGCATGTGGGGCCGCGACGATCAGGTCGGCGGCTAGGGCAAGCTCGAACCCGCCGCCGAGTGCCAGCCCGTTCACCGCCGCGATTACGGGCTTGTTCAGGCCCCAGTACTCCGTGAGGCCAGCGAACCCGCCGATGCCCTGATCGGCGTCCGGCGCTTCGCCCTCGGCGGCCGCCTTGAGGTCCCAGCCCGCAGAAAAGAACCTGTCGCCGCCGCCTGTGATGATAGCGACCGACAGGCTGTCGTCTTCGTTGAGCGTGCGGAACGCCTCGCCCAACTCCTTCGACGTCGCGGCGTTGATGGCGTTCGCCTTCGGCCGGTCGAGAACGATCTCGAGTACGCGGCCGCGTCTTTCTGTCTTAACCGGGGAACTCACGCACGCCACTCCATGATAGGGTCTCCAAGGACCTCCAGGTCGACGTCCACGCCAAGGCCCGGACCGCAGTCGTTGGGAACATTGACGCGACCGTCCACGACCCGGAAGGGGTTCTTCACCAACGGTACTTCCGGCAGGTAGTAATCGTATAGGCCGAAGCATGCCGCCTCCGGCAGGCCCTGAGCGAGATGGGCGACGGCGGCCAGAGTCAGGCCCGTGCCGTAGAAGTCCTCGATGCGCATGGGAATGCGGAGCCGTAGGCCAAGCTCGGTCAGATGGCGGTGCTGCGAGATACCACCCGTCGAACCCATCTTGAGGACTGCGACATTGATGATGCCGTCACGGGCGGCTCGGATGAAGCTCGGCTGGTCCTCGATGGCTTCGTCGAGCATGAGCCCCATGCCCGTGTGACGGGCGACCGTCAGGCACTCCTCGTAGGATTCGCAGGGCTGCTCGAAGAGAGGCGCGAGGTCGCGGCATAGCGGCATGATGCGCATGGCCTGGTCGATGGTCCACGCGCGGTTGGCGTCGAACCAGCAGCGCTCGCCTTCGCGCATGTCGCCCTGGCAAGTTCGGATGCGGGCGATTTCCTCCGAAGGCGAACGGTCGCCGATCTTGATCTGGAAGAGCTTGTAGCCCTGCGCGCGGAAGTCCGCGATCTCGGCAAGCTGCTCGTCCGGCGTGCCCGTACTGACGAGGCACAAGACAGGCATGTCCTCGACGACCCTGCCGCCCCAGAGGTCGACAAGCGGCAGACCCCTCGCCTTTCCGACCAGGTCCCAGAGAGCCATGTCTATGACCGACTTCGTCGGCTTGTGTCCGCGCATCGCGAAAGCGATCTCCTCCATCCGTGCGCGGTGGTTGCATGGGTCAGCGCCCAGAAGGATCGGGGCGATGAGGTCCAGACCCGCGCGTGCCGTCTGCGGCGACGTCGGCAGGTAGTAGCTAGGCGGGGTCATCGTCTCGCCCCAGCCGACGAGCCCTTCGTCCGTGTCGATGAGCAGCACAGTGGTTTCGAGCGGGATCGAGATCTTGAGGGCGTGGGTGTAACGGGTTTCGACGCCCCATTTGTCGAGGACAACCCGGTAGGCCGCGAGCCCGGTGATCTTCATCTTTACGCCTCCACTTTGGGAGGAAGGAGGACGAGGCTGCCGACGTGCTTCTTCTCGAAGAACTCCGACTGAGCGGCGTGGATCTGATCCAGCGGCCAGGACTTCGTGCTGAACGGCTTGATCCGGCCGGAGACGACCAGGTCGATGAGCCGCGGGAACGTGTCGCGCAGGTAGACCGTGGAACCGAACAGGGACAAGTTCTTGAGATAGAGCGTCCGCAGGTCGAGATCGACCTTCGGGCCGCCGATGGCCCCTGCCGTCACGTAGCGGCCGCCACGGCGCAGCAGCTTCAGGAGATCGGGGAACTGGTCGCCGCCGACCACGTCTGCCACGAGGCTAAGGTTCCTGCCGCCCGTGATCTCCAGCACCGCGGAGACGAGGTCCGGTGTCTCGCGGTCGATCACGTGATCGGCGCCCAGTTTGGAGACGTCTGCTATCTTCGACTTGCCAGCGACCGCAATGGCGGTCGCGCCGAGAGCCTTCAGGATCTGCACCAGGAACGTGCCGACGCCGCCGGAGGCGCCTGTGACGACTGCAAGATCGCCTGCCTTCGCGCCTGCCATCGAGAGCATGTTCATGGCCGTGCCGCCCGAGCATGGAAGGGTCGCAAGAGCCGCATCTGAAAGCGGAAAATCCTTCGGGATCGAGACGGCATTCACGGACGGGACGGTGGTGAACTGGGCGAACGCGCCATCGTGCTCGGACCCCAAGAAGCCCGCGCTGTCGAATCCTTCGACATCTTCCGGATCGCGGATGTAGGGATCGCAGACGACACGTTCACCAATCCGGCTCGCGTCCACGCCCTTGCCGACCGCCACGATGTAGCCGACGGCGTCGGCGCCCTGGATGCGCGGGAATGTGAGCCCGCCCTCCCAGTCACCCATGCCCTTCTCGGCCACCCCGAAACCGCTCTTGCCGCCTTCCGCCGTGGTGCCCGAACTGACCTGCTTGTTGTACCAGCCGGTGCGCGTGTTGATGTCCGTGTTGTTCATGCCAGCGGCAGTCACGTTGACGAGAACTTCGCCGGGACCAGGCTGGCAAACGGCAACGTCGTTGCGAACGACCAGCTTGTCGAGGCCGCCGTGACCGACGAGGTGCACGGCCGTCATCTTGTTCGCTGCTATGTTCACGCTCCTCTCGCACGCATGAGCTGTCGGCTTATGATGTGACGCTGTATCTCGGAGGTCCCCTCCCAGATGCGCTCGACGCGAGCGTCACGGTAGATACGTTCGAGCGGCAGGTCGGCCATCACGCCCATGCCGCCGCAGGTCTGGATGGCCTGATCGGCCACGCGCCCGAGCATCTCGGAGCACCAGACCTTCGCCATGGCGCAGTCCTCGGCGGTCGTCGGCGCGTTCTGGTCCACCTTCCACGCGGTGTTCATCAGCAGAAGGTCGCCGATGCGGATGTCCGTCGCCATGTCGGCGAGCGGGAAGCTGATTCCCTGGAACTTGCCGATTGGCTGCCCGAACTGTTTTCGCTGGGCAGCGAAGTCGACAGCGACCTCGAAAGCACGTTCCGCACGGGCAACGCAGACCGCCGCTACCGTCAGGCGGCCCGGCCCGAGCCAGTCACTCACCACCTTGAAACCCTCGCCTTCGCCGCCGACCATCTGCCAGTCGCCGACGCGGACGCTGTCGAAGTTCAGGATGTTGTTGTAGTAGCCGCGGTGCCCCATGTGGTCGTAGCCCCTCGCGACTTCGAGACCTGGAGTGTCGAGGTCCACGAGGAAGCACGAGATGCGCTTGCGGGGACCGCTTGACGTCTCTTCCTCCCCAGTCGCCGCGAACAGGATCACGAAATCCGAGTTCTGGGCATTCGAGATGAAGTGCTTCGTCCCGTTGATGATCCAGTCGCTGCCGTCCTTGATGGCGCGGGTCTTCATGCCCTTGAGATCGGAGCCCGCGTCCGGCTCCGTCATCGCTATGCATTCCCGCTTCTCGCCCCGCATCACGGGTTCGAGGAAGTGGGCGATCTGCTCTCCTTGGCACGCCGCGAGGATGTTGTTTGGCCGACGAACGCACTCGGCCAGGGCCAGGGATGCCCGTGACAGCCCTTTCTCGACGAGTGTGAAGGACACGCAGTCCAGTCCGGCTCCGCCCACGCTTTCTGGCATATTGCAGGCGTGAAGTCCGAGTGCCATCGCCTTGCGGCGGATGTCGAGTTCCAGTTCGCGCGGCAGTTCACTCGTTCGCTCCAGCAACGCCTCGTGGGGGATGAGTTCGGTTTCGCAGAAGTTACGGACCGTTTTGGAGAGCATCTCCTGCTCTTCGGTCAGCGAGAAGTCCATCAGTCCAAGCCTTCGTAACGAGCATTGGCGTGATCGAGCGCGGCCCGCAGTCCATTCTCGGCAGTCATGCGGCTGAACTCGGCGTATTCCGGGACAGGCTGCGCGCCCATGATAGCGACCTGCTCAAGGTAGTAGTCGGTCGCAGTGCGAAGGCCTTGCATCTCGTAGACGCGGTTCAGGTACATCTTGTGCATCCGCTGCATCTCGCGCGGCAGGCGTGCCATCAAGGTGGCCTTGCGGCGGGTCGCTTCCGCGAGCTGGTCCGGCTCGACCACCTCGGTGACCAGGCCCATTTCCTTCGCCTGGGCGGCGGTCAGCTCCCGGCCCGTCAGGAGAAGGTCCTTGGCGGTCTTCATGTTCACCACCCAAGGCAGGAACATGCAGTGCCCGGACACGCCATAGCGGACCTCGTTGTAGCCCATTCGGGTGTCCGAGGTGACGATCGAGACGTCGCAGAACAGGGAGAGCTCGAACCCCTTGCCGATTGCGAACTTGTGGATCGAGGCTATGACCGGCTTGGTGACGGTCCAGGGAGTGGTGAACTCCTCGAACTGATGGATGTAGTGGGCGCGATATTCGTAGATCGACGTGCGGTCTTCCGCGGCGTCTTCATCAAGATCGTGTCCGGCGCAAAATCCCCGGCCGTTGCCGCGGATGACGATAACGTTGACATTGTCGTCGCGGTCGGCGCGCAGAAGGCCTGCCTGTAGTTCGGCGATAAGCCTGAGGTTCATCGCATTCAGCTTCTCCGGCCTGTTCAGCGTCAGCCAGCAGACGTGCTCGGAGTCCACCTCGTAGACCAGGTGCTTGTAATCGGTGGTTTCAGGCGTGATACCCTGCATCGACTTCCCCTTCGTGTTAGGCGACACACTTCTTGCGGTGTGCAAGCTTCAAGACCGCGTCCACGGCAAGCGCGCCTTCTCGGCCGACCAGGATCGGGTTGATTTCGATTTCCTCCGCGCCTTCGGTGATCGCGAAGAGGCCTAGGGCCTCCAACGTGTCGAGCAGCGCCTCACGGTCGCCTGCGGGACGGCCCCGCCATCCCTTGACGCGCTCGGCCAACTTCAGGCGGTCCAAGGCACGCGAGAGTTCTTCCCGTCGGAAAGGCGCAGCGACCAAAGTGCTGTCGTTCCAGAGCTCGGCTTCCACTCCGCCGCCGGCGATCATCATGACGGGACCGACGGACGGATCATAGGTCACGGAAGCCAAGACCTCGGCAACGGTGTTCGCCGCCATCGCCTCTACGAGGACGAGGTTCAACGGAATGTTCGGTGCGAGGCGGCCCATGTCCGATCGCATCTTCTCGACCGCGTCCCGCACGTCCTTGGCCGAGGACAAGCCGATGCGAACCGCACCGACCTCGGTCTTATGAAGGAGGCGGGAGTCGAGAGCTTTGAGGACGACCGGGAAGCCGATTTCGGCGGCGACTTCGTGGGCCTTCTCGGGATTGGACACTCTCGACTTGGGAACCCGCACTCCAGCCCCTGCCAGCAACGACTTGGCTGATGCCTCGTCTTGATAGGTGCCGGCTTCAGGAACGATCGACGGGGCCACGGTCAGCTGCTCTAGCCCCGCCGCAATCAGCTCTTCGCGGCGCTCGCGCCACCAGACACCGTGCGACATCGCACGCATGCACTCCTCCAGGCCCTGCATGGCGGCAAGGCCGAGGCTCTGGGTGTGATCCCGGGCGTGGGCCGGGAAGCAGTCGATCATGGGGGCCAGCTGCATGGCGGCGACGTCGCGGCCTCGGCAGGCCGCGCCGAGCGCTTCGACCTGCGCGGCGTATTCGCTGATGTCCCACATGCCTTCGCGGGGATAGTTCTGCACCATCAGGGCGGCGTCGTAGCCTTCGTCGAGCAGCGCCGAGTAGATGGCCGTCTGACGGTCCTTGTCGTTCCAGGCGCCCATGGTGACATCCTGCGGATTGCCAGGCGTTGCCATCAAGGGAAGGACTTCCCGCAGGCGGGCGACCCGGTCCCCGGTCGGCTGAGGAAGCTCGAATCCTGCGGCGCTGAGGTGGTCGGCGAGCATCACGCCCAGCAAGCCGGACACGGCCGTCACGAGAACCCTGCGTCCCTTGGGCACCTGCCCCGAATGGAAGAGCTTCAGCGTCTCGAAGAACTCGGATTCCGAGTTTGTGGAGATGATGCCCAGCCTGTCGAAGAGGGCCTCCCAGGCAGCCCCTGCGCCGGTCATCGACGCGGTATGGGAAGCTGCCGCCTGCGCGCCTGCAGTTGTCTTGCCGAACTTGATGGCGACGATTGGCTTTCGGAGCTTGAGCGCCTTCGCCGCAGCCTTGCGGAGGACCGACACATCCCGAAGGCTTTCGAAGGACAAGCCGACGGCGGTGACGCGCGGATCGTCGAGCAGGTAGTCAACGCAGGCTTCCATGCCGGTCACCGCCTGATTGCCGCCACCGACAAGATGCGTGATCGGCAGACCTCGATCGGAGAATACCGCGTCGCATAGAAGGCCACCGCCCTGGCTGACGACGGCGACGCCCTTCTCGACCGAGTGAACCCCGAACTGGTCCATCATCGCGGCCATCGGATCGACGAAGTTGACCAGTCCGACGGCGTTGGGGCCGAGCATGGCCATGTCGCCAGCCGCGGCGACGAGTTCCGCCTGCAGGTTGCCGCCGTCAGCCCCCGTCTCGGCGAATCCGGCAGCATTGCAAACGATTGCTCTGCAGCCTTTGATACGGAGTGATCCGACCGCTTCCAGCGCGGCTTCGCGACGGATTGCGATGAAAGCCAGATCCGGCGCCTGCGGAAGCGCCTCGATCCAGGGGAAGCACGGAAATCCTTGCAAACTCTCGTATTTGGGATTCACTACCCAGGTGTCCCCGGAGAAGCCGAGGTCGCTGTGGTACTTCAATGCGGGATTGAGATTGCTGCCCCCGATGAACGCCACGGACTTGGGGCGAAAGAGGGCATCGAGGGGCTGTGTCATCTGGTTTCCGTGGAGAAGAAGCTTGCGTGGAGTATAGCGTTTCGCTCGGCTCCGCGGATGATCCCAACAAACAAAAAAATGACCCGCGTGAACATGAAGTCGGTACGAGCTTAGGTGGCGAAGGCTTTCTGCTCCGCCCGCTGTCGCTCATCGCCGGACTGGTGAGAATTGTTGAGGCTGGCGACCGGAAGGCCCGGACTTGCATTCGCCGATTCATTTCGCGCCGCCCGGATGCGACCGCCCTCAGGCCATTCCCTCAGTTCCAGGGGGGGGCTCGTCGAACTCCCGATATGGTCTTGTCGAACTGGCTGGCGCACGCGTTCGGACTGCCAAATAGGCTTGGTCCACACCGAAGCCATCACCGCTACCGAGGCGTGCCTTCTTTCTCTCTCGATGAGACCTTTCTGCTCGAGGAAATGTCGCTGTCACACCAGCTGTGCGCTGCTTGTGCGACGTCTGTCTCGCGGGGCTTGATTCACTCGCCTCGAAACCCTCGACCATACGGACCTCAATGTTTTTCGAGCGAAAGGTCACCGGTCCTCTCCGGCTGCTCGTAGAGCGATCTGTCGAGGCTCGGAGCCACCTTGAACCGTTTTCGATAGGCACGGCTCAGGCTTTCGCTTGCCGGGAACCCGCACATCAGGGCGATGTTGCCCACCCGCTCGCGTGAATTCCGCAACAGATTGCGAGCACGATCCAGGCGTAGTTCAACGTAGTACGCTTGCGGCGATTGCCTAAGGTGCCGCTGGAACAGCCGACGGAGCTTCCATTCCTTGGCCTCGAGGCGGTTGGCGATCTCCTTGATCGGAAGCGGCGATTCCATGTTCGCGAGCATCATGTCGATAGCTTTCGCGAGCGCCCGGTCGAGGCGAGGTATCGACCAGTCAAACCCGAAGGATCCATCCGCCCGTTCCGATTCCAGAGGTCGATAATTCAGGATTTCGGCGACGCGCCGTGCCAGCCGTTTGTTTTCGTAATGGGCGATCATGGCCAGCGTCATGTCGATCGTTACGACTCCACCGGCGCTTGAACAGCGATCATTGTCGAGATCGAACAGACGATCGGCGAAGAAGGCTTCACCACGGCTTTCACGGAATCCGACGATCGCCTCGTGGTGTGCGGCGGCAGGCCGCCTGTCGAGAAGGCCCGCTTCGGCGAAGATGAGAGCTCCGGTATCGACGCAGCCCATGAGGCATCCAGACCGCGCCCGGCGCCTCAGCCAGCTCAACACCGCATCGGTCTTCATACGGTCCGGGGCGTAGGAAGCCAGCAGGATCACGGCGTCAGTCGCCTGCTCATCGAGTCCGCCTTGGATCTCCAGCGCATGGCCCGAAGACGACCTCGGCGTCGTTCCGTCTATGCTCAGGATGCGCCAGCGGAAGACTGGTCGATGGCTTTCCCGATTCGCCAACCTCAATGGTTCGGTGACGAGCGAAAGCGAGAGAAGCGGGAATCCTTCGCCGATTAGGATGGTTACCAACTTCATGTTCGTTCAGCTCATCTCTTATCCGTTCGGATCATCCGAAAAGTCTGTCCCGTCGGCAAGCTCCAATTCGGCGGAAACCGGGTCGCGGAATGCCTACGCCCTGAACTCCGGAAGCTGCGTCGCAGCCTCCGGTTGACAAGTCACTGGCCCCACGAGCTTAGACCGGGCGTGTCTTGCCTCAAGCTGACATCTGTTCGAACGCATCAAGGGTCCTGGCTGAGTAGACAAGTTCGGCGCCAGCATTGAGCGCGATCGCAACACCCAAGGCTTCGGCCAGCTCTTCCTTGGTCGCGCCGTGGGCGATCGCCGCTTCAACATGGCTTGCGATACAGCCGTCGCAGCGCGTGGTAACGGCCACGGCAAGCGCGCGACACCGGCGGAACGATCTAACAAATCCCGTCTCCTCGACGATCAGGACACAATCCTCATCGCCCCAACGCCTCCACCACTAATCGCGAACCGCGTCTCGGAGCCGATCCGCGTTCCAATGGCTGCGTCCCAACAGCGACTGCATCCGAGGGCGATGTCACGGTAACGGCTTATGAGGAGCCTCGCGATAGACACACTTGCATGAACACCTCGCCGATCAGCTACAAGCGCCATCGTTTCCCACCTCAGATCATCGCCCATGCGGCGTGGCTCTACTTTCGGTTTCCGCTGAGCCTGCGCTTGGTCGAGGAAATGCTGCTGGAGCGCGGCATTGTCGTCTCCTATGAAACGATCCGCCGTTGGGGAAACAAATTCGGGCCCGACTACGCGCGTCGCCTTCACCGCAAGAAGCCCAGCCGGAACGATGTGTGGCACCTAGAGCGCGTCCGGTTTAATCTGGGTCATAACCTGCGGCCTTGAAGTAGTTCTGGCATTCGGCTGGGGTGAAGAGGTCGACGAGCGATCCGACGGCGGTCCACAGGGCTGTGATTATCCTCTCGGCTTTGGCGCGCATAAGAGCCTTGAGTTTTGAGAAGGCGTTTTCGATCGGATTGAAGTCGGGGCTGTAGGGCAGCAGGAACATGAGCCTCGCGCCGGTCGTCTCGATTGCATCGCGAACGCCGGCGGCCTTGTGGGCGGGAAGGTTGTCCATCACGACGATGTCGCCCTCCGACAGGGTCGGGACCAGCACCTGCTCGACATAGGCCAGGAATACGTTGCCGTTCATGGCGCCGTCATAGACGAACGGGGCGGTCATGCCCGTCAGCCGCAGTGCGCCGGTAGTGAAGGTGGTGGTTTTCCAATGGCCGTGCGGCACGCCCGCCCGGCAACGCTCACCGCATGGCGCACGGCCCCGCAGCCGGGCCATCTTGGTCGATAGTCCAGGGTGAGTAGGCCGGAGGAATTTCACCTGCCGGCCTCTCGCAGAACGGTGCGTGAACCTCTCGATTCACACCGCTCCCATCAGGTAAACGTGTTCGTTCCGAACGCCTTCCAATGCACGAACAGTCCCGGATTTTCCTTCGCCAGCTTTCGCAAGAAGAGACTGGCGCGTGTCTTGTGGGACTGAAAGCGCTTGAACTTTCGCCTGATCCAAGCCCTGAGTTTCTGATTAACGTAATCAGCCAGAGTGGACAGGGCCGAACGACTGTACCGTCCATAGTAGGCAATCCATCCCCGGAGGAGCGGATTGATCTGTTTGGCAATTTCGGTCAGCGTCCCCGGCGTCTGCCGCGGGATGTTCAAGCTTTTGATCGTTGCCCGCATCGATTTGAGCGCCGTCGGACTGACCGCAGGCGTGTAACCACAGAAGAACTCGTCCCGCTGTGTGTTCGCTACCCGTCGCGGCCTGAACTGATACCCGAGAAAGTCAAACGTCGGATACGCCTCTCTGCGCCGTTGATCCCTGCAGTAGACAATCTTGGTCTTTGTCGGATGCATCTGAAGTCCGCACGCTGCCAGCCGAGAACTCAGCTCCGCCTTGAGGGCTTCGGCTTGTTGCTCGCTCCGGCAATGCACGAGACCATCGTCGGCATATCGACACCATGGAAGTTCGGGATGCGTCCTCGTCATCCAGAGATCAAATGCATAGTGCAGGAAAAGATTCGACAAAATCGGGCTAACCACGCCCCCTTGCGGGGTGCCGCGTGTGCGCTCCATGACTTCTCCCTTCTTTTCCATCGGCGCTGTCAACCACCTTTCGATGTAGAGCAGAGCCACTTGCACTTCACGTCCTTTCTGACCGCCTTCAGCAGGAGATCGTGCGGAAGATTGTCAAACAGCCCTTTGATGTCGAATTCCAAAACCCAATCATACTTCCAGCACCGCTGACGCGTCACGCCGACGGCATCCAGAGCCGATTTTCCCGGTCTGTAACCGTAGGAGTCCGGAAGAAAGAGGGAGTCCAGATCCGGCTCAATCATCTGCTTGATCACCATCTGCGCGATTCGATCGCTGACGGTGGGCACACCCAAAACCCTTTCGCCCCAGTCTTCTTCGGAATGGAGACGGCACGCACGGGCGGCGGAAAGTAAGTCCCCGAAGACATCCGATTCCAGATCTTGTAGAGATTTCTCGCAAGGTCTTTCTCAAACATCTCCAGAGTCTGCCCGTCCACCCCGGCTGCGCCACGGTTGGCTTTGACCGCTTTGTAAGCTTCGTACACTCGACGTTTCTCAATTCGAAACGGCTTGTCTGTCGTACTTTCCGAAGTCATCCTGTTTCCAGTTGTTTCAAACAATACGACCACCTGATCCGACCCCTTTGCTCCGACCCCATTACAGGGCCTTCAACGCTCATACGGGTCGGTCCGCCCCAGTCTCCCGCATTGGTACTCTCGCCTTGCGGTTTGCTCCGCTTGAGCATCTCCCTTCGCATCAGGAGCCTGGTTCCTGCAGTTCCGCATGAAAGCCTATGTCCAACTCACGCCCCCTCTACGCCGGTCGCCGCCCGCCCGATCATCAGGCCCCCGGCGGACTTGTCCCAGGATGACGAAACGGTCCTGGACACTTAAGTTCATAACGACGCGTCCTCGTGTCGATGGCGTTTGAGAACCGCGTATAGATGGCGCCGAGAGGGAATTGATGCGGAATTCGGCTCGGAGTGGTGCTGAATGACGCTGATGATCTGATTTGGTTGGGGATGAGAGCGCGGGATGCGCCGACAGGAGCCCGGAGGGCGACTGAGGCGCATCCCGCGCTGCGTCCGCGCATGCTACATGTGCGGAGCGCCGCAATCAGACATCGACCCACTACCACGTAAACTCGATGTCCTATCCCAACGGCCCGTGTGAGGGACTTGCAGGTCCCCGGGCACTGATGCCGACTGGTTCACGGTATGCGCCAGCATAATGGCATTGGCGCATTCCGTCGAGCTTTTCCCCGCAATCCCGACGGCGTTCCGAGAGGTTCGCCGCCGCAATGCAAACCGGTCGTTTCTTTCTCTGCGCACGGTGCCGCTCACAGGTCTTGCTTTGCCGGCATTGCGATCGGGGTCAGCGCTTCTGTGGTTCTGACTGCGCCCATGAAGCCCGCCGTGACAGTCTGCGTGCGGCGGGGCTGCGCTACCAGAACACCCGCCGGGGCCGCTTTGCCCACGCCGACCGCTCCCGCCGATATCGCCAGCGCTGCAAAAACAACGTGACGCATCAGTCTGCACCTTGTCTGCCGGATGGTTCACGACTGAACGCGCCCCTGATCGACGGCACCGTCGCACTGGACGACGTCACCGCTGAAGCGGTGCCATCGATCCCTCCGGCTCCGTGCTGCCGGCGCTGCAGTTGTCGGCTGCCGCCGTTCTTTCGCGGCGGCTTCGTGCGTCGCCGAGGGGCCTATGTCCGTCAACACGACTATGGAGACCCAACCGATGACCATATCCGCCGAGAAGGAAGCGATGATCCTGCGCCTGTACCACGTTGAGAGGTGGCGCTGTGGAACGATCGCAACGCAATTGCATTGCCACCATACGACGGTCTTCCGGGTTCTGAAGGAGGCCGGTCTGCCCCGCCACAGGCCGGTGATACGTCCCGCCGAGATCGACCAGTATCTGCCGTTCGTCCAGCGGACGCTTGAGACATATCCAGACCTGACCGCCAGCCGCCTGTACGGGATGGTGCAGGAGCGCGGCTACAAGGGCTCGTCCTCCCACTTCCGGCATATGATCGCGCTCCACCGTCCGCGCAAGGCTGCGGAAGCGTTCCTGCGTCTGCGCACCCTGCCGGGCGAGCAAGGCCAGGTCGACTGGGCGCATTTTGGTCACATCGAAATCGGCAAGGCTCGCCGCCCGCTGATGGCCTTCGTCATGGTGTTGTCCTACTCGCGCGACATCTATCTGCGCTTCTTTCTTGATGCCCGCATGGAAAACTTCCTGCGCGGCCACGCCGGTGCGTTCAACGCCTGGAATGGTTTGCCCAGGGTGCTGCTCTATGACAACCTTAAGAGCGCTGTGCTTGAGCGTCACGGCGATGCCATCCGGTTCCATCCGACACTTCTGGCCTTCGCGGGCCATTATCGCTTCGAGCCCCGTCCCGTCGCCGTGGCGCGGGGCAACGAAAAGGGCCGCGTCGAGCGCGCCATTCGCCACATCCGGGAAGCCTTCTTCATCGCCCGCAAGTTCAAGGACCTCGACGATCTGAATGCCCAGGCCGAACAATGGTGCCGCAACCAGGCCGCCGACCGGCCATGCCCCGAGGACCGGACGATGACGGTTCGTCAGGTGTTTGCGCAGGAGCAGCCCATGCTTCTGCCATTGCCCACCAACCCGTACCCCATCGAGGAGCAGATCGCCGCGAAGGTCGGAAAGACACCCTATGTCCGCTTCGACCTGAACGATTACTCGGTTCCCCATACTCATGTCCGGCGCACGCTCACCGTGCGCGCCGATCTCGCCCAGGTCCGGATATTCGATGCCGCCACGATGATCGCCAGCCACCGCCGCAGCTACGACCGGGGCCAGCAGATCGAAGACCCCCGGCACCTCAAGGCGCTCGTCGCCGTCAAGCGCGAAGCGCGCCAGCATCGGGGCCTCAACAGTTTGACGCGCGCCGTGCCGGCCTGCCAGAAACTGATGATCCACGCCGCCGAGCGCGGCGCCAATATCGGCGCGATCACCAATGCCATGCTCAAACTGCTCGACCTCTACGGCGCCACCGAACTCCAGGCCGCCGTCGAAGATGCCTTGCAGGCCGGGGCCTCTCATTCGAGATCGGTTCACGTCGCGCTCGAACGCCGCCGGATCGCGCGTGGCGCTCCACCGCCGGTCGAAACAAGGCTGCCGGAGCATGTCCGCAAAAAGGATACGGTCGTACAGCCCCACAAGCTCGACCGTTACGATCAACTCACTTGCGCAGGCAACGACGATGAATAATCCCGGCATCCTGTTCAACCGCGCCAGGGCGCTGCGCCTCAATGGCCTGATCGCCCACTGGGACGAAATCGCCGACGCGCCGTGGCTGGCCGCCGTGCTTCAATGGGAGGAAGAAGAGCGCTCCGACCGCTCATTGCGGCGACGCATGCGCGCCGCCAGGCTTGGCCACTTCAGGCAACTGGCCGATTACGACTGGAAATGGCCGCGTCGTATCGATCGCGCCGCCATCGAGGAACTGATGACGCTGTCCTTCGTCAAGGAGGCCGCCAACATCGTCCTTATCGGCCCTAACGGCGTCGGCAAGTCCACGCTCGCTCTTAACGTCGCCTACCAGGCGCTGGTCGCCGGCCATTCGGTCCTCTTCCGCACCGCCAGCGAAATGCTCGGCGAGCTCGCCGCCATCGACAGCGATTCCATGCTCCGCCGAAAGCTGCAGTACTATGCGGCGCCCGATATCCTGGTCATCGACGAGGTCGGATATCTCTCCTATTCCAACCGTCATGCCGATCTGCTGTTCGATCTCATCAGCCGCCGATACGAGAAACGCTCGACCATCGTCACCACCAACAAGCCCTTCGCGCAATGGTCGGAGGTCTTCCCCAATGCCGCCTGCGTCGTCAGTCTGGTCGATCGCCTTTTGCACCATTGTGAGGTCATTCCCATCGAAGGCGATTCTTACCGCTTCAAGGAAGCCTCCGAGCGCTCGAAGGCGCAGCGTCAACAACGCACCAGCCACCCCGCTGACGAAAAGGAGCCTGCAGCATGACCGGAAATCCTCATCAGCCGTCCGGTCTCGGGCGTGGAATCCAGTTCATCGTCAATGCCGAATGGACACCCGAGCAAGCAGCCGCCGTCTTCGAACTCCTCGACGATCTGCGAGACTGCATCTGGAGCCGTTACGCTCCCCACATCCAGCAGTTTGTCCGTCACCAACAAGCCCCTGACCATCAGCACCCTTCCAGCGACGAGCAGACAGGGCAAAAGCCCCATCCTCTCGATCCCTCCTGGTAAAAAATACAAAGCGGCCCCATCGGGCCGCTTTCTCCTCCACAATCCTCGGCACCATTTGTCCGCGCTTTCTCGCAGCCGTTAACACGTGAGCAGCACCGCATCGCGCAATGCTGCCTCATCTTCGACGCGGCCTGCCTGCTTTGCCGTTACCGCGGCCGCCGAAATTGCCAGGCGCTGCCGCCAGGCGCCGACCCACCGCTCCTGCCGGCGGACGACCGCATCGAGCATGCTGATGGCGGCGCCTGCGACGAGCGCGATGTCCTCGACATCTTTTCCCGCAAGGCTTTGCGCATCCGGGACAGCGCGGCGCAGCCAAGCCGGCACCGTTGCCGGCGGCGCGGCCGACGGGGCACCGGCGAGCGTGGCGTAGTGGCGCGGAGAGAGTTTGGGCGGCAGAATCATCGTTGAGCAGCATGAGTCAGCGCGGCGCTTTTGGCAATCTGTTTGCGCGAAATCCGCCGCACCTGTCGTGACACAAAAACGAACGATAATGT
The DNA here is from genome assembly GCF_042682145.1 of Mesorhizobium newzealandense. NCBI lineage: Bacteria > Pseudomonadati > Pseudomonadota > Alphaproteobacteria > Hyphomicrobiales > Phyllobacteriaceae > Mesorhizobium > Mesorhizobium newzealandense. The sequence continues at coordinate 20,655 of NZ_JBHUGZ010000016.1, read as the reverse complement.
TGCATTATCGTTCGTTTAAAAAAAATCCCTAAGCCGGCTCAGGGACGCGCTTTTCGACCGGAAATGCTGAGAATTTCGTCTGGGAGCCAAGCCGCCGACAACCGCCAAGCTTCGTCACGTCGTCTGGCCTTTTCGGGTCGGCGGCTCCCAGCTGCCGGCCCAGGTCGATGGCAACGACCACGGGTCATTCCATCGCAACCCAACCCTAGCGCATTCTTCCCCTTTCCGCAAGGTCGCTTCACTCGCTGTCCGCTGCCCACAATTGCTGGGAGGCTCATCAAACCCGGCTCGATCGCATGGCTAGCGCTTTGAAACCACGAGGAAGTTTTCCCGCGTGTGGCCGAGTTCGCCTGACGATCGGGCCCGCGCCCAGCCTCCGGACAGGTCGCGCAGCACGCCGAAATTCACGCCCGTCGGGCCTCCGGGCGACATCTCGCGCATGCTTGTGCGGCCAGATGATTCGGGTTTCTTGGGCCTGTTTCAGCGGGCAGGAACCCCGTGCGCGACCTACCGCCATTTTTGATTTTTGAATCGGTTTTCGTGAGACTGCGTGCATGCCGTCCGCGCCTGTGTCCCCCAAACCATTGATTTGCAGGCACTTGCTTCGCCGAAGGCCTGCACGCCGGTTGTCACGCAGTCTCACGAAAACTGAATCAAACCGCGCTGCCAGGCCCCTTTTTTTGTCACGTAGTCTCACGATTTCCGATTCACTCCCGGATCCGATGGTCGACACAGGCGCTGGCGCCCGCGGGGTGGAGGGATCCGCATGACATCCGCGCGCAACAACCGGACCACGTCTGAAGCTGGCGCGAGCGATCTGAAAAGCTCTAGCACCGGTAGAAGATCACCCGCACCGATGGCACAAGCTGGTTGAGGTAATCGAAATCCCGGATATTACCAGTCAGGACCGTCGCCCCGAGCAAAGCGGCCTGGTGGAAGATCAGCGCATCGTTGAGAAAGCGGCGTTCGTGCCCCTGCCCCGTCGGCAGCCGGGTCAGCCGGAACAACAGCCCGGCAAGCATGCCGGCGCGTCCCCACTCGGTGACGTCGGGAGCATGAAGCCGATGCGCCGGAATGTCCTCGATCGTGTCCTCAACCACCTTCAGGACCGCCTTCGTCGTGGCGTGGGCCGGGTCGAGTCGACCAAAGACATGGGTGAGTTCGGCAAGGCAAACCGCCGAGTGGTGACAGAGCCGATAGCTGAGAAGCTCATCGACCGCTTCGGGCGAGCGTCCCTGCAGGACGTCCAGATAGACACTCGTGTCAAGCAGAAGGACGCCGCCAATAGGCGGCTCGTCCCCTGCCCAGGACAGCGCGGAATCCGCTCGCCGTTCGAGCCCGGCGGTTCGCGCTTGCGGCTTGAGGGAACGCAGCGCGTTCCGCAGATCAAACGCCAAGATCGATGTCCGCGGGGATGCTGCCTTTGCGACCCACAAGGCGGGGGCCGAAGTCATCCTCAAGGGCCAGCCGCGACAAGGCAAGCTCGAGGAGTTCGGTGTCGGAGCTGACATGAGCGCGCTTCTTTGCGGCCTCGATCAGTTCCGACGACACCCTGCCTGAGAGGCGCGTGTTCTTGGCCGCGCCGAGAAGGCCAACCGCCCTCGCCTGTTCGAGTGTCAGGCGATTGCGAGTGCGAGCGGCCCGTTCGTCGTTTTCGGCGGCGGCGCGTGTGGCCATGATCGTTCTCCGGACGTTGAACGAAATATAAAGACTGTTGAACGCGTATGCAAGCCGGGTCGCCTGTTGGCAGCGTGGCCGCGACCTCACACTTGTGCCGCAGCCCGCGACGGACCGGACGGAGCTTGCGCGGGCAATGGCCCGTGCGACGAGCAACAAAGTGCTGCGCGTTTTGCATGTGATCGTTGGTGGACAAATCGGCTCGCAGATCGCACCTTGGGTCGCACAGAATCGTGCGCCATGACGTTCCCGGTAACGAGATTGATGGGCAATCCCCGCCATTTTATGAAACACACCGATCCGGCCGATACCGATGATTTGCCGGACATTGTCGATCTCGTGATGGAGATGGGCCATCCGACGCCGCATGAACCGCGCGGTGGCGAAGAGGGAGCCCCCTCCCCTCCCCTGCCGGTTCGAGCAAAGGAACAAGACCGGTTGCCTGGGCATCTCGAGCGCCTGGCGGAGCGCGCCCGCGATTATGTCGAAGCGGCGAGCTCAGCCAACACACGTCGCGCCTATGCCTCGGACTGGAAGCATTTTTGCGCCTGGTGCCGTCGCCAGTCTTTTGAGCCGCTGCCTCCGGACCCGCAGATCGTTGGGCTCTACATCACGGCGCAGGCCTCGGCGCCAGGAGCAGGCAAAAGGTCGGTGTCGACGATCGAGCGCCGCCTGTCCTCCTTGACCTGGAACTATACGCAACGCGGCCAACCGCTCGATCGCAAGGATCGCCATATCGCCACCGTGCTGGCTGGGATCCGCAACAAACACGCCTCCCCTCCCCGGCAGAAGGAAGCCGTGCTGCGCGACGATCTGATCGCCATGCTGGAGACCCTTGACCGCGGCACGCTGCGGGGCTTGCGCGACCGCGCCATGCTGCTCCTGGGCTTCGCGGGCGGCCTGCGGCGCTCCGAAATCGTCGGCCTCGATGTCGGCCGCGATCAGACTGAAGACGGCAGCGGCTGGATTGAATTTTTCCCGGACAAGGGCGTGCTGGTGAATTTACGGGGCAAGACCGGCTGGCGCGAGGTCGAGGTCGGCCGCGGCTCGTCCGACGCCACCTGCCCGGTCGTCGCCCTGCAGACATGGCTGAAACTTGCCCGTATCGCGCATGGGCCGTTGTTTCGTCGTGTCACCGGCCAGGGCAAAGCCGTCGGTGCGGATCGCCTCAACGACCAGGAAGTCGCTCGCCTCGTGAAGCGGACGGCTTTGGCCGCCGGCGTGCGTGGCGATTTGTCGGAGGGCGAGCGCGGTCAGAAGTTCTCGGGGCACTCATTGCGTGCAGGGCTGGCATCCTCGGCCGAGGTCGACGAGCGCTATGTGCAAAAACAACTCGGCCATGCCTCGGCTGAAATGACGCGCCGCTATCAGCGCCGGCGCGATCGTTTCCGTGTCAATCTCACCAAGGCCAGTGGACTGTAGGGCGCAAGCGCCCTCCCCTGCCCTTCGGATGCGGACAATGCGTTATCGCCAGGATAGCTGGTCCTTCGGCAACCGGCCGCTCGGGTCGAATACGGTTATCCTGTGCGGCAGATCCGGACCCCAGTCCCAAAGGACCAGGTTGCGATCCTCCATCTCAGCCCCCGGCGCGAAGCTCGGAACCACAATGCCGGCAATATTTCGAGGTCGCAACCGGTCGTAGATGGACCAGGACGCCGGGCGCTCTCCGTCGCTGAGAGCAGTCGCCCAGGCGCAGGCCATCTCTTCGAGCGTCACAGAAAACTCACCCCTCCCCTCTTGCGTTGTCAGATCCGCGATGTCGTCACAATCGATCTCATAGGAGCAAAGCACGCACGGATCGATCCGCTGTGCGAAGCCCTGGTTGGCTTCCTTGATCGCAGTCATGATGGTCAGTGCCAGATAGAGTGCCGGCACGCCTTTGGGATTGAATCGGGCGCCTCGGCTCGCCGCTCCTTCGCCGGAAGTCGGCTTGAATGCCCAACGTGGATCGTGTGCGCGGTAGCAGGTTCTGACGACCCTCACGCAAACCCGCCAACGGCCATGTGATCGAGATAATCACGGACCGCTGCAGCCTTGCCGTCCTTCACCAGCGCCTCAGCGGTGCGTCCGCCAAATGCTGGAAGCGGCTGAGCCCGATACCAAGCCATCGCCTGCTCCTTGCCACCCGCCCAATCCGTTACGCGGCTGATGATCTCGAGCATTTCCCGCAGACGCCCCTGGGTCTTTACCGTGGTGCTACGCTCTGACCGGTAAAGGGTCTCGCGCGCAAGACCGGCAGTCTGGGCTAACTGGCCTTTGGACATGCCAAAACCGTCCGCGACCTGCTCGATCGCAATCTTCCCATTCCGGTCCATGTAGGACAAAATGAGAGGTCCGTTCTGCTCTGGGATCTTGAGTGCATGGGCCACGGTATTCACCCTACCATATCGAGAGTCATATTTCTTGTGCAAAAGATATGGCACTTCTCGACAGCTTTCAAGCTCAGGGACAACCAATTTAAGCTGCTGCCACAGCCCTAGCAGGCACGCGGATATGAGCCGACCGCGCGCGATTGTGTCGAGGCAGAGCGTTCGGCAAACACCCGTCGCGCCTATGGCGCCGACTGGAGGCATTTTTGCGCCCGCTGCCGTTTGATCCGCAGCCGCCGGACCCACAAATCGTCGGCGTCTGCATCATGGCCCTAGGCCTCGGGATCGGCAAGGGACAACAAGTCGGTGTCGTCCATCGAGCGCCGCCTGTGTCGTCGCTGACCTGGAACTATACACAACGCGGTCAACCGCTCGACCGGAACGACCGGGCATCGCCACCGTGCTCGTCGGCATTCGTAACAAAAAAGCCTCCCCGACCCGTCAAAGGGAAAGCCATCCTGCGCGAGGATGTTCTCGCCGTGCAGGAAACGCTCGACCACGTGACACTGCGTGGTCTGCGCGACCGCGCCATGCTGCTTTTGGGCTTCGCCGGTGGCTGCGCCGCCCCGAAATCGTCGGCCTTGATGTTGCGGGCGATCAAACCGAGGACGGCCGCGCTCGATTGAATTCTTTCCAGACATGGGCGTGCTGGTCCGTCGCCGCCTGCCCGGTCGTCGCCCTGTAGGCTTGGCTGAAGGCTGGCCCGTATTGCACATGGCCCCTCCCGCCGCGTCACCGGTCAGGGCAAAGTGTTGGGAGCCGATCGGCTGAAAGGTCAGCAGGTGGCGCGGCTGGTCAAACGCGCGGCCTTGCTGCCGGTGCGCGCGGGATCTTTCCGAGCGCGGCCAAAGGTCTTCTAGCCATCCGCTGCGCGCAGGCCTCGCGTCCTCCGCCGAGTTGATGAACACTATGTGAGGAAGCAGCTTGGCCACGCCTCGACGGTGATGACACGCAAGTACCAGCGCCGGCGCGATCGGTTCCGGGTGAATCTGACCAAGGCGAGCGGACTGTAGGGCGAAAGCCCCTCCCTGCCTGACCCGATGGGTCGCTCAGCTGTTCGGCGTGATCAGTTTCAATGATGGAAAATAGGTGCGGTAGCGGCCGACGTCGCGGGTCAGCAGCGGCAGACCGCTAACGGCAGCATGGGCGCCAATGAAGAAGTCGGGTAACACGCCGGTGCGCGACCCGCCGGACTTGCGATACTGCGTAAATACCTTTCCAGCGAGAAACAGGGCGGCGCGCGGCATCGGAGCGATTTCGAGACCCGCCTCATCGACAAACGCGTCGAGGTCTTCGATGCGGGCGTCGAGGTCTTCGATGCGGTCATATCGAACGGCAAGCTCGGCAAAGACAGCATCGTTGATCAGTAAAGGTCCATTGAGGCCTGCTGCCTCAAGCTGCGCGACCGACCAATCCGCCCGCTTGGGATCATCTGTGACCAAGTCGAGCAGAACGTTGGTGTCGACGAGCGTCAAGCTTCGCCACGCGTCAGCGCCATGATCGCGTCGGTATCGAGCCCCTTGCCGGCATGGCCACGCAATTTGGCGAAGCGGCTCGCCGGCTGCTTCTTGTCGGCGCGTGCAAGCACCACGCTACCGTCGGCGGCGCGGACGAAATCGACCTTGCTGCCTGGAACGATACCGAGAAGGTCGCGGACCGGCTTCGGGATGGTCACCTGTCCCTTGGCTGTAACTGTAGTGGTCATGTTCACACCAATTGTAATGCGACAGGTTTTGAAGGTATTACCCTGGACGCCGTTTTTCAATCCCTGGCTGGCCGAGATCGCAGCTCGCACCCTAATGCGGAGGCGGTGCGGCTGTCTGCCTCTTGGGCCAAGAACTGGTCGACTGTGCGGGAAGGCTTGGCCTGGACCCGTAGCTAACACGACTGGCGTGATAGGAAACGTATGTGCGTTTTCCCTCGAGTCGGGGGAAGCGTCCGCAGTTTCATGACTTGGCGTCCGCCGCAAACTTGTGACGATTTATGACATCAGGGACGCGCTTTTCGACCGGCAATGCTTGTCAACTGACCGGAATTCGTGAGGCTTGATGCCTTTTTGAGTCGGTTTTCGTGAGACCACATGCATGGCGCCGATCCGGCCTCTCCTTAAGTTGCTGATTTTCCAGATCTGTTGATACGGATCTCCGGCCGTCTGGCTTTGTCACGCAGTCTCACGATTTCCGATTCACGTGCCGATGCAGGCCGCCGGAGAGTGCGCCCCAACCAGCCTCGAAGCCCCCGGAAACCTCCCTGCAGGGCGAGGCCAGTCCGAAACTGGCCCACTTTGTGCGCTTTCGGCCATGGATGGGCATAGGACGCGATCTGGTGCTCTTTCGCGGCCTTTGGGCGTTCGCACCCCAGAAAGCCGCTCCACGGCCATCTATGAGGCTCGATAAAACACGCCTGCAACTGCTCGGTTGATCGCAGCCGTCGATATTGTACAAACGGCAGTGCGTTCAAAGATGACCCGCGGCCCGCAAATCCGCCGCGAACGTCGACAGATGAATCACCAGCCGCAAAGGCTGGCCTTGGGGCTGGCCCTGCAGGCGCTCGGCCCCGAAGGAGGCGTACCAATCGGCGGCGCGCTCGTTCTTGGCGTCTATGATCAGAAGGATGCCGCCGCCCTCCGTCACCAGCCGCAAGCAACGCCTGGCGGCGGCGGCCAACAGCTGACCACCCAACCCCTGCCCCGCGACCGACCTGTCTGTGGCGATACGCGCCAGGAGAAAGCCCGGGACGTCATGACGCGCCAATCCCCTGGTCATTCGCGCCGGCACGGCCGCATGGTCGACAGCCGAGGGCGCGATCGAGTAGAAGCCAAGGATGCGCCCGGGCCGCGCCGTTTCGATCGCGCAATAGGTCTTGGCGGCGTTCTGTTCGTGGCTCTGGCGTGCGTACCGGGCCAAAAACGTATTCATGTCCGCCTCGCCGCAATCGAAGCCAGTCCGATCATGTTCTTTCGAGATCGGCTCCTCATGCCATGCCGGAAGGCTCATCGGTCACGCGGCAACGCGGCGATCGCAGCGCGCAGTTTTTCGTTCGGCGCAGGCGGGTTGTCCATGAGCTCCAGGATGCGCAGGAAATCCCGCTCAGAGACCTCGATTTTTTCGGCGCCCTCGATCACCGCTTCGGCCTCGCGCAAGGCCGCGCGGGTGACGAATTCCGTCAAATCCGTATGCGCAAGCGCTGCCGCCCGCATCAGCGTCGCCTTTTGCCGCGCCGCTACCCGCAGGTTCATCCGTTCATTCGCTTCAACCGCAGCCCGGGGCATAACAATCTCCTTCACTCCTGCTATTGCCAATGTAGCTAAACGGAGTCATGAATGTCAATATATATGTATTGAAGGCGTACAAAGCAGCTCCCAGATACTCCAACCAGTAGCCAGATGGCCAGCCGCGCGAACGGGCCGTTGCCGCTCGCTTTTGACGGCCAAATCACGCTAGAATCCCCATCATGACCAACGCCGACAACCCAGCCCAGGATGATCTTCCGGACATCATCGATGTGGTGATGGAGATGGGACGGCAGGTAGAGAAGGCCGAAATGCCCCCTGCCCTATTTTCGTCCGCGGCAGGAAAATGGGCGTCCGATGGTCCTTGCAAAATCAAAGTGAAGTTTGTAATTTGCAAGGATGATTTCTCGCAGAGTCCTACCGTTGGTCAGGCAAGCGCTCGGACGACAGGCGGCTGTCGCTTTGATCGGCCCGAGACAGGTCGGCAAGACTACCCTTGCATTGGAAGTCGGCGATGAGACCGGTGCGCTTTACCTCGATTTGGAGTCGCGCGAGGATCGAAACAAGCTCTCGGATCCCGTCCTCTTTCTCAAGGCCTACGAAGATCGTCTGGTCATTCTCGACGAGATCCACCGTGTGCCGGACTTGTTCCAGGAACTGCGCGGCTTGATCGATCAGGGCCGCCGCCGGGGACGCCGCAGCGGCAGGTTCCTGCTGCTGGGCTCAGCATCGATGGACCTGCTCCGCCAATCCGGCGAAAGCCTTGCCGGCCGTATCGAATATGTCGAGATGACGCCGCTCGATGTCCTGGAAGTTGGAGCAACGGACACCGAGCGCCTATGGCTGCGCGGCGGGTTTCCGGACAGCTTTTTGGCAGCCTCCGATGCCGACAGCCTGGCGTTCCGGCGCAGCTTCATTCGAACCTACCTCGAACGCGATGTCCCGCAATTCGGACCACGTATTCCCGCACAGACGCTGGAGCGGCTCTGGACCATGCTCGCCCACAATCAGGCTGGTCTCTTGAACGCTTCGCGGCTGGCGTCCGGCCTGGCCGTCAGCGCACCGACCGTGACATCCTACGTCGATCTTCTCGTCGATCTTCTCCTGGTGCGAAGGCTTCCTCCATATCACGCCAATACCGGCAAGAGACTTGTAAAGTCGCCAAAAGTCTATGTGCGCGACAGCGGCATCGTGCACGCGCTGTTGGGCATCGAAGATCTCAATGGCCTTTCCGGGCACCCCGTTGTCGGGGCCAGCTGGGAGAGCTACGTCATCGAAAATCTTCTCTCCTTAGCGCCTGCGCGTACAGTGGCCAGTTTCTATCGGACCGCCGCCGGCGCCGAAATCGACCTCCTTCTGGCTGCGCCCGGCAAACGTCCCTGGGCGATCGAGATCAAGCGCAGTCTGGCGCCGAAGGTTGAAAAGGGCTTTCACCTGGCTTGCGAGGACGTCAATCCGGCGCGTCGCCTCGTCGTATATCCCGGTGCCGAAAGCTTCCCTCTCAAGGATGGCGTGGAGGTGAAGAGCCTAGGCGCTCTCGCAAAGGCTGTGGTGGATCTTGCCTGACGGAGGCGGTGAATTCTTCGCTTTCCTCCCCACGAAACTGCTACCGCCTCAACCGGATGCGCACGTCTAACCCCCATCCTGGCGCCCGTTCGTTAAGCAATGCTGCCATCGATATCGGTCACCGAAAATGCACTTGTCCTCGCCTCAACCACCTTCCAGGACTGGGCTGAGTCGAGCCGAACAAAGACATGGGTGAGTTCGGTATCCCGATCCTACCGGCCATCCTGCGGTGGACAAATCAGTCCGTTAGTCTCAGGCTAGGATGCAGAGAATCGCGCCGCCATGACATTACCACAGACGAGATTTTGATGGGCAATGCCCGCCATTTGATGAAGCACACCGATCCGGCCGATACCGATGATTTGCCGGACATTGTCGATCTCGTGATGGAGATGGGCCATCCGACGCCGCATAAACTGCGCGGTGGCGAAGAGGGAGCCCCCTCCCCTCCCCTGCCGGTTCGAGCAAAGGGACAAGAACGGTTGCCTGGGCATCTCGAGCGCCTGGCGGACCGCGCCCGCGATTATGTCGAAGCGGCGAGCTCAGCCAACACACGTCGCGCCTATGCATCGGATTGGAAGCATTTTTGCGCCTGGTGCCGTCGCCAGTCTTTTGAGCCGCTGCCTGCGGACCCGCAGATCGTCGGGCTTTACATCACGGCGCAGGCCTCGGCGCCAGGAGCAGGCAAAAAGTCGGTGTCGACGATCGAGCGCCGCCTGTCCTCCTTGACCTGGAACTATACGCAACGCGGCCAACCGCTCGATCGCAAGGATCGCCACCGTGCTGGCCGGGATCCGCAACAAACACGCCTCCCCTCCTCGGCAGAAGGAAGCCGTGCTGCGCGACGATCTGATCGCCATGCTGGAGACACTTGACCGCGGCACGCTGCGGGGCTTGCGCGACCGCGCCATGCTGCTCCTGGGCTTCGCGGGCGGCCTGCGGCGCTCCGAAATCGTCGGCCTCGATGTCGGCCGCGACCATTGCGAAGCTTTGCCGGATGTCAGCCTAGGAAGTGCTCAATCGTGTGGGCCACACGGCTTTGGCCGCCGGCGTGCATGGCAATCTATCGGGGGATTTCCCTGCGCGCCGGCCTTGCGTCCGTGGCCGAGGTCGATGGTGCATGTGCAGAAGCAGCCCGGCCACGCATCCGTAGAGATGACGCGCAAATACCGACGCCGGCGCGATCGGCTCCGTGTCAATCTCACTAAGTCGAGCCAGACTGTAACGCTGCAGAAGCGCCCTGTCCTGCCCTGTTGCTCTAGCGCATGGCGCGGACTATATAGTCATGATAGTCATCGTGGTTATAGAGGGCAACGTGCTATCTGCACCCCAAGAGGATCCCAGCTGGACCGTTGCTCGGGCTAAGGCTCGACTGTCGGAGGTGATTGAGCGCGCGCAGTCGTCGCCACAAACGATCACGCGCAACGGAAAACCAAGCGTCGTTGTCGTTTCAGCTGAGGAATGGCAGCGCAAGACCGCACGCAAGGGCACGCTTGCGGAGTTCCTGCTGGATTCGCCCTTGCGCGGTGCCGACTGGACCTCGAACGGCTACGCGACGAATCGCGTGACCTGCCGTTGTGAGGCTCCTGCTCGACACCAACGTGCTATCTGAGGTGACAAGGCCGTCTCCTTCTGCGCGCGTTTTGGAGTGGCTGGATGGGCTCGATGAGGATCGCTCGTTCATCAGTGTCGTGTCGATCGCCGAGATTCGGCGTGGCGTAGTTCTCATGGACGAGGGATGGAAACGAGAAGCCCTCGCCGACTGGCTGGCTCGGGACTTGCCGATGCGCTTCGAGCAGAGGCTTTTCTCCGTAGACGAACCCGTTGCCATGGCCTGGGGCGACCTGATGGGGCTGGCGAAGCGCCGCGGTCGTGGGCTCTCGTCGATGGACGGCCTGATCGCCGCGACGGCGGTTGCGAAGAACCTCCTTACTTCTGGCGACGCGCAACACCAAGGATTTCGAGGGTTTTGGTATCGCTCTCTTTGATCCGTGGATTTCGTGAATCGCCCTAAACCATAGATCGTTCGCGGGCTGACTCGCAAAGGGGAGGGTGGTTTGCTTTCGTATCGCCTGCTGCAAAATCACGCCGGCCTCTTGCTGATCTCAGACTATACTATCCCTCTCTGCGCTGGCTGCATGAGGTTGTGCATGACGTCAAGAACGCGCCGCTCGTTCGTGACAAGGAGGGAATGTTTCTCGGCTTAGCGTATGATGTACGCAAAGCTTATGAGCGTCAGCGTGAAATCATTCAGCCTCCTCCGCATTATGAAGAAAATCAGGGTCCGCTATGAGGTAAAATCCTATGGCCGGTTCTGCTGCTTCAACGAAGAATTCTGCGGCCTTCACTCGCCTATCTTGACCATTCTGCCAAGACACGGGGCCATCGCCTAGCGGAAGTGAATGACCAAGTGGTTTTCGCGAAAACAAAACTTCCCAATATCCCCGCAGATCGGCAAGACCGATCATGAACGCAGCGGTCGTGGAGAGTGCAACATGTTGGAAGGTCGATTTCTCAAGCGCCTGAAAAAGAAAGCTCGGAAGGGACACCGGGGATGGCCAATTGCGACTATCGCCTTCTATGGTCCGAACCTGCGCCAAGCGACAAAGGTCGCAGTTGGCATCGTGCCATCCGCGAATGAAGAGGTCGAAGAGTTGCACGACTGGAAAGTAGATCATGGCGACGTCCGCGCCGACCCCGGCATTGCCCGCGAGATACTTGAATTTATCGAGAAGCATCAGGTGCGGTCAGTCACGATGACCGAGGGCATTATTGGGTGCCCTCACGAGGAAGGAATCGATTACGAAGGCGAATGGTGTCCAGTTTGCGAGTTTTGGCACGGACGAGATCGCTTTACGGGGCAGAGGATCCATTAAAGTGGGCATGAGGGGTGCTTGCCAAGCGAGAAGCCGAGCTACGCCATTCTCGCAATTAACTGCCCAACATGACGGAAACAACCGCATTCTTGCAATTAAGATGCTATGGGGCTGGCGGCGAAGGTGGCACTTTCGGCGCTTCCAACCAACCCGATGGAGAGCCCCATGCCGCAATCAAACGATCTGAGCCGGTCCGTCGCCACCCTGAATCAGGATAGCACACTCGTTGTCGTCATCGAGATGAGTCAATCGAGTTGGCTTGTCGCGGGAATGCTGCCGGGCGTCGAACGGCACCACCTGATGAAGCTGGCGCCCGATGAGGATGGGTTGCTGCGGCTCCTGCATCGCTGGCGCGAGGAAGCGGCCCAGGCGGAGCGCGAGATCGAACGCATCGTTGTCGCCTTCGAGGCGGGGCGTGACGGTTTTTGGCTGGCGCGCTGGCTCAGGTCGCGCGGCATCGAAGCCTATGTCATGCATCCATCGAGCGTCGCCGTGTCACGTGAGCACCGGCGTGCGAAGACTGATCGCCTCGACACGGAGTTGCTGATGCGCGCCTTCCTCGGCTGGCTGCGCGGAGAAAAGCGCCACTGCAGCATGGCGGCTATTCCGACCATCGAAGAGGAAGACGCCAAGCGGCCGAACCGCGAGCGGGAAAAGCTGGTCTGCGATCGCACGCGCATCGTCAACCGCATGAAGGCGGCGCTCGCGCGCCTGGGAATTCGTGGGTTCAATCCGACGTTGCGCAAGGCGGAGGAGAAGCTTGCTGCGTTGCGCACGGCGGAAGGCTCCCCTCTCCCTGAAAATACCCAGGCTGAGTTTCGCCGCGACATGGCCCGGCTGCGTCTGGTGCGCGAACAGATCAAGGCCATCGAGCAGGAACGCCTGCGCAAGCTGGAGACGGCCTCGGCCGTCGAGAAGGGACCTCACGCGATGGTTCGCCTGATCTCGAGCGTCATCGGCGTCGGCGTCGAAACCGCGGATATGCTCGTCAACGAGATTCTGTCACGCCGTCTCCGGGATCGAAAGGCGGTCGCCCGCTATGCCGGCCTCACCGGCTCTCCGGATGAGAGCGGCGCGCGACGGCGCGAGAGAGGCCTCGCAAGAGCCGGCAATGCCCGGGTACGGCGCGGGATGATCCAACTGGCCTGGCGCTTTCTCCGGTTCCAGAAGGATAGCGCTTTGGCGCAGTGGTTTCGGAAGCGCACCGAGGATGGTCGGGGCGGCACGCGCAAGACCATGATCGTGGCCGTCGCGCGGCGCCTGCTCATCGCGCTCTGGCGCATGGCCACCATGGGCGAGATCCCGCAGGGCGTCGCAGTGCGGTCCGCTGGATAACGAAGAAGAGGATCAAGCTATCGGGGCCTGACGCGCCAACAGCGCCAGACTCCCAACGATCCGAGGCGGTGGCGAACCGGCACTGCACATGGGCTTTGCACCGTAATTAAGAATGGTCCCGCCGCCCCGGAGCCTTGCTCGCGATGCGCATTACTGCATCATGGCTGGGTCAAAGCACCCGCCGCATACAAGTACGCGAGAGCATTGTCTCGCCACGCGCAGGCTCCCTCGGTATCGACGTCCGCGATCGATAAGCCAGCGGCGGCTGCTTCTGTCGTGAATGGAGCAGCTGCCCTAAACGCAAACGAGGCCAATGAATGGACGCAAAAAAGACCGTTGACAAAAACATCCCCATACAAGATGCAATGCGACAAAAGTCCCCTGCCCCGCTCAGTGCGTAGCGGCAGACGTCTGCTTGTTGTCGGAAACCTCGTCCTTGGACGACAAGGCGCGCAGCACGGCCTCGGGCTCCTTGTCCATGACGCGAAGCAAGGTGCGTGCAGCCCCGCTCGGCTGCCTCTTCCCCTGCTCCCACTTCTTGTAGCCGGAAGGGCTCGTTCCGAGCACGGTTGCCATCTCGTCTTGGGTAAGGTCGAGCTTCTTGCGAATGGCCTTTGGGTCGACTGCCCCGACATCTACGCTGTGTACCTCGATGCCAGGGACATCCTTGCCTTGCGCGTGCGCTAAAGCTTCCGACATGGCCTGGATCAGGTCGGCGCCGAATTTCGTCATCTCGCTCATGTCCTGCTCCTGTTCGCTGCTTTGATCGCTTTGGCGAATGCAGCAACCGCCTTGGCTTCATCGGGCTTCAGATCAACCTTTTCGTTCTTGCCGTACGCCAAGAGTGCATAGATCGGCGCGTCAGCACTGTACCAGTAGTAGATGACCCGTGCGCCGCCACGCTTGCCCTTGCCTTTGGCGGCGAAACGCATCTTTCGTACGCCGCCAGTGCCAGGGATCTCGTCACCGACCTGCGGATTGGCGGCCAAAAAGTCGATCAGCTCCTTTCGTTCATCCTCGCTGAATAACTCAGCCGCGTGCTTGATGAACAATGAGGTCTCGGCGACAGTCTGCATACCATTCCTATAACCCAACGGGCTATATCTGGGGGGCTACTCATCGGAAGTCAATGGTGGACCGCCCCAACACTGGGCTCTCTTCCGATCATGAACGGACACCGCGTAGCGGGACGAAACGGGCTCCTCTTCCGTCAAGAACCTCCGCGACCGTGCGAAGCGGAACGGCTTGCTCTGTGAGGCGTGAGACGCGAGGATTGAACGATGAAGTGGCGCGAACGCAGTACCTATCGCGCACCCTGACATAGCCGGAATCGGCCAAAGAAATCGTAAACGCCGGAGCGCGCGTTCATGGATACCAGGATCATCGACAGCCGGGACGATTTTGCACAATGGGCGATCGAGCGGGCCTTGCGGTCCTGACCGATCTGGGTTCTGACCTGGCCACCGCCCCCCGCCCCGGAAACGAAGCCCCCAAATTGGTAGACTGCAAAGGCGCTGGGCCAGGCGATCGTCGATGCACTGCTCGACGCCTTCGACGGTCTCGCAGGCGACGAATGAGCGACCGGCTCGGGCCGCGCGGATCGCCCCGCCAGCGACACCGGTGGCCGGTGCGCGGGCGCGTAGCCGTAACCTCTTCCTCCCCCAATATCCGAAAGAGGTTGGATGATATCCTGAACCCAACTCTCGGGTACGAGCCTCAATCCGCTATGTCGGCGCCGACTACCTGCTCGCGGTCACGGGCCACCAACCGACGCTGCGCGCCGAGATTGAGCGCTACTTAGACGATGCTCCCGCCGCCTGCCTCGACAGTGCCGTCGACTTCGACAAAGCCCATGGCCGTATCGAGGAGCGCGCCGTTACCGTCTCCCGCGAGACCAGCTGGCTTTCCGGCGTGAGGCGCTTTCCCGGCGAACTGCGCCTGCCCAACACTAAGACCATCATCCGCGTCCGAGCCCGCACCGAACTCAAGGATCGCTGCCGACACGACACCAGATGCTTCATCTCTTCAGCCCATCTCATCGCCGAGCGAGCCGCTCAAGCCGTGCGCGGCCGCTGGCTGGTCGAGAACGCCCTGCACTGGACGTTCGACGTCGCCTTTAACGACGATCAATCCCGCCTCAGAAAAGGCCATGGCGTGCACAAACATCGCCATCGTCCGCCACTTTGCCATCAACCTCGTCTGAGCCTTGCCCGACAAGCACTCCCTTAAGCGCAGGCGAAAAGTGGCTGGCTGGAACCTCGACTATCTCGCATCAATCCTGGGAGAACTTATTCGTTAACCTGGATTCGGAGCCCCTGCCAGATCGAGGCTGGCGTCGATGTGGTGCAGTTTTTCGATTCCCGGTCCGGTGTGCTCGCCGAGGCGTCTTTCGGCATGGAAGGTTATATATGCTTAGTCGGCCGACTATTGTCGAATTTCCACAATAGGTTCAATGGGAAAGGAGAAAATCCGATGGGCGGAGGGAGCGACGGTAGCAAGGATATTCCGGGATTCGCCGAAGGGCGGCCATCTGAGAGTCTTGGGCGCCGAATTCGCACGAGGCGATACTGGATCAAACAGCTCCCTGTTAACTTTTCGTTAACCTAAAACTTCTTGCCGGAACGAACGAATCGGACATAATGACGGCAATTCGGCAAAACGAAGTCAATTGCCGTTATTTGAGGTTGAGACGGATGAACATATCCCCACCCCACGCTAAGGCACTGTTCGATGATGCGATATTGGCGCAGGGACGGGAGATTTCTAGGAAGTTGAACCAGCTTCGTCTGGAAACCTTCCCACCGAATGCGACCAAGACTCTCCGCCAGTTCTCACTTGCGGAGGCAGCTTACTTCCTTGGAGTTTCAACCAGCAACCTGAAAAAGCTCCATCTCGAAGGCAAGGCGGTTGAGCCGACTATTCACTCTGGCGGCCGCCGCACGTATTCCGCTGAACAGATTGTGGAGTTGCGCCGTTGGCTCGACCGTAATGGCCGGGCTGACGTGAAGAAATATGTTCCTCACCGTCGGGGAGATGAGAAGCTACAGGTTATCGCTGTCGTCAACTTCAAGGGAGGCAGTGGTAAAACGACAACAGCGGCACATTTGGCGCAGCACTTGGCACTTACAGGGCACCGCGTCCTCGCGATCGACCTGGACCCGCAGGCATCACTTTCCGCATTGTACGGTCATCAACCCGAACTCGACAAAGAGCCGTCGATTTACGAGTCGATACGGTACGACGATGGAAGAAAGCCGATCACGGATGTGATCATGCCGACAAACTTCCCCGACCTTCATATCATTCCAGCGTCGCTTGAACTCCAAGAATACGAGTATGACACGCCACTGGCGATGCAGGATAAGAATTCAATCGCTGGAAAAACCTTCTGGAATCGCATCGAGACGGCGCTCAAGGAAGTTGATGAAAAGTACGATGTAGTCGTGATCGATTGTCCACCGCAACTCGGCTACCTGACGCTGACGGCGTTGTCCGCTGCGACCTCAGTGCTCATCACCGTGCATCCACAGATGCTCGACCTCATGTCGATGTCCCAGTTCCTTTTGATGCTTGGCGATATCCTCAAGACGATTCGGCACGCGGGTGGGGAGGTCGATCTCGACTGGTTTAGATATCTAGTTACTCGGTACGAGCCGACGGACATCCCGCAGGCCCAGATGGTCGGTTTCATGCAATCGATGCTCGCAAAGCAGATGTTGAAAAATGAAATGCTCAAATCAACGGCAATTTCGGACGCTGGGCTGACGAAGCAGACACTCTATGAAGTCGAGAAGTCGGGCATGACGCGGACTACATACGAACGCGCGATGGAATCCCTCGAAGCTGTCAATACGGAAATCAGGGATCTGATCCACGAAGCATGGGGACGCACAAAGTAGACGGCCGTCTAAAGAGGGCATTGTTGGCGTAATATCAGACGATTATCTCAATTCTGGAATGTGGAAATGGCAAGGAAGAATATCTTCGATAACCTAATGCGGACGGACGCAGCCGTCGAGATCGAAGGCGATGAGCCGACCTCGGGATTGCGCAAATTCGGAGCCGCCAAGTCCATTTCTTCATCGATCGACGAGTTGGCCAGGCAAGCGTCTAAGCTCGTCGAGGGCGAAACAGTCGTTGAAATCGATCCCGATCTGATCGAGGGTTCGTTTGTATCCGATCGTATGAGCTCCGACGATGAGAGTTATCAGGAGCTTTTGTTCGCGATCAAGGAAAGGGGCCAAGACACTCCGGTTCTCGTCCGACCTCATCCGGACGCGGGTGGCCGGTACCAGATCGTTTTTGGGCATCGCCGCGTCAAGGTTGCCAAGGAGTTGGGAAGGCCCGTACGTGCGGTCGTGAAGGCGCTCGCCGACATCGATCACATCATCGCCCAGGGGCAGGAAAATTCCGCACGAGCCAACCTGACCTTTATCGAGCGCGTGCTGTTTGCTCAGCGTCTATCGGATCTGGGCTATCCTCGAGACATCATCCAATCGGCCCTGTCCGTAGACTATCAGACGCTTTCGAAGATGCTGACGATTCCGAAAGCAATTCCGGAAGCCGTCATCGATGCAGTCGGACCAGCCAAAGGCATTGGCCGTGACCGCTGGCTTGAGCTACGCAAGCTGATAGAGAATCCAAAAAACACTGCGGTCGTGAACGGCTTTGTCTTCAGCGAAGATTTTGCAGCGGCAGAATCCGATGACCGCTTCCACCTTCTCTTTAAGTTTCTTAATGGCGCGAGGCCGAAAAGGTCGGTGAAGAAAGCTATTGAGCCAAAGAATGGACGAACGTGGGCGCCGGAGGACAAATCTGTTACTGCGACCATCAAGAGTACCGGAAACGCGTTCAATCTTGCGCTTAAATCAAAGGACGCTCGTCGTTTCGGAGAATTTATTTCGGAAAACCTGGAAAGCCTGTACCGCGCTTTCAGGGAGTCCGAGAGCGTCAAAACAGGAGACTGAACCGCAAAAGAAAAAGGCCCCCGAACGTCACCGTCGCGGAAGCCCTTCTCGTATTCTGTAGCAAGGTCGAGAATCGCATTTCCGCGAATCACTGTCAAGAGTCTTAGGCGTCGATTCGGCGAGCAGGTTTCTTTTGCCTGATTGAAAGGCGAAGGAAAAATGGAGACGGGTATTGCAACGACGCCCTTCGGGCGGCGGTCGATGTCGCTTGCCATGTTGGCAGCACAGAATGCCTCGAAGGAAATCCCCGACGGCAAGGCCGTCGAGAAATGGCATATCTACCGCAACCTTTGCGAGGGCAGGAGCATTGTCGGGGTCGGCGATCGCGCTCTGGCCGTTCTGAACGCGTTGCTGTCGTTTTATCCGGACAGCGAGTTGAGCGAGGAGAACGGCCTGATCGTGTTCCCCTCCAATGCACAGCTGTCGCTGCGAGCACATGGGATGCCTGATGCTACGCTCAGGCGGCACCTGGCAGCCCTTGTGGACTGCGGCCTGGTCATCCGACGCGACAGTCCGAACGGCAAGCGCTATGCCCGCAAGGGGAGGGGAGGGGACATTGAGGAGGCGTTCGGCTTCTCTCTCGCCCCGCTACTGGCCCGTGCTGATGAGTTCGAAGCGGCCGCCGAGCGCGTCCGCGCCGACAACAAGGCCCTGAGGCTAATGCGCGAACGGATTACGCTGCACCGCCGGGATGTTCAAAAGCTGATCGAGGCAGCCGTGGAGGAAGATATGCCAGGCGACTGGGGCGGCCTCTGGCGGCGGTTCCGCGCTGTTGTGGAGGCAATTCCGCGGCGGGCATCCCTGGGCGAACTGGAGCCGATCGTGGGCGGTCTGGCCGCGTTGCACGAGGAAGTGGACATGCTGCTGGAAAGCTTCATGAATTCCACGAATCCGAGCGGCAATGAGTCTCAAAACGAGCGGCAGCAATCATATTCAAACACCGACTCCATTTTTGAATTTGAACCTGCTTTGGAGAAAAGCACGGCGCGGGCAGAGCCAAATCCCGACGGGAAGCCGAAAGGCTATCCGCTTGGCCTTGTGCTGAAAGCGTGCCCCGACATTGTCGACTATGCCGTGGAGGGAATTGGCAGCTGGCGCGATTTCATGATCACCGCGGCCCAGGTCCGCGGATACCTGGGGGTCTCGCCGTCGGCTTACGAGGATGCTTGCCACACAATGGGCCAGGAGACGGCTGCCGTGGTGATCGCCTGCATCCTGCAACGTTCCCAGCACATCAACTCGGCCGGCGGATATCTGCGCGTGCTGACCGAAAAGGCGAGGGCAGGGGAGTTTTCGGTGGGACCGATGTTGATGGCGGCGTTGCGAACGAACGGGGTGACGGCAAAGATGACGGGTTGATCCGAGCGCGAAATTTTTGATGCCGATGGTCGCTACACGATCAGCCGAGCCGAGTGCCCCAATTGCTGCTCGGCGTCGTTGTAATCGTGCGAGGACTGTTGCACGGCGCGGTGCTGGGGCTGTTGCATTGCCTCAGCCAGCGGGATCCCACGTCTCGCGGTTTCCATGAGAAAGCCAGAGCTCAGGCCATGGGGCACTGAACAATTTGTGTCGGTTTTGCTTCCGGATTTCAATTGAAACGCTAGGCGGAAAATCCGCACGCCACGACTGCGCCAATTCGGCTCTGGGCGGGAGAGCCCAGACGCCTTGGTGAGGTTGGCCCGGAACCGATCGCACCGCCGAGCGGCAGTCTGCAAACCGCGCTATTTCTTGGTGGCCAGCGATTGCTTGAGGAGGACGATCTCCTTCAGGGAGATGGTGTGCCGTTGCTCAATCCGCTTTAGCTCGCCTTCCAAATAGGCATTTCGCCTGTCGAGCCGGGCGCGGTCTTCATCAAGAAGCTCAATTTTGAGTAACGCGTTATGTAAAGTATGCCGCTGCTCCTCGAAGAAGGCGCGTTCGACAATAAGCTGTGTCTCTGAATCGAACGCATCTTCGATGACACGCTGCACACGAACTGCCCTGCCGGCAGCAGCCAATCGCGCACGATAGGCGCGCTGTCGTTCCGCCGGCGTTAGCGCATCTGGTTGACGGGGGCGGCCACGCGGGTGTTTCGGTGTATCCATGCTTCTAGTTTAGCATAACGCGTTACGAAAACAAAGCCACCCCTTTGCTTCGCAACGTTACGGCTTTTGGTGAGAGGAAAGGAAGGTGATGTCAGAGCCCCGACGCCTTTAGCGAGATTGGGCGCGCCGCCGCTGATATTTGCGCGTCATCTCGGTTGAGGCGTGGCCACGTTGTTTCTGGACGTAACGCTCCTCGATGTCGGCCGAAAAAGCCCTGGTCGGCGCGCAGCGAGTGTCCGGAGAAGAGCAGCCCACGTTCCTTTTCCGGGAGATCGGAGCGGACGCCAGCTGCGAGTTCGGTTTGCTCGAGATGCTTGCGGAGAGCGGCTCGACGTCGACGGTCTTGTTGTCCTTGAAGATTTGCCGGAAGAGGGGGGCCCTCTCCTGATGCGGCCGAAGCCGTTCGAGGGTGGCTGCAAGACAGGTCTGGTCAGCAACCATCCCGATCCAGGTTGCGACGAGAAGGCGCAGGCCGCCCGCAAAGCCCCAAGAGCAGGATTGCCCGATCGCGCAAGTCCCTCAGATCATGGCCGAGCATGTTGACCGTCG
>NZ_JBHUGZ010000015.1:0-72668 GCF_042682145.1 Mesorhizobium newzealandense | reverse complement strand
GAACAGCCCTTAGGGGGGTCTCCAAGAATGCGGATGACAGGAAGAATGTATTGATGGGGAGGTAAGGGATAGGATTTGGGGATACTACAGGGAATGATAAGAATGGGGAGTGTAAGAAGATCGATCACCGCGCGGCCGGATGGCTACATCGCTGCATCGACGCCTGGGTTCGGCCGCAGAAGATCGACCGTTCGTACAACAGCCCCCGACTTATCCGTCGCAGCCTCCACCACCGAGGAATCCACGCTCGCGACACGAGAATGTCGCCACGGCCACGACGACACTGTCGCCGCCACGCATTGACCGGAGGATGCGAGACGAAGGTGGTTCGCCGCAACATGTCTCGACCGCAGGTCTCGGTCGATCATACCGCCGAGGCAACAAACGAGAAGAGAGAGGTCAGCTCCGACCGCGAGGTGGCTGCGCCACCGGCGGGCCGAGGGAGGGAGTGACGACGGTATGACACCCCCTCCGAAGAACGCCGCACCAGAACTCGAGACCTCGAGACACCCGATGACAGCAGGTGTGCGCGGGACACGACAGACCCTCACCGACACGGACCGAGGTGAGCGCGCGTCGGCACACTCAGGTGGAACAGCACGCCCCCACGGCGAGCGAACGCACAGCGGAGCGGACGACCGAAAGCCGTGACACTGCAGCGGCCTCACGCGACAAGGAGCCAAGAGCTGACGGGGAGTTGCACCGTCAAACCGATGCCTCCTGAACTTACGGTTGCCAGGACAATTCGCACCGAACACCTGCCGGCATCACATCAGCGATGCGGCGTAGCGGCGCGCTCCAGCGGCCAGCACTGTACTCTACCACCGCATGCAACGCACCGCGCGTGACGGAGATTCGAACTGTTGGCCGGCGAACAACGTCAGAGTTGGCGTCGTTGACCTATCGTGGCGGGCTGAAGGGTCGCAACGACGCGAAACAACTGGAACCCGGCCCGCAAACCGGGTCCCTTGGAGTCCGACATCGGCAGGCACCGGCCCGGGCACCATGAGCCGCGATGGACACATCCGGCCGTCGGTAAGCGAGCCGGTCGATGAACTCCGGCACGGCGCGCGCGAGTTACCGCCACGACTGTCGATGATCACGTCGAAAAGGTCCCCGGTGCGTGTGGATCACCGCGCCCGGTGCGATCGAGGATGTGGTTGCACGAGGCTCGCCGAGGCGCCAGACCGCGCTCCTGCGAGGGACGTGGTCACTGCGACGATCCTCGCCCCCGTCGCGTGCCAGCGAGTTCCACCGTGGCGATCGCCCCGATGCTGCCCCGATCCGCGCGTACGAGGACGGAGTCGGCGCAACCGAAGTGGGGTCAACAATTTGCTCCAAACACAAAAGAACATTCCCAGCAACAAGTATATATTCCCTAACGAGACTTCCCCATTTGCAATAAGTACAGATCTTAAATACCAAACTCAAATAATACGAAATGCAATAAGAAGAGCTGGATGCATCCCATAAAGAAGATAGAGACGAAACATCCCTAGTCCAAAACGGTGAATTTGAATGTTAAATATGCAAAGAATCCCATTATTGACTTATAACACTAAAATAAAATCCTACACCCCATCAGCCAGAAAGATACTGCTAAAAATCTCCTTACCGTCGAAATTTTGGAAAAAAATTCATTGTACTTGTCCCACCCAAAACAAAACCAATAATAACTGTGCTAATCCCACCCAAGAAACAACGTCGTAAAAAATAGTCGTACCCACTTGCGGCTATTCACAAAACATCCCCCCTTATACTTATATTTCTAATTAAATTGTATCAATGAACAATTTTCAAAAAGCTAGCCCATGTTCATGTATAAATTTCCTTAAAGATATTTATATTAAAAGAGAGAACTGTTCTGAAAGGAGTTCCAAAACTTATGAAAACGGATGCTATTCATTTTCGTTTTCTTTTCTACTTATAAGCACTTGCAGCATGCGCACAAGGAAAAAGAAACGAAATCCGAAATAGATTACGATCAAACAAGAAAATGATTGTTGATATTTTAAAAACAGATCAGGTAAGAAAGCTAAGTCAAGATGTATTAAACTGATGAAAAAATGAAACAAGCACTCATACTAATGAAACAGGAGTCAAAGAAAACGATGAAGATGCCATGGTATCCGATAAAGGGCAACAAATTCTGTGGAAAAGCTCTTTAAAAGATCCTGAAGTTACTCATCAAAATTTTGCTAAAAGTATGGGGAAAGACAAACTCAATTAATGAAAACCTTATTAAAAGACCCTGAATCACCAAAGCAGGACGTCTATAGAAATTAATGAAAAAATCCTGAAGTAGGAAAAAATGATGATATATATATGATAAAACAATGAAGAGTAAAGAATACAGTCAATATCTACAACAAGTTACTAACAGAAACTGCTGAAGTCCACTCTCCAAGCAAAGATGATGATTCATTAGTAAAGGTGTGCAAAAAGCTGAAAAGGCGGATTGGTAAGAAGAAGCAGGCGGTGACGGTGGTTCTCAAGGCGGAGAAGAAGGAAGAAACAGTAAAAAATAATAACTATAATAACGAGTGGGACAATTTATATATTGTCCACTCGTTATTCTTTATCTTGCATTATGAACAGACAAAATGGACCCATTAATTAAGCGAAAGGTTTACTAGCAAACAAAAGCTTTATTGTGGTCAGTAAACGGTGAACCCCACGGATTAAGTTTCACTTATTTTGGAACAGCTTGTTTTATCAATTACTGGGTTCAGCTATTTTACTATAATAATGCCCGTTGTATGTGTATCTCAGATACTGAAGGAGCAAAGTCATTCTTTATTCCAAATCTGGTTGTTGCAGTGGGAAAAATACGACCAAGATCATTCCGTTTGTAATTCGTTAGGCTAACTTATCTGTCCCCCGCCTTTTCCAAATAACATATTTGTTCTCACCAGTACCTTACTTTCAAGAGTATGGCCATATCTCAAAAACACCAGAATACTATGTTCAGTGCGCAAAGATTGCATCGCTCCCAGCACCGTCCCCCCTGCTGCTTACAAACGCAGCTGTTGGATGAGGCGTCGTTACAATAGATCTCTTTGCAAGATGGCAACATTGAGTGCACATCTAACGCAACCTCACCTGTGCCTGGGGGCCAATTAGTACTAAATAAGTCTAAAATCGCCCCATTTCTACTTCTGTGAAGAAAGTGTTAACATTTTCCCAAGCATAGGTCCTCTCAAATAATCTGGTGCATTATCCTCTACAAAGAAGACCCATTGAGATTACTCTTTACACCTAAACGTTCACACCAGGAATTATCTGTCACCTCTTTACGATAGGACGTTTTTCTATCCGACATCATGTCTGGCACACTAAAAACCGTAAAGTTCGCATCAATAATACCAACTTTTTTTCATAAACGAGCTAAAAGCAACTGCAAGGTTAACGGAAAACAGTTTATTTTCCCACGCCAACCTGTTCCACCTCGCTACTATAAGAATGTTGTTTTTGAATTATGGTGACAAGTCAAAGATTCACTTTGCTCTTCTTCTTGTCGGTGCAAAACTGAGCTTAATTCCTCTGCTGTAAATTCTGCAAAACGAAGTCAACTGTGCTGCCCCAAGTCTTTTACCTACTTTACAATTCAGACTGCAACTGCATTGTTCAGCTGTACGGTTTTACGATTGCAATTTTAAAACCACTCACAGTTCCTTCTCTGGCTTGACTGTTACCTCTTTAATTGCATATTTATGATTTCTTTAAAATTTTTAATGTTTTATTGTAAAAACGGATCTACAATCCCTATCTAAAAGCTTCAACCCACTGCTCTTTCGTTACCATAATTAGCCCAGCCCCCTTTATGAAAAAATAACGTAATGTTAATTGGAATTTATAATCGGCGATTCTTGGAAATAAAAATGCGTTTACATTTTCCCCAGTAGAACACTATTTTCCGAAAACTTTCGTTAACGAGGAGAAGCTCAAAAAAAAATCCTCTTATTCTGGAGGATTCCTTTTCCGTGAAATAACGTAATAATTACCACGGTATATTGCAGCTGCTACCTTTTGCTAGATATTTTCCGAATTTAACATATACCTTCGTTACATGCGATAAAAAGCCGGCTTCAATTAAAGCACCTGGTGTTTTAGAAGAATACTTAATAAATACACATGCGAAATTGTCTTAGCAGAAACGATTCGTGTTCTCTAAAACTTGTTACTCAATTCAGCCCTGTTATAAATTTTGAGGCACGTTCATTTTCAATCGAAAGAGCGGTAATAGAACGTTTGTGCGCCTTTCGATCCACTACTAGTTAAGCATTTTAAAATGAATACTTGCAAAAAAAGTTCACATCAGTTTATTGTGATTTCTACACGTTTTTTTAAATCCTCTGCTTTTACGTCTACTATATGACTTTGTTCTGGGTTAGCTAAATCATAATCTCCCTCACGCCGTTAAAAAATAACTAGTGGCACCTTGTTCTTGTAAATAGTCTGTACATTTTTGTAATTTCAAGCGTAAATCCTTTTCTATATATCCTTTCCACCAACAGCCCCTCCATCTGCCCCGGTCCACCATGCCCAGCATCTAATACAATTACTTTCCTGATAGGGTAAATTCCAAAGCTCGCCACGATTTTGTAATTTGTGAAAATTCTTGCCTTGACTAACAAAAAACAATACAAACCGCAGCGAGTGCAAATGAGATAATTTTCGAATTTCTCTTCATACCTTTCCTCCTCAGCTAGTCCCCTAATTACTTTATTTATGGACAAGAGGAAAAGTTTATGTTGTCTTAATGAAGCTTTAAATCGATATCTTCTTTCAACCTTTTTCATACCCTTCTTGACCACCACAATCTATAAACTGCTGACAAGATTCAAAAAGTAAATTCCTCATCTTTCAACTTATTTCTCGCCATAGTCATCTCGTTAAAAATTGAAATAGCCGTTTAAGTTAATTGTTGTTCTTCTTCTGAGAAAGCTACTATATTTCACTATCAAAAACGATTCACCATAATTAACCAAATTTACTGTATCGCGCTCTAATAAATAAGATTCTATCCCTAATTCAATACAGTAATTTCATACTGACGATGAAGGCTCTTGCATTTGAAAGGCATCACGAATATTTGAACCGCAATGTTTTTAATGATAATTCCCTGCAACATCTTCCGCTCGTATTTTAACTGCTTTTCTTTTTGTTTTTCTTGTAAGCTGGACAATGACATTGATAGTACTTTATAAACCTCCCTAATACGTATTATTAGTCTAAAACTTCTAAAGAAGAAGCATACGCGCGGCAGGTAGCACTAAAATATTCCAAGCTATAAAAATTGCAACAAGAGGAATGACAACATAAAAACCCCAAACCAAATGGTTGGGGTGTGTAGTATCGCAAAAATTAACGTTTTGAGATACTGAGGTGCACGACGTGGCCTTTAAGAAAGTAGTTTTTACGCTCTTTCTACGTGCGTCACGAGTAATAGACCTGCACGTTTTAGTGTTAGACGGTTATTCTGGATCAGCTTTTAATAAGCGCGAAAATACTACGTGAACGAATAGCACCAGCTTGACCAGTGTATCCACCACCATTTACGTTTACAAGTACATCGTTCGTGTACCTAAAGTTTTTGTTGCACTAAGAGGTGTTTCACTACTTCCACGTAAGGCAGCAAATAGGGATATAGTTTTCCAAAATCACGACCGGTAAATGATAACGCGTCCGGCGCCTGGAACTAGGCGTACGCGCGCTACTGAAAACTCTTACGACGTCAGGGCCATAGTATTGAACTGTGCCAAGTAAAGCCCTCCTTTAATTAATATCCGCGAAGTTCGTAAACTTCTGGTTATTGTGCTTGGAATAAGTGGGATGCTCTGGCTCCAAGCATACACGTTAATTTCTTAGGAAACTTGACGGCCTAGCGTCCTTTTGGAAGCATGACTTTAATTGCAAAGCTCTAACCATATTGTACAGGTAGTTTGTACGCATTTCAAGAGCCCGTTCTTTTGGCTTAAGTCCACCGGGGTGTTAGTGTGACGGTAGTAAAATTTATTCGTTTAATTTTATTATCCTGTTTTAAATGGATTTTCTCAGCGTTAATAATATTACATGATCACCCGTGTCAACGTGTGGTGTAAAATGTAGGTTTGTTTTTACCAGGTAAAATGGATGTATTCACTAGCAAGGCGACCTAAAGTTTGAACCTTTCAGCATCAACCACATTACCATTTACGCTTCAACTTCGTTAGCTTTTATGCCATAAAAGTCGTACGCATGTGTTTTCCCCTCCTCGTTTTATCTTTTCCATAGAAAACATCTATTGTTTATCTTAAAACACGATTTCCTTCCGGGGGCTAATCGTGGTTTAGAAAACAATACCATATTTATGATATTTTACTTGAGTTTCTAATTGGTCAAGCAATGTTTACACCAGGATTAGTTGTTATAGTTACCCCCACAAGTAAAGCCCATGACCTGGAGCCATCTTCCAGCAAAACTGACGAATTTTGTTTCGCTAAAATCTCTGGAATGCTATCAGGATCAAGCTTTCCTTGCCCTACGCTAAGTAAACGTACCAACAAATTCTGACCATATTATATAAAAATCCATTACCTACAAAACGAAAAAATATTTATCATCTTGTTCAAATTAAAATCGATTTCATAAAATTGTTCGCACTTTATCTTTTTTGTCAGTTTTTTTGCCGAACAAAAAGAAGTAAAATCATGCGTTCAATAAAATAAGGAAATTGCTTTTCTTTATAGAGTTGATTTTCGAGGCGGGTCATGAGATATTGATTACGTATAATTTCTCGGAAATACATCCCGCATGTCTATTGAATTAATAATACAACTAGATACGATATTCTTATTTTCTCAAACACCGTAACGTGCATGAAATTCTTCTGTTTTTTTCTCATACTTGCCTAATAACAATATCATCGGCAACTTTGTGTTTAAAGCATTACTCCATATGCCACTCTTCAGAGACAAGGGGTATCAAAGTGTATTACTTGTCCTTTTGCCATGAAACTGTAGAATCTGCTTCTAACAGATGCCTGAACACGAACAAGTTCTCCCTTATGCAATTTGCAATGCTTTTTCTATCCCTGTTGAACAGTACGATGGTTCGGCCTGAATTTGATAACCACAAAAATGCATGCCCATTCATATGCAACCGTACATTTTATTCTATCCATTTCTATATATCCATTACGATCGCACCATGCCAACAATACAGCTAAACAAAATAAGCTGACAATCGTTTACTGTATCGCTGTTTTCCAGCGTAGTTGCCTAAATTTAGTACGTCTTCACCACTTTGATATCCACGAGCTTCCATCGCAATGGCTAAGTCCTCTGCACGCTTAAAAGCACTGATAAACAGAAGGAACGAGCAGTGAAATAAATAGCTTTCATTCTATATTTATCGGTCCACCCGGCAAAATCAATACCCGTGAAGCTTGTGCTTTCATTATTTTACTCGTTTCATAATAAAAAACCATTAATGTCGGGATAAAACGAGAGAGAAAGTTGACATCCATTAATGCGCGATTTCATGAACAGGAAACTTTATACGACTTCAACGGCTTTTAATAACGTCTCCAAACCAGCTGTAATTTCAAATAGGTGCGGCGTAAACGTTAATAATGTACGTCATTAAAATAATAACGAAGGAATCGTACAGAAAGTATACCCCTTGCTCTAATCTTTTGTCAATATCGAAAACCAACAAGCTGAAGAGTACATACCCATCTTATTTGTAAAAAATATGCATGAAAAATGTAAAACAGAAAAATCCATAAAATTGGTTTTAAGCCCGAAGTACATAACGAATAGGAACTTTTGCAAAAAATAAAGCAATGAGTGCATATAAAATAAAAATCCATATGAAAATCGCAATTATGTGCTAAGAAAACAACAAATACATATAAAAGACAATCAGCAGCTTCGTTACGTGGATCACAGTTGAGAATAAGTGGAATTCCCCGGGATTATTCTCCAATAATTCACTGCTGACATGATTCATGACCACCTTTTCGTAAACACCTGCACAACTTCATGAGAAAGATCCTCTAAAGATTAAGGTAGCCTTTGGATATTGAAATACCAAATTTCTTCAATTGCACGTTTTATCACTTTTAATGACATAGGAAGATCCACACCAATTTTCTCTAGTTCATCAGCATGTTGGAAAATACTTCCTCTGCACTTTCCTTGCAAAAAGACCGTTCCTTTATGCATAACTACAATCTGCTCCGCATACTGAAGCAGCATCCTCCATATTATGCGTTACAAGGATGACTTTAAGACCCTTCTTTGTGCAGCTATACAAACATCTCCATAAGTTCCGTTCTGCCCTTTTGGATCAGTCCTGCTGTAGGTTCCCCATCTAGATACAAGCCACTTCAGGTTCATTGACAGTTACACCCCTATAGCAAAACGTCTCATTTGTCCACCACTTAATTCGAACGGAGAACGTAGTTAAACAGTTCTGGTTCTAGCCCTACAAAGTTCAATTTGCCTTTTCTAGCTTTGCCTTGCTGCGTCTACAGATACTCCAAAATTAGTTTAGGCCGAAAACAACAAATATCTTTCTCCACAGTCCTCATTCAAACAACTGATGTTACTGGAAATTGAAAGACAACCCACTACTTTTTTAGTAGTGGCTTTAGCTTTTTTTCTTCTTTCCTGCCGAAAAATCAAATGTTCACCCCCCCCCCCATTTGAACTGTACCATTTGTCGGCTGCAATAAACATTTAAATGTTGAATCATCGTCGACTTTCCTGAAACCAGTATGGAACCGATAATGGCATAATAGACCCCACTGGAAAACGTACACGCACATCATAAAGTGCGCGCTTTCAAATGGAGTTTTTTATATTGTATAACGATGTTATACTTTTTGGAAAGTAATCTCCAAGTTCGTTCACCCAGTTTCCATTGTAAGATGCGTATTTTGCAAGAGGAATTTCATTTCTTTTTAATAATTCTGCTATTTTCACCGAAAACGGTACATCTAAGCCAATTTCTTGGAGCATTGAGAGGATTTGAAAATTTTTTCTGGAGTCCCTCCTCTAATATTCTGCCTATTTAAAATAATGACACGAATCTGACTGTGCCGCTTCTTCTAAAATCGTGCGTAATTGATAACACGGTAATACCTTTTTTTTGAGTAAAAGTGTCTAAACCGTTTCCTACTACTTCACGTCTCCTTGAGGGTCTAACATGACAGTTTGCTTCATCTAATATTAAAATAGATGGTTGAAGTGCCTAAAACGCTGCTATTGCCACTCGCGCTTTTGCCCACCAGATAAGGGAATGGGCTCTCATTAAGAAAGCTTCCAATACGGACAAGTGCAAGGGCCTGTTCTAATCTTTCAATCATTTGTTCTCTTGGCATTCGAGATCTCCAGCCAATACCAACAGCCTCATCTTCCCACTGTCGTTTACAACAAATTGATTATCTGGATTTTGAAATACCATTCCAATTTGTTTTCGAACATACCATCATACCGTTTCCTCTGATAAGAACCATTGTATCATTTACTGTAATAGTCACCCTGCTTCTGGCAAAAACCACAACCATTCAATAATTTTGCAAGATGTAGACTTTCCTGAACCGTTTTGTCCAATAATAGATACCCATTTC
The DNA here is from genome assembly GCF_042682145.1 of Mesorhizobium newzealandense. Classification (NCBI taxonomy): domain Bacteria; kingdom Pseudomonadati; phylum Pseudomonadota; class Alphaproteobacteria; order Hyphomicrobiales; family Phyllobacteriaceae; genus Mesorhizobium; species Mesorhizobium newzealandense. The sequence continues at coordinate 63,049 of NZ_JBHUGZ010000015.1, read as the reverse complement.
CTCATAAAGAAAATGACACATCTTTTAATGCATAAGTGGCTGCCCCAGGATATGAAAATGTATATTTTCTATCCGAAGTTTCTCTTTTTTCATAGTGAAGGCACCACTTTCTTCGCCAAGTTAGCCTATTTTTATATTTAAAAAAAAGGGCCATGACCAGTTTCTGAAAAAGAACTTGTCCTGAGCCCTTTAATTGATCATTATACTAACTCGATAATTTACCATGGTGCTGCGTCGCCGCGAGTGGGACCAATTTTTTGCAATTACGAGTGTATCCGCCTGGCGCTCAGCATAGCGTGGCCCTCATCAGCGAATAGGTTTTTGAAGTGCATCTTGACCAGTCTCAGCGTTAGCTACTTCATTGCGAATGAAAGCTGCTGCTTGACGACGGAGCATGAAGGATCGCCGCGTTTACCTAAAAGGTGATCCAATTTTTTTCCACTACAGAACGAAGTTCTTTTGCGAGCGAGTTTCTGTCGTTTGGATTGCGCTCGTTGATAGTAAATCCACGTAGCTAAATCAAGTAACATAGCTTTACGTTGCGCAACTTTGTACGGCCTAATTTTCTGTATGCCATTCGTAGTTTCCTCCTTTGTTGATGGGTTTAATCCTCAGTAGTCTTTACGTCGTAAACCTAAACCTAATTCTCAAGTTTATGTAACTTCTTCTAAGGATTTACGCTAAGTTACGAACTATTCATCAATATCTATACTTGACTGTTTTGTTCAGAGCAACGCGCTCCTTGTACAGGTATTCAATTACCTGCACACGTTTAGGCAATTATAAGAAACGAAAGAAAGGTCTAGTTCGTCGATAGTCATACTCAAGAACTTTCTCTTTTTGATCTTCTTCCTTCTGACCACTAATCCTCAGCATTTGTGCTTCATCAGTTAAACCAACAAAGATATTTAAATGCCTCAGTAGATTTTGGCAACCCTAAAAGAGATAGCTCTTTTGGCCCGTGCTTCCATCCGCCATACATCAAGCGTCGTAAGTTATCATTAATTAGCCACTGTCCGACACGTGTCTTTTTTTTTTCCACTTGTAAGTCACACGTGATACGGCAGTTATAAATAGAATCAATAGGACATTACTCACTATTGTTGATCTTCGCTATTTTATTTTGCATCAGCTGGCGTATACCCACGGCCCACGCCTTTGCCAGTTAAACGCACGCGAAATCGATATTTTGACTGAAACGTTGCAATGTGTAAATCTGGATTTAAGTATTTCTGACATGTTCACTATCGTGAGTAATATCAGCAGCTGTGACAATACCTGTTCGCCCTGACAATCAATTTCCAACGTCTTCTTCTTCTTCAGAGTAGATTTTAAGTATGTAACTTTTTCAAGTTTAGATGATCGTGTAACGTCTTCTACTTACGCCCTCAAACTGTTGAAAAATTCATGTAATACGCCATCGATTTGGAGATAGCAAGTAGTAAACAGCGGCACCAGGGAGTGAGGATAAAAGATACGACGTAGGATGTTACCCAAAGTAGTACCATATCCACGCTCAAGCGGTTCAATTACGAAATTTACACATTTTAGCATCTTCGTTAAGTTCAACCGTGTTCGATTTTCGGTTTTCGGATTTCCATCATTAAACTAAACCCTCCCTCAAAAAAGTCGGATAAACCCCGGTTAAACAAAGGTATAACCCCTGTCTAACACGAAAGTCCCCCGAGGCAGTTACCCCGATTGTGCACAACAAAGCGATGTTTCTGTACGAAATTTCTCCGATAATGCATCATATCCATTATAGGACAAAAGGGGAAAATTCATGACAGAAAAAGTACACACGACGACGTTTTGGTGGACGACATCCATTATGAGGAACTGGAGAGTAACATCTCTACTTGCTGTTACTTCTAGACCTGCAGCTTGAAGAGCACGAATGGCAGCTTTCACGACCAGCACACAGGACTTTAAACAGTAACCGCCAAAGTTTTAAACCGTGTTCCATTGCAGGCTTAGCAGCAGTTTCAGCAGACATTTGCGCAGCGAAGGGAGTAGATTTACAGAGATCCACGGGAAACAAGTGGCACCAGCACTAGACCAAGAAGAAAAGTGCGTTACCAGTGATTCATCTGGAATTGTTACGATTGTGTTGTTTGAAAGTAGAACGAATATGGAGCTATACCAGCTTCAATATTCTTTTTCACACGTTTTTTACGAGTGTTTGTTTTACGTGCCATTGTTAGTTCAACCTCCTTTAACTTATTATTCTTTTTATTTGCTACTGTACGACGTGGGACCTTTACAGTGTACGAGCATTGTTTTTAGAGTTTGACACGAAACTGGTACAACCACGACGGTGACGAAGACCACGGTAAGAACCGACTCCATTAGGACGTTTGATGTTAAGAGATACTTCACGACGAAGGTCTCCTCAACTTCTTTAATTACGATCGATGATAATCACGGATACGTCCTAATCGTCTTCCGTTAAATCACGAACTCGTGTGTTTCTTCAGAAAATACCGGCTTCAGCAAGAATTTTTTCAGCAGTTATGTGCGACCAATGCGAATACGTAAGTTAAAGGAAAATAAACAACGCGTTGTCTCGAGGAATATCTACACCTGCGATTTACGTGCCATTACGAATGCACCTCCTTTGATTAACCCTCTTGTTTTTGTTTATGTTAGGGTTTTCACAAATTAACCATTTACTTTTCCACGTCCTCGAATAATTTACATTTTGCGCAGAATTGGTTTAACTGACCGGTCTTACTTTCATGTCTCGAACCCTCCTTAAAGATTTACGGAAGCTAGTGATATAGTATTAAAACGGTACGTAATACACGACCACGATTTTAAATCGTACGGAGATAATTCTACGTTAACTTTGTCGCCTGGTTAAAATACGAATGAGTTCAATACGGATTTTACCAGAAACGTGAGCCAATACGACATGCCCATTCTGGTCTAATTCTACTTTGAACATAGCATTGGGCAAACGTGTCAAGAACGGTCACCTTTCGACTTCACATTACCATCATCTTTAGCCATTCAATAGTTCTCCTTCTTCAAATCAGTACATTTTACACTGCTCTGAATCCGGAGAGCCCCACAGCTACTTTATAAAGTGGTAAGGATTTCGTATATCCTGCTTCTGTAAGAGCAAATCGTGTGCCTCAAAATGGGCACACCATTTACCATTTTACCGTGACCACTGGTCCTTCATCAGATAGTGGTTTTTCATATCGTCTTCTTGATTCACCATCGGCTCAAACACAGATGACCATTCCCGGCTTAATCTAGGGCCTCTATTTGGTGGACCATAGGGCTGGGATTTGAGGGTCCTCATGTAAGTCTTGCCCGATTTCGTGACCAAACATACTCCCTAACGATCGAAGAATCCATTTCTTCAGCATGGGTTTGAAACCGCATGTGAGATATTTGATAAATTCTCTCGCCTGTTTTCTTGTTCTAGACAAGATACAACGATTTTTTGTGACATCAAAGTAGCTTTGAACAGATTCAGAAAATGTTTCCACAACTGGATACGCCATGCAGAATCTCCATGGTACCCATGTATTTCGCACCAATACTCGATAATATGATATCGCCCTCTTTGAGCTTGCGCTTCCCTGGAATAGTGTACAAGTAAGCTCTTTCATTACAGAAGCAAATATGCTCCCCGGAAATCACGTTTTATCCTTAAAACGAGGCGTTTAGGCACCCAGTATTTTTGAATTCGCTCTTTCCGCTATTTGATCGAGCTCTTTCGTTGTTAATTCTGGAAGGTTAATGTGCTGTTTCAACTTCTTGATGAGTCAAAGCAGCATCCTGCCAGCTTCTCGCATTGATTTCTATCTCGCGAGAGTTTTGCAGATTATCATTACGCTAAGCCTTCCGGATGAGAACATCGATATCAAGCAAATACTTTATTGATATCTTGCCCACCATTTAATGCTTTGTAAGAACCAAGCTCTTCGTAGAAAATCAAGCAAAGTTTTGTTTGCTTAATATTACATCTAAACGATTTGCACAGTTTCACTTCCATTGTCATTCAGAGTCGTTGATATAATTCGCCACCCCACATTTATCGCACACATCAGCTTTTGCTGGTGGATTGAATTCTAAGTGGTAAGTCGCACCGGCCTGCTTTCAAATGCGACGGCTGTAAAGCGTTTAATAACAAACCCTGATCACCATTAATGTTTAAAACATAGTGATTTTTTGCCAAGATCTTTCATAATTTCTTCAAGAGCTGAATGCTTGTGCAACAGTTCCGTGGGGAAACCGTTTCTAGTAGAAACCTCTTACGCAGTCGTCTTGACTTAAAAACGTTCACGAAAACGATCCGATTGTAACTTCATCTGGAACAAGTGCACCTTTATCAATAAAAGATGTTGCTTATGTAGAACACCCATTTCAGTTCAGCCTTCATAGCTGACGGAACATGTCTCATGTTGAAATGTGAGGGATGTTATTACTTGGGCAACAATCGGTTCGCTTGTGTACCTTTACCAGCACAGGAAGCACCATTAAAATTAAAGTTCATCACTTGTTCCCCTCAGAGTACATGCGCATGTAGGAAGGACAATTTTCCCATCTACTCAATGCTGATAAACCCTTTGTAATGGCGTTTTACCAGTTGGACTTTCTAGCTGCTTCATTGTTTCTAAAGCAAACGCGGACAATGATTAACATACTTCGTTCCACCGATTCTGTGCAGATGGAGGGAAGATTCCCAATTTCGTAAAGATAACTGGTAAGATTGCAATCGCTGCCTAGGAAAATTGAATCCTACAAAAGGTAAACGATACAAGATTTTTGTTAGATATTGTTCCGTATCTTACCCGGACGAATACCTGAGAACATATCCACCTTGGTTGTTTAGCTTATCTGACATTTGCTCGATTAACCTGAACAAATGCATAGAAATAGTGAAGGCTACAATGGAGCCGCAACATATATGATTCCTTTCCCACTGGGTGAGAATAGTTAAAGTTTGCAATAAATCCACTGCGATAACATATGTTCGGGGAAGAACTGTGCAATAGTCGGAGGCTGGAAATAAGAATGAAACAGGCAAAAATTACTGGAATAACCCAGCACATTTTACCTTAAGCGGTAAATGTGTGTTTTGCTTTGTGCTCCAGCATAACCACCATTTCCTCCTGTTACACGCTTCGATATTGAATTGGGATCTTTCTAACCAGCCTGTGAATGAAAATAACACCCACAATAACTGCTAGCAACAGCTAGTAAAAATCAATGCAACTTTAACGATTACTCATGAACAATTGATCTCCGATATTTTGAAACCTGTTGCTGATACACTTGAGATATAACACTTGGATCGCTGCGGCAAAGACCGCCAAAGATAAGGATGGAAAATACCATTACCCTAACACTTTAGCTGTAATTGCATTGTTCACCTACTAGCTTAGAACCATCCACCCAATGATCAACTACCCCCCCCCCCCCCAAAAAAAAATCACAACCCCCATGCCGCTTCGTCTCTGTTCCATCGGATACCCCCCCGTACGTAACGACATATACCGTATTGCGAGTAAGCATAGCGGACCAGGACCAGATAGTGGCCCGCTTCGTTTCTACTGCCTGGCCGTCGCTATTTATAGTATCTATAAGGACGGGTTCACCATACAGGAAAGACTCGTGGATTTTGGCCACCAGTCCCCCTCCTCCCCCCCACCGGCCCCCCAACCCTCCACCTTGCGTGCAATAGTTGATGTAGGCGATGAGGCTTTCCGGGGCGCTGGGGTTCGACACGGCCGAAGTCTCTGTAGTGCCGATTGGCGGGATCGAGACCCTACTCGTGACCCGCTTCGACCGAGGCAGAGACCGACAGAACAGGATCGTGCGTCTTCATCAGGAGGATTTCGCGCAGGCCCTCGGTTTGCCGGTCTCGATGAAGTACGAAAGGCGTGGCAAGGCAGGCCGGCGCTTCGACGTTTCGGGCATCCGCAGGATACTTGAGGCGACGGTCGATCCCGCCCAGGCGAAGGAAACCTTCATCAGGGCCACGATATTTGATCTCCTGATAGGCAATAACGATGGACATGCAAAAAACTTCGCCCTGCTCTATGAACCTGGAGGCAGAATCCACTTTGCGCCGCGTTACGATATCTTGCCGACCAGGCTCGACGACACTCTGACCGACGAGCTCGCTTACAGGATCGGTGAGGCGGAAACGCTCGATGAAGTTACCCCAGAACAGCTTAATGCGTTTCTCCTGGCGCTGGGAATAGAAAGTGCTGCGGCACGCAAACGCATGCACCAGCGTTATCCGTCCGAGATTGCATTAGGCCTCGCGGACTGTCTCGGTGCTCTTGAAAAGCGTCAGGTGAAGAGTTTGGCGGACTTGATCGCTACCAACATGCGCATGCTTCTCGGTGCGATGCGGTTGGAAATACCCCAAGCGGCCAGGGACCGAGACGCGTTCATTGGCCTAGCTGGCGGATGGCTGATGAGTTGAATCTATCGATGGAGACATGCCTCCATGTCTGGCGGAACGCGAGGATTGTACCAACAACGACGGGTTACGTTTTCCGGGACTGGTATCAGATTATTCGACACGTATGCAGAAACTATGTCGGCGGAGAGTGATACCAAGTCGGCGTTGTCGTGCTGCTCGTCGGATGCAGTCATCGTGCTTTCATTTTCCATTAACGTCCCGTTTGTGCCGTTTGTGGGGCTATATTGCCGAGAGGGTTTTTGCAAGAACCGCGGTTTGGATGAACCCATTTGGCCCGCTTCGCGCCTATAATCGGCCGTTACCAAGTCTTTCTCTGACTTTCGAAAGCCGCCATTCATCGCAAACGGATCGAAGGCCTAAAAGGGCGGCAAGCGGCTCCTTGGCCGAGATGGTCGCGAGCCGGTTCGCCCGTGGCGTACACGCTTGCCGAGGTGCGGGCACTCACGCCGGTCCGCGACAGCGTCGAAAAGCGAGCGCCCCGGCCTGACCTTCGGGACGTCTTTCTCTGCCATGCGTGGGACGACCGGAGAGGGGCCGCCACGGAACTGCACGATCTGCTCGAGTTGCGCGGTGTCTCGGTCTGGTTCAGCGAGAAGGACGTCGCCCTCGGCACGCGGTTGCTCCGCGAAATCGACAAGGGCGACGAAGTCGCGAGTCGGGATCGTGCTGGTGACCCCTGCGCTGCTGCGCCGCCTCCAAGGAGAGGGCATCGCCGACAAAGAATTATCGGCACTCCTAGCGCGTGACCTGCTCGTCCCCATTGTGCACGACACGACGTACGAAGCTCTCCGCGAAGTCAGCCCCCTGCTCGGTTCGCGAAGCGGGCTGAGTACTGCAGAAAATCTGATGGCAGACGTCGCGGCCAAGCTCGCCGAGCTGGTCGCCCTGTAGCTCTATTACCGGGGTGGCCGGCCCCACGTCGCACAAGCGGTCCGGGCGCCGGCGTGGTGTCAGCCGCCGGGCCGCCGCGCCAGTGTACTTCTACCCCCATTGCTACGACCGCTGCTACCATTTCGACCCCGTTAACACGGGTTTGCATCGGGCGATCCGTTGCGCGTCTTGCCGGTGAAGCGCACGTTTGAGCGACTACTTCATCGATCCGAGCTCTTGGCGCGGATCTCCGCTATGGGTTCGTTCTGCGGCCCCTCTGTCGATGCCGAGAACGTGAAGAAAAATGAGGTTCGTTACAAGGGCGAAATGACGAAAAGGACTACTTGTACCACTGGTTCTTAATATAGTTGGTAGCATCGTCCGACAGATTGTGCATGCCGCTTCGTTGTTCATGGCGTCGACGACATATACGTATTGCGAGTATGCATAGCGGACCAGACGTGCGCCGCCGCATGGCTGGCCGTATAGGACGGGTTCACATACAGAAAGACTTGTGGATTTTGGCCCAGTTCCCAAGCTCTTTGAGCTTGGATGTTACCCCGTCGTAGTTCTGGCCGGGCTGATACAAATCGTACGAAATATGTTGGTTGTTTGCCAATCTGGCTTCCTGTTTCAGAGCCGGCCTTGCCTACCGCTAAGCTTTCTTATCACCAGTATGTGGTTATCACGTAACAGGTGAGTCTGCTTTTTCCGTTCAGCTCTACAAAGCCCCCGTCCCCTCGCGGCCGAAGACGAGCCCGGCTCCGACCCCTGTTTCGGCCGGCGCGTGCCCTGCTTCAAATTCCGCCCATACAGAGATATTTCATTTCGAGGTAGTCCTCGAGCCCATGGCGGGACCCCTCCCGCCCGATGCCGGATTGCTTCATTCCTCCGAAAGGAGCTGCTTCCGAGGACATTCGTCCTGTATTGATGCCCACCATGCCATATTCCAAAGCTTCGGCCACGCGCCACACGCGTTTCAGGTTGGAGGCATAAAAGTAGGCTGCGAGCCCGTAGATTGTGTCATTGGCCTCGCGGACAACCTGATCCGCATCTTGGAAGCGAATGATAGGTGCTAGGGGTCCGAAGGTCTCCTCCTGCGCCACTGTCATCGCGCGAGAAACCTCGGTGAGGACAGTCGGTTGAAAAAGTGTGCCTTCCATACCGACGCGATCGCCCCCGCATCGAACGATTCCGCCTTTCGCAACGGCATCGGCGATATGGGATTCGATCTTTGCCAGAGCGCGTTTGTCGATGAGCGGCCCAATGGACACCCCCGGATCGAAGCCGTCACCGACTGAAAGCTGGCAAACCTTTTCGGCGAGCTTTTCGACGAACTCATCGTGGACGCCGGATTGGACGTAAAGGCGATTTGCAGAAACGCAAGTCTGGCCGGCATTGCGGAATTTCGCCTGGATCGCACCGTCAACGGCAGCATCGATATCTGCATCGTCAAAGACGATGAAAGGCGCATTTCCGCCGAGCTCAAGGCTGACTTTCTTGATCTGGTCCGAGCATTGACGCATGAGGAGCCGGCCGACCTCGGTCGAGCCCGTGAAGCTGATCTTGCGGACCTTGGCGTTGGAGCAGAGTTCGCGGCCGATAGCGTCGCCTTCGGAAGCGTAGATAAGGTTGACCACGCCTTCGGGAAAACCGGCCAGCTGGGCCAGGGCGAACATAGCGCCTGCCACGAGTGGCGTCTGTTCAGCAGGTTTCAGCACGATTGTGCAGCCGGCGGCGAGAGCCGGCGAAATCTTGCGCGCAACCATGGAGGCGGGAAAATTCCATGGCGTGATCGTACCAACGACGCCGATCGGCTGCTTGATCACCAGCATGCGGCGGTCTGTTGATGGTGCAGAGATCGTTTCCCCGTAGATGCGATTGGCCTCTTCAGCGTACCATTGCAGATACGCAGCCGCATGGGTTACCTCCGACTTCGCTTCGGCGAGTGGCTTGCCCATCTCTGCGGTGAGAATGGCAGCGAGGTCGTCGGCGTGATCCACGATTAGTTGGTGCCAGCGCCAGAGTATATCGCTGCGCTCCCGGGCCGTCAGGGCTGCCCACCCAGGCTGTGCGCAATGGGCCTTGTCAATGGCGGCGCGCGTTTCTTCGACACCCATGTCGGGGAGTTCGGCCAGCAATTCGCCGGTCGATGGACTAGTGACCTCGAACGTCCGCGCGCTAACCGGCGTGCCCAATGCCGGCATACGGTCGATGCCAGCGAACAGCTCGCGAGACTTGAGGTAGCGGATCATCGGCTGAAAAATGGGCAAAAGGGGCTCTCCTCAACGCGATGGATATGTCTGCTGGCGGCGTGGATACGTATCTTCGCCTTCGCCCGTCGCATAGGACCTCGTGCGGATGGCAGTTAGACCTCCTCGACGGAAGGAAGTATCGGAAGTTGGCTCTCAGAGCATCTCTCCGAGCATCTTGATCGGTTGTACGCTCTTACGGTCGCCCGGCCCGATCAGACCAGCAATGTACAGCGGACACATCCGGCGCCGAGCTGGATGCGAAAGACCTGCCAAAAACGGTTGAAGCCAGTGCTCGAGATCGGCTTGCCAGTCCACATCCATTGATCGGCCCTCCACAAGCCGACCTCCCATGAATCACGCAAACTCTCTCTTGGGAATTCCAAAAACGCGCCCGCTGCTAAAAATCTGCCAAAGTAGTGCTTCTGTAATGGGCCTTCGTTCGTCAAGTCCCCTCTGAACGATATCTCGTCGCCAGGATCATGCTTCTGTCCGTGGTCAGCGCGAAGGCCGCCACACTATGCCATCAGATCCAGAGCTGACAGGTCAATCTAGGAAGCGTGGTTTGCCGAAGCATTCACAGCACTACACACGACCTTGCCAAGCCCTCGTCCCGGCGACGGGACCTCAGGAGAGCGGTGCCGTTTCGGCTCGCTCCGAACGCTCTATCTCCTATGCCATCGCTGCGGCCTTGCTCCAGCGGAAGTCGGTCGCATCCACCCACATGCGATGGAGCACGACGCCCAACTTGCGGGCAAGGGCCACCTTGGCGCGCTTCATGCCCCGACGTTTGGCCACGTCGAGCGCCCAGTGCTTCAGGCTCGAGAAGCGGATCGCCCGCGTCAGCATGACGTGCGCAGCTTCAAAGAGCGCAGTTCGCACCATGGCGTCGCCGACCTTGCTGACACCACCGTCCCGATCGGTCTCACCGGATTGATATTTTTTGGGCGTAAGCCCGAAGTAGGCTCCGACCGTACTGGATTTTCCAAACCGCATCGGGTCGTCCACCGCCGAGCGATAGGTCAGGGCGACCAAGGCCCCAACGCCAGGTGTGCTCATCAATCTGTGGCAGACCTTATCAGCGCGCGCGATCTTCAGCATCTCGCGATGGAGCTTGCTGAACTCGCACCACAACGCCATCCGCGCCGCCAGCATCGCACCAATCACCGTCTCCAAAGTGACGTGGCCTGCTGTCAGCTCCCGGATGCGCGTCTCAAACTTTCCACGACTGACCTCTCCGACCTTCAGCCCATAGCCGCGCAAGATCCCGCGGATGCTAAGTTCGACGTCGAGAAGCTTGCCTTGCAGAAGCTTGCGTCCAACAAGAAGGGCTCGGCTATCCTTGCAAGTCACCGATTTGGCATGAACCGGACGGTACCATCCCATCCTCAGCAGTTGGGCGATCCCGCGTGCATCTTTCCGGTCGGTCTTCACCGTCATAGCCGAGAGCGCCGCCTTCACGTGCCGCGTCTCGAGCAAAATCGCATCGCGTCCGGCGGCCACAAGCCCGGCATGCAGCCATTGCGACAATGGCCCGGCCTCGAGCCCAATGCGACTAACAGACAATTCCAGTTCGTCGAAATAGCGGACCAGCGCCTCCGGCTCGCTGGCGATCTTGACCTCGCGCATGATCGTTCCGGTCCCGTCAACAATGCACACGCTGCTCTCTTCCAGAGAGACATCGATTCCCGCATAATGTTCCATGGCTGTCCTCTCATGATGTTTGGAGCCGATCGCTCGGACTCCGTTTCAACACCTTCATTCTGAGGGACAGCCACCCAACCTGGCTATGCTCGCGAAGGCCGGCCCATTACGGCATCTAGCATCATCAAAAACAAAACAACTCCCCACCACGACACGCGGTCACCGCCGCGCCCACGGTCATACCTTCGCCGATTGTACCGGTTATCTGCTAATTGGTGGACTCTGCCCCTATGGGGATGTTTCGACCTATTCGGTTTCGAGCGCATTCTTATCGCTCGCACCCAACGCCGTCATGATCTCGATCGAGACCATTTGGGTCGGATGGGCCTACCGCGACCGGGCCTTGCACAACCGGGTTGTTCCCCTTGCCGCCAGCGCAGTCCAGATCGACGCTGCTGTTTGGAACCTGGCCGAGCGCGGCCGCAGGCGGCGCCACGCCGTGATACCGCTGGACAACCGTCGTCATGCGCTGGCCATCGCCTTCGATCTTGGTGTTGTTGCTGTTCGGATTGAACGGATCGACCGTTTGCAGCAACTCGTTCTGATTGAGCGAGTCGCCCGCTGCCAGCGTCACCGTCTCGTAGTTGTTCAAATAGTCGGCAGCACAGCCCGAAATAACAGAGGCGGCAACCGCGATCGACACTAAACCCCAACGCATTAAGGCATCCCCCGACACCGGTCCTTGACTATGGGATATTGGGTGGTTGTTGTCGAATCGACAGGGAGAACGGAAATACGCCTTTTGGAGGAATGCCTTTAGGTCGGCTGGTTGGCCAGCAGTTTGAGAACTCGTATCCGCGTCGAGTTCTCAACTTCGACCAAGCGCGCCATCAAGGTGCCTCAGGCTTAACGTCAAGGATGGGCAGGCTGCAATAACGATGTTTGCCCGCTTTCTCGTGTATCCAAGCCTTTAGCGGCCTGTCCGCAATCGGCCCAACTAGGCGACCTGTCCGGAAAGCGCCGCATTGTCGAACTCGGAAGGCTTTGATTCAATTAGGATTCTGCTACAGCTTTGCGTTTGATTTTGCCGAAAATCGTGGCTTTGAGCTGCGATTTCCGGCAAATTGAAAGCGTACCCGTACGCGTGATTCGACGGTTGATGCGAAGCTGCGAGGGAGCGAGCGATGCGGCCGAAGGAACGACGCGAAAGCGGACAGACCGACCTGTTGCGATCCCGGCTCGACCAGATCCTCAACATGGATCATGCGCTGGTGAAACTGGCCCGGTCGATCGACTGGCGTTTCCTCGAAGAACGGCTCGGCGCGGTCTATGACGACGACCCCGGCCGGCCGCCGCTGCCAACCGGGTTGATGGCGGGCCTGGCCATCCTCAAGTCGATGCACAACCTATCCGACTAGGCGCTGTGCGAGCGCTGGCTTGAGAACCCCTATTACCAGCTGTTCTGCGGCGAGGAGTTCTTCCAGCACCGCCTGCCCCTTCGACCGCAGCTCGCTGACGTCTGCGCATGGGCGAGGAGCGGCTGATGGCCTTGCTCCAGGAGAGCCTTGCGGCAGCGACGCGGCTGGGGGGCGGCCAAACCGGCCGACGTCCGTGCGGTGATCGTTGACACCACAGTGCAGGAGAAGGCCATCACCTTTCCGACCGACGCCAAGCTGATGCATCGGGCCCGCGAGTGGCTGGTGAAGTTGGCCAAAAAAGCGGCATCGGCCTGCGCCAGTCCTATGCGCGGGTCGGCAAGTTCGCGCTGATCAAGCATCAGCGTTATGCCCATGCCAAGCAGTCCAAGCGCGCAAACCGGGCGCTTAAGCGGCTGCGCACCATGCTCGGCGCGGTGATCCGCGACATTACCCGCAAGCTCGCCGGGCAGCCCGAACTGCCCAGGTCTTCGCCCTGCCGCTGGCTTGCCCGGCGCGTCAGGGACCAGCGGCAGCGCGAGCGCGGCCGCAAGGTCTATTCCCTGCACGCTCCCGAGGTGGAATGCATCGGCAAGGGTAGGCCCACAAGCCTATGAGTTCGGCGTCGAGGTCTCGGTCGCCACCACGCTGCAGCGCAACCGCGGCGGCCAGTTCGTCGGCCCATGTCAAGGCGCTGCCCGGCAATCGCTATGACGGCCACACACTGGCCACCGTCATTCCCGCCATCGAAACCGCTATCGGTGCCAATCTCGGCAAGATCGTCGCCGATGCCGGCTATCGCGGCCACAACGCGCCGAAGGACAAGATGTTCAAGGTCCATGTCGCCGGCTACCAGGGGCGGCATCACCAAGGCCATCAAGCGGGCACTGCGACGCCGGGCCGCTGTCGAACCGGTCATCGGCCATCTCAAGCAGGACCACCGCATGGGCCGCAACTTCCTGGCCTTCACCGAAGCGACGCCAACAACGCCATGCTCGCCGGCGTCGGCTACAACTTCAGCCTCTTGCTCAACTGGCTGAGGCTTTTGTTTGCCTACCTCTTGGCGCTGCTGCAACCGCTGCGGCGTCACCGGTCCAGCCACGATCAGCCTGACCTCCGCAGCTCAACCGGAATAGCCTCTGAAACGGGGCTCGCCTACAACGCCGGTGCCGAATGGCTTTCTTCACGGGCGACTGAGGAGCTTCGAAAGGAAGACACGACCCGGCGATATCGTCGCCCTATGCCAAAGACCCTCGCATCTAGTCCGTTCTCAAAACCCTATCTTGATGCGACGGTCGCCGATGGAGGGTCACAAACGTAGGGCAATCGGTTCGCGATCGATTGAAAACGATGACCGTTCGTCTGCGTTGCTCAGACTGCCACCGAGTGCCTGGCTGTACTACTTTCGAAATATTTGTCGAACTTGGCCGCGATGCTTCGCACGAAAGGGCGACTTGCGGCCGGCACAACGAATTTGTCGCCATCAAGTTCAAGCAATCGAACCGGACCGTGGAGGGCCATGGAACTCGACTGCTGAAGGAGCCTCTGGCCGGCTTCGCCGAAGCGTTCTACCAGATCGATCGCCGAGAAGGCGAAGTCGCACATCAGCCGCTCGATGATCCAGCCACGGACGCGATCGTCGTCGGAAAGCGCGATGCCGCGGACGGCGGCCAGCCCGCCATCCGCGACCATGCGTCCGTACTCGGCGGGCGAGGCCATGTTCTGGACGTAGCCCTGACGAAAACGGCCGATGGACGAAGGACCGAGACCGATCAATGTCTCGCAGCGATCCTCTGTATAGCCTTGGAAGTTACGATGCAGGGCCCCTGTGCGGGCAGCCACCGCCAGCGCATCGCCCGGTTTGGCGAAATGGTCGAGCCCGATTGCTTCGTATCCCTTGTCCACAATCGCTCGTGCGGCAAGTTGCGATTGTGCGAACCGCTCCGTGGGACCGGGGAGCCATGCCTCTTCGATCATCGTTTGATGCTTCTTGAACCAGGGCACGTGAGCGTAGCCGAAAAGCGCCATCCTGTCCGGTTCCAGGGTCAGCGCCTGCGCTACGGTGGAACAGACGCTCCCCCTGGTCTGGTGCGGCAAGCCGTAGAGCAGATCGAGATTGACCGATTCGACGCCACGTGAACGAACTCCGTCGACGACTGCCTTGGTCTGCAAAAAGCTTTGCTCGCGGTTGATCACCTTTTGCACTTTCGAATCGAAATCCTGCACGCCCAGGCTCGCCCGCGTCATGCCAATTTCGGCGAGTGCATCCAGGTGTGCTTCATCCATGTCATTGGGTTCGATTTCGACGCTGATTTTCGCGTCCGGGAGAAAATCGAAGCTGTCCCGTAGGCGAACCCCCAATGCGACTAGATCTTCGGGCTTCACCATCGTCGGCGAACCGCCACCGAAATGGACCGCTCGGACACGACCCTTGCCGCTGACAAGACCGGCAACCGTGGTGATCTCCCCATGCAGCGATCGCAGATAAGCGGCCACCGGCTCGTAATGACGCGTCTGCTTGGTATGGCACGCACAGAACCAGCACAGCTTGTCGCAATAGGGGATATGAAGATAGAGCGATATCTCGTCACCGCTTCCGAGCGCCTGCGACCAGACGCGGTAAACGGCAGCATCGACGCCCGCATGGAAATGCGGCGCGGTCGGATAACTGGTATAGCGCGGGACGTTCTCGCCAAGTCTGGCAGCTAATTCCGGTCGCATATCGCGGTCCACCGTGTTTGCATCGCGGGACCCTAGATGCATCGCTGAGCCAAAGCATTGATTTCGGTCAACCCTCGGCATGGACAAACTGCCGCAGGATTTCTCTCGCACCGATTGTTATCCTGCCGGCATTTGGGATCAATAAAAGCGAGCGTAATGACGGTACAGCAGGACATTCACAGTTCCGGTATTCCCGTCCTTTGCCTGTCTTGCGAGGCACGGCATCGCGGTGCCTGCGGTGCGCTCGACCCAGACCATTTGGTCGGGCTCGCCAAGACCTCGTGGCGTCACAAAATCGAGCCCGGGGTCAAACTGATCGGCGACGCCGAGGCCGTCGACAGCTATTCGAACGTGCTTTCAGGTGTGGTCAAGCTGACGAAAAGCCTTTCGGACGGTCGGCAGCAGATCGTCGGCCTCCAGTTCGCACCGGATTTTCTGGGACGGCCCTTCAAGGTGGAAAGCCCGATCAACGCGGAAGCGGCTACAGTTGTCTCCTTGTGCTCGTTTCCGAAGGCGGCGGTCGAGCGGATTATGAAGGAAGCACCGGAACTCGAGCATCGCCTATTCAAGCAGACGTTGATCGAACTCGACGCAGCCCGCGAATGGATGGTGACTGTGGGGCGCAGGACGGCACCAGAAAAGGTGGCGAGCTTTCTGCTCACGATCGCCCGGAATATCGATCGGACTGTTGATCCGGCGGCCAGGTCGGCGCGCTTCGATCTGCCGCTGACGCGTGTCGACATTGCTGACTTCCTGGCACTGAGGTTCGAGACCGTGAGCCGACAGCTGACGCGATTGCGGGCTGACGGCATAATCCGGATCGAGAACAATCGCCATGTGACGGTGGACAACATGAGCCGGCTGGAACAGCGCTGCGGCGGCTGAGGCGCGCGACAACCGCTCTTTCAATAAGACCTAAGTGACGGAACCTACGTCCGATACTCCGAGCCGCGGCGGGACATGCCTCTTCTTCGATCGCGATCTCCCGCCGCAAGCCTTTGAAGGAGCCGCGTAGCATGAACCCGACAGCTTCCGCATTGTCTATTGGGTCCATGGCCGATCGCCAGGAGTGTTTCGACCACTTCGTCGGCGAAGCATTGATCCTCGACATACTCGACGAGCAACCGGCTGGTGGAGGCAAGATCGACTCCGGCCGAGGTCAAGCACGCCTCATACGCCGGGAAAATGAACCGTCTCTTCGAACCTATAAACGTCACGGAGAAGTGAACGACCCGCGTTGCCTATGCCAAGACATTTGAGACGTTCGGAAAGGCATTGTTGACGCTTTCCAGCGCGCGTCGCAGAGCCTCAGTTTTCCCGATACGCCGCCTCTCATCACATCGTACGGAATCGCCTCCAAGCCGGGCCGGGGACGTCGGACTCTCTCACGAACAGGCGGCTCGTGCTGCGTTTTCTCAGTCAATCGCCACCTTCTGATTGCACCGAGCTCAATGCTGCCCAGTAAATTCGTGCGGCTTTGACCTGGATCATGGCGGGCACGCGGCGGCTCGGCAAGTAATGCACCGCGGATTTGGCGTCCGCGGGAATTCGAGATCGGGACTTGCGATGAAATTCGGCACAGAGATCGCCCTTTTGAGCCTGTTTGCTTTTGCCGCCCTTGTGGCCGCCGGCTTCGGCGTGGATGAAACTTTTCGCCAGCACATGTGGGTTTTGTTCTTCACCGTGGCTGGCTTCACCGTGATCCTGATGCGCAACACGGAGTTCAAGCCCGCCGCTCCGATCGACCCCACGGCCTACATGGACGGTCCGGTCCGCTATGGCGCCATCGCCACCATGTTTTGGGGTGTTGTCGGCATGCTGGTCGGCGTGGTCATCGCGCTGCAGCTCGCCTACCCCGATCTCAACATCCAGCCCTGGTTCAATTTCGGCCGTTTGCGGCCGCTGCATACGTCGGGCGTGGTCTTCGCTTTCGGCGGCAACGCGCTGCTTTGCACGTCTCTATATGTCGTACAGCGCACCTGCCGCGCGCGGCTGTTCGGCGGCGATCTCGCCTGGTTCGTGTTCTGGGGTTACCAGCTCTTCATCGTCATGGCGGCGACCGGCTATCTGCTCGGCATCACCGAGAGCCGCGAATACGCCGAACCCGAATGGTATGTGGACATCTGGCTGACCATCGTCTGGGTCGCCTATCTCGTCCTGTTCCTCGGCACGATCCTGAAGCGCAAGGAACCGCATATCTACGTCGCCAACTGGTTTTACCTGTCCTTCATCGTGACCATCGCGATGCTGCATGTGGTCAACAACCTGTCGATGCCGGCCTCCTTCCTGGGCTCCAAGAGCTATTCCGCGTTTTCCGGTGTCCAGGACGCGCTGACGCAATGGTGGTACGGCCACAACGCCGTCGGCTTCTTCCTCACGGCCGGCTTTCTTGGCATGATGTATTACTTCGTGCCGAAGCAGGCGAACCGTCCGGTCTATTCGTACCGGCTGTCGGTTATCCATTTCTGGGCGATCATCTTTCTCTATATCTGGGCCGGCCCGCATCACCTGCACTACACCGCCTTGCCCGACTGGGCGCAGACGCTCGGCATGGCGTTTTCGATCATGCTGTGGATGCCGTCGTGGGGCGGCATGATCAACGGCGTGATGACGCTCTCCGGCGCCTGGGACAAGCTCCGCACCGATCCGATCATCCGCATGATGCTGATGGCCGTCGCCTTCTACGGCATGTCGACCTTCGAAGGCCCGATGATGTCGATCAAGACCGTCAACTCGCTATCACACTATACCGACTGGACGATCGGCCATGTCCATTCCGGAGCGCTCGGTTGGGTGGGCATGATCTCGTTCGGTGCGATCTATTACATGGTGCCGAAGCTGTGGAACCGCGATCGACTGTATTCGCTGCGGCTCGTTACCTGGCATTTCTGGCTGGCGACGCTCGGGATCGTGGTCTACGCGGCGGTGATGTGGGTGTCCGGCATCATGCAGGGCCTGATGTGGCGCGAATACGACGAGCAGGGCTTCCTGGTCTACTCTTTCGCCGAAACCGTCGCCGCCATGCATCCCTACTATGTCATGCGAGCCATCGGCGGTGCGATGTATCTGTCCGGTGCCCTGATCATGGCATGGAATGTCGCCATGACCATTCGCGGTTACCAGCGCAAAGAACAGCCATTGCCGGGTTCCGTGCCCGCCCTCCAGCCCGGCGAATAAGGAGCCAGAAATGGGCTTGATGGACAAACACGCAGTCATCGAGAAGAACGCCACGCTCCTTCTCGTCGGGTCCTTGCTGGTCGTGACGGTCGGCGGCATCGTTGAGATCGCACCGCTCTTCTATCTCGACAACACGATCGAGAAGGTCGAAGGCATGCGGCCTTACTCGCCGCTCGAGCTCGCCGGACGCAACATCTATGTGCGCGAGGGCTGCTACCTCTGTCACAGCCAGATGATCAGGCCGTTCCGCGACGAAGTCGAGCGCTACGGCCACTACAGCTTGGCGGCCGAGTCGATGTACGATCATCCGTTCCAGTGGGGATCGAAGCGAACCGGCCCGGACCTCGCGCGCGTTGGCGACCGCTACTCCAACGAATGGCACGTCCAGCATCTCAACGCGCCACGCTCGGTGGTACCGGAATCGATCATGCCGAGCTATGCCTTCCTGAAGGGCACACCGATCGAGGTGAAGGATTTCTCGACGCATCTGATCGCGAACAGGCGAGTCGGCGTCCCCTACACAGACGAGATGATCGCCCAGGCAAATGCCGATCTGATGGCACAGGCTGATCCCAATGCCGACACGTCCGGTCTGGAAGGCCGCTACCCCAAGGCCAAGCTTGGCGACTTCGACGGCAACCCCCAACAGGTCACCGAAATGGATGCCCTTGTCGCTTACCTGCAGATGCTCGGCACGCTTGTTGATTTCAAAAACTACGACGAAGCCGCCGGCTACCGCTGAGGAGAATGTCGATGGATTACAATTTGATGCGGGAGTTTGCCGACAGTTGGGGCCTGCTCGCCATGGCTCTGTTCTTCATTGGCTGCATTGCATTTGCGCTCCGACCCGGCAGCCGCGGGCTGGCCGATGAAGCCGCCCGGATTCCTCTCGAGGAGGATTGATGATGAGCAACGAGCAAGTCGACGAAATCTCAGGGATCGCGACGACCGGCCATGAGTGGGACGGGATCAAGGAACTTAACAACCCACTTCCGCGCTGGTGGGTGATCACCTTCTACGTCACCATCGCCTGGGCAGCCGCCTATACGATTGCCTACCCCGCCTGGCCGATGCTCAGCTCCGCCACCAAGGGCGTTCTGGGCTTTTCCAGCCGAAACGACGTCAAGAACGAACTTGCGGCTGCCGAAGCAGCCAAAGGCACTTACGTCGCAGCCATCGAGCAGAAAAGCGTATCCGAAATTGTTGCCGACGATGCACTGCGCGAATTCGCCGTCGCAGCCGGTGGCGCCGCCTTCAAGGTCAATTGTGTGCAGTGCCACGGCTCCGGCGGGCAAGGTTCCGCGGGCTTTCCCAACCTCAACGACGACGACTGGCTGTGGGGCGGCAAGGCGGAGCAGATTCAGCAAACGATTATGCATGGCATTCGCTTTGCGTCCGACCTGGATACACGCGTTTCGGAAATGCCCGCTTTTGGCGACATCATAACGCCCGAGCAGATCACTCAGGTCAGCGCCTATGTCGCCAGCCTATCGGGGGCTGTCAAAGACGCGAGCCTGGTCGAGCCCGGCGCCAAGGTCTTCGCCGAGAACTGCGTGGCCTGTCATGGCGACAAGGCACAAGGCAACAGGGAGCTCGGCGCGCCCAATCTGACCGATGCGATTTGGCTCTACAGATCCGGCGAGACCGCCATCGCCGCCCAGGTCCGCGAGCCGAAGCATGGCATCATGCCGGCATGGGCCGGGCGCCTCGGCCAGACCGCAGTCAAGGAACTCACAGTCTATGTCCATTCGCTTGGCGGCGGAGAATAGGATCGGAAGCCTATTCTCGGCCCTCCCCGCCAAGCGACGAGGCCCGGCGCGCCGGGCCTCGACACATTCGGGCGTGCGGCGATTGTTCTGATTAATGGGGCGCTCCGTGTCGATGCGGCAAAACATGCTTAGCTCAGCATCTTGGACGTTACCCAAAGCAGACGAGTGCGGTTGCACGCCAATACCATCGGCGGCGCGCGAGGAGATGCCCGTGCTAAAGAAAACGCAGGTAGCGCCCCACGCAGCCGAGGCGGTCAATTCCGCCAAGACGCGGCAGCCGCTCTATGCCGCGCGCAAGAAGATCTTCCCGAAACGCGCCTCCGGCAACTTTCGCCGCTTCAAGTGGCTGGTGATGGCGATTACGCTGGGCATCTACTACCTGACACCCTGGCTTCGATGGGACCGCGGGTCATACGCCCCGGATCAGGCCGTGCTGCTCGATCTCGCCCATCGGCGATTCTACTTCTTCTTCGTCGAGATATGGCCGCAGGAATTCTATTATGTCGCCGGCCTTCTGATGATGGCCGGAATCGGTCTCTTCCTGATCACATCGACGGTTGGCCGGGCCTGGTGCGGCTATACCTGCCCGCAGACCGTTTGGGTCGACCTGTTCCTGGTGGTGGAGCGAGCGATCGAAGGCGATCGCAACGCCCGCATGAAGCTCGATGCAGGGCCATGGACAATGCGCAAGCTGGTGTTGCGGGTCTCCAAGCACGCTATCTGGCTGGTCATCGCGGTTGCAACGGGTGGCGCCTGGATTTTCTATTTCGCCGATGCCCCGACGCTGGCTTTGGACGTCGTAGAAGGCACCGCCGCTCCTGTGGCCTATGTGACCATCGCCGTACTAATGGCGACCACCTACACGTTCGGCGGACTGATGCGCGAGCAGGTCTGCACCTATATGTGCCCGTGGCCGCGCATTCAGGCGGCGATGCTGGATGAGAATTCGCTAACCGTCACCTACAATGACTGGCGCGGCGAACCGCGCTCGCGTCATGCCAAGAAGGCTATTGCCGCCGGGCAGCCGGTCGGCGATTGCGTCGACTGCAATGCCTGCGTCGCCGTTTGCCCGATGGGCGTCGACATTCGCGACGGCCAGCAGCTCGAATGCATAACCTGTGCGCTTTGCATCGACGCCTGCGACGGCATCATGGACAAGCTTGGCAGGGAACGCGGGCTGATCTCCTATGCGAGGCTTTCGGACTACAATGCCAACATGGCGCTTGCGACTGCCGGCGGCACCGTCCCGGTGAACCCGGCACTCGTCCGGACTGTCACAGGCGCATTTTCCGACGGCCTGGCACACTTCCAACTTCGCAACATCTTCCGTCTGCGCACCTTCATCTACCTCGGCGCATGGTCGGCGGTCGGACTGGCGCTGCTCATTTCGCTGCTCACACGCGAGAGGCTCGAGTTGAATGTCTTGCATGATCGCAACCCGCAATTCGTCTCGCTCTCCGACGGCTCTATCCGCAACGGCTACACCGTCAAGCTGCTGAACATGATCCCCGAACCGAGGGCGATCGTCGTCACCTTGCAAGGCTTGCCGGGCGCCGAGATGAGCGCGGTCGGCATCGAGCTTCCTCCGGCACGGTCATTCGAGACGCTTGTCGAGCCCGATCGGTTGAAGGTGCTCAAGGTCTTCGTGCGCCAGCCGGCGGGCCAGGTCGAGGGCACCGCGCGGAGCTTCAAATTCCGGATAGAGGACAAGGCAGGCCTCGAGTCCGCCGAATACACCGCCACGTTCAATGCACCGGAGACTGCCAGATGAGTGCCCAATCGCAGAAATCCCGCGAGTTCACCGGCAGGCACATGCTGCTCACCATCCTCGGCTTCTTCGGCGTGGTCATCGGCGTCAACCTCACCATGGCAACGCTCGCCAGCACGAGCTGGACAGGCCTGGTCGTGGAAAACACCTATGTGGCCAGCCAGCAGTTCAACGAGAAGGCCAAGGAAGGGCGCGCGCAAGCGGCGTTGGGCTGGACCGGCAAGCTGACGATCGCATCGGGCAATGTGCGCTACTCGTTGAGCGACGCTGCCGGCAAGTCTGTTCTAATGAATGGCGTCAAGGTTCTGTTTCGCCATCCTGCCTACGAGGCCGAGGACAAGGCCATCACCCTGGCGTCAGGCCGGGACCAGGAATTCAGCACACGACACACGCCAAAGGACGGCGTCTGGATCGTTCAAATCGATGCCGATGCCGGCCTCGCCGAACCCTATCGCGACGTTCGCCGCATTATCATTTCCAAAGGGGCGATTCAATGAACTGCTGCGCACCGGATGCCGAAATGGCATTGGACCTGGACGGTGTGACATCCGTCCTGCCCTCGAGCCAGGAAATAAAATTGGCAAGCCGCTCCCTCGGCGGAGAGCTCCGCCAGATCGACCTGTCGGTGCCAATGGTACATTGCGGCGCCTGCATACAGTCGATCGAGACGGCGATCGGCAAGCTCGACAATGTCGATGCTGCTCGCGTCAACCTGTCGACGAAACGGGTTTCGATCCGCTGGCATGGAGAAGAGGTCCCGCCATTCGTAGCCACCCTTGGCCGGCTTGGCTACCAGGCGCATTTGTTCGATCCAGAGGTCGAAGAGAAGGACAAGACGCTCTCTGAACTGATCCGCGCCGTCGCGGTCGCTGGATTTGCCGCGGGCAACATCATGCTGCTTTCAGTGTCGGTCTGGTCCGGCGCCGAAGGTGCCACGCGCGACCTGTTCCATTGGGTCTCGGCGCTGATTGCCATCCCTGCTTTGGCTTTTGCCGGCGGCATCTACTTCCGCTCGGCCTGGAACGCGCTTCGCCATGGCCGGATGAACATGGACGTGCCGATCGCCGTCGGTGTGTCGCTCGCCTATGCCATGAGCCTCTACGAGACGATCAACCATGGCGACCATGCCTATTTCGACGCTTCTGTCTCACTGCTGTTCTTCCTCCTGATCGGCCGCACCCTGGACCACGTGATGCGCGAGCGGGCCCGGACCGCCGTCAAAGGCCTGTCGCGGCTGGCCGCGCGCGGGGCTATGGTGCTGGGCGACGACGGCACGCGCGACTACCTGCCGGTCGGCGAGATCGAACCCGGCATGAAAATGCTGATCGCGGCCGGCGAAAGGATTCCGGTTGATGGCACCATCATCTACGGGACATCGGATCTCGACTGCTCGCTGGTCTCCGGCGAGAGCACGCCAAACACAGTGGCACCGGGCGGTGTGGTTCAGGCGGGAACCCTTAATCTTACTGGTCCACTTACGATCGAGGCGACCGCTGCTGCGAAGGATTCCTTCCTGGCGGAGATGGTTCGGCTGATGGAAGCCGCCGAGGGTGGCCGCGCACGGTACCGCCGCATCGCCGATCGCGTCTCGGCGCTGTACGCGCCGGTCGTCCATCTGACGGCCCTTGTGACCTTCATCGGCTGGATGCTGGCCACTGGCGACTGGCACCGGGCGATCACGATTGCCATCGCCGTTCTCATCATCACTTGCCCATGCGCTCTCGGGCTCGCAGTGCCGATCGTGGAGGTCGTTGCGGCGCGGCGTCTGTTCGAGAACGGCGTGATGGTCAAGGATGGTTCGGCCATGGAGCGCCTGGCGACGATCGACGCAGCGGTATTCGACAAGACGGGGACACTCACGCTCGGCCAGCCGCGGCTCGTCAATGCATCGTCCATCGATCCAACGATGCTGGCGATCGCAGCCGACATGGCCGCGCATTCCCGCCATCCGTTTTCAAGGGCGATGGCCGGCTTTGCGGGGTTTTCCGGCCAGCCCAAGCTCGAATCCGTCAGCGAATATCCGGGCTTCGGGATCGAAGCCAGCGCCGCCGGAAACACTTGGCGTCTTGGCCGGCGCGGATGGGCTGGATGGAAAGCCCGAACCGGCGGCGAAGGCAAATTAGGCGGGTTCGGTGCGACAGTCCTCTCGAAGAATGGGATCATCACCGCATCCTTTGCTTTCGAGGATGCGCTGCGCCCCGATGCCAGCGCAGCCGTTAAGCAACTGAAAGATACCGGCCTGTCGGTGGAAATGCTGTCGGGCGATACGGCAAGGGCCTGCGGCGAGGTGGCCGAAACATTGGGTGTCGATCGTTTCGTTCCCGCGATGCTTCCCTCCGGCAAGGTCGAACGGATCGAGACGCTGGCGAAAGGCGGACATAAGGTTCTGATGGTCGGCGACGGGCTTAACGATACGCCTGCGCTGGGCGCGGCGCATGTCTCGATTGCTCCGGCGACCGCCGCCGACATTGGCCGCAACGCGGCGGATTTTGTCTTCTTGCGCGATAGCCTTCTGGCAGTACCCCTCGCGCTGGATATTTCCAGGAAGGCAGGTCAGCTGATCCGCCAGAACATCGCCATAGCGATCGTCTACAACACCGTCGCGGTGCCGATCGCCATTCTGGGAAATGTCACGCCGCTGATCGCGGCGGTCGCGATGTCCGCCTCGTCGCTCCTGGTCATCGGAAATGCGTTGCGCTTGCAAGGATTTGCGTCGAACGCTCCGGCCAGAATTGCTCCGCACAACAGACGCTCCCGCATCGGCGAATGGGCACGAATGTCATGACGACGCTCGTCTACCTCATACCCGTGGCTCTGTTCCTCGGAGCGCTTGGGCTCTCTGGCTTTCTTTGGGCTCTGAGGAGTGGCCAATACGAGGATCTTGATGGAGCTGCCGAGCGGATTCTCATCGAACGGGACGACAAGCCGGAACGCTGATTGATGGCAACAGCTATCGGCATCATCGCCCGCTCGGATGTCGTGACGCATCGCGCTTGATCATCTTGGGCCGCCAGTCCAACAGTGAGGCCGCCAGACCAGCCTCTCGCGCGCTCGCCAACACGTCCGCACCCGGCTACTTCAAACCGTGCCGTAGCTTCTGCCGACCAGCGTCGCCGCGGACGCTGCGGGCTTGCCGCCGGACGGTTCGGAACCGTCGCGGGCCACCTTATACCAAGAGTCATGGGGTAGAGGCCCAGGATAAAGCGCCGATTGGGTGAATGGATCGGCCGCGCATTCGACGGGTAGAGTGAGGTAAATCGCTTGATATCTGCAGCGCCGACCTGGACCGGTTCCATCGCCACCATCCACTCGACGTTTTCGGTGCAGGGCGTCGTCGTCAATGATCCCTCATAGGTCCAGTAGCCAAGCGAGGCCGGCAGAAGCCCGTTGGGATCGACCTCGTCGACCGCCATCTCCTCGCCTAGCCGCATGGGAAAAGCTTCGGCAAGGCCGGCAAAGCCGGCATTTGTCGCGCCTCACCATCTTGCCGCCGCCCTTGTGCCAACCAATAGAGATGTGCGGAATATCCGCCTTGACCGCGCTGTTGATATCGATCGGTGATTGCTGCGTGCCCGCCGAGCAGACGAAATTTTTCATATCCAGATCGGCCCAGTACTCGGGTCCGACCGGGCCAGCATATCCCCAATGGGTGCTCGCCGCATCCGCGGCCTGAGCGCAAATCGGGCATGCGCCGAACCCTTTGATCAGACTACGACGGTCCATATGCTTTCGCTCCTTGGTGCGAACTGGTGTTTTTCTAATTGAGGCTGCGAGGTTGCGAGTTTGACACATGCATCAGCGACCCAGAACTGGGCTATCGTGATTGTCGTGAGCGCTGGCGACGATAAGTTTGTCCCGGACCTTTTTACAATGATCCATTAAGGCGTTCACCTCGGCGATCACGCGATCCGGCGTGATATCGAACTTGCAACGGACTTTACGCAGCGGCACACTTTGTCCAGACCACATCCGCGAGATTTCGAGAATCTGCTGTGTGAAAAATGCGCCGCCATGTGATCGGGTGCAGGGCAGGGCGATGCCTGGCGCATGGCTCGGCCTTCCTTTCCATAACGCGCGGCCGCCGTTGTCGGCTGTCTGGGCTTGTGCCGCGCCCCAACCGCCCGTTGGTTCACGAGACCGCAATGAGGATAGTCAATCGACCTTTCTTTCATTTGTGAAAGGAAGCTCAGATGATAGAATTCCATCAGGTCATATATTTTCCCGCAGATAGATGTCGAACGGCAGAAATGTCTGCCCCGGTGTCTCCGCGGTGCCGGTCTCGATGGCCCGGACTACCAATGTCATCAGCTCCTGGCAAAGCCGGCTAAGTGGCGTGGCGACCGCCATCGTGATGATGTTATCTGCGAGCGCCGCCCGTGACTCCGGCGTGATTTCATTCACGATCGCCACGAGATCCTGACCTTGGCCCTCTTCACGAAGCGCGGAGATGGCGCCCTCCATGCCCCCGCCGGCCAGATAGAAGCCGGCGAGTTCAGGTTCCCTCTGCATGAGATCCAGCGTTGCTTCGTAGGTGATCTGCCGTTTCTCGAGGTTCATGAACGTATCGAGCACCTCGAATGTCGGCGCGTTCTCACGGAAATAGGAGCGAAAGCCAACATCGCGGAGCTCGTGCCCCTGGAAACGATGGCTGCCGACAAACACCGCCACCTTACCGGGCCGTTTTGCGACCCGGGAAAACATCCAAGCGGCCGTCCGCCCCACCTTACGGTTGTTGAGGCCGATATAGCCCTGGCGCACGCCGGTGGCGAAATCGGAAAGCAGTGAGAAAACCGGAATGCCTTTTGCCTTGAGCTCCTCGACCGCAGCCGTAATCTTCGGGTGGTCCGGCGCCACCATGGCGATGGCGTGGCAGCGTGCGCCCAAATCCTTGAGGAGCGCGACCAGGTCGCCCGGCACATGTGACGGCGCGAATTCGATGAGCGGAATACCATGGAAGGACTGGGCCGTGCTGACCGAGGCTTCGAGCTCGCGCGCGAGGTCTTGGTAGAATTTCTGGGCGGGTTTTCTCAAGATGAAGCCCAGCCGATAGTGCGGCAAGTCCCGCTGCAGGCGTTGCTTGATGAGACCGGCAGCATGATAGCCGATGGCGCGGGCGGCCTCGTGGACCCGCCGCGCGGTTTCCTCTCGCACGGGATGGCGGGCGTTCAGCACCCGATCGACTGTTGCGACGCTGACCCCGGCTTCGCGGGCAAGATCGGCAATTGTGGGACGCTTGGCCATGTTCCAATTCTGATTTGTTTTATGCCGTTGGCTCTCTATCGACCAGCGCGCCTCGGCCACGATCACGGGCGGCAAAAATGAAGGCGTGCGCATGCTCCGTGATCGACAAACAGGACTGCAAGCGTAGCCGGGCGCCTATCAACATACGATTCGTTTGCTTGTGGCACTCATAATTTTGCGCTCACCGCATTAGCGCTCTGATTCCATGAGCTCGCGAAGCGCCGTTTGGAGCCTGCGGTTCGATGTTTATTTCTTGTGACGAGTGCGACGACCTAACAGGTCGATGGGCGTTTGATCGGTTGGCCGGTTTAATGTCTCGACAATCTGGTGACCGCGGAAGGCGGCTTGCAACTGCACTTGGTCCAATTCGCCTTCCCAGCGGGCCACGACGAGCGATGCCACTGCGTTACCGACGAAATTCGTGAGCGCCCGGCATTCGGACATGAAGCGGTCGACGCCAAGGATCAGAGCCATGCCGGCAACGGGAACACTCGGTACTACGGAGAGCGTAGCGGCTAGCGTGATGAAGCCCGCGCCGGTGACACCTGCAGCACCCTTCGAGGAGAGCATCGCGACGAGCAGCAGGAGGACCTGATCGCCGATCGAGAGATCCGTATTCGTCGCCTGCGCGATGAAAAGGGCCGCAAGCGTCATGTAGATGTTGGTGCCGTCCAGATTGAAGGAATATCCGGCCGGGATGACCAGACCAACCACGGAGCGCTTGGCGCCAGCCTTTTCCATCTTTTCAATGAGCGAGGGCAGCGCGGCCTCCGAGGAGGATGTTCCCAGGACAAGCAGCAGCTCTTCCTTGATGTAGCGGATGAGAGAAAAGATCGAAAAGCCGTTGTAACGGCAGACCGCGCCGAGAACCCCGAACACGAAGAGGAAGGCGGTGAAATAGAACGTCCCGACCAGCATCGCCAGGTTCACGACCGAACCGACGCCATATTTGCCGACCGTGAAGGCCATGGCGCCGAAAGCGCCGATCGGCGCAGCCTTCATCAGAATGCCGACCAGCTTGAAGACGGGCGCGATCAGCGCCTGGAAAAAGCAAGTGACCGGCGTGGCCGTCTCTCCGGCCATCGCCAGAGCAATGCCGAACAGAACCGAGAAGAACAGGACCTGCAGGATGTCGCCGTCCGTGAAGGCACCGACGATCGTTGACGGGATGATATTCATCAGGAAGTCGGTCACGGACTGCTCGTGGGCTTTTGCGGTATAGGTATTCACGGCCTGGACATCGAGCGAGGCCGGATCGATGTTGAGGCCGGCGCCAGGCTGAACGACATTGGCGACGATAAGGCCGACGATCAATGCGAGCGTCGAAAAGGTGAGGAAATAGACCATCGCCTTGCCGACAACGCGGCCGACCTGCTGGAGATCGTTCATGCCGGCGATGCCGGTCGCAATTGTCAGGAAGATGACAGGGGCGATGATCATCTTGACGAGCTTGATGAAGGCATCGCCGAGCGGCTTCAGGCTCTCGCCGAGTTCCGGATAGAAATGGCCAATTGCGACGCCGAGGATGATGGCAGCAAGCACCTGCGCGTAAAGCCTGGCATAGAAGGGTTTGCGGGGCGCGGGACTCGCGCTGGGGACTTGTGGGGCTGACACTGTTTCTCTCCCTGACCGGATTGGGGCGGGCTGTTCATGCCCTTCACAGGCTTCTCCCATCGCGGCGCCGGTCGAACGCTGCTGCCATCTCGCCGCAAGTGCCGTGCCAAATGGAAGACCTGTGTCACAACGTCCTCTCCCGAGCTTTTGTCACGCCGCGCAAGCGGCCTTGTGCGGATAATCGCACTGTCTGCCTTCACCCCTAGCGGAATCTCGCACGAAGATTCGCCAACGGTCGGTCTGAAGAATGCATAAGATTGATAAGGGCGCGCCTTCAAGCAGGTCTTTTTGTTCCCTGGCAGATCGGCCGTCGGTCGACCTCTTGGGCTTGCGGTTTTGCTCGCCCCTCGCTTTTGTCGTCTTTGCGACGAGCCGCATCGTTGGCACCAGCAAAGGGCGTATTCCTTACGCGACCGTGTCCTTGCCGCGCTCGCGCTGCAATCGACACTTTGAAATAGGACGTCGAGAAGCAGAGACCGCTGGTTCCCGACCCGCGATGGTGCGGTTCAAAAGAGGCTTCGCAGTCGTCGCGCTCCCAAGGACGCCGCGCTCGACGACTTCGTGCCGTCGCACGCGAAACCGCCTGCTGTATCTTCTCCGTCATCAATGACGAGGGGAATGGCGGTTGCCGCAAGCAACGCCAGTGAGCCCACCAGTCTCGTCGGCAGCGATAACCTGTTCCGCCATTACTTCAATAGGCGTATGCGCTCGGCCGTCAGCGCGTGCCGGGGACCGCGGAGGCGCTGGGCAGACCTTCCTTCCATGACGCGCGGCCGTCGTTCTTGGCTGTCTGGCTTCTGCCGCCCAACAACCACCCGTTGATTTAGGAGACCGGAATGAGGGAGGAGAGTCAATCGAACTCTCTTTCATTTGTGAAAGGAAACCAGCCGTCTATGATAGCATTCCATCAGAAATTTCCCGGCAGATGGAATTGGAACGGCAATGTCTGCGACGTGATACGTCAGGCCGTTTCTCGCGCTTGACCGTGACCAGGGCCCGATCGGCCGCGACGTACAGTCCATCCGATCGAGGACAGCCCGACCGACCTCACGGCGGTCGGGCCCTGACCAAGGTGTTAAGTGTCTGCTCCAAAAAGAAGTGAGTGATTTCAGCGGGTTGTGATTCTGTCGGATTGCTGAGATTCGACGGAGATCATGATGCCCTGGACCGAAACCACTCGCCCTCACTATGAACGGCGCTGCCCGCGCTACGCAAGCGACCTGACGAACGCGGAGTGGGCGCTGATCGAGCCGCTGATGCCGGCGCCGAACCGGATCGGCCGGCCCCGCAAGACGGACCTGCGCGAGGTTGTGAACGCGCTGCTTTACATGGCGTCGTCGGGCGGAGCATGGCGGCTTCTGCCGAAGGACTTCCCACCGTTCTCGACGGTGCAGAAGTACTTCTGGCGCTGGCGGGACGAAGGATTGCTGCGCGCCATCAACAATGAACTCGTCATGGCGGCGCGCGAACGCGAAGGCCGGGAGGCAAGCCCGTCCGCCGGCGTCATCGACAGTCAGAGCGTGAAAACCACCGAAAGCGGCGGCGTTCGTGGCTTCGACGCCGGCAAGAAGATCATGGGCCGCAAGCGGCACATCGTCGTCGACACGCTGGGCCTGCTGGTCGGCGTCGTCGTTCACGCCGCCGACATTCAGGACCGCGACGGCGCCCCGGCCGTCCTGAAATCCATCCTCAAGCGCTGGCCGTGGCTGCGCCATGTCTTCGCCGATGGTGGCTATGCAGGGCCGAAACTGCGGGGCGCCCTGCAAAAGATCGGCAAGTTCACGATGGAGATCATCAAGCGATCGGACAGCGCCAAGGGCTTCGAGATTCTGCCACGCCGATGGGTCGTTGAGCGGACCTTCGCATGGCTGGGTAGGTGCCGTAGGCTGGCAAAGGACTTCGAGCGGTCCATCGAATCCGCACAGGCCTGGGTCCTCATCGCAAACATCCGCATGCTTACCCGACGGCTCGCAAGGGCCTGAAAACACGGCGGTCATTCCGATTCAGACACTAAGGCGATGCAAAACTGCAAAGTGTTCTTCCGTCCCTTTTGCAAGTGACGAGACAATTAGAAGCTCTGCCGTCCAACGGACCAGCACCGGATTTAGGTTGCGTCAAACTAAAACACAAATGAGAACCCATTTCCATTGCCGGCACGCATAATGGAAAGTGCGGTTGCAGCCATCGAACGCCAATAACTGTATCCAGAAGACGGCAACATCAGCTTGAGGGAGGCGGCCTCCAATGCCTACGGCGTCTCCAAGGATCAGGTGATCGCAGGTAACGGATCGTCTGAACTCCTCGGGCTCATTTATAGAGCTTTCCTTGCCCCCGGGCGATAGGGTGGCGAGGATGTCGCCAGTTTTTTCGTTCAACTGCAAACTTGACATGATGCAAGGTGCTCAATTTCTCGAAATTGGATCGAGCGAAGCTAAAGCGCCATTTCTTGTTACTCCGAATGGTCGTCATTGGGCGTTCTGAAGCAGATGCGTATTCGCTCGCCGCACCTGCTTACGAATGATGGCTCAGGAGTTTTAGATTCGTTCACGACCTTAATGCCATCGCGACTCCGCCAAACTTGCCGCTGACCTTCGATGCAGCAATCGGGAGTGAATTGTGCGTAGTAGGATCGGCCGTCTATGCGAAAGACTCTGCTTGATCAGTTGGAAGAGGCAGGTTCCAACTAGCTTCTTTGTCAACGGGCATTTGGGAATCTGCCGCTAGATGCTTCCCTATACACCGCAATGACGATTCAATCCGAAATTACGACACGAGTTGGCTGACCATGAATTCGCTGTCCGATTGGTCGCTCCCGGTATTAGCTTCTACCTGGGTTGCGCGAGCTTGCAGGTTGCCGAAACGCCGGTTTCGCGGCGAAAGCGGAACGGATTTGACTTAGCGCAAAGACACAGGAGAGCCGCAGCGGTAAGAATGACAGTTATCGGCATAGGACGGTAAACCCGTCGAGATCGACCCACGAACGTTCACGGCCGAGATGGCCGAAGCCTTAGGAGCAGCCGGCGTGAACCGGGCGAGCCTCGGCGTGCAGACCTTCGACCCCATTGTTCAAAAAGAGATCAACCGGGTCCAGAGTGAGGCGCAAACGGCCGCTGCCGTCGAAATGCTGCGTCGACATGGAGTAAGCCGCATCAATTTCGACCTCATCTTGGGCCTCCCGCATCAGACGGTGCGGTCCTGCATCGAAACCGCGACGGCGGCGATCGCCATGCGCCCCAGCCGGCTTGCGGTGTTCGGCTACGCGCACATTCCGTCCCTTATAAAGAATCAGCGCCTGATCGACGAGGCAGCGCTGCCGGACAGCGCTGCTCGCGCCGAACATGCTGCGGCCGTAGCCGAGACGCTGGTTGCCGCAGGCTACCGAGAGATCGGGCTCGATCATTTCGCCTTGCCGGACGACGAACTCGCGCTGGCACAAAAAAACCGGTCGCCTGCGGCGTAACTCGCTGGGCTATTCGGCCGACACCTGCAAAACCCTGATCGGGTTCGGCGCGTCGGCTATCGGCCGTGTCGGCGAGGGGTACGTCCAGAACGAGGTTACACGGGATTCCTACACCAGGCACATCGCAGCTGGGCATCTGGCGACGTCAAAGGGCTACCGCCTCACCGACGAAGACCGCGTGCGAGCCGCAATCATCGAGCGGCTGATGAGCGATCTCGAGGCCGATGTGCCGGCAATCTGCGCCGCCCATAGATCTGATCCGAGCCGCTTTCTCGATTCAGCTGAACGCTTGGCGATGCTGGCCGAGGACGGGATAGTGGACATCGAAAAGGGTTTCATCCGCGTGCGGCAGGAGCATCGCTTTGTGATTCGCGCTGTTGCTGCCGCATTCGATGTCTTTCTCGACCGGGTTGCCCCGTAAGCCCAGCCAGGCAGCGTGAGGGAGGCCAAAGGGATGACCGCTCGCCGCTAAACGGCAATGCTACGGTAAATCACAACAAAGCCTTGGGCAACATGGCGACGCCGGTCCTGGTGGAGTGACCGAATTCGGCGTCAAGATCAGGACGAAAGCCTTGCTTCGCGACAAAACCGTCGCGC
This sequence comes from Mesorhizobium newzealandense, assembly GCF_042682145.1. Lineage (NCBI taxonomy): Bacteria > Pseudomonadati > Pseudomonadota > Alphaproteobacteria > Hyphomicrobiales > Phyllobacteriaceae > Mesorhizobium > Mesorhizobium newzealandense. The sequence continues at coordinate 30,070 of NZ_JBHUGZ010000015.1, read as the reverse complement.
TCGGCATCCATCTGGATGCGCGACATCGGGAACGCCCACGCCTTTACCCGTCACATCGATGCCGGCGTCGTCTTGGTCAACTGTTTCGACCGCGCTGACATGGACCTCGAGGTGACTACAAGCAGACTGGGACCGGGCCGACAAATGCCTTGAAGCGCTGACACAATAGAGCGGAGCGCCTCTTCCCGCAAAAGGAATGCTACGTCAACAAGCATGCAATGTGACGCTGGGAGTAAGCGCGCCAGTGGCTGCGAGGAGCCAGTCAGGCGGCACCGAGCTCAAAGAATTTCGCATAAGGACCATGTGCGAAGTGTGCCCGCAACTCATCAAAATTCCATACCGTTTCGTGCAACGGGCGCGTTTCTTGGCGCTCAAGGACGCCGCTACCAGGGAGCTGAAGCGCTGGAACGCCAAGGAAATCCAAGACAGTTGCCACGCAAGCGCCGGGATCGCGAAGAAGCCACTCATACTCGATTCCGAGCATGTTAGTTAACCCGAAGGCGCTCACGACCCGAGCGTGGAAATCATCGGCAGCTTTGAAGTAGGCCTCACAGGCGGCGAGTGACAATGTCACGGGTGACGGTGGAGCGGTATTCTTGTCCGAACTGAACTTAAGCCACTGGCGAGTTTGTCTTGCCTGCACTAGCGATCTCAGCGATTCCAATGTGTTTCTGCGAATTAAAAGGATGACCTTGAGGCCCTCCCAACGGGCCAGTTGTCCAAAAAAGCCCGGACGCTCGTAAAACTGAGGTTCGTTGATCTTGCAGCCAACATGCGTCACCTTCTTGTCGCTTCTCGTCGGGTAGTGCAAGAAGGCCTGCTCCAGGAGTTCGCGATCGCTGCGTAGCAGGCGATCCTTATCGGGCCAATTCGTATCATATGTATTGAGCAACTCACCGTTGCTTAACACATTCGGATGCTCGTTTAGCAATTCTTCCAGGTAGTGCGTGCCACTCCTTGGCATCGCCAGGATTGCAAATGGCTCAGGAGAAGTGCGGAGATGGGTCATTGAGTGCGTTTCCGATTAACATTTGCGAAGGATCCAGCAAAGAATCCTGGCACCGCCGGCTCTTCAAACTGGGGGGTGGCTTTGCTCCGTAGCGCTCAGCACCTGCTCCGATTCCATCCGGACCTTCTATAACAGGTGACATCTTCGCTGGTGGTGTTGTGCGTCAGTTGCGCCGGCGCCTCGGCCTTCGATATCCGCTCGCGCCACTTCTTCCAATCCGAGCACGCTTACCTCCAGGCTGTAGCGATGCTGCACCCGTGTCTCCTTCTTTAAGTCGCAAGCAGTATCAACGCAGCAGACGTCGGCGAAGCAATGCAGACGACAAGAAGAATGCTACTACTGCGTAAATGCAAAGAGCGCCGATATGCACGCCGACATCAACAACCGGGCGACCGAGCATTGCCGGACGAATGAGGTCGATCGAATGTGCCAGCGGCAAGAAGCGTGTTACCTGCTGAAAGGCGCCAGGCAGTTGGTTGATTGGGAAGACAGCGCCGGACAGGAACAGCATGGGCGTGATCACGAGCGTCTGGTAAAACACGAAATAGTCGTAGCTCGGCGCAAGGGCGGTGACGACCATCGCCAAACTCGCAAAGGTTAGGCCAGTGAGGGCGATGACCGGCAGCGTATAGAGCACGGACGGCCAAGCCGCATAGCCCAGCATGGCGGCAATAATTGTAATTGCCGTACCGGCCAGGAAGGCCCTGGTGGCTGCCCACGCCAACTCACCGAGAATGATGTCGCCGAGGGTGAGCTGGGTGTACAAGATCGCTTCCCAAATGCGCCGGTCGCGCATGCGAGCGAAAGCCGCGTAAATTGTTTCGAAGGTCGAAGCGGTCATCGCGCTTGCCGCGATCATCCCGGCTGCCAGGAAAGCACTGTACGAGGTACCTTCAACGCGACCGACCATTATTCCGAGGCCAGAGCCTAGTCCGAAAAAGTAGATCATCGGATCGGCTAGGTTGCCGAGAATTGACGCAAATGCCACCTTCTTCCATGCCAGATAATTGCGGCGCCACACGGCAAGCCAATTCCACGCGTTGGCGGGTAGAGCCGCCGCAAAACCTTCGTCCATCATTCACTTCTCCATCTCGCGCCCGGTCAGCCGCAAGAAAACGTCCTCCAGATTAGGGGGACGCTGCAGAAGCCGCAGACCAGCGCGCTCGCGTAGCTGCACCCGCACCTGTTCCGGATCGGGCGCATAGCAATAGAGTGTTTCGCCGCTCATCTCGATGTGCTGAACGTAAGGCCTGATCAGCGAACTCAACTCCCGCGGATTGCCACCGAAGATCTCGATCACATGGCACCCGATATGCTTATCGATCAGGGCGTGAGGGCTGCCCTCGGCGATATTGCGTCCATGCTCGAGTACGCACAACCGATCGCAAAGCCGCTCAGCCTCCTCCATGAAGTGGGTCGTTAAAATAATCGTCTTGCCGCGCGCCAGCAGGATACGCAGGCGCTCCCAGATCAGGTGGCGCGCGTGCGGGTCCAAGCCGGTGGTCGGCTCATCCAATACGAGCAGCTGCGGGTCGTTGATCAACGCACGTGCCAGCGTTAGGCGCCGCTTCATACCGCCGGATAGCTCGGCCACACGTGCATTCGCCTTGCTCTCAAGGCGGGCAAACTCGAGGAGCGATGGGATCACCGCTTCAAGCTCGCGAGCGCTCTTGCCAAAATAGCGTCCGAAGACCAGCAGGTTCTCGCGCGCTGTAAACTCGAGATCAAGGTTGTCGAATTGAGGGACCACGCCGACGCGCATGCGGGCCCAGCGAGCGCGTGACGGCACAGGTTCACCAAGAACCGTGATCTTGCCCGCGTCTGGCGATATCATGCCGAGGACCATACGCGCGATCGTGCTTTTGCCCGCGCCATTCGGTCCCAGAAGGCCGAAGCACTCTCCCGGTGCAACGGTGAACGACAGCCCGTCGACAACGATTTTGTCGCCGTACGACTTCTTTACCCCGGTGAGTTCCATTGCAAATTTAGACATGCGCTTACGTCAGCCTTCGAAAAGCTATTCGGCCTGTGAGCTCCGCATGCTCGATGAGAAGCTCGGCTCGTCTGGGGTCAGAGCTTCTAGTCTTACTCGTCGCGGCAAATGCCGCCACACGTCGCCAGCCCCGCAGAGCATTGCGAAGGATCTTCCCTGTCAGTTGACCCAGTAATTGCGAGACGTGCTGTAGTCTTTGATACAGCAATCGTGATTTGCACGATGAATTGCCTGTTTCTCCTGTTTTGCACAGTGCCAATTTTGCGTGACAACCAATCACTATTGCTCAACGTACACAGCGCGTAGATTTTCACCGGAATTATCAGAAAGATTTGGATGAATGTGTGAAGAGCAAAGCCGAAAAATCGCAATTCACGTGCACGTAACGCTGCCACGCTGCAGCGAATCAATGTCATCGATGCGATCACCAGGACCGTCCACCACGGCATTTGGCCCGTGAGTGAGAGCTGCGCGATCCCTGTTAGTACTGAAACGGCGAGCAATAGCGGACCTAGATTCTGTCCGACCACGTCTAACGTGAGGTAGCCATTGAGGCTGGGCAGGAGGGGCAGCCCTAGCAGCGTGTCTCGAAAAGTGCTCCGCGCCCAGCGGAGTTGTTGGCGCAAATACGGCACCAGCCTGTCCGGAACGACTGTTGCGGCGATGGCGTCCGAAACGTATTCGGTTTGAAAGCCTGCTTTCAACATGAGGATCGTTAGATGACGATCCTCACCGAAGTCGCTCGGCTTCCCTCGAAACAGTTGCGTCTCGTACTGATCCAACAGGGAAACGAGCGCGGAGCGGCGGTACATAGCACATGGGCCGCAGCAACACATAACCGCACCGAAGCGAGCCTGTGCGGCGCGTTCCGTGTTGCAAGCCAGCCAATACTCCATATCGATCAATCGGGTCAACCAAGTGTCCATCCGGTTGCTGGCCGTCAACTGCCCCATGGCCGCCCCGATCACTGGATTTCGCATCTTTCGTGCAAGCTTGGTGATGACGTCGGATGCGATTGTCGTGTCCGAGTCGATGTTGAGCACCAAGTCTCCTGATGAGCGGCGTATCGCCGCAATCTGGGCCTTGCGCTTTCCGACATTTTTGGGAAGAAGAATGAAGTTGAATCTCGGGTCGCGCGCATAGGTATCGTGTACAGGTACGACGGCGTCGCAATTTGTAGAACCATCATCAACCACATAAACTTGCAGTTTTCCGGCGTATTGTTGGCTTGCGATGGAAGCTAGGCATGCCGAGAGCGTGCGCGGGTCCTCGTTGTAGCAGGGTACGATGACATCTACGCTCGGCCAAGGGTCGGGGCCGACCAGTTCGTCCGATGCTGACGAACCGTTTGTCCGCAGGGCATAAACCGCCTGCAAGCCTTCATATGCGGCCGAGAACAGCGCATAAAAAGACACGACGAAGGTACTGACTGGAGCTAGCAGGTCCATAGGATCTCATTGATCAGTGATGTTGTGGAAGGGAGCGAATTTCATATCCGCGGTCGTGTAACGCCGGAATCAAACGGGACAGCGCCGTTGTGGTCTGGTCACGCAGATAGGCGTAAGCGCCAAGAGTCAGCTCGTCGGGAGGGCACCCGTCGTGCAAGAGCACTATTGCGCCAGGACGGACTGAGGTGAGCACTGCATCGACGATTGCATCGACGCCGGGGCGAGACCAGTCTCGTGGGTCAACCGACCAATGAAGGGGGGTCAGCCCAGCGATCTCCGAGGCAGTGATCACCTCTTGGCTCCAGGCCCCGTATGGCGCGCGAAAGTAGCGCACCGAGGCCTGCGGGCACGCCATCATGATGGCCAGGTTCGCGTCAAATATCTCACGTTGTACTTCCTCGAATCCGCATCGGGACAGATCCGTATGGGTCATCGTGTGATTGCCTACCTCATGCCCCTCTGCGATCATTCGTTGGATCAGTTCCGGCTGCTCTGCGGCGTAGGCACCGATGACGAAGAAAGTCGCCGGCACCCGATGTTGCGCCAGCACGTCGAGGATCTGCGGTGTGAAAAGTAGGTTAGCACCGTCATCAAACGTCAAATAAACGCTGCGATCGCTAACGCGGTCGGCGAACTCAAACGGCACTTCGGACAGATAGTTGGGGTTCATAGCTCTGGCCCGTTCCTGTCAATTATTGCACCCGTCGGCCAATCGCTCATCGGCCGCGTAACCGGTAAGACCACAACGAGCACGTCCTCAAGGCGCGTCGGCGGGAGGTCGGGATATACCTCTGCTTGGGTCGACCGTACGCGAACGCCCGACACAATGGTCGCCAAGTCGTCTCTGAAGAATCTTACAATATGGTTTCGCAGCGCGTGCCGAACCGTGCCGAAAGCGAATGGAACGCCAAGCTCCTGCAGCACTGGATAGACGACTCGGAACGAAAGGCTGATTCCGAGTCCTTCAAGATCCGGACGCACCCCGTACAATCCGAGTTCGCCCACCAGTTGATCGACTTCGCCAACCTTAATGAAGCGGCGTAGTAAGCCCATATGAGCCGCTACACCGCCCGAGTCATAGCCGATTGCACGCAACTCGGGTCTTGCTCCGGCCCAACTCCGATTGCCTGCAAATGGCTTCGCATTGAAGGCCCCAGTCGGTCCATAAGTCTTTCGGAAGAAGTCGGCGAGTTCGATGTGGTCGGCCAGTTGCAACTCATTTTCCCAGCACAACCTCCATCGTAGCTGTGAGCGCATGGAAGCCTCATCTTGGTTACGGTTTCTCGAGCTAAGCGCCCACGCAATTAGCTTGTCGCGCCGAGCCGCCGCGACGTAGCTTGCGCAGATCACCGACAAATCTGGTCGCAATGGACATGCGACGCGCTTGATGTTCCGCCCACATCAGAAGGTTTAGGGCTTCCATCCTTGGATACCCTATGCAAGGTTCTGCAAAATCGGTACAATCGTTTGTTTAGATGAAGCGCATACACGCTTTGGATGGCTTAAGACATGCGTTTCAAGGGTCTTGATCTGAATCTGCTCGTGGTGCTTGACGCGCTGCTGACCGAACGCAAGCTCACGGAGGCGGCACGCCGCATCAACCTAAGTCAGCCGGCGATGAGTGCGGCCGTCGCCCGGCTGCGCGATTATTTCCATGATGACCTATTTATCCTGAGCGGCCGCGTACGTATTTTGACACCGCGTGCGCAAGCGCTCGCCCCCGCAGTCCGTGACGCACTCCTGCAAATCCAGCGCTCGATTATTTCCCAGGACCCGTTTATCCCAGCTCAATCCGATCGGCGCTTCAGGATCATTCTTTCCGATTTCATCACACTAGTATTTTTTGGGAAGGTCGTGGAGCGTGTTGCCCGGGAAGCACCCTCCGTCAGCTTCGAATTGCTGCATGTCGACGACGAGCCGGATGAGCTTCTCCGGCGCAGTGACATCGATTTTGTAATTCTTCCGGATTTGTACACGTCGAGCGCGCATTCAAGAGTGGCGTTGTTCGACGAGAGGCTCGTGTGCGTGGGCTGCCCTACGAACAAACAGCTACCACGGCAGGTTACACTCGAGAGATATTTGTCGATGAGGCACGTTGCGGTCAGGTTCGGGCGCGCGCTGAGGCCCTCTATCGACGAATGGTTTTTCCTTGAGCATGGTCTTAAGAGACGTGTCGAGGTCGCCGTGCAGGGCTTCAGCATGATTCCGCCCATGGTGTCAGGCACAGATCGTGTAGCGACCATGCCGTTACGGCTGGTTAAGCATTTCGAAAAAACGTTCCCCCTGAAGATCATTGAACTCCCGCTGCCGCTTCCCACATTCACCGAGACCGTCCAATGGCCCGCCTTTCACAACAGTGATCCGGCAAGCATCTGGATGCGGGAGATGATGGTGCAGCAGGCGTCCCGGATGGCTACTCCAACGTGAGATCACGGGAGGTCGCAGAGTTCCTGGGTCTACTGAGCGTCTCCCACCGACTCCCGGGTCATAGCCCATGTCGGATGAAACCGATGCTAGCGGCAAGTGCGCCCGCGAGGTCGTCTAGCGCCGAGTTTCCTCAGGAAGCCAATCATCTCCACCACGGTCGTCTCTGCCGTGGCCTGTCAGGCGCCAGGCCAAGGCCTTCCTTTAACCAGAGCCACTCCAGCGAGACCCGGGCCTTCGTTCCGAGTGCGTACGCCCCTTTTTCGAGTCCTGGAGCGGATGCCGTTATGGCGCAAAATGGGCAACTGCCAAGAATATCGTATTTTATCTGGGGAGAGACTCCTCAGCGTTGCGCCGGCGGCTTGACGTGCCGGAACTGCATAAGCAGCAAGATTTTGAGACCGACAAGAGAAATGTATTGACCTGATAGAATTCTATCAGAGCGCCGAGTATCCTTTCACAAATGAAAGGATAGCTCGATTGACTATCCTCCCTCGATCCGGTCACTTCGTCAACGTGCGGTTGCGCCTGACAGAAGCCGAGATGGCGGCCCCGCCTTAAGAGGAAAACCAAGACATGCGTCAGGCAATGCCCCGCTTGGCGGGCAATCGGATGGTGGCGCCCCAACTTCATGTCAGGGCCATTTTCGCGCTTGTCCGAAACGTCGCAGCTGCACCCTGCAACGGGCATTGTTTTCAAAGCGCGAGATCGAGGACGACATGCATCACAACATCGGCAAACCCGAACAAAGGGCCAGGAAGACGCCGTCGTGCGACAAGGACGCGCAAGGGGCTAACGCAAAGCCCGAGAAGAACGACGTGATCCCTGGTGTGCAGCCGTACGAAAGCGCGTTTACCGGGATCTCCGAAATATCGAAAGTACTCGCCGCTCCCTCCCGACTCGAAGTGGCTTTGGCCAAAACTCTCAAGCTGCTGCGCTCGTTTGTGCGGATGCAACACGGCATCATCTCTTCGTTCAACGGTGACGGCGTACTGGACATTGCCGTAAGCACCGAGTGGGACGAGAGCAGCGATGAGCGCTACCGCAGGCGCCTGCCGCGCAAGGCAATCGATCAGATTATGACGACCGATACGCCGCTCGTCGCCGAGAACATAGCGCTGCATTTGGCCTTCAGTGCCGCCGATATTGAAATGCTCGGGGCCTCAGACACCGTAGCAGTGTCGTTCATCGGCGTTCCCATTCGCGTGGATGCGAACGTCGTGGGCACCCTGACCATCGACCGCGCCCTGGACAATGGGCCAAGGTATCCGCCCGATTGTGATGTCCAGCTGCTCACCGTTGTCGCCACCCTGGTGGGACAGACCATTAAGTTGCATCGTTTGTCCCCCGGCGACCGCGCGCGACCGATGGCGGAGGGGGAACGGTTGCAAAAGCAGCCTGCGCGGGAGCGTAAGAAGGTTTACGTCAAGGGGATGATTGGCGACAGTCCAGCGCTAAACGCGCTGCTTGAGAAGATAGCGGTGGTTGCCAAGGCAAAGAGCACGGTTCTGATACGAGGCGAATCCGGTACCGGGAAGGAATTGGTTGCCAGGGCCCTTCACGAGTTGTCGCCGCGCGCCAAGCGACCCTTCGTCAAACTTAATTGCGCGGCATTGCCTGAAACAGTCCTGGAATCCGAATTGTTCGGCCATGAAAAGGGTGCCTTCACCAGCGCGTTCAATTCGCGCAAGGGACGGTTTGAGCTCGCTGACAAGGGAACGTTGTTCCTCGACGAAATCGGCGAGATCTCGGGGTCGTTTCAGGCAAAGCTCCTGCGCGTTCTCCAGGAGGAGGAGTTTGAGCGCGTCGGCAGCAACCAGACCGTTAAGGTCGATGTTCGCGTGATTGCCGCCACGAACAAGAACCTGGAAGAGGCGGTTGCAAGGAACGAGTTCCGCCGCGACCTCTACTATCGCATCAACGTGGTTCACCTGCAGGTGCCGGCGTTACGGGAAAGGCGCAGTGATATTCCGCTCCTCGCGGCTGAGTTTCTCAAGAATTTTAGTGATGAGAACGGCCGTACGCTGACCTTCGATCCGAGTGCGATTGAGGTACTGAAGAACTGTGAATTTCCCGGCAACATCCGTGAGCTCCAAAATTGCGTGCACCGGGCAGCGGTCTTGGCGGCGGGCCCATCTATCTTCAGAAAGGACCTTGCCTGCTGCGACGGTCAGTGCTTTGCCGCGGCGCTGTGGAAGGCCTCGCTGCAAGCTGAGCCGATCGTCCCGGTGCCAGTGAAGTCGAGCACGCCGCCGTCCGACGCCACCGGTTCGGCCGCCCTTGGGGTCCCGCCTCCCATAGGCGAGCTTGCGCCGTTAGCGCCTGCCGGCCCAGCCTACTTAAATGGCGCGAGGGTGACTGATGCCGATCGTGTCATTGCGGCTATGGAAAAATGTGGCTGGGTCCAGGCAAAGGCGGCGCGCCTGCTCGGGCTGACGCCGCGCCAGATTGGGTACGTGCTGAGGAAATATGGCATCGAGATCAAGCGTCTGTGAAAGGACTTTTAAGCGAAATCGACAAATCAAGCGTTGGTGGTTTGGGGAAGCCCGAGCCGCTCCATCGCGTGCATTTGAAAAGGTCTGCATGCTGAACCAATTGAGGGGTGCGCGTCATGATCGAGGGCGCCGCCACGGCACACCCGCATCCTTCAGGTCCTGCATAATCCGAGATATGCCGGCGCCTTCGTCTACGGTCGAACGCGTGGACGGCCCCGGGCCGGGCGGTGGCGTTTCGCAGATCAAGGTGGATATGGCTCGGTTCGTCATCCCCGACATGCATCCAGGTTATATCGCCTGGGAGTGCTTTAGGGCCAACTAGGAGCGTCTCACCACCAATGCACAAGCCTATGGAATGCAGCGCCGCGCCGGACCGGTGCGCGAAGGCAGCGCCTTGCTCCAGGGCCGCGTTCTCTGCGGCCCTGTGCGGCGAGCGCATGGGAGTTCATTATAGCCAAGAGCACGGCAAACCCGTCCCGACCTATATCTGCCAGGAGACCGCCACCCGTCGTGGCGGCAAGGTATGCCAGTCCGTGCCCGGCAAAGTCGTCGACCCCGCGGTGGGTGCATTGCTTGTCGAGCTGATGACGCCGATGACCCTTGACGTCACCCTGGAGCGGACGCGTCATGACGCCGAGCTCGCCCGGCGCCGCTACATGAAGGTCGATCCCGCCAATCGCCTCGTTGCCGACACTATCGAGGCCGAGTGGAACGAGAAGCTGCGGCCCCACACCGACGTCGTCGAAGACTATGAACAACGCGCGCCCGAGCAAGCCGCTGCCCTCGATGCCGAGACGCAGCAACGCGTCCGCGATCTTGCCGAGCAACTCCCGCGGATCTGGAGCGATCCCCGCATCGACATGAGTGAGCGCAAGCGCATCCCGCGTCTGCTGGTGGCCGACGTCACCCTGGTCAAGGCCGAGAGGATTATCGCAAACGTGCGACTATCCGGCGGGGCGACCCGCACCTTGACGCTGGACCGGCCCTTGCCGATCGCCCAGATCCGCAAGTTCAAGCCTGAGCTCGTCGCCGATGTAGACCGCTTGCTCGACCGTCATTGCGATCGCGAGATCGCCGATATCTTCAATGAACGCGGTCTGCGAAGCTGGGAAGGCAAGCCGTTCAACTCAAGAAGATCGCCTTCATCCGTGGGGCCTACAACCTGCCCGGCCGTCGCCAGCGCCTGCGGGATTGTGGTCTGCTCATCACCCAGGAAGTGGCCGAACACTTCGCGATCGCCGAGACCACGGTGCATCAATGGGGGCGCCAGGGCTCATCACCAAAGTCTGCAGCGACAATCTCAACCGTGGTCTGCGGGATACTCCTTCCGGCCTCACGATTATCAAAGGCCGCCCGGGTCCGAACGCCGTTCCCGCCCGCCGTGCCTTAATTACCGCTCCATCAACCGGACAGGACTCATTATGAAACATTCAACCCAGCGCTATTTGCAGATGACGCCGGATCTCCTCGAGGCGGCCAGCGAGCGCTTTGCACCGTACGCGATGGAGGCCAACCATGACGGATAAAAACCTCCTTGGTCCGTGGATTCGTCGGTTTCTACTGGAACATCTTGTCGCCGAGCGCAATCTTTCCCGCAACACCCAAGCCAGCTACCGCGACACGCTGGCTCTGTTGCTGCCGTTCGCTAGCAAACAGGAAGGCTGTGCCATCGATTGCATGACCGTCGAAGAGCTGACGCCGGAAGTCGCCCGTAAGTTCCTGGACCATCTGGAACGTGATCGCCGATGCAGCGATGCAACCCGCAACCAACGGCTTGTGACCATTCATTCACTGGCTCGCTTCATCGGCACGCGGTCGCCGGTCCACCTGGCCTGGTGTTCCGAGATAAGGGCAATCCCATTCAAGAAGACCGCAAAGGCCGCGATCGGATATCTCGAAGAGGCCGAGATGGATGCGCTTCTCGGTCAACCCGACAGGCGTACGACTCTGGGGGCGCGCGACCATGCTCTGCTGCTATTCCTGTACAACAGCGGTGCTCGCGCGGATGAGGTAGCAAAATTGACGGTCGGCAATCTTCAACTGGGCGCGTTTCCTTCAGTGCGTCTTCATGGCAAGGGGAACAAGATCCGGATCTGCCCATTGTGGCCAGCGACGGCAACATCGCTGGCCCGCCTGGTGATCGATCGGGATAAAAGCGATGCAGTCTTTCTTGGGCGGATGAAGGAGCCTCTGACGCGGTTCGGAATACACCGCGTCGTGACGCAATATGCTGCCATGGCAAGCAAAGCCGTTCCGACCCTGACCAAGAAGCGCGTCAGCCCCCATACGATTCGGCACACGACAGCCGTCCACCTCCTGCGTGTAGGTGTCGATATCAACACGATCCGCGTTTGGCTGGGCCATGTGTCGTTGGACACCACGCACATCTAAGCCGAGGTGGATCTGCAAATGAAGGCCAAGGCGTTGGCCAAGGTTGATATCAGCAGCCTGAAAAAGCCCCCACGTCAACGATTCCCTGCCGTCATTGATGGCATTCCTGAAAGCATTGTAGTGCAATTGCCATCGCCGTTCTTCTTTATGTGGCGGCTTGGGCCGAGGAAATCACCGAGAGCCTTGGCTCACCCCTGCAGCCGCAACATAAATCTGGCCGCAACATAACGACTGCAGCCATAGCCGCCGGGATGGACGGCGCGATACGGCGAGCATTAGCGTGCCCCGGCTCTTCAGTTCCAGCGCCAGCCCCGCCCATTCGGCTCCGGAAGCCGCCGCAGGCCCTGCTTGAGCCCGCCCTGGCGAACAGCCGGCGCTCAAGCGCGTCGTCGGTCAGCTCGCCCGGCAGCGGCCAGTTCAACCCCGCCGGAGCTGCACGCTTCAGATTATTATCCTGCACGGTGCTGCGCGCTGTGCCCAGCCTCTGGGCGATCTCTCGGGCGCTCGTTCCGTCACCCGCAAGCCGCAGCATCTGTCGTAAATGTCTCATGGTCAGCCTTCTCTTTGCCGGCATTACGCGTCTCTTGTTCCAAAGGACCGTCATGCCAAAGTTGCTGACCCAGGTGCTCCTTCTCAGGCTTCAAAGTGGCCGGATATTAATCGGAATGGTGGCCAGCTTCACGTCGGAACGGCGGCCGGCTTCAAGCTAGAATGCCCGGCCGGATATGTCGGAATCTGCACGTAAACCTTTCCGTCGTCGGTGCGCTCGATGATGCCCCAATCGATCAGCCCGGACAGATCGTCATGCACGCGCTTCAGGTGCTCGATCAGCTCCCACCGCTTGGGGCTGATCACCGTGAACAGCTGCGAGGGCGAACTGAATGTGAAGGTTCCGAAGGGATACCCGTTCGCATGGCCTTCTTTGCGCGCTCGATGGACTCTACCAGAACGGCATCGGCATCGCTGCGGACCTGGATACGCGCTGTTTTCATGACTGCTATCGCCTCAAAGAAGCCGCTGAAGCCTTTGCCCGGGAAACAAAGTCAAACTAACAAATCCACATCTGTCCTGCCTTGCGGGTGGAGGAGTTTGACTGACCTTAACCGGGGGAATATTGAAGTGACCCGCGGGGACACATCGCGCATGGTCCAGCTTCGGGATGGACTGCTGTCGAGACTGATCAGCCCGGAGACGCCATCGCGAATCTGCGAGATAGATGCGACGCAGCCTGGCCGCCGAGCCCGATCATGTAGCGCGGCCGCCGACACTATCGCCGACGAGCACGCCAGGTCCAACGATCTCGTCGGCCTCAACCAGATGGAACGGTTGAGGCCGACAGCGGCCGACTTTACATCAGGTCCGGGACCCCCCTAGTGCGGTGGTATCGAGTTTTTCTTCGGGAATGTCGTCGAAGGATGCGTAGTTAAGATTGTAGAGTTTGGAATAGAACCCACCCATGGCCATCAGTTGGTCGTGGTTGCCGGTCTCAATGACCTGGCCATTCTGAAGTACAATGATGCGGTCGGCACCACGGATTGTTGCAAGGCGGTGGGCGATGACGAGGCCAGTGCGGTCTTCAAGAAGTTTTCTCAGAGCCTTCTGGATCAGGATTTCCGTGTAGCTGTCGATGTTGGCGGTGGCCTCATCAAGAACCAGGATCTTGGCGTCGGCAACGAGAGCGCGGGCGAAACTGATGAGCTGGCGCTGGCCGAGAGAAAGGTTGCCACCGCGTTCTCCGATTTCGGCTTCATAGCCGTTGGCAAGGCTCATGATGAAGTCGTGGGCGCAGACCGCCTTGGCGGCCTCGATGACCTTGTCGCGCGTGGCGTCGGTCTTATGGTAACGAATGTTATCGAAGACCGTCCCCGTGAATAAGAACGGCTCCTGCAGCACCATGGCGATTTGGCCGCCGAGCGATTCTTGGGTGAGATCGCGCACATCATGTCCGCCGACCAGCACCTGGCCCTGCTGAACATCATAGAGGCGGCGGACGAGGGCCATCGCACTCGATTTGCCAGAACCGGTTGGCCCGACCAAGGCGACCGTCTCGCCGGGATCGACCCGGAAGGAGACATTTTTCAGCACCGGATGGTTGGGTTCGTAGCCGAAGGTGACGTTCCTGAATTCGACCGAGCCGCCCATTTCCGGCGAAAGCACCCTGGCACCCGGTTTGTCCTGTACCTCGATCTTGACGTCGAGCACATCGGTCAGGCGCTTGCCGGAGGCCATGGCACGCTGCATGACCGAATATTGCAGGGTAAGTGAGCGAATTGGGTCAAAAAAGCGCTGGATGTAGAACAGGTAGGCGACCAATACGCCCACATCGATTCTACCATTCATGACCATGGAGCCGCCGACCGCGATCATGACGGCCATGGCCAGGCCGGTGAGGCCATCGACGATCGGGACCATGACCTGTGCACACCTGGCAGCGATCAGGTGAGCCCTGAGGTTGGCATGTGCCTTATCGTCATAGAGCATGAAATTTACCTGCTGACGGTGCATGGACTGTATGGTACGCACGCCGTGAATGGCTTCGGCTAGCGCGCCATTGACGACCGAATTGGTCTCATGTGCGGCCATGAAGGCATGGCGGGCACGCGGCAACCAGACGATCCGGATGATCAACAAGGCCGGCAGGACAGAGAGCGTCAGGAGGCCGAGGCGGAAGTCGAGGTACAACATCACGAAAACAATGCCGAAGAGAAGCGCAAAATCGGCTACGGAATAGATTGAGGTTTCGAGGAATTCGTGGATGGCGTAGACGTCGCCTTGAAGGCGGGACATCAGGCGTCCGACCTCGGTCTTGTCCATGAAGGAGAGCGAAACCTTCTGCAGATGACCAAACATGGCGCGGCGGATATCGAAGAGGACGTTCTCGGTCATTTTCCCCACCGCGGTTTCCTGTGTGTAGGCGGCGCCGAAATTAACCACAATGGTGAGGCCGAACGCCTCGGCGGCCGCAAGCAGGGCGGAGCGATCAGCGCCAGCCGAAGTCATGGCGTGGTCGATCGCGTAACGGATGATAAGCGGCATGAGAAGCTGCGTACCGGTGAAGATCATCAATGCGGCGACGGAGATGATTACCATAGCGCGGTAGGGGCGGACGAAGGCCCAGATGCGCCGAACGATGTTGTTGTCGAAAGCCCGGCCGAACATCTCCTCCTCGATGCGATGGGAGCCGACGACCGCGCGCGGGGGGCGCCTGCCGTCATTGGTTTCGGTTTCGGGTTCGCTGACATGCCCCTTGGCCATCAGGTCACGCCTCCATTCGCGATCGCGATGTCATCACTGGCGCGCAACTGGAAATCGTGCAAGGCGCTATAGCGTCCTCGCTTGACCAAGAGCTCTTGATGGGTACCGCGCTCGACGATCTCGCCGTTGTCGACAAAAAGGATCTGGTCGGCGTGCGTGAGCAAACTCAGCCGGTGGGCGATGATGATCGTAACCCTATCCTTGGCGAAACGTCGTATCGCCGCGCGGATGCGCTGCTCGGTGGCCCCATCGATCGCGGCCGTTGAGTCGTCGAAAACGACGATTGATGGGCGCAGCATCATCGTGCGAGCTATCGTGAGACGCTGGCGCTGGCCGCCCGAGAGAGAGGCGCCGCGTTCGCCGACGACCGTCTCGTAGCCTGATGGCAGGCTAAGGATGTAGCTGTGCAGCTGGGCGGATTCGCTGGCGCGCTCGATCCGCTGTTCCCTCGCCCAGGGATCGCCGTAAGCGATGTTGTTCTCGATCGTCGTGGTGAAAAGGAATGCATCCTGCTGTGCGACGGCGACCATCTTGCGAAGCGTCGCGAGGGTGACCCCGCGGATGTCATGCCCGTCAAGCGTGATGGCGCCCCCGCTCACGTCGTAAAAGCGGGCAATCAGATGAGCCATTGTCGATTTGCCGGAACCCGGCGGACCGACGATCGCGATCGTCTCGCCCCTGCGGGCTTCAAAGCTGATATTCTTCAAAATGGCGCGGTTTTCGGTACCGGGATATGCAAACGAGACATTGTCGAACCGCAGAATGCCTTCACTGATCTCGAGCGGTCTGGCGCCGGGAGCATCCCTGATCGTGATATCCTGGTCGAGGAGAGCGAAGAGACGCGAACCGCAAGTCGAAGCGCGGGCGAAGGCATTGACCATCAGACCGATCTGGCGGACGGGCATTTGCAGGATCGTCATGAAGGTCAGGAACGTCGCCAGCGTCCCGACCGTGATATCGCCGGCGATGAGCTTGTTGCAACCGATCCAGAGCACCAACCCCATGGCGAAAAAAAAGGAGAGGGTCATTGCCGATGTGTTGGGCACGGAGACGTCAACCTGGTGGTGTGCGCGGTCGAGCGCGTTCTTCGAGGCGCGGTCGAACTTCAGCATCTCATAAGCCTGTGCCGAAAAGGCGCGGACGACCCGGATGCCTGCGAGATTTTCCTCCATCACGCGGCTCAGGACCGAAAGCCGCTCCTGCAGGTCTAGCCAGGTGGCGCGCAGCCTAAGGTGTGTGACCGACGAGCGCCAGGCGACGAAAGGTACGAAGCTCAGCGCGACCAGGCCGAGCACCGGGTCGGTTGAGATCATAGTGTAGGCGCCGATCCCGATCAGCATGCTGAGCAAGAGCACGCGAACCAGTGCGTTGGAAAAATACGTCCGCACGCCGTCAAGATCGAGAATGCCGAGCATGATCAGATCACCTGAATGCACGCGATCGTGATAGGAAAAGCTGAGACGCTGGATCTTGTCGTAACAAGCGAGCCGCAGTTCGTACGCGACTTGATGCCCGACGGCTTCGGCAAAATAGTTCTGCGCCATCGTGAAGAGGCCGCGTAGCGCGCTGACACCGAGCAGCAGCAGAGCCGGGGTCCAGAGCGCTTGTTCTGCCGTGGTCCCCGTGACACCGTCCCCGATCGCTATCTGGGTCTGGTCGACAGCCCGCCCGAGAAGCTGGGGAATGAGCAACTGGAGGATTACTGCTCCGATCGTGGAACCGAAAGCGAAGGTGACCTGCCGAGGGTGCCGCAAGTTCATACGCGTAATGCGCAGCAGCGTATTCAAGCCTCGCCCCCGGCGGGTCGCCTCCGCATGGGTGGCCGAATTCAGAGCGTTCGTTGCTGTGCCAATGGCATTGCTCACGGGTGTGTTCCCGACTGAATTTTGCCCCCTTGACGGCAAGCCGGACGGCTTTCCATATCAAAGGCGTCCGCGAAGTTGATCCTGGCCATCTGCTGCAGTGCGCGCTCCGACAAGCCGAGCCACCGCTTCGCTTGCTGACATATCGATCACCGTGATTCCGCTTGCCGCCAGAAAACGGGCTTCGTTTCTGGTCAGCGTTTGCGCATCCATTACCGTGCAATGTGGGCCTATGGAGCGCTTCAAGATCTGCCTGGCATAGGTGCGCAGCATCTGATCATTGAAGCGGCAGCCGAAAAAGAAAAGACCCCGATCGTTGCGCCGTTCCTTCACCGCGTCTGGGATCGGGGTCTGAATATCGATTTCGGTAAGGACTTCGACATAGTCGGAATCCGCCACTAGGAAATTTGCCGCCGGCCTAATGCTGCCGTGAGGTGTATAGAGGACCGTCTTTGCCACCGATCCGGATTCGAGTTCGTTGCCGGACAAATCATACGTTTTCGTCCAAATGTCACCGAATTCGTTCGCCCGAGTTACGCCTTGTATCTCGACGACGTCCGTTCGGCCGGCATCTGCGAGGGCCGCCCGCATGGCGCCGTCGTACCAGCTGTCGATGATGAGGGAGAGCGGCAGCGTTGCGAGCCAGGCGTGGAGGACAGTCGGCGCCGCCGGCGCTGCGAAGATCTCGGCCATCCATGTTTGAAGTGTGCGGCGGTGCCGGCGCTGTTCAATAAACTGCGCGACCGACCACATATTGGTGCGGATCTTGGAAGGTGCTGGCATCCTCGTGTTGAGCGCCGCGGCGACGGCTTCCGAGGTAAACGGTACAGTCGGCTCCGCGGAGCTCAGCCGGAGAAGGCCCGGACCGAGATACGGGATCACCTGATCGGCGGCTAGCGCTTGCTTCGCAAGCTCAAGCAGCTTTTCGGCAAAGCTGTCCCGGACAATGACGAGGTGCCTCGAGGGTGGGATCGTGTTCATGCTCGCTTCCTCTGGTCGCGCTCTCTATCAATCCGCGGCATTAGTCCTCGTCGGAGATCTTCCTTGCCTCGACGGTGATCGGCAAAGGCGTATCGCGTGGAAGGTCGGGTAAAACGAATCGCCAGCCGTTTTTGAGCGTCACGGCCCCGCCCCACAACGCTTCCTTCTCGAGTTTGACGATCGGCTCTTCGAGATCCTTCTTGGGGATATACGCCGACAAGCCAGCGCCGGTCCTGCGGATCATTACTTTCATCTGGCCGTTCCTTCATTCACAGTGCTGTCGGTCCTGCTCGGAGCCTCGACCTTGTCGAGGCTCATCAGTTCACGCGCTCGCATGCCGACCACCGTGCCACGATCGATCCACTCGACCGCGTAGATGAAGAACTGCTGGAGAAAGGTGCCAACATCGCGCACATAGCCCTCGTCGCCCTTCCGCACGAGGTTTTCGCCGATCTGCCTGCCAGGAAAGGTGCCGTCATTCTTTATGTGGCGCGTGGCACGGACCCGCTCACCCGGCTCAAATCGTGGAGGTTGGTGGATTTCGACCCCCTGTTCGCGTCCGAGCCCCATGGCCGTTCCTTCCTTCTTGAGGTGTCAGTTTGTTGATAAAGGCGTTTCAGGCCACCGGATATCAAGCAGGAACGCAGGTCTTCGGCATAGGGCACACCGAGGCGCATTGCTGCGTATCGAAGGCCCCCTCGCATTCGGTGCACTTGTCCCGCTCGATCACGTAGCTCTCGCCCTTGAATTCGATCGCGCCTGAGGGACATTCGAACTCGCAAGCGCCGCATTGAGTGCATTGGGATGCGATGATCTTAAAACTCATTGTAACTCCTGGTTCGGTTGGGAATGAGACGGCTCAGGCCGTCGCCGCCAGCGGTTGGACGCTAAGCTCGGCGGCGTAAAGCGCGCTGATTGCCGTCTCGATGTAGTCATGCCCGTAAGCGTCGCTCGCTCGGATTCCAGCTTCCGCGAGTTGATCCTTTGGACAATCTCCGATCTTGGCGCACAGCACGATGTCTATGCCCCCCAGAGCAGCGATGATTGCTGCGAGGGTGCCTTTTTCGCCCCAGCCGCCGAGGCAATACTGCTCGACCTTGCGATGCCCGACGAAGGTGATCCCGCGCGGCGAGGCTTCATAAATCTGGAATTCCTTCGCATGGCCGAAATGATCGTTGACACGGCCGCCGCCCTTGGTCGCAACTGCCACAAGAAGGGACTTGCCGGAACCTGCTGCCTTGAGCATTCCGATCGCCTTGCTTCTGGCCGCCATGTGATCGCGGCGCTCGTGCGCGACCACCTCGCGATAGGCCTCGCGCTTGCTGGCGTCGTAGGTGACCTCGGTGGGAATTCGGTCGAGTGTGAATTCCTGGCCATCATCCTCGCCGATCAGGCCGACGGCATCGGCCCGGCATTGCCGGCAATGGCGCATCAACTTGGCGCCGCCTTCGAGACGATCCTGGAGGGCCTTGAGTTCCGTTGCATTGGGGCCGCGTTGCCCGGTCAGGCCGTAATGCGTACCGTGCGCGGGGTCGGAAATCAGGGGCATGACATTGTGCAGGAACGCCCCGCGCTCCTTGACCCATTTATTTACCTCGATCAGATGCTCGTCGTTGACGGCGGGGATCACCACCGAGTTGATCTTGGTCAGGATGCCGCGCGCGCTCAGCATTTCCAGACCCAGCATCTGCCGCTCGTGCAGGATCCGGGCGGCTTCGATGCCGGTGTATCGGCGGTGGCCGTGAAAGATCCAAGGATAGATCTTTGCACCGACTTCCGGATCGACCATGTTGATGGTGATCGTCACGTGATCGACATTCATGTCGGCAAGCTCGGCGACGCGATCCGGTAGCGCGAGTCCATTGGTCGATATGCACAGCTTGACGTCGGGGATCTCTCTGGCGACTCGCTCGAACGTTGCCTTTGTCTTCTTCCAGTCGTAACAGGCGTCGCCCGGTCCGGCGATGCCGAGTACCGAAAGCTGCGGCACTTCGTTGGCAACCGCGATCACCTTGCGTAGCGCCTGGTCGGGAGTGAGCTTTTCCGAGACGACTCCGGGCCGGCTTTCGTTGGCGCAGTCATATTTGCGATTGCAATAGTTGCACTGGACATTGCAAGCCGGCGCGACCGCAACGTGCATGCGCGCAAAATAATGGTGGGCTTCTTCTGAAAAGCAGGGATGATCCTTGATTCTCTCCCAGACAACCGGATCCAAGTCGTCTGGCTTCTCCGACGAGCCGCAGGATGGCGATGTGCAGCCAGCCGATTTCGCCGTCGCCAGCAATTGGTCGAAAGTCGTCGTGCTGGTCAGGGCCTCAAGCGAAACGATCGGTGCGGGCATCGAACGGCTCCGTTGCTGGTGGACGTCGCAGCTGGAAGCGCAAGAGCCATGCCAGCTCAAAGAGCGGTTTTAATTCACGAATTGGCTTTCCGTGTCGAATTCTGTCGTTTTGTTCGGACAGCGTTTTGTCGGCATTCCGACAGGCGGACAAGCGGATCGGGGCCGCGAAGGCAAGCGTGTCTGAGCCACAGTTCAGCAGCGCTGATGCAGCCCGCCATTGCAGGTCATCTGATCTCTGGAATTTCTTCACCTTGATGCCATACCGGCGCAGAGCGTAGCCGATTTGCCGCGGCGTGAGGTCGAGGATACGGGCGGCCTTTGCCTGAACCCAGCCCACCTTCTCCATAGTGTCGATCAGCCGGTCGCGCTCTGTCAGACGCAGGGCTGTCGCTGGGCAAGCAGGGACGATACCTTGTCGTGTGGAGTGCCGATGCGGCTGGCCAGCAGCCCTGATCCAGCCGGCAAAATGTTGCTGCGTGACAGCCCGTCGATTGCATTGGCGCCATGCGAACTCTCGGCTGCTTTCCACAGGAGCGAAGAAAGGCATTGACTATTCGTGCAGGCGAAGTCCGACGAAGTGATTGTCCATGACCGAGCAAGTGTAGCCGTCCATTGCACGCAGTTTTCCAGCTCGCGCACAGCAGTGTCCAGGACAACCACTGCTGCGTGGCGCATTTGCAGAAAGGACGGGAGGACCTTCACAACGTTGGCGAGCGTAATCTCCAGCGGAGCTGGCGCAGTCAGAACCTTCGATATCTCATAAATTCCCTGAGTGAGAGATCGGCTTTTGTGCATGGTTTTGAGGGCCGGTTCCGGCCCGATGTCCGGAGGACCTCCTTCATCGAACCGATCCCGCAGCATATGGGCCATCGAAACACCTCAGCGGTTATCCAGGATACTCCTCCCAAGCGCGCCTTGGTCGTTTGAACTCCAGTATTCATTTGAACAGTGCGGGCGCCGCCGATCATCCGAACTTGAAGAGGACACCGAAGCCGCCGCGCGGATAGTTCCACTCGATCTCACCGCTGGCCTCGCACAAAATCCGGCAGGTGCCGCACTCCATGCAGCCATCGGGGGTGATCTCCACTTGGCCTGCGTCGTTCAACTCATAGCATTTGGCCGGGCACACGCGGGTCAGGGCGAGAAGGTTCGGGCTCGGCTTCTCGTGCGGTCGCACTTTGATATGCGGGCGGCCAGGATCGACCAAGTAGCGGTTGTGGTAAAGCTTGTCCTCGACGCGTAACTTGGTCACTGCCATCGTCATCTCTCCCTCAGCGCCACGCGCATGCTAGGCGGACCGCGTCGCTGACCAGCCCCCAGCGCGAACGAGCCTTGACGAAGGCGGCCGTGGTCGCTTTTTCCTTGTCGATCTTAGGGGTGCCGTCGACGCGCAGGAAGTTCTGCGCGGCCTTGGACAGCAATTGCGGATATGTGGTGAAGAAATTGCACGAATTGGTATGAAGCAAGGCTGGCATGTCCTTGTATTTGCGCAGATCTTTGACCACGAATGAATTGTCAAGCATGATCTTGTAAAGAGATAGGTTCCGTTTAGTCATTGGATGACTGCGCCTCTTGAGCTGAACGATTGCCTCAGCCGCGATACGGCCGGAGGTCATGGCGAGGTTCGAACCCTCGCGATGGATGGCGTTGTTCAACTGCGCGGCATCGCCGACCACCACCCAGCCGTCGCCAAAGAGCTGCGGAATCGCCTTGTAGCCACCTTCGGGAATGAGATGCGCGGCATATTCTTTGACCTCGGAGCCGGCGATCAGCGGCCGGATCGAAGGATGGTTTTTGAAGGCGTCAAGGAGAGCGTAAGGGCTCTCCATCGCTGCGGCGAAATCGGAAACGAGGCAGCCGACGCCCAATGAGATTGACTCCTTGTTGGTATAGAGGAAGCCGAGCCCGGCCATGCCGTGGGAGATCGTGCCCACCGCCTCGATCACACAGCCTTCATCGCCGTTGAGGCCGAACCGCTGCTCGATGACCTCTTCGGGCAGGAAATGCATCTCCTTGACGGCGAGCGCCACGGTTTCTGGTTTGGGCATCGATCGCAGGCCGGCCCGGGTGCCAAGCAGCCCGCACACACCTTCTGCGAGAACGACCACGTCCGCGCCTATTATTCCGCCGCTCCGATCTGTGCGGACGCCGATCACCCTATCCCTGCCATCTCGGACGAGCTCCGTCACGGTCGTCTCACAAAGAACCGTCGCGCCAGCCTCGCGCACCTTGCGCGAAAACCATTTATCGAACTGTGCGCGGATGATCGTATAGCGGTTCGGCTTCGCCTCATTGAAGTGGTCCGACCGGTGGTGAATCCCGGTGTGGGAGGTGTCGTCCATCACCCAAAGCCGCTGTTCGACCAGATGCCGCTCGAGAGGCGCATCGTCCCGGAAGTCCGGGATGATCTTCTCCAGCATGTTCGCGTACATGATGGCACCCTGGACATTCTTGGAACCCGGATATTCGCCGCGCTCCAACTGCAGCACCTTCAGGCCGTGGCTTGCCATGGTGTAAGCAGCCGCGTTACCGGACATGCCGGCCCCGATGACAATGGCGTCGAATTCTTCCTCGATCATGTCCATCTTCCTTAACTCGCTAGCTTGTCGCGACTATGCGGCGACAGCCGCCGGGTGAAGGCTTCCGTCAGTGCGGGCAGGAAGCGGATCGCATCAGTGACGATTCCAAGGTGGGCAAAATCGAAAATCGGCGCGTTCGGATCGGTGTTGATGGCGACAATGAGATCGGCGCCCTCGACGCCAACGCGATGCTGGATGGCGCCGGAAATCCCGGCCGCGATGTAAAGCTTCGGCCGGATGGTCTTGCCGGTTTGGCCGATCTGCCGATCAGCCGGCATCCAGCCCTTCTGGACCAGCGGGCGCGAACAGCCATGTTCGGCGCCGATCGCGCGCGCGAGATTCTTCACAAGCTGCAGATTCTCCGCGCCGCCGAGACCAAGGCCTCCCGCAACCACGACATCGGCATAGGCGAGATTTGCCTTTGCCGACTGGCTATCCGGCAGGAACCCGAGGACCTTGGTGACGATCTCATCCTCGGCTAACCACAGCTTGTGCTCGATGACACGACCTACCGGCCTGTCGGCGCGCTGCGGCATGGGCATGACCCTGGGACGCACTGTCGCCATCTGCGGCCGGCAATTGAGCGTATAGATCGTGCATAGCAAGGAACCGCCGAAAGTCGGACGGGTCGCGGCGAGCGATCCGTCTGTATCCACGTCCAGTTCGGTGCAGTCGGCCGTGAGCCCCGTATGTAAAGTCGTCGCCACGGAGCCGGCAAGATCCCTGCCGAGCGTGGTCGCGCCCAGCAGAAGGATCTCCGGTTTGTGGGTATCGACCAGATCCGTCATCGCCTTGGCGAAAGGCTCGTTCCGATAGTCGGCCAGCAACGGTGCCTCGACGAGGTAGACCATGTCGGCTCCATAAGCGAAGGCCTCGGCAACGGCGTTGCGGGTGGCTTCTTCAGGCGGTCCGAGCACGACGCCCGCAAGCTGGACGCCAAGCTTGTCTGCCAGCTTGCGGCCTTCGCCGAGCAGTTCCACGGATACGGGATGAACCTGGCCGCGTTCGAGCTCAATGAAAACCCAGACATGCCGATGGTCCTTGAAACGGTCAGGCAGTTCCTTCTTTATGCCGGCACGGCCGGCGGCAGGGCGAGGAGGGGTTTCTCGGTTCGGGGTCGACATCGTCTGCTCCTTGCCCTCACGCGTCGTTGTTGAAGGCGAGTTCGTGTGCCAATTCCGGCTGCCGGGTGAAGAGTGCGGCGACGAGTTCGTCAGCGAGATCGCGCGGCGTCTTCTCCGCGGTTTCGATACGCTCCGCCTTTTCCGCCCGTGGGGTCGGGGCGAAAACACGCTTGACGACCGTCGGCGAGCCGCGCAGGCCGCATCTGGTGAGGTCCTCAATGCCGGCCTCGGCCGCACTCCACTTCACGACTTGGCTGCGCGCTGCGCACAGGGCGTCCTGAAGCGAACCCCGGCGGATCTCGTTGGTGCCTTCCAGCATGGCGACAAGGCAAGGAAGTCTGCTCTTAAGCAACTGCATGCCGCCTTCGCAGCGGCGCTCGACATTGATCTCGCGCGCAGCGAGATCAATGGAGGCGATCTTCGCGACATAGGTGAGTTGCAAGAGACCGAGGCGCTTGGCGATGCCGGGTCCGACCTGGGCGGTGTCACCATCGATCGTCTGCTTGCCGGTGAAGACGATGTCTGGCGTGCCGAACGTCTCGCCAACCTTGGCGATTGCTTGGGAAAGAGCGAAGGAGGTCGCCAACGTGTCGGAGCCGGCAAAATAGCGGTCGGTCAAGAGCACCGCGCGGTCGGCCCCATAACTGAGCGCCTTGCGCAGCGCGTTCTCTGCCATTGGCGGACCCATACTGAGCACTGTGACCTCGCCGCCATAAGCGTCGCGTAGCCTGAGCGCTTCTTCGAGGGCGAACAGGTCGTATGGGTTGATGATGGTCGGCACACCCTGACGCATGATCGTATTCGTCACCGGATGGACGCGTATCTGTGCCGAGTCCGGCACCTGCTTGATGCAGATTACGATGTGCATTGGCGGTTTCTCTAGGCTCCTGTCCGGATGCGGGCTTTGCGGTCGTCTCCTTCGCGCATCATTCATGCCAATCATTTGCGCGCCGCTCTTGCCGGAAATTCGGTTGGTTGCTTCTGAAGGCTTCGTCGTGATGACCCCCATTTGTCGACTTGGCGACATTGTTGCGTCGCATCCGTGTCGCGCTCATTCCTTCCCGAACCGTTTCAGCATGGACTCGAACGGGACGAAGGTGCGGCCCGGCGTAGCAGGTTTGTCCGGATCGTGGTCTTTGAGCACCTTGAACACCCTGTGCGTGAGCGGCGAGGAAATCGCGAAGTCCTGGTAGGCGCGCTCCAGCGTGCCGCGGACCCGCGCAGCGATCACCGAGTCGGGCAGTTCGGAGAGATCTTCGCTCGCAAGGTATTGGCCCATCCGCCTCATGATATGGAGCCGCGAGACATTGAGCACCTTGGGGTCATAGGAAACGCCAAGGATGGCGAAGAACTCCTCCGCAGCCGACAGGCCTTTCAGCCGCGCGAGGATATCCGTGAGATCGAAGGGACGGCCGTCAGCGGAACAACTCATTGCATTCTCCAAGGTCGGAAATTGTGTGCGATGGCGGAGCGGCTTTTTGCGCCACAAGCCGCGGCTGCTATCCTGGCGGAACGGATGGCGAGGAAAAACGACATCGTCCGCCTCAGTGGAATGCAAGGCTTCGGCCAGCCGTCTCGCTGCGCAGTCTATCGTAGGGCTCGACCAGTTGAGCTGCGGTGACGGTCGATTTGATCTCGGCTGCCATGCGGCGGACACGGGCAACCATCGCGGCTGCCAGATCCGGGTCGAGATCGCGGCCGCTTTCGCCCAGCACATGAGCAATCGCGGTGGCGCCGGAATGCTTACCGATGACGATACGCCGGCAGCGGCCCACGAGAGCCGGATCCAGTCCCTGATAGGTACGCGGGTCCTTCAGCATCCCGGCGACGTGAATGCCGGATTCGTGAGTGAAAACATCGGCGCCGACAACCGGCTTGATGGCTGCTGTCGTCCGCCGGGCGACCTGCGTCACCTGGGCCGCCAAGGCGGGCAATGCGGCCAGCTCTAGGCCCGTGTCTGGGCCGCCGAGGACCGCCATCGCGGTAGCCACCTCTTCCAGCGCGGCATTGCCGACGCGCTCGCCGAGCCCGAGAACGGTGACGGAGGCATGGCGCGCGCCGGCGCGTATCGCGGCCAGCGTGTTGGCGGCAGCGAGGCCGAGATCGTTGTGCCCATGAAATTCTATATCGATAGGAGACTGCGCCGCGACCTGGGCGACAGTTCGAAAATCGAAAACACCATGACCGGCATGTTCAGCGCGTCGAGACGATTCCTGCGGGATGACGCCTTGCCGATCGTCCATTGGTCATGGCTGCCGCGATCTCGACGAGCTTCGGCACCTGGCCCGGACGCCCGCGCATCTCGCAAAGCATTCGACGATGCGCTCCGAAGGCAGACTGTGGGGGCGGACATGGCGGCAAGGCAGGCGCGAATCTCGCACCGGTCTGCGGCTCCGGCATAGCTGCGCACACGTCGGGCCGTGATCTCGGGCCAAGGCCGCCCCGGCGCAGAAGCGTCAGCGAGGCTACTTTCCCGGGCTCGGCCAACGCCATCAGCATCGCCACCGCACCGCCCATCGAGTGGCCCACGAGATGAAACGCGCTTCAGCGCACGTTGCGAGAGATCGGCGAGAGCACGGCTCTTGCGCCACCTTTAGGCCAGGACACGTGCGTCGGGGCAAAATCGAACGACAACACCAGCCATCATGCCCCGGCAGTCAAGTAGGCCAGCGGTGCGCGTGGGAAGGCAGTACCAGGAGAGGGAAAATGACAAATTCGAAATGACCTCTGTGCGCCAGACATCGTCGGCAGCGCCGAACGAAAAACCATGCAACAGGACGATGACCTTCGAGCCACACCTGTCGGCAGGCAAAAAAGCCGATGTCGGTCAGTGAGCTGAATCATTTGGTTATTGAACGGGATGCGGGCGACACCAAACTTTGGCTGAAGTGCATCTCTTATATGTGCTGGCGTAGCCGTAGATGACGCAGTAAATCTTCGCGCATTTGTACGGGGTTACGCGGACGGAAGTCGGCGACCACGGCATTCGCGACATCGTGAGCGCAGGATACATATGAGACACGGCGCGCTCAGGATCCTGCTGAACCGTCGAGTATGCTGTCACGCTTGCGTTGCCGAGGCCGGCGGCTGCGCAGGGCTGCGACCAAGACCGGTCGGTCAGGTCGGCTGGATAGCTTATTTGCCGCTCGACGAGGTCGCGCGCGTTTCTTTTGGATCGGCGGCTAAATTTTAGGGAATCTCGGCGTTCAGTCGGCCAGTCCAGCGTGCTCACCCAGATGTCACCTGTCCGCCCGCACTGGCGCCGTGATCAAGCCGCGCGCCACGCGTAGTGCGATTTCGTTGCCGTGGTCCTCAGTAGCACATGCTGGCCGCGATCGGCTTGTTTCATGTCGCCGAGCATGAACTCACCGACGAACAGTTCCCATAGTCCCACCATTGTGCGAGTGGCCTGGCTGAAGGTCTCCGCAGCATGGGCAAGGTATCGGCGGTCCCTCCGCGTATCGGCCGGCGAAGATCAGCCCGTAGCCGTAAGCGGCAGCCATGCCGAGATCGTAGGGATTGACGTTCGTAGCCTTGCGGAGCCAGCGGATCGCTTTCGTCCGTGTTGCCAAATGGCATGCGAACTGACGTAGCCGTAGGAGCGATGCGCATACGGACTGGTCGGCCCCATCTGCACCGCCGCGATGGGCGAACTCCACTGCTCTTTCAACATCGATCGCATGGTGCGGATAGCATATGATCGGAGACTCGCTTCGAGATGTCAGGGAGGCAACGCTCCGACTAGACGAGCGAGGATATTTCGTCCCGACCATTGACCAAGGTTTCGTAGGCACGCGATAGGCATCGCATCATGGGTCCGGCGTAATCTGGTCGAGATAATAGATATGTACGTTGTAGCAGCAGGCATTGCGGCAGACCGTGTTGGCGACGCGCGGAGTCATGCTCGATATAGTTGTAGAGATCGTGCCCGAAGGCGGGAGAAGGGCTCGAGTGCTCAGACATGTCAGGGCGATACGGTCTAATCGACCGCGGACTGGTGCGCTGTCGGCAGAGGGTCCGATTGCGTGACAGACGCACCCGTCCGACGCCACATGCTTTGCAGTTCGATACGAGATATCGCCTGCGTTCGGTCGCAGGCAGTGATGTCGCAATATGAAACTGGTGGCATACCGTCGGCCCGAGCGATGTGACGGTAATCTTGATCGCGGCCGAAACGATGAAGTCGATCGATATGGAAGCGCGCTCAGGCCGATGCGCGCGCATGCGGACGCGGCGACACGCACCGGCACTCGGCGGCCTCTGGCCTGAGATGTCGCATATGGACAAACCCAGCAGGCCGGCGTCACACGCCCGTTGCCGCATGGCACGAAGCTGCCGGTTGCGCCGGCATGTCTCGAGCGGCGACCGCGCATCGTCGCCGCCGGCCATGCAAGCGGACTGCTAGCGTAGACGAAGGATATGCAGCACACCCAACATGGCGAAGGACCAGGGTGACGAGCGCGATCAGAAGAAGCGGAGATGGTGGGACGCACCACCGAGCAGGCGTACGCGACAGACCAGGGCGACGCAACCGGCGATGCCCGTGTCTATATATGTGCGGCGTTGGCGCGATCGATGAGTCACTGTTTAAAAAGTACAGGTGGCGGCGCCATCCAGCGTGAGTTCGGGGATAGCCACCTACAGCCGGGCAGACGGTATGGCGATTCAATTCGTAGGCAGGGACATAGCCGCCGCGCGGAAGTAGCGGCTGCGGACAGATGCTCTGGCAACGCCCTCATGGCAAAACTATAGCTGCAGAAGTGTCGCGTCTGCAGTTGGCCTGCCGGCGCCTGAACCCGCACACGGCGTCGGTGGACGGATCGAAATCGCCGTCCTTGCCGGAAAAACATCCATAGGCGATGGAGAGAAGCCCTTGAGCCTGTCGGCTCGGCCGGCTTGTTCGCGTGAGTCGACTAAGAGAACGCACAATAGCTTTGCGCGGCGCGTCGGATCGTAGCCCGAACAGTTGTTTGCGCTGGTCAAGCAGCAGTCGGCGCAGTGTCTGCGCACTGCCCTGCCGGGCGAGGCAGGCGTGGCATGCTGCAAGTGGTTCGATCCTCTCGAAGTCGGCACAAGGTTGTAAGGTGCGATCATATAGTTCCCGCACCAGCCACACAGTGTACACTCCGATTATGGCGATCACGTACGCACCGATTATTCTTCGGTGGTTATGGCCCGTGTAGAACGGCCGCAAAACGTGGCCTGGTCCGCACGCCGGACCGCGGCGCGCCTCCGGTGCCGTGAACGGCAGCGAATGAATGGCGGACGACAAAAACGCGTTTCCGGTCTTCGTGCCGAGGGGCCTTAAATGCGCGTCGCGTTTTGAACGGAAGGTCAATCTGCGCGCTTACAGACTCAGCCTTGCCTTGCGGCCCACGATACACGGTTGGCGGCGCGACACCACCGCTTCCAGCGAGCGGCAGACGATGTGTGGTGTTGTGATGCCGGCGCCTGACAGCTGCCACCGGGATGATTCTCATCTCGACATAGGAGATGCTCGAGGACGTTCGAGCGCGCTGCATCGAGTGCTCGGAATAAGTCGAGCACACCGACATCTATCGACGCCGAGAGATGGCGCGCGACAGCGAGCATCGACGAAGTCCCGATCGATCGGGCCGGTGCCTGGTGCCGATATCGTCACCTCCTTGCTCGTTGTCGTAAGGATGACAGCCTCGCCGACGCGACGCGGCCCATTGTCTCGGTGCTGGATAGGTCGTGGTGATCGCGATAAATTTCACCCGCGCAGGCCCGGCTGTGTCGACATAGGCTCGAGGAAGCGCTCAGTAGATGCTGCCTAGCGGCACTTCTTCCTATGCCCTCGGCGTGCGGTGATCGCCTGGATCTCCTGGCATGAACTCGATCATGCACAAATTGCCGGCGCAGCAGGTTGAGGCGTAGTCGGCCTGCAGCACATCGCGATGCCCGCCCTTGCCCGACTGCGACGTTGATGCGGATGATCGCTGTCGTAAGCTGCGGCAACATCGGCCGGATCGATCGGCAGATAGAGGCACTTCCCCACAGGCTCGTGTTTGGCTTTGTCTTCAGCGCCTGTCATGCCCTTGGTTGATGGCATCCTGTGCGAGCCGGAAAGCGGTGTTAGACGAGCTCGCGGACATAGGGGTTGGCGTGCGGGGATCTTCACTGGTTCGAATATTCGTAGACATCCTT
>NZ_JBHUGZ010000014.1:0-421198 GCF_042682145.1 Mesorhizobium newzealandense | reverse complement strand
CGAGAAGACGCTGGATCTCCTACTGGCGGCATCGCCAGATCTCATATAGTCGTCTTGCCCGCTACCGGCGATCGGCACCGGCGCCAAGGGCTTTCTGCTTTATTCCGCGTCGCCGGCGACGCCAAGGCTATGGCATCGCCGAGACGCCTCGACAGTGATCGCAGCTCGCAGTAGCCGCTGGCACGCTCGTCATTGTGCGACACAAGCTCGTCTCCCCGCCGCAGGCGACGCTGGAAAAACAAAAATAACACGCAGACCGGGCGAGCGGTGCTATCCGCATCGCCATGTCGGTGCTCCGTGACGTGTCCACGCTCGTCGACTGGTCGTTGGTGCGGCACTGCAGCTCGGCTTGCCGCCGCGCGCTCAGATGAAAGCAGTCAGCGTGGTGTGCCGCGAGCGCAAGACTGTTCTTCGTGCGCGCGCCGAGCGCCGAACTCGCAGATGTGTGCAGGGTCATATCGCACGACATGGCGCTCGATGTACGATGCCGGCAGCGCTGCTGGTCTCTATCGCGCCGCCTGGACCAAGGACATGGCGCCGCGGCAGCGTCACACCCGCGAAGCGGCGATGGCCAAGCTGTTCGTGCGACCGACAAGTGCGCAAGAGGTGATCGACAAGGCGCGTACAACGGCATGGCGGCGATCGGTGCGTTCGCGACGAAGGATCACATCGTCGAAAGCCTTTATCGTGAGCGAGATCACGCTGCGCGACCTGACGCATCCACGAGGGGTGCCTCTGACGTCGCAGAAAGTAGGTGATTGCGCGCAAGTGATGGGCGCTGCCGACGCACGGAAATTGACGTGGCATGCGAGTCTGAGACTTGGGTTTGCACTACCGGGAGGTTTCCCTCCTAGATCTGAATGCACGAGATCCCTGCAGCCGGAGGCTGGCGAACCGGTACGGCTACGCCAATGGCGTCGTGCGGCGCGCGGTGCATAGCCTCATCTTCGTCGGCGGACAGGTCGGCTGGAACGGGCAGTGCCAGTTCGAAACCGACGACTTTGTCGGCCAGGTGCGGCAGACACTTCTGAACATCGTGGCGGTGCTGGCCGAGGCCGGCGCCGGTCCGCAGCACATCACCTCGATGACCTGGTATTTCACCGACAAGGCCGAATACCTCGCCAACCTCAGGGGTATCGGCGAGGCCTATCGTGAGGTCATCGGCCGGCATTTTCCGGCGATGGCCGCCATGCAAGTGATGGCGCTGGTCGAGGACCGGGCCAAGGTGGAGATCCAGGCCACGGCGGTCATTCCGGAATAACCAATTGGTTATTCCGGAATAAATTATTCGCGAAGCCCAGCCTTCCTCAGAATGGGCAATACGTGATCGCAGAAATAGGGGCAGCTCCTGTGTGTAGTTGACGAAGGACAGCGCGATCCTTGATAGCCCTGCTCGGCAATGGCGATCATGTCGGCGGCAATCGTTTCCGGCGTGCCGATCAGCGGATAGGTGCCGGCGCCGCCGGCGAAACGCTGCGGTAGCGGTCATAGGCGTGTGGGTCGTGCGATTGCGAGAATTCCTTCTTGCCGGCCATATGGGCATCGACCGCGTCATGGTCGGCCATATCAACGGCATAGCGCGTGTAGTAGGGCCCGCGCTTCTTCCATCGTCGGGCGGCACACGACATGTGCCACCGTGTAGACGCCGACATCGCGGCCCACCTTGTCGGCGCGCTCGCGTATGTCGGCGACGTGCTTGCCGGCATCGCTCATCTCGGAAAAAGTCGTGAACAGGTAGTCGCATCTGGCGGCGGCGAAATCGCGGCCGGGCCCGCCGAAAGCGGCGTTCATCGTCACCGGGCGCGGAACTTGCAGACTGGCCGGCCGGCTCACCGCCTCCTCGAGGGTGTAGTAGCTGCCTTCATAGTCGAGAGGCTCGGCCGACGCGTAAAGCCTTTCGAGGATTTCGATCCATTCGGCCGCCTGGTCGTAGCCCTTCTCGACCAGCGGCGTGCCGAACATGCCGAATTCCTTCGGGTTCCAGCCGCAGACGATGTTGAGGCCGGCGCGGCCCTGGCTGATATGGTCGACCGTCGCCAGCGCCTTGGCGGCGTAGAGCGGATGCACCAGCGGCACGTGCACGGTCATGAACAGGCCGATCTGCTCGGTGGCCGTGGCAAGCGCCGCCGCCCAGGTGAAGGTCTCGAACGACCACTCGCGCACCTTGTTGCGGCCGCCGAAGCCGCGCCAGCGGGCGATCGGCAGCATGAATTCCAGCCCGGCGCGGTCGGCGATCTGCGCCGCCGTCAGATTGTCCTGCCAACTCGCCGTCCAGCGTTCCGGCACATCGGTGATGGCAAGCCCGCCATCGGCATTGGTCGAAAAGACGCCGAGTTTCAGTTTGTTCGGGCCGTGCAGGGGATGCGCTTTGATCATGTCTGGAACTCGCGGCGGGAGAGCACACGCTAGGCCCGCGCGAAAATATTTCAAGCCTGAAATAGCTTCGCGCGACCGCCGTTTGCGGATATGGATTCCGGCTGCGCGAGAAAGGGGATGGGCATGAGCGAGTTCCGCCAGAAATGCATCGGCAAGGCGAACCTCGTCGGTTCCTTTGTGGCCATTCCCCATCCCGTCGCGGTCGAGGTGATGGCGCAGTCCGGCCTCGATTTCCTCTGCATCGACTGGGAGCATGCCCAAATCTCGCGCGACATGATCGAGACCATGGTGCGCGCGGCCGACGTGCATCGCCTGCCGGCGATGGTGCGCGTTCCCGGCCATGCACCGGAAGCCATCCAGGCGGCGCTGGACAGCGGCGCGCAAGGCGTACTCGTCCCACGCGTCTCGACCGCCGCCCAGGCTGCCTTGGTCGTCAAAGCCTCGCGCTATCCGCCGCAGGGCGAGCGTGGCGTCGGACCCGGCCGTGCCGCCGGCTATGGCTATCGCATTCCCGAATATCTTGCCGGCGCCAATGACAGGATCGTCGTCGCGGTCCAGGTCGAGACATCAGAAGGGTTGGCCAACATCGAGGCGATCGCCGCCGTCGACGGTGTCGACGTGATCTTCGTTGGTCCCGGCGATCTTTCGGTGTCGATCGATGCGATCGGACCGAAAGGTGCCGACAAGCTCACCGAGGCGATCCGCAGGATCATCGGCGTGACGGTTGCTCACGGCAGGGCGTCAGGCATCTTCTGCGCAAAGCCGCAGGACGCGGCCAAGTGGGCAGCCATCGGGGCCAGCTTCTTCGTGCTGGCCAGTGACACGATGTTTCTCGGGGCGGGCGCTGCCGCCAGCACCTCCGCTGCGCGTGCCGAACTGGTGCGAGACGGGCGCAGCTAGCGCGAAAAGGCGTATCGACAGGGCAACAGGCCGACCAAACTTTTTAAGCTTAAAACTTTCACCTTGAAAAGCGCCGCACTTTGGATAAGCATTCCAAAATCGATGGCGACGGCGGTGCCGGACGGGCTTGCCGGCAGTCCATCGTGGTGCTCCGGTGGGAGGGGTTTCAGTCCTTGTCGTTCATGCTGCCCCAGTCATCGTCCAGTGCGCGCTATGCTTTCGATGGCGTGCGCGCCCCAAATTCGTGACCTACACACCGAGAACATCGCCAACCTTGCCGTGCGGGCGCGCGAACTCGGCGACGTCATCGCGCTCTGGTACGGCGAAGGTGACATGGTGACGCCCGCTTTCATCCGCGATGCCGCCAAGGCGGCCTTCGACGAAGGCCTGACGTTCTACGTTCCCAACATGCGCGGCCACGGGCCGTTGAATGAAGCGCTGTCGGAGTACCAGACGCGCATCCATGGCCGGCCGATCCCGGTCGCGCGCACCACGGTCACGCCGGGCGGCATGCAGGCGCTGTATCTGGCGCTGGAACTGCTGGTCGATACCGGCACCAACGTCGTCTATGTCGCGCCGCAATGGCCCAACATCCACAACGCCATCCACCTGATCGGCGGCGAGCCACGGCCGTTTTCGCTCGACTACAGGGGCGACTGGCAGCTCGACCTCGACCGGCTGTTCGCCACATGCGACGCCCGCACGCGGGCGATCTTCCTGTCGACGCCGTCCAACCCGACCGGCTGGACCGCATCAGCCGAGGAGATGCGCGCGCTGCTCGACTTCAGCCGGCGCACCGGCATCTGGATCATCTCCGACGAGGTCTACGGCCGGCTCTATTTCGATGGCGATGTTGCTCCCTCGATCCTGCAGATCGCCGAGGATGGCGACCGGGTGCTTTCAGTCAACAGCTTCTCCAAGGCCTGGGCGATGACCGGCTGGCGTATCGGCTGGCTGACGCATCCTTCGGGAGTGGCCGACCAGCTCGGCGCCATGACGCAATATGTCAACAGCGGCACCGCAGCCCCTATCCAGGCGGGTGCCGTCGCGGCGATCCGCCAGGGCGAGCCGCTGGTCGAGGAGATCAGGCAACGGATCAGAACCGGCCTCGACCTCGCCTATGACCGGCTGGCGCAGATTCCGGGCATCATACTGCCTGCGAAACCGCGCGGCGGCATGTATGCCTTCTTTGCCATGGAGGGTGAGAGCGACGCACGTCGCGCCTGCGCCAGAATTCTGGAGACGGCGCGCGTCGGGCTGGCGCCCGGCCATCTGTTCGGCAGTTCGGCAACGGCCTTCCTGCGGATGTGCGTGTGCCGAGAACGCAAAGAGATAGCGACCGCGCTCGACCGCATGGTCGCGGCCATGAATTGACGCCCTGCCGGAGGTGGGGCGGCAAAAAAACCGTGCGGGACCAACCCGCCCGATCAACAACAGAGGGAACACAGATGAGCTTCACGCGTCGCAACCTGCTTCTTCTCGCCGCCGCTATCGGCATCGCCGCCGGCCCCGCCACCGCCTATGCCGCCGATGTGCTGAATGTCGGCGCCTATCCGACCAATCCGCCCTTCGAGTACAAGAACGAGAGCGGTACCTTCGAGGGTTTTGAAGTCGACATCGTCAACGAAGCCGCCAAGCGCATCGGCATGACCACCGACATCGCCGACCTCGGTTTCCAGGCGCTGTTCGCCGCCACAACCTCGAAGCGCATCGACGTCGCCATCTCCTCGATCACCATCACGGCCGAGCGGCTGAAGTCGCAGTCGTTCACGCAGCCCTATTATGATTCCGACATGGGCATCGCCACCAAGACCGACAGCCCGATCAAGGCCGAAGCCGACCTCAAGGGCAAGATCGTTGGCGTGCTGTCCGGCTCGACCGGCGAAACCTGGGTCAAGGCGCATCAGGAAGCCGACGGCTTCAGCGACGTGAAGGGCTATGACACGCAGCAGAACCTGCTGCTCGACCTCAGCGCCGGCCGCGTCGATGCGGCCGTCAGCGACATTCCGGGCATGCAGTATTCCTTCACCAAGATGAAGGACCTGACCGTCAAGGAGCGCATCAAGACCGGTGAACAGTACGGCCTGATGATGACCAAGGACCACCCGCTGCTCGGCAAGCTGAACGACGCGCTGACCGCGATGAAGAAGGACGGCACGCTGGCTGCGATCCACAAGAAGTGGTTTGGCAGCGACGCACCGGCCGATTCTTCGACCGTCAAGGAAATGCCGCTGCCGAAGGCCTGAGCGGCGCCTGACAGAACACAGGCGTGCCGGCTCGAAAGGCCGGCACGTCTCGTTTTCATTCATGATCCTTTCCCGGAACCGCAGTCGATGCGGCAGAACCGATTTCGGGGTTCGGGTCTTGCTCTCGCGTCAAGGGACGCAAAACGGTTCGGGAACGCTCCCATGTCGCTGCTGGACACCTTCTTCAACCCCGATGTCATCATGTCCAGCCTGCCGGCGCTGCTGCGCGGCTTCCTGAACACGCTGCTGCTCGGCATCTTGAGCATCGGCATCGGCATCCCCATCGGCCTGGGGATCAGCCTGGTGCGGCTGTATGCGCCCAAGCCGCTGCGGTGGCTTGCGGTCGGCTACACCGACATCTTCCGCGCGCTGCCGGTGCTGGTCGTGCTGATCCTGATCTACTACGCGCTGCCGTTCCTCGGCATACGCCTGTCGTCCTGGGCCTCCGCGGTGACTGCCTTCGCCTTCGTCATGTCTGCCTACTCGGCCGAGGTGTTCCGCTCCGGCATAGAGAGCATTCCGCGCGGCCAGTTCGAGGCGTCGCAGGCGCTTGGCCTGCCGTTCCTGCTGACCTTGCGCAAGGTGGTGCTGCCGCAAGCCATCCGCGTGGTCATCCCGCCGATGACCAGCAACTGCGTCTCGATGTTCAAGGACACCTCGCTCGCCTCCACC
Organism: Mesorhizobium newzealandense; assembly: GCF_042682145.1. Classification (NCBI taxonomy): domain Bacteria; kingdom Pseudomonadati; phylum Pseudomonadota; class Alphaproteobacteria; order Hyphomicrobiales; family Phyllobacteriaceae; genus Mesorhizobium; species Mesorhizobium newzealandense. The sequence continues at coordinate 415,004 of NZ_JBHUGZ010000014.1, read as the reverse complement.
GTGGCGTTGCCGGAGTTGCTCAAGGAAGCGACCAACGCGCAGTCGCTCTACGCCAACCCCTCGCCGCTGATCGGCGCCGCGCTCGTCTATCTGATCTTCCTCTGGCCGATGGTCCGCCTCGTCAGCCTGCTCGAAGAACGCTTCAAGACCGAAAAGACGCGCTGACTGCGCCAACCGATCCACCCGCCAAGCCCTTCGCAGGAGCCGACCTTGAACAAGCATCACACCGACAATACGAACGTCAACGCGTTCCCCGTCGACACCATCCGCGCCATGTTTCCGGCCCTGCAGCGGGCCGGCGATTTCATCTTCATGGACAACGCCGCCGGCGCACAGATCCCGCAGAGCGTTCTCGACGCGGTGACCAACCATCTGGTTTCACACAATGTCCAGCGCGGCGGCCGCTATGGCCGCAGTGTCACCGTCGACCAGTCGGTCGCCGATGCCCGCGAAAGCGTGGCGCTGCTGATCAACGCCCATAGCCCGGCGGAAATCTGCTTCGGCATGAACGCCACCTCGTTCATCCGCCTGGTCAGCCTCGGCATCGGTCAGATGCTACAGGAGCGCGATGAGATCGTCATCACCGACATGGACCACGACGCCAACATCGCCACCTGGCTGGCGCTGGAGCAGGCCGGCGCCAAGTTCAAATGGTGGCGCATGCGCGAGGACGGCAATCTGCATGTCGACGATTTGCGCCCACTGGTTTCGGACCGCACCCGTCTCGTCGCCTGCACGGTCACCGCGCATTCGATCGGCTCGATCGTCGACGTTGCATCGGTGGCCAGGATCGCGCACGCCGCCGGCGCGGAGGTGTTCCTCGACTGCGTGCATTACGGACCACACGGGCTGATCGACGTGCAGGCCTGGGACTGCGATTATCTGGTCTGCTCCGGCTACAAGAATTTCTCGCCGCATATGGGCTTTCTGTGGGGGCGCTTCGAAACGCTGAAGCGCCTGCCGACCTTCCGCGAGGACTTCATCCCCGACGAGCCGCCCTACAAGGTCGAGGCCGGCACCTTCATCTACGAAAACGTCTCGGGTATGGATGCGGCCGTGCAGTATCTGGAACTGATCGGCCGCAATCTTGCGCCATCCAACAACCGCTCGCGGCGCGACAACATCGTCGCCGGCATGGGCGCCATCCGCGACTATGAGCTGGTGCTGGCGCGTGAGATGCTCGCCGTGCTCAAGGATTGCGGCGCGACGATCTACGGCGTTGCCGACGAGGCCCGCATCACCGAACGCGTGCCGACCTTCTGCTTCAACATCGGCAAGCTGTCGCCGCAAAGGATCGTCGAGGAAATGGCCGACATGCAGATCGGCATCCGCGATGGCCACATGTACGCGCCGCGGCTGATGAAGCGGCTCAACCTCTCGATGGACAGCGGCGCCATCCGCGCCTCGCTGGTCCACTACAACACGGTCGAGGAGATCCACCGTTTCGGCGAGGCGCTGCGCGCCACCATCGCCAAGCTGTCTTGAGCGTGCTGATTTGCTCCAGCCTGACGCCGCGGTGTCAGGCTGCTTTCTTCTTTGCCAGTCTCGCCTTGATCGAAGCGACGTCGGCACGCGGCGTCGCCGCGAAAAGCGTCCGGGTGTAGCTGTGCTTGGGATCGGCGAAGACCTCCTCGCGCGACCCGTATTCGACCGCTTCGCCGAAATACATCACCATCACATCGTCGGCGATATAGCGCACGACGGACAGGTCGTGGCTGATGAAGACATAGGTCAGCTGGAACTCATCCTGCAGGTCGGCGAGCAGGTTGAGCACCTGCGCCTGCACCGACAGGTCGAGTGCCGAGACCGGTTCGTCCAGCACCAGAAGGCTCGGATTGAGCATCAGCGCGCGGGCAATGGCGATGCGCTGACGCTGGCCGCCCGAGAACATGTGCGGGTAGCGGTTGTAGTGCTCCGTGCCGAGGCCGACCTTCTTCAGCATCTTCATGGCGAGGTCGCGCCGTTCGTCGGCCGGCTTGTCGGTGTTGATGAGCAGCGGCTCGCCGAGCACGTCGCCGATCTTCTGGCGCGGATTGAGCGAACCATAGGGGTTCTGGAAGACGATCTGCACCTTGCGGCGCATCTCCTTGGTCAGACCTTGCCTGGCAATGTCGACCTTGTTGCCATCGATGAAAAGTTCGCCCGCCGTAGCCGGATCGATCAGCGTGATGATGCGGGCGAGCGTGGACTTGCCGCAGCCGCTTTCGCCGACGATGGCCAACGTCTTGCCCTTGTCGACACTGAAGGAAACGCCTTTGACCGCATGCACGGTGCGCTGCCCGCGAAACAGGCCGCCGCCGATGTGATAGTCGCGCACGATGTTCTTGCCTTCGACGACCTTGATGCTCATCAGGAGACCCCCGCGGCCGGTTCGAACAGCATGTCGGAGACGGTCGGCAGACGGTCGCCGACGGCGTTGTCCGGCAGGGCCGACAGCAGCGCGCGCGTGTAGTTGCTCTGCGGCGATTCAAACAGCGACAGCACGTCGGCCTCTTCCATCTTGCGGCCCTTGTACTGAACGATGACACGGTCGGCGGTCTCGGCCACGACGCCCATATTGTGGGTGATCATGATCAGCCCCATGCCGTATTTGACCTGCAGCGACACGAGCAGGTCGAGGATCTGCTTCTGGATGGTGACGTCGAGCGCCGTGGTCGGCTCGTCGGCGATCAGCAGCTTCGGATTGCAGGCGATGGCAATGGCGATCATCACGCGCTGGCACTGGCCGCCCGACATCTGGTGCGGGAACGAGTTCAGCCGTTCCGCCGGCTCGGCAATGCCGACCTGCGTCAAGAGCTCGATGGCGCGCTCGCGACGCTGGGCTTTGTCCATGCCCATATGGAAGCGCAGCACTTCCTCGATCTGGAAGCCGACGGTGAAGCAGGGATTGAGACTGGCCATCGGCTCCTGGAAGATCATCGACATGTCCTTGCCGACGATCTTGCGGCGCTCGGCCGAACTCATCTTCAGGAGGTCGCGGCCATTGAAGTTCATCTTGTCGGCGGTGACCGTCGCCGTCCACGGCAAGAGGCCCATCACGGCCAGCATCGACACCGACTTGCCGGAGCCGGATTCGCCGACGATGGCCAGCACTTCACGTTCGTTCACACGGAGCGAGACGCCGTCGACCGCGCGGAACGGACCCGACGCGGTCTGGAATTCGACGACAAGGTTCTGGATGTCGAGCAGCGCCATCACGACCTCCTGAGCTTCGGATCGAGCGCATCGCGCAGGCCGTCGCCAATCAGATTGATGGCAAGCACGGTGATGAGGATGGCCAGGCCGGGGAAGGTCACCACCCACCAGGCGCGCAGGATGAATTCACGCGCCGAGGCGAGCATGGTGCCCCATTCCGGCGTCGGCGGCTGGGCGCCTAGGCCGAGGAAGCCGAGAGCCGCCGCCTCGAGGATGGCATTTGAGAACGACAGCGTGCCCTGGACGATCAGCGGCGCCAGGCAGTTGGGCAGGATGGTGCGCAGCATCAGCCGGATATGGCCGGCGCCGGCTACCTTGGCGGCGACCACATATTCGCGGTTCTTTTCGGCCATCACCGCGGCGCGCACCAGGCGCGCAAAATGCGGCTGCAGGACAAGTGCGATCGCCAGCATGGCGTTGAACAGGCCGGGGCCGAGGATAGTGACCAGAACGAGCGCCAGCAGCAGCGACGGGAAGGACAGGATCAAGTCCATGATGCGCATGATGGCCACATCGACCCAGCCGCGGAAATAGCCGGCCAGCAGGCCGAGCGTGATGCCGCCAGTAAGTGCCAGCGTGACCACGACGGCGCCGATGAGCAGCGAGAAGCGCGCGCCGTAGAGCAGGCGCGAGAGCATGTCGCGGCCGACGGCATCGGTGCCAAGCAGATATTCGGCGCTGCCGCCTGCCTGCCAGGCCGGAGGCCGCAGGAAAGCGGTCTTGTCCTGGATGTCGGGCGCATAGGGCGCCAGCAGTGGCGCAAACAGTGCGGCCAGCACCAGCAGGATGAAGACGAACAGGCCGATGACGGCGCCGCGGTTGACCGAGAAATAGTGCCAGAAGGTCCTGAAGCCGGTCAGGCGGTCAGGGTTGCCAGCGGCCATCGGGGCGATTTCGGTCGACTGGCTCATCACGACGCCCGTATGCGCGGGTTGATGACGGCATAAAGCACGTCGACGATCAGGTTCACGGCCATGACGATAAGGGCGATCAACAGCAAGCCTGACTGCACGACGACATAGTCGCGCTTGAAGATGGAATCGACCATCCACTTGCCGATGCCCGGCCAGGCGAAGATGGTTTCGGTGAGGATGGCGCCGGCGAGCAGCGCGCCGACCTGCAGGCCGATGGTGGTGACCACCGGGATGAGCGCATTGCGCAGCGCGTGCACGCCGATGACGCGGGTCGACGACAGCCCCTTGGCGCGGGCGGTCCGCACATAGTCCTCGCCCAGCACCTCGAGCATGGCCGAGCGCGTCTGGCGAGCGATCACCGCCAGCGGAATGGTGCCGAGCACGATCGCCGGCAACACCAGATGGCTCAATGCCGAGCGGAAAGCATCCCACTTGCCGTAGACAAGGGTGTCGACGGTCATGAAGCCGGTGATCGGCTTGAAGAAAAACTGAAGGCCGATACGGCCTGAAACCGGGGTCCAGCCGAGATAGCCGGAGAAAAAGATGATCAGCAGCAGGCCCCACCAGAAGATCGGCATGGAATAGCCGACAAGGGCGGTGCCCATTAGCCCCTGGTCGAACCACGAGCCGCGCTTGACCGCGGCGACGATGCCGGCCGGGATGCCCAGCACCATGGCGAAGATCAAGGCGAAGAAGGAGAGCTCGATGGTTGCCGGGAAGAGCGTCATGAAATCTTCGATGACCGGACGCTTGGATGAGATCGAGACGCCGAAATTGCCGGTCGCGGCATCGCGGACATAATGCGCATATTGCTGCCAGATCGGCAGATTGTAGCCGAACTGTTCCTTCAGTTCTTCATAGCGCGCGGGCGTCACGCCATGCTCGCCGGCCATGGCAAGGATGGGGTCGCCGGGCAGCAGCCTGACGAAAGCGAAGGCACAGATGGTGATGCCGATCAACGTCGGGAGCACCAATACGATTTTGTTGAGGAGATATCGGAGCATCTTGAAAAGGGGGCGGCGCTTGATTGCGCGCCGCCCGCCTAACAGTTCTATTCGGCCTTGTCGACGCCGTCGAAGCGGTGAATGCCGAGCGGGTCCATCATGAAGCCGCTGACATTCTTGCGCACGACTGCATAGACCTGGCTGTGTGCCATGAGGAAGGCCGGAGCCTGCTTCTGGAAGACAACCTGAGCCTCTTCGTAAAGCTTGGTGCGCTCAGCCTGGTCGCTGGTCTTCTTGGCCTTCTGGATCAGGTCTTCGAAGTCCTTGTCGCACCAGCTGGAGTAGTTCGACACGCCGACGGCCGAGCAGGCGAACAGGGTGGCGAAGAAGTTGTCCGGATCGCCATTGTCACCGGTCCAGCCGATCTGGAAGGCGCCGGGGCGTTCCTTCTTCTTGCCTTCCTCGCGGTACTTCGTCCACTCGTAGCTGACGATCTCCGCCTTGACGCCGACCTTGGCCCAGTCTGCCTGGATCAGTTCGGCGGCACGCTGGAAGTTCGGGTTGTAAGGACGAACGCGATCGGAAGCCCAAAGCTGGATTTCCGTGAGGCCGGCATCGGCCAGCACCTTCTTGGCCGCTTCCGGATCATAGGCGTCGGACTTCACGTCCTTGTCCCACGACCACATCGTCGGCGGGATGAGGTTTACGGCCGGCGTGGCGCCCGCATCCTGGAACAGCGACTTGATCAGCGACTCCCGGTCGATCGCCTGGTTGAGCGCATGGCGCACCTCAGGCTTGTCGAGCGGCGGGATGGTGGTGTTGTAGCTCATATAGCCGATGTTGAGGCCGGCCTGATCCATCAGGGTCACGTCGGCGTTGGCCTTGATCGTGCCGATGTCGGCAGGATTCGGATAGGGCGCGATGTCGCATTCGCCGGCGAGCACCTTCTGGACGCGTGCGGTCGCGTCAGGGGTGATGGCGAAGACGAGATCGTCGATCTTCTCCTTACCCTTGAAGTAGTCCGGGTTGGCCGCATAACGGATGACCGCATCCAGCTGGTAGTCGACGAACTGGAACGGACCGGTGCCGACCGGCTTGGTCGAGAAGTCGGCCATCTTGCCTTCCTTCTCCAAGTGATCGGCATATTCCTTCGACACGATCGAGGCGAAGTCCATGCCGAGATTGGCCAGCATCGGCGCGTTCGGCTCGGTCAGCGTCAGCTTCACGGTCAGGTCATCGACCTTTTCCCACTTGGCGACGAATTTCGGCATGTCCATGCCGGTGTAGTAGTCCCAGGTCAGGTTCGGCAGATACTTTTCGCCGTTCCAGGGATTTTCCTTGTTGAACTGACGATCGAAGGAAAAGACGACGTCATCGGCATTGAGGTCACGCGTCGGCTTGAAGAAATCCGTGGTCTGGAACTTCACGCCCGGATGCAGGTGGAAAGTATAGACCAGGCCGTCGTCCGAAATCTCCCATTTGTCGGCGAGGCCGGGCACGATCTCGGTGCCGCCATGCTTGAACTCGACCAGGCGCGAATAGACGGTGCGCGACGAAGCGTCGAAATCATTGCCGCCTGTCGTGGTACCCGGGTCGAAGTTGGCCGGCGAGGCCTCCGAGCAATAGACCAGCGTCTTGGCATTGGCCACGCCGCCGAGGACGCTTGCAGCCAGCAACGCGGCTGCAAAAGTCAGTTTCTTTTTCATTGAGCACTCCCTGATGTTCTGCCAAGCCCCTCTATCAGGCTCGCGAAGGGCGCATATAAGCACCGTTTTCCCGGCTTTGGAACACCCCGTTTGCTTACCCCGCGGGAAGCAGGGAAAAAATCCGCGATTTTGCTAAATGGCAGAAAAAATTAGCAGTTTTTCCATTCACGAGATTGTTAACGACCGCATTTTTTTATTGATCGCCAATCTGGCGATATCGATGCCGCGCCGGCCTTCGCCCCCCAAAGGTGCGGCAGGATACCGGCTCGCAATGTCGGCGGCAGGAAAGATTTTCGACGGCAAATCTTTCGCCGCCTTGCCGCAAGGGCAAGGCTTGCACCGCCGCCGATAGAGGCAATACATAGATGATATCCTGGCAGCAGCGGAGGGCGTCTCTATCAATTCGGAGGCGAGCGCGGCACGGACGAACAAGAACTGTCGAGGGAGGAACGGGTGGCAAAAGCATCAAAGACGACGGCGCCGGTGAAAGCGGGAGCCAAGGCGGCTCCCAAGGCAGCCGCCGCCGCGGTCAAGCCGAAAGCGCGCGTTGCCAAGGCCGCCGCGGCCAAGCCGAAGGCGGCCACCGTAGCCGTGAAGGCAAGCACAAAGCCGGCGGTCAAAGCCCCGGCCAAACCTGTTGCCGGCAAGACGACGTCCGCGGCAAAGCCCGCCGCCGCCAAGCCGGTGGCGACGGCTGCAGCGGCGAAGGTCGCACCGGCAGCGAAGCCGGCCGCAGCCTCGCGATTGCCGAAAGCGTTGACGGCGCTTGCAGCCGGCCTGCCGGAAAAGCCATGGCTCAAGAGCTATCCGAAAAACGTACCAGCTGAAATCGGCGCCTTGCCCTACAGCTCGATCGGCGATTTCCTGGTCGCTGCCTGCAAGCAGTTTTCCGCCCAGCCCGCCTTCACCTGCATGGACAAGTCTATCAGCTATGCCGATGTCGAACGGCTGTCGGCGGCCTTCGGCGCTTATCTGCAATCGAAGGGACTGCAAAAGGGCGCGCGCGTCGCCCTGATGATGCCCAACGTGCTGCAATATCCGGTGGCGATGATGGCCGTGCTCCGTGCCGGCTATGTGGTGGTGAACATCAATCCGCTCTACACGCCGCGCGAACTGGAGCACCAGCTCAAGGATTCCGGCGCACAAGCCATCGTCATCCTGGAGAACTTCGCCAACACCTTGCAAGCGGTCATCTCCAGAACGGCGGTCAAGCATGTGGTGGTCGCCGCGATGGGCGACATGCTCGGCGGCCTGAAGGGCACGATCGTCAATTTCGTCGTGCGCCGGGTGAAGAAGATGGTGCCGGCATGGTCGCTGCCCGGCCATGTCAAGTTCAACACGGCCATGAAGGCCGGCGCCGGCGTGGACTTCAAGCCAGCCAAGGTGGCGGCCAACGATGTCGCCTTCCTGCAATATACGGGCGGCACCACGGGCGTCTCGAAGGGCGCAACGCTGCTGCACAGCAACGTGCTGGCCAATGTCGTGCAGAACGCGCAGTGGATGGAAGACGCCTATACTATCAAGCCGAAACCGGCGCATCCGAACTTTATCTGCGCCCTGCCGCTCTATCATATCTTCGCGCTGACGGTGAACGCGCTGATGGGCATGCAGCAAGGTGCGCGCAATGTGCTCATTCCCAACCCGCGCGACATTCCCGGCTTCGTCAAGGAACTGCAGAAATATCCGGTCCACATCTTCCCGGGCTTGAACACGCTGTTCAACGCATTGCTCAACAATGAGGATTTCCGCAAGCTCGACTTCAAGCCGCTGGTGCTGACGCTGGGCGGCGGCATGGCGGTGCAGAAGGGCGTCGCCGAACGCTGGAAGGCGCTGACCGGCTGTCCGGTGACCGAGGGCTACGGGCTGTCGGAAACCTCGCCGGTGGCCACCGCCAACAAGTTCACCGCCGGCGGCTTCACAGGCACGATCGGTCTGCCGCTGCCCTCGACCGAGATCGCCATCCGCGATGACGACGGCAACAATCTGCCGCTCGGCGAAGTCGGCGAAATCTGCATCCGGGGGCCGCAGGTGATGGCGGGCTACTGGAACCGGCCGGATGAGACCGCCAAGGTAATGACCAAGGACGGCTACTTCAAATCCGGCGACATGGGCTTCATGGACGAACTTGGCTACACCAAGATCGTCGACCGCAAGAAGGACATGATCCTGGTCTCGGGCTTCAACGTCTATCCGAACGAGCTCGAGGAAGTGGTGGCGATGCATCCGGGCGTGCTCGAAGTGGCGGCGATCGGCGTGCCGGACGAACATTCGGGCGAGGTGCCGAAACTGTTCGTGGTCAAGAAGGATCCGGCGCTGACCGCCGAGGCGCTCATCGCCTATTGCCGCGAGAACCTGACCGGCTACAAGCGGCCCAAATATATCGAATTCCGGACCGAACTGCCGAAGACGCCAGTCGGCAAGATCCTGCGAAGAGCGCTGCGCGAATGACGGCAGCCGACGGCCTGGAGGCCGTGGACGCACCTTGCCGTCCTGACCCGACAGAGTTCATCCGGGCGAACATGCGGGTCGCCCCGGTGCCGTCGCTTCCCGAGATCCGGCTCTATACGCCCCATCCGGCGAGCGGCCTGAGGCGGCTCACCGATCCGCAGCAAAGCTCCGACGCCTATGACGACACGGCCGAGGCGGACGACGATGGGCCTGAGCCGCAGCCGCCTTACTGGGCCTATGTGTGGGCCGGCGGCGCGGTGCTTGCGCGCCATATACTCGACCATCCGCAAACCGTGGCCGGTCGCCGCGTGCTCGACCTTGGCGCCGGCTCCGGCCTTGTCGTCATTGCCGCGGCCAAGGCTGGGGCGAGCGCGGTGATCGCCGCCGAGATCGACCGCAACGGCGTTGCCGCTCTCGCTCTCAACGCGGCGGCGAACGGCGTCGCGATGACGGTGATGGCGCGGGACATTACCGGCGGGCCGCCGCCCGCGGTCGATGTCGTGACCGTCGGCGACGTCTTTTATGGACAGGATGTCGCCGACCGCGTCATGCCTTTTCTCGAGCGCTGTCTTGGCGCCGGCATGGAGGTGCTGGTCGGTGATCCCGGCCGCGCCTATCTGCCACGCCAGCGCCTGCATCTGCTGGCCGAATACAAGGTGCCGGATTTCGGCCAGACGAAAGACAGCGCGCTGAAGCTGAGCGGTGTCTTTCGTTTCGAGGGCTGAGAGGGCGCCTCTGATTGTTCGAGCATGATCTGATCCGAAAACCGGTACCCACTTTTAGGGATCATACTTCTGGTCAGCCAGATCAGATCGTTTCCTTGACCCGTGCCGAAAGGAAGTCCGGCAGATCGGCAACGGACTCCAGGATGACGTCGGCGATCCCGGCCAGCGATTCGCGGGTTCCGGTCCCCGAGAGCACACCGACCGCCAGCCCGCAGCCACCGGCCCGCGCCATTTCGAGATCATGGCGGTTGTCGCCGACCATGGCGATCTCCGACGGCTTCAACCCGGTGAGGTCGCTGAAGGCCAGGATGGTGTCGGGCGCCGGCTTCGGATTGGCGACCGCGTCATAGCCATAGGCGGCGTCGAACAGCTGCGCGACGCCGAGCGTCACCAACGTCTTTTCGGCACCGCTGGTCGAATCGTTGGTGGCGACGCCAAGCCGGTAGGATTTCCTGTGCAGGGCAGTGAGCGTCTCGACGACGCCCGGGAGCGCCACCGCCATTGTCGAGCCCTGCACCGAGGTGATCTCGTTGAAGCGGGCGACGGCAAGCATCTGGTCCTCGTCGGACAGGCGCGGAAACCACAGCTCGACGACATCCATGTTGGTGCCCGAGGCAAAGATCGAATCGGGCTTGAAGCGTCTGTTGGCGAAATCGAAACCGGCAGCGGCCAGCAGCCTGTCGGCTTTCCAGCGATCGCCGTCGGCCGCATCCATGGCCATGAAGTCGGCAATGCCAAGCCATGTCGCGTTGAAGTCGACAAGCGTCCCGTCCTTGTCGAACAGTATTCCCTTGATGTCTGCCAAGCTCTTCACTCCGATCCACGCAAATGGTGGATGTATCCCACCAGGCCAGCGGTCGAGGCATCCCGCTTCGCGGCACTTTCCTTGCCTTCCACGACAGGCAAAAGGCCGGTGGCCAGTTCCTTGCCGAGCTCGACGCCCCACTGGTCGAAGGAGTTGATGTTGAACAGCGTTCCCTCGACGAAGACGCGGTGCTCGTAGAGCGCGATCAGCCGGCCGAAGGTGCGCGGGTCGAGTTTGCGGTAGAGGATGGTCACCGAGGGCCGGTTGCCGGAGAAGACGCGGTGCGGCGCGATCTTGTCGACCTCGGCCGGCTTCATGCCCTTGGCCAGCATCTGGGCGCGTGCTTCCTCCAGCGTGCGGCCCTTCATCAATGCTTCCGACTGGGCCAGGCAGTTGGCGAGCAGCAGATCATGCTGATGCTTGAGCTCCGGCTCGTGGCCGACGGCCGCGGCAAGGAATTCGACCGGGATGAAATCGGTGCCCTGGTGCAGCAGCTGGAAGAAGGCATGCTGGCCGTTGGTGCCGGGCTCGCCCCAGACCAGCGGACCGGTCGGCGTTGTCACCGCCGTGCCTTCGAGGGTAACGCTCTTGCCGTTCGATTCCATGTCGAGTTGCTGCAGATAGGCCGGCAGCCTGGACAGACGCTGATCGTAAGGGATGACGGCGCGCGCCGGATATTCGCAGATCACGCGATGCCACCAGCCGACCAGCCCCAATAGGGCCGGCAGGTTCTCCTGCACCGGTGCGGTGCGGAAATGCTCGTCCATCTCGTGCGCGCCATCGAGGAAGGCGCGAAAATTCCGCGGGCCGACCGCGATCATCACCGGCAGGCCGATCGCACCCCAGAGCGAATAGCGGCCGCCGACCCAGTCCCAGAAGCCGAAGACGCGATCCGATTCGATGCCGAACTTCGCCACCAGGTCGAGCGCGGTCGAAACAGCGGCAAAATGCTTGCCGACCGCTTCCTTGCCGAGTGCTTCCTGCACCCATTTGCGCGCCGTCTCGGCATTGGTCATCGTCTCGACGGTGGTGAAGGTCTTGGAGGCGATGATGAAAAGCGTGGTTTCGGCCGAGAGCCCTTTCAGCGTGTCGTGGATATGGGCGCCGTCGATGTTGGAGACGTAATGGGCGCGCGGCCCGTCATGATAGGGCGCCAGCGCCAGCGTCGCCATGGCCGGGCCGAGATCGGAACCGCCGATGCCGATGTTGACGATGTCGGTGATCTTCTTGCCGGTGGCGCCGGCCGCCTTGCCGGAACGCACGGCATCGGCAAAGGCGCCCATCGCGTCGAGCACGGCAATGACGTCCGCCTTGACGTCCTGGCCGTCGACCGTGACGCCGTCGCCGGTCAGGTTGCGCAGCGCCGTGTGAAGCACGGCACGGTCTTCGGTTAGGTTGATCTTCTTGCCGGCGAACATCGCCGCCCGGCGGCCTTCGAGATCGGCCGCCTCGGCCAGCTTCTCCAGCAATTCCATGGTGACCGCATCGACCGCGCATTTCGACCAGTCGAGCAGAAGGTCACCGTCGGTGGCGGAGAATTTCTCGAACCGCTGCGGATCGGCGGCGAAGGCCTGGCGCATGCTGGCTGGGGCCGCTGCGCGATGAACGCGCAAGGCGGCAAGCTGTTTCTGGAATGCTGACTGATCCACTGGCGGGCGACTCCTGACGTTTTCGACGCACCATATCAGACCGGATGTTTCCGGCGCGTGTCGTCGCGCCAAAACTAGTGAGCCGAATTCCGTGCGGTCAATACGGGGCGGTGACGCGAATCGTCACGCGTCGATGACGGACCGTCACGCTGCGATGACGTAGGTGCGTCACGAGGTGGTTACACAATGTGTCATGCAGCGATGGCGCAACGCCCGATTTCGGCCGAAGGATCACTGGCATAAATCCCAACGATCAGAAAAATTGATTGGCGCAACCCCTTGTGCCACCGTTACATTCGACTGGTCCAGCCAAGCGAAAAAAGCTGGCCATCGAGGAACATCTCCCATGCCACAGCGAAACGACACGGCTATATGGTCCGGCCTGTTCCGGATTTCGGCTGAATCCGGCCAGACCCTGCAGGCGCAGATCCGCCAAGCCATCGTGGCCGCCATTCTCGACCGCCAGATCGCCGCTTCGATGCCGCTTCCCTCGTGCCGGATCCTGGCCGAAAAACTCGGCGTGGCGCGCGGAACCGTCGTGCTGGCCTTCCAGCAGCTCGTCGACCAGGGATTCCTGGTGGCACGCGAGCGGCGTGGCCATTTCGTCAATCCCGACGTGCTGGCGACACCGGCCAAGCCGCACCAGAAGGCGCCCGACCAGGCCAACGAGATCGACTGGAAGGCACGCCGCAAGATCGCCGCCAGCGACATGCCGCCGCCGGCCAAGCACGAGAACTGGATCAAGTCGTCCTACCCCTTCGTCTACGGCCAGTTCGATCCGGCGCTGTTCCCGACCGCCGAGTGGCGCGAGTGCAACCGCATGGCGCTTGCCGTGCTCGAAATCCGCAACTGGGCGTCCGACATGGTCGATCGCGACGATCCGCTGCTGATCGAGCAGATCCAGGCGCGGCTGTTGCCGCGGCGCGGCATCTTCGCCAATCCCGACGAGATCATCGTCACGCTGGGCGCCCAGAACGCGCTCTACATGCTGGCGACGCTGCTGATGAGCAAGGGCTCCAAGGTGGCGATGGAGGACCCCGGCTACCCCGACGCACGCTCGATCTTCCGCCTTGCGGGCGCCGACATACAGCCGGTGCCGGTCGACCAGTCCGGCATCGTAACCGCTTCTATTCCCAATGATTCCGGGTTCGTCTTCGTCACGCCCAGCCATCATTGCCCGACCATGGTGCCGCTGTCGGCGGAACGGCGGCAGGATCTCCTGGCGCGGGCCAACCGCTACAACCAGATCATCATCGAGGACGGCTATGACAGCCAGCTTCTCGACGAGGCGCCGCAGCAGGCGCTGAAGAGCCTCGACCGCTCTGGCCGTGTCGTCTATGTCGGCTCGATGTCGAAGACGCTGGCTCCAGGCCTGCGGCTCGGCTACATCGTCGCTTCGGCCGGACTGATCTCGGAACTCAGGGCGCTGCGCCGCTTCATGCTGCGTCATCCGCCGGCCAACAACCAGCGCGCCGTCGCGCTGTTCCTGTCGCTCGGCCATCACGAGGCACTGGTGCGGCGGCTGTCGAGCGCCTTCGACGAACGGCGCAAGCGTCTGGTCCATGCGATTTCCGCTTTCCTACCGGAATGGCGTTCGACCGATTCGGCCGGCGGTACGTCGCTGTGGCTCGAAGGGCCGCGCGGCACCGATGCACGCGGACTGGCCGAGGCCGCCGCCTCGCGCAGCGTCATCATCGAGCCGGGAGACCGTTTCTTCGATCGCACCGAAAAGCCTTCGCGTTTCATGCGGCTGGGCATTTCCTCGATCGCGCTGCAGCACATCGAGCCAGGCATCCGCGAACTGGCCACCGCCGCCGGCCGCAGGCCGGCCGCCGCCTGATCCATCACCCGATCCCCCAGGCCGGAGCCACGCAGCGTGGCTCCGGCTCCATTCGCTCTGGCATATGCGACCGGACCGTCTGGCTCATAGGCTGTGCCAATGCCGGCGGCATAGTCGGGGCACAAAGGGGAAGAAGCAGCCGATGGTGGACCAACCGCCGCCCTGCTTCTCGGAAAGGTGGAGTGTCTCCATGTCAGTTCTTGAAAAGCAGGAAGCGGCGGCGGATCAGCGTTCGCGCCGCTCCGGCGGGCGCGAAGCGCGCCGCGCCATGCGGGCCGCACCGTTGGCCGACGACATCAAGCCGGTGCGCGCCGGTCTCGAAGGCGGCAGCTATGGACCGCTGACCGAGAACGACCAGGAGCGCATCCACGAAGCGGTGCTGACGCTCCTGGAAACGGTTGGCTTCGCCAATGCCATTCCCTCCTGCATCGAAGCTCTGACCAAGGCCGGCGCCAACTATGGCGACGATGGCCGCATCCGCTTCCCCCGCGCGGTCGTGCTCGACACGATCAAGAAAGCGGCGCGGCACTTCACGCTGCACGGCCAGGACCCCAAGCACGACATGCTGATCAAGGGCAAGCGCGTGCACTACGGCACGGCGGGTGCCGCCGTGCATCTGGTCGATGTCGAAAAGCGCGAATATCGCGAGTCGCTGCTGCAGGACATTTATGACGCCGCCCGCCTCGTCGAGGGGCTCGACAACATCCATTTCTTCCAGCGGCCGATGGTGCCGCGCGACATTCCCGATCCGCTCGATATGGATTTCAACACGCTCTATGCCTGCGTGATGGGCACGTCCAAGCATGTCGGCACCTCGTTCACGGTGCGCGAGAACGTGCAGCCGGCGCTCGAAATGCTCTATGCCATTGCCGGCGGCGAGGAGAATTTCCGCGCCCGGCCGTTCGTCTCGAACTCCAACTGTTTCGTCGTGCCGCCGATGAAGTTCGCCGAGGACGCCTGCGGCGTGCTCGAAGCCTGCGTCGAAGGCGGCATCCCGATCCTCTTGTTGTCGGCCGGCCAGGCGGGTGCCACGGCACCGGCGGCGATTGCAGGTGCCGTGGTGCAAGCAGTGGCCGAGGTGCTGGTCGGTCTCGTCTATGTCAACGCCATCAAGCCGGGGCATCCGGCGATCTTCGGCACCTGGCCGTTCGTTTCGGATCTCAGGACCGGCGCCATGTCGGGCGGTTCGGCCGAGCAGGCTGTGCTGACGGCGGCCTGCGCGCAGATGGCGCAATTCTACGACCTGCCGGGTGGCTCGGCCGCCGGCATGACGGATTCGAAGCTGCCCGATATCCAGTCCGGCTATGAAAAAGGCATCACCGATGTGATGGCCGGCCTCGCCGGGCTCAACCTGGTCTATGAGTCGGCCGGCATGCATGCCTCGCTGCTCGGCTTCTGCCTGGAAAGCCTGATCATCGACAACGACATGCTCGGCCATTGCCTGCGCTGCGTGCGCGGCATCGAGGTGACGGACGAGGCGCTGTCGATCGACACCATCGCCGATGTCTGCCTGAAGGGTCCGGGCCACTATCTCGGCAACGAGCAGACGCTGCGGCTGATGCAGACCGAGTATTTCTATCCGGCCGTCGGCGACCGCTTTTCGCCCAAGGAATGGAACGAGAAGGGCCGGCCCGACATCCTGCAGCGGGCTATCATCGAGAAGAAACGCGTGCTTGCCGAGCGCTTTCCGCGCCATGTGCCCAAGCTGATCGACGACAGACTGCGCGCCCTCTTTGGCGAGATGATCAAGCTGCCACGCGGCAGCATGGGCGGGTAGACCCTCGCAAAACAATCAATCCGCGTGGAGCCCATAGCGCTCGACGACTTCGGCACTGATCAGCTTGGCGTGCAGCGCCATCAGCACGATTTGCGCATCGAAGCTGTCGCCAGTTTCAAGGGCGGCCTCGATCCGGCGCTCTGCATCCAGCCTGTTCTGAGGACCGTTGGACCGCTCGAAGGCTTCCGGTCCGGCGATGCAATAGCTGAACAGCCGCGCCACGTCTGGATAGGCTTGGCTGGGCGGCTCGTCCGGCCAGCGATCCTTCATCAGATTGACGATGGTGAGTTTTACGCCCTCCGGCACGAGGGCTGGATGAAGGTCGGCGCCACGCAATGCCGCATCGAGCTGTCGCAAGTCGCCCGAACGGCCGAACATTCCGAGGAAGCCGAGGGAAGAGCGTCGTCCCGCCATGATGTTCCAATCCGTTTCCAACCACTTAGGTGGTTCGCAAGCGGAATTCAAAGACAGCGTCTTCCAAAGCGCGTCGCGTAAAGACGGATCACGCGACGCGCTATGAGTCTTTGTCGTTGTTCCTGTCAGCCACTCACCGCCAGCAGCAGGACGCCGGCAAGAGCAGACCCGGCAAGCGTTGGTAGCATGCCGATCTTCAGCTTCAGGATGGCGATCATGGTGGCACAGGAAAGCAGTGCGGCGCGCCAGTCGATCGACGAAAACACTGGCACATTCATGCCGAGGCCCATCGCGTGCACCTCACGGAAAATGACATGCAAAGCAAACCAGAGAGCCAGATTCATGATCACCCCGACAACAGCGGCGGTGATCGCGCCGAGTGCTGCCGACAATGCCTTGTTGCCGCGCAGGGCCTCGATGTAGGGGGCGCCGAGGAATATCCAGAAGAAGCAGGGCGTGAACGTAACCCACAAGGTCAGCAACGCCCCCAGCGATCCGGCAAGCAACGGGTCCAGCGACCCGGAGTGGCGGAACGCGGCGATGAAGCCAACGAACTGCAGCACCAGGATGAGCGGACCTGGCGTCGTTTCGGCAAGCCCAAGACCGTCAACCATTTCACCGGGGGCGAGCCAGCCAAAGGACTGGACGGCTGCCTGGGCGACATAGGCAAGCACCGCGTAGGCGCCGCCGAAGGTGACGACCGCCATGAGACTGAAGAACCGGCCTATCTCGGTCCAGACGCTTGCGGTGCCGGTAAGCCACCAGATCAGCAGAACAGGCCCGAGCCAGATCGGCAGCCAGATCGCAACCGTGCGTGGCGCATGCCATTTCGTCGGGTTGAGGTGGCCCAGTTCGCCGCGCTCGAACATCAGGTCGACCGCTCCCTTGATATCGGCACTATCGCCCTTGCCATGCGCCGAGCCGGAAAACAGGGCCGGAGCAATGCGGTCCCCCAGCCATCCCGTGAGGCCCGCGAGCAGGACGATGAGCGGGAACGGCACATTCAACGCATAGATGGCGATGAAAGCCGAGACCGCGATCGACACCATGACCCGGTTCTTCAGGGCACGCCGTCCGATCCGGATCACCGCCTCGACGACAATGGCAAGCACCGCCGCCTTCACCCCGAAGAACAGCGCCTCGACGAGCGGCGTGTCGCCATAGAGCACGTAGAGGCTGCTCAGGACGAGCATGACGAGCGCCCCCGGCGCGACGAACAGGATGCCGGCGACGAGGCCACCGATCGTCCTGTGCAGCAGCCAACCGATATAGATGGCGAGTTGCTGGGCTTCCGGGCCAGGCAGCAGCATGCAGTAGTTCAGCGCGTGTAGGAAACGCTGCTCACCGATCCATCGCCGCTCCTCGACCAGTTCCTTGTGCATCAAGGCGATCTGCCCGGCCGGCCCGCCGAAGCTGAGCAGCCCGATCTTTGCCCAGACCTTCACGGCTTCGGTGAAGGTGGGTGCGGCCGGCACCGGGACCACCGCATCTTGCGAGACAAGCGCGCTCATGACGGTTTACCCGCGCCTGCACCGGGCCAGTTGTGCGTTTCTTCGGTGGCGTCGCGACACCAGCGAAAGAACGCATCGTAGAGCAGCATGCCTGCTTCCAGTTGTTCCAGATCGTCGCGAAACATACGCGACAGACCGAGCGAAGCCGCCAGAAAGCCGGCAGCCTGGGGAACAAGGTCGAGGCTTGCGGTGTCGGCCGCACGCACGATCAGGGCAAGGTGATCGAGCGCCTCGGATTCCAGCCCGAACTCCTCGATCATCGTGTCGAAGGTGCAGCGTTCGCCGCGATGGCTCCAGAACACATTGTCGATGTCGAAAGGCACGGCCTGGAAGCGATCGGCGACGGCAGGCACTTCGGCCGCCTCGACAAAAAGAAAGATCGCATGGGGATCGACGAAACGCCGGATCAGCCAGGGGCAAGCGATGCGATCGACCTTCGGGCGGGCTCGTGTCACCCACACGGTGCGGCCCTTTTCGTCGCGCGGCGGCAAGGTGTCGGTGCGGACCAGAAGTCCCTTTGCATCGCGCCAGGCTTCGAACCCGCCGTCGAGGTTTTCGGCGGAAATGCCCTCATGGCGCAGCCATGCGGCGACACCTTGCGAGAGTTTCAGCCCCTTCTGGCAAACGACCGCCACCGATTGGCCGGCGAAGGCCGGTGCCCAGGTCGAGACGGTTTTGAAATCGCGCCGGCTTGAGGCCGGCAGCAGGCGCGGATCGGCGTCGAAATCTTCATCGATACGGACATCGATGATGACAGGCGCGCCTGGCAGACCGATCAGGCGGGATAGTTGCGATACGGTTATAACGGTTGTTGACGGCATGGCGTCCACCTCCTGGAAAGAGAAGCTTGGACGCGAACGTTGGGCTGACGCCTCACGGGGTCGTCGCGATGCACCCCTTGTCATGATGGTGGATTTGTTGGGCGCGCTTGTCAAGCATAGTGGCGGCCTGATCCGAATCAAGCCGCCATTTGCCGTCTATGTAAGCAACCGCGAACAGATGCTCAGCAATCATCCCCTGAGAGCAATCAGTGATTGTCTCTGGGGACGCCGCTGGTGTGCGCGACATCCTGGTATTTCACCGCCGGCGTCAGCACCATTCCCTCTGAAAACTGCGCGACCATGCCGCGCTGGATCTCCTGCCAGGGCGTCTGGTGCTTGGGATAGTGATAGCCGCCATTGTTCTGCAGCTCGGCGCGGCGCCGGGTGATCTCGTCGTCGGTGACGAGGATGTCGGCCGTGCCCTTGCGCAGGTCAATGCGGACACGGTCGCCCGTCTTGAGCAGCGCCAGCCCGCCGCCGATCGCGGCTTCCGGCGAAGCGTTGAGGATCGACGGCGAACCCGACGTGCCGGACTGGCGGCCGTCACCGATGCAGGCGAGCGCATGGATGCCCTTCTTGATCAGGTATGCCGGCGGCTGCATGTTGACGACCTCGGCGCCACCGGGATAGCCGATCGGGCCGGCGCCGCGCATGAACAGGATTGTGTGTTCGTCGATGCCTTGCGCCGGATCGTCGATGCGGGCGTGGTAGTCCTCGGGCCCGTCGAAGACCATGGCGTTGCCTTCGAAGGCTTCCGGGTCCTTGGGATTGGACAAATAGCGCTCGCGGAATTCCGGCGAGATGCCGCTGGTCTTCATGATCGCCGAATCGAACAGATTGCCCCTGAGGTTGATGAAGCCGGCATTGGCCTTCAGCGGCTCGGCAACGGTGCGGATGACGTCGGTGTTCTCGTTGGCGACACCCTCGCTATTCTCACCGATAGACTTACCGTTGACCGTGCGAGCACCGGGATACGGCAACAGCCCGCCCTTCATCAGTTCGGCGATGACCGCTGGCACGCCGCCGGCATGATGGTAATCCTCGCCCAGATATTCGCCCGTCGGCTGCAAATTGACCAGCAGCGGCACATTGAGGCCGACCGTCTGCCAGTCGTCATTGTCGAGCTTGACGCCGAGGTGGCGGGCGATGGCGTTGAGATGGATGGGCGCGTTGGTCGAGCCGCCAATTGCCGAATTGACGACGATGGCGTTCTCGAAGGCCTCTCTCGTCATGATGTCGGACGGCTTCAGATCCTCGTGCACCATCTCGACGATACGCTTGCCCGTTTCATAAGAAATCTGGCCACGCTCGCGATAGGGCGCGGGAATGGCGGCCGAGCCCGGCAATTGCATGCCAAGCGCCTCCGCCAGCGAATTCATCGTCGTGGCCGTGCCCATGGTGTTGCAATAGCCGGTGGACGGCGCCGAGGACGCGACGATGTCCATGAACTCGTCATAGTCGATCTCGCCGGCCGACAGGCGCTGGCGGGATTCCCAGACGATGGTACCGGAGCCGGTGCGCTTGCCCTTGTGCCAGCCGTTGAGCATCGGGCCGACCGACAGCGCGATGGCCGGGATGTTGACGGTGGCTGCGGCCATCAGCAGGGCCGGCGTCGTCTTGTCGCAGCCGATGGTGAGCACGACGCCGTCGAGCGGATAGCCGTAGAGCACTTCGACCAGGCCGAGATAGGCAAGGTTTCGATCAAGAGCCGCTGTCGGGCGCTTGCCGGTCTCCTGGATCGGATGGCACGGAAATTCGAAGGGGATGCCGCCCATCGAGACAATGCCTTCGCGCACGCGCTTGGCCAGCTCGATGTGATGGCGGTTGCAGGGCGAGAGATCCGAACCGGTCTGGGCGATGCCGATCAGCGGCTTGCCGGACATCAGTTCGGCCCGCGTCAGGCCGTAATTCAGGTAGCGCTCGAGATAAAGCGCCGTCATGCCCGGATTGTCGGGGTTGTCGAACCACTCCTGCGAGCGAAATTTTTTGTTCCTGGTGGGGGCGCCTGCCATCGTGGTCTCCGTATTTGTAAGACAAATCGATATGGCAACGCGCGGGAGCAGGCAAGAGGGCGCACGGTCGCATCCGGACTTTGGTGCGATAGACAGGCCCCCAGCCGTGCGTTAGGGCTTCGGTCAGTCTTGTCAGGGAGGTTTTCATGGCTTTGGTGATCGAAGGCGAGGAGCGCATTGCCGCACCGCTGCAAAAGGTGTGGGAAGCACTGAACGATCCCGAAGTCTTGAAGGCGACCATTCCCGGCTGCCAGAGCCTGGAGATGAAGTCGCCGACCGAGATGGCGGCCACCGTGGTGGTGAAGATCGGGCCGATCAAGGCCACGTTCAACGGCGAGGTGACGCTGAAGAACCTCAAGCCACCGCACTCCTACACCATCCAGGGCGAAGGCAAGGGCGGCATCGCCGGCTTCGCCAAGGGCGGTGCCGACGTGACGCTGACCGAAGATGGGCCGGATGCCACGGTGCTGAAATACGCGGCCAAGGCCGATGTCGGCGGCAAGATCGCGCAATTGGGCAGCCGGCTGATCGAATCGACCTCGAAGAAACTGGCCGGGCAGTTTTTTTCCAACTTCGGCGAAAAGGTTGGCGGCTGAGCCCCTCCCCCTCGAGGGGAGGGATATCCGCATCACTCAAACACGATGCTCGGCACGGCGTCCGCGGCTGCACCACGCTCTTCATTGATCCGGTCCCAGACTTTTCCGGCAATATCCCTGTAGATCTTTGCCTCGGGGCCGTCGGGCTTCGAGACAACTACCGGCGTGCCGGCATCCGAGCTCTCGCGAATGCCCATCTCGAGCGGTACTTCGCCGAGGAAGGTGACGCCGAGACGCTCGGCCTCGCGCCGCGCGCCGCCATGGCCGAAGATGTCGTAGCGCTTTCCTGTATCCGGAGCGATGAAATAGCTCATGTTCTCGACAATGCCGAGCAGCGGCACGTCGACTTTCTTGAACATGTTGAGGCCCTTGCGAGCGTCGATCAGGGCCAGATCCTGCGGCGTCGAGACGATGACGGCGCCGGCCAATGGCACCTGCTGGGCCATGGTCAGCTGCGCGTCGCCGGTGCCGGGCGGCATATCGACGACGAGCACGTCGAGCCGGCCCCATTCGACCTCGCGCAGCATCTGCGTCAGCGCCGACATCACCATCGGCCCGCGCCAGATCATCGGCGTCTCCTCATCGACGAGGAAGCCCATCGACATCACCTTCAACCCATAATTCTCCATGGGTTTGAGGATCTTACCGTCGACGGTCTGCGGCCGGCCGTGGATGTTGAGCAGCCGCGGCATCGATGGGCCATAGATGTCGGCGTCGAGTACGCCGACGCGCAAACCATTGGCGGCGAGGCCAAGGGCGATGTTGACGGCGGTGGTCGACTTGCCGACACCGCCCTTGCCGGAGGCGACGGCGATGATCGCTTCGATGCCGGGCACGCCACGCTTGCCCTGACTGTGCGAAGCCGGAGCGTGCGGCGCGGCACGCGGCGCGGCTGCGGGCGGAGCTGGCCTCGGTGCGGGGCGCGAAGGAACCGGTGCCTCCATGCCGCCGCCCTTCTTTTCCGCCGTCAGCGCAACGACGGCGCCGGCGACGCCGGGGATCGCCTTGACGACACGCTCGGCGGCGGCCCGCAGCGGTTCCATCTCCTGGGCGCGAGCGGCGGGAACGGTAATCGAGAAGAAGACCTTGGAATCGGCGATGAAAATCTCGGAAACCATGCCAAGGTCGACGATGTTGCCGGTGAAATCCGGCCCATTGACCGTCTTCAGGCGCTCGGTGACGATTTCCTTGGTAACAGACATCAGTGCTTCCTTATGCAGGCTTTTGCCTGAGATAGTGCAGTTTCCGGACAGAACCAAGCCGTGGAGCAATAGCTGCCTTGGTGTGCCCGCAAAAACGACGGGCGGTGTCGGAGCGATCGGCATTTCGCAAAACTGGCGGTCGCCAAACAGCCCACCTGATCTATTTCAAGGATCGACATGAGCAATCAGGGAAGGAGACGATCATGCTCGCAAACAGCAATGCAACGGCCAATGTCGCGGTGAAAGACCTGGCGAGGGCAAAGGCCTTTTATGAAGGGACGTTGGGCCTCAAGCAGGTGGATGATATGGGTGGCGAACTGATCGTCTACAAAAGCGGCGACACGCTTATCAATGTCTATCATTCGCAATTCGCAGGCACCAACAAG
The DNA here is from genome assembly GCF_042682145.1 of Mesorhizobium newzealandense. Taxonomy (NCBI): domain Bacteria; kingdom Pseudomonadati; phylum Pseudomonadota; class Alphaproteobacteria; order Hyphomicrobiales; family Phyllobacteriaceae; genus Mesorhizobium; species Mesorhizobium newzealandense. The sequence goes on along the minus strand of NZ_JBHUGZ010000014.1, from coordinate 392,059 downwards.
GCAACGGCGGTGACCTGGACGGTCGGCGGCGAGATCGAGACCATCGTCAAGTCGTTGAAGTCGAAGGGCGTCGCCTTCGAGCACTATGAGATGCCCGGCCTGACGCTGGAGGGCGACGTCCATGTCGGCTACGGCATGAAGGTCGCATGGTTCAAGGATCCGGACGGCAACATCCTCAATCTTGTGAGCCGGTAGATCGTATCGCGATTGCCGGCGCTCCACGCGCCGCGAGGTTCACCTCACCCCGCCAGGCCAATCGCGAGGTAGGTGAGCGCCGAAATGGCGGCGGTGGCCGGCAAGGTGACAATCCAGGCAATGACGATGTTGCTGGCAATGCCCCAGCGCACGGCCGAGACGCGGCGGGCGGCGCCAACGCCGATGATGGCGCCGGTGATGGTGTGGGTGGTCGAAACGGGAACGCCGAGCCATGTGGCGGCGAACAGCGTGATGGCGCCTCCGGTTTCGGCACAGAAGCCCTGCATCGGGTTCAGCCGGGTGATCTTCGAGCCCATTGTGTGAACGATGCGCCAGCCGCCGAACAAGGTGCCGAGCGCCAGCGCCGACTGACAGGTAAGGACGACCCAGAGCGGCACATAGAACGTCGTGCCGAGCATGCCTTGCGAATAGAGCAGCACGGCGATGATGCCCATGGTCTTCTGGGCGTCATTGCCACCGTGCCCGAGGGAATAGAGCGAAGCGGAAAAGAACTGCATGACGCGGAAGGTGCGGTCGACCGCGAACGGCGTCTGGCGCACGAACAGCCATGAAACCGCAAGGATCAGGACAAGCGCCAGCACAAAACCGGTCGCCGGCGACACAACGATCGCGGCGACCGTCTTGCCAAGGCCCGTCCAGACGATAGCGCCCACGCCTGCCTTTGCGACGCCGGCGCCGACCAGCCCGCCGATCAGGGCATGCGAGCTGCTCGAAGGGATGCCGGCGATCCAGGTGACGATGTTCCAGACAATGGCGCCGACAAGGGCGGCGAAGATCACCGCCGGCGTGACAATAGTGACGTCGACGATTCCCTTCCCCACGGTCTCGGCGACATGAAGACCGAAGAACATGAAGGCGATGAAATTGAAAAAGGCTGCCCAGAGCACCGCGTATTGCGGCCTGAGCACGCGCGTGGAGACAATGGTGGCAATGGAATTGGCGGCATCGTGCAGGCCGTTGAGAAAATCGAAGAACAAGGCTACGGCGACAAGGCCGATCAGCACGGGAAAGGCGATGGTTGCTTCCATCGCCTATACATTCTCGATGACGATGCCGCTGATCTCATTGGCGACGTCCTCGAAGCGGTCAACCACCTTCTCCAACTGGCCATAGATCTCGCTGCCGATCATGTAGGCCATGGGATCGCTGCGTCCATGCCGCTTGAAGAGGTCTTTCAGACCTTGCTCGTGCAGATCGTCTGCCCGGCTTTCGACGCGCATGACCTCTTCGGCGATGGCGTTGAGGCGCACCGCGTGCACGCCGACCTTGCCGAGCAGCGGGATCGCCTCGGCGACCAGCTTGGCGGCGGCGACGATGACGCCGCCCATTTCCTGCATCAGCGGATCGAATTCCTTCTTCTCGAACAGCTTCACCGTCTTGACGGTCTTGTGCATCATGTCGATGGCGTCATCCATCGACTGGATCAGGTCCTTGATGTCACCGCGATCGAAAGGCGTGATGAAGGAGCGTCGCACCGCCAGCAGGACTTCCGCGGTGATATGGTCGGCCTGGTCTTCGAGATCGATGATTTTCTGACACCAGCGATCGATGTCCTTGCCCTGGAGAAGCTGCTCCAGGGCCTCGGCGCCGCCGACCACGGTGCGGGAATGTCGTTCGAACAGCTCGAAGAAGCGATCTTCGCGCGGCAAAAGCTTGCGGAACCAGCCCAGCATGGTCGACCTCCCGTTTCATCCACATAACGCCGCATTGCGTCGCAGGGAACAGTAAGCCGGCTGAAAGATGTGGATGCGCTGCGATTGCGCATACCGCTTGCGGCGAAAGACGATTTCCCCGACCTTGCACGGAACGCACGGAAAGATGGCATGATCGACAAGCTGGAATTCTTCATCGCACTGGCCAAGGAAGAGCATTTCGGGCGGGCGGCGGACGTGTGCGGCGTCACCCAGCCGACACTGTCGGCCGGCATCAAGCAGCTCGAGGGCCAGCTCGGCGTGATGCTGGTGCTGCGCGGCTCACGCTTCCAGGGGCTGACGCCCGAAGGCAAGCAGGTACTGGTCTGGGCGCGCCGCATCGTCGGCGACACCCGCACCATGAGAGAAGAGATGCGGGCGGCGCGCCATGGCCTGTCCGGCCGCATCCGCATCGCCGCCATCCCGACGGCGCTGGCCATGCTGCCGCGGCTGACGACTCCGTTCCGCGAAAAGCACCCTGGCGTCACCTTCTCGGTGCTGTCGCGGACCTCGATCGAAGTGCTGTCCCTGCTCGGCAATTTCGACATCGATGCCGGCATCACCTATCTCGACAACGAGCCGCTCGGGCGGGTGACCAGCGTGCCGCTCTATGACGAGCGCTATCAGTTGATCACGGCCATGGGAAATCCCTATTCCGATCGCGACAAAGTGACATGGGCAGAGCTGAGCAGCCTGCCGCTTTGCCTGCTGACGCCGGACATGCAGAACCGCCGCATCATCGATCAGCACCTGGCCGAGGCCGGCGTGCAGGTACGGCCGACGCTCGAATCCAATTCGATGATCGTGCTTTTCTCGCACATCCGCACCGGCAAATGGTCATCGATCATGCCGCTCAACCTCGCGGAAACATTCGGCTTTTCCGAACCGATCCGGGCCATCCCGATCGTTGAGCCGGACGCCAGCCACACCGTTGGCCTGGTGGCGGCGCCGCGCGAACCACACACGCCGCTGGTCTCGGCGCTGCTGGACGAGGCAATGGCGCTGGCGGACGATTTCCACGCCCGCCGCTAGGCTAGACAATGGTGGCTGACCAAGCTCGATAGAAGATTTCTATCGAGCAACGAAACTGCTTTATTGATTCCGAGGGTTTCCTCTGATTTTGTAAAGACTTAGCGATAAAAAAGCTATCGACCAGGGAGGGCGCTGCATGACGATGCAGCCTGCAAGTACCGAGATCACGTCGCGCACGGCCGCGATCATCCAGGAGCTGAAAGGCCTCGAAGGCCCGCTGCTGCCGATCCTCCACGGCATCCAGGAAGAGTTCGGCCATGTGCCGCAGGATGCACTGCCTGTCATCGCCGAAGCGCTGAACATCTCCAGGGCCGAAGTGCACGGCGTCGTCACCTTCTATCACGATTACCGCAGCCATCCGGCAGGCCGGCATGTGCTGAAGGTTTGCCAGGCAGAATCCTGCCAGTCGATGGGTTCTGACGCCATCGCCGCCAAACTGAAGCAGTTGCTGGGCATCGGCTTCCATGAGACGACCCGCGACGGTTCGGTGACGCTGGAGCCGGTCTATTGTCTCGGCCTGTGCGCCTGTTCGCCCGCCGCCATGCTCGACGGCGAGGTGATCGGGCGGCTCGATGACGAAAAGCTCGACCAGATCGTTGCCGAGGTGCGCTCATGATCCCCCGCATCTACATTCCAGCCGATTCCGGCGCACTGGCGCTTGGCGCCGAAAAGGTCGCCAAGGCGATCGCCAGTGAACTGGCGGAGCGCGGCATCGAGGCCAAGATCGTGCGCAACGGTTCGCGCGGCGCTTATTTCCTCGAACCAATGGTCGAAGTTGCGACAGCCAACGGCCGCGTTGCCTATGGGCCGGTCAGGCCATCCGACGTCAAGAGCCTGTTCGACAGCGGCTTCCTCACCGGCGGCCCTCACAAGCGCTGGCTGGGCGCCCCGGACAAAATCCCCTTCCTGGCCAAGCAGACGCGGCTGACTTTCGCGCGCTGTGGCGTCACAGATCCGCTGTCACTCGAATCCTACAAGAAACACGGCGGGTTGAATGGACTGACGAACGCGTTGGAATTGACGCCCGCCGCCATTGTCGCCCAGGTCACCGAATCCGGACTGCGCGGGCGCGGTGGCGCGGGCTTCCCGACCGGCATCAAGTGGAAGACGGTGCTCGATACCGTTGGCGACCGCAAATACATCGTCTGCAACGCCGACGAAGGCGACTCAGGCACCTTCGCCGACCGCATGATCATGGAGGGCGACCCCTTCGTGCTGATCGAGGGCATGACAATCGCCGGCGTCGCGACCGGCGCGACCAAGGGTTTTGTCTATATCCGCTCGGAATATCCGCATGCAGTGGCGGTGATGAACAAAGCCGTCGAAGTCGCCCGCAAGGCCGGGGTGCTTGGCGCCAGCGTGCTGGGATCTTCCTACGCTTTCGACATGGAGATCCGGGTCGGCGCAGGCGCCTATGTCTGCGGCGAGGAGACGGCGCTGCTTGACTCGCTCGAAGGCAAGCGCGGCATGGTACGGGCAAAGCCGCCGCTACCGGCTCACAAGGGGCTGTTCGGCAAGCCGACGGTGATCAACAACGTCATCTCGCTGGCCTCGGTGCCTGTGATCATGGACAAGGGTGCGGCCTTCTACAAGGATTTCGGCATGGGCCGCTCGCGCGGCACGATCCCGATCCAGATCGCCGGCAACGTCAAATATGGCGGCCTGTTCGAAGCGGCCTTCGGCATGACGCTGGGCGAGATCGTCGACGAGATCGGCGGCGGCACGGCGACGGGACGTCCGGTTAAGGCGGTGCAGGTCGGCGGACCGCTGGGTGCTTATTTCCCGCGCGCGCTGTTTGACACGCCATTCGATTATGAAGCCTTTGCGGCCAAGGACGGGCTGATCGGCCATGCCGGTATCGTGGTGTTCGACGACACTGCCGACATGCTGAAACAGGCCCGCTTCGCCATGGAGTTCTGCGCCATCGAAAGTTGCGGCAAGTGCACACCCTGCCGCATTGGCTCGACGCGCGGTGTCGAGACCATCGACAAGATCACTGCCGGCATCGAGCCGGAGAAGAACCTCGCTCTGGTCACCGACCTCTGCAACACGATGAAATTCGGCTCGCTTTGTGCGCTGGGCGGCTTCACGCCTTACCCTGTCATGAGCTCGATCACCCATTTCCCCGACGACTTCAAGCCTGCGCCCGTGCGCGTGGCTGCTGAATAGGAGCTGGCAGATGAACATCAAGGCCGACTTCCCGTCCCTCGTCGAAGAGATCGACTACGGAACCCCGCAATCGACGGCGCAGAAGCAGGTCACGCTGAGCGTCGACGGCCGCAGCATCACCGTACCGGAAGGCACCTCGATCATGCGTGCCGCGATGGAAGGCGGGGTCGAGATCCCGAAGCTTTGCGCCACCGACACGCTCGACTCTTTCGGTTCGTGTCGTATCTGCCTTGTCGAGATCGAAGGGCGCGGTGGCACGCCAGCGTCGTGTACCACACCTGTCGGCGAAGGTATGGTGGTGCGTACGCAGTCCGATCGGCTCGAGGCCATTCGCCGCGGCGTCATGGAACTTTACGTTTCCGATCATCCGACCGGCTGGAATGAGAAGGCCGGAACCGGCGCCAGCGAGTTCGACGCGGTGGCGAAGTCGATCGGCTTGACCGAGAACCGCTACGGCATCGAGGGCCGCAACCACGTCAAGCAGGAAAACGGCGTAGCGCCAGGCCACGGCTCGCTGACGGTCGATTACATCGCACGCGACGAATCCAATCCTTATTTCACCTATGATCCCACGCAATGCATCGTCTGCTCGCGCTGCGTGAGGGCCTGCGAAGAGGTGCAGGGCACCTTCGCGCTGACTATCGAAGGGCGTGGTTTCGAATCCAGAGTTTCGGCGGGAATGCACGAGGCGTTCATCGATTCGGAATGCGTGTCCTGCGGCGCCTGCGTGCAGGCCTGTCCGACCGATGCGTTGCGCGAGAAAGCGGTCCTTGCCAAGGGCCTGCCGGAGCGCTCGCTCGTCACCACCTGCGCTTATTGCGGCGTTGGCTGCTCGTTCAAGGCCGAAGTGAAGGATGACGAGGTCATTCGCATGATGCCCTACAAGGAGGGCAAGGCGAACCACGGTCATTCCTGCGTGAAGGGCCGTTTCGCTTATGGCTACGCCACCCACAAGGACCGCATCCTGTCGCCGATGATCCGGGAAAAGATCACCGACCCTTGGCGCGAGGTGACCTGGGAAGAGGCTATTTCCCACACGGCCCAGGAATTCCGCCGTATCCAGTATCAGTACGGCCGCACCGCGATTGGCGGCATCACCTCGTCGCGCTGCACCAACGAGGAAACCTACCTCGTCCAGAAGATGGTGCGGCAGGGCTTCCGCAACAACAATGTCGACACCTGCGCACGCGTCTGCCACTCGCCTACGGGCTACGGGCTCGGCCAGACCTATGGCACCTCGGCTGGCACGCAGGATTTCGACTCCGTCGACTACACCGACGTCGCCGTCATTATCGGTGCCAATCCCGTTTCAGCCCATCCGGTGTTCGCCTCGCGGCTGAAGAAGCGGCTGCGTCAGGGCGCCAAGCTGATCGTGCTCGATCCACGTCGCACCGAGATGGTCAAGTCGGCGCATGTTGAAGCGGATTATCACCTGCCGCTGAAGCCCGGCACCAATGTGGCTGTGCTGACGGCGCTGGCGCATGTGATCGTCACCGAAGGTCTTTTCAACGAAGCCTTCATCCGCGAACGCTGCGACTGGGCGGAGTTCCAGGATTGGGCATCGTTCGTCGCCTTGCCGGAAAACAGCCCCGAAACCGTCGGCAAATTGTCTGGCGTCGATCCCGAGCTGATCCGCGGCGCGGCGCGCCTCTACGCTACCGGGGGCAACGGCGCGATCTATTACGGCCTCGGGGTGACGGAACACAGCCAGGGTTCAACCACGGTGATGGCGATCGCCAATCTTGCCATGGCCACCGGCAATATCGGCCGGCCAGGCGTCGGCGTGAACCCGCTGCGTGGCCAGAACAACGTGCAAGGGTCGTGCGACATGGGCTCGTTCCCGCACGAACTGCCCGGCTACCGCCATATCTCCGGCGAAGCCGTGCGCGACATCTATGAGAGCCTGTGGGGCGTGAAGCTCGACGACGAACCCGGCCTGCGCATTCCCAACATGCTGGATGCCGCGGTCGACGGCACTTTCAAGGGCATCTACATCCAGGGCGAGGACATTCTGCAGTCCGATCCCGACACCAAGCATGTCGCAGCCGGTTTGGCCGCGATGGAATGCGTCGTCGTGCATGACCTCTTCCTCAACGAGACGGCCAACTACGCGCATGTCTTCCTGCCGGGCTCGACCTTCCTGGAGAAAGACGGCACCTTCACCAACGCAGAGCGTCGCATCAACATGGTGCGCAAGGTTCTGGAGCCGAAGGCGCGCTACGCCGATTGGGAAGCGACGCAGGAGCTTGCCCGCGCGATCGGGCTGGATTGGAACTACCAGCATCCCTCCGAGATCATGGACGAGATCGCCCAGACGACGCCGAGCTTCGCCGGCGTTTCCTTCGAGTTGCTCGACCGTGTCGGATCGGTGCAATGGCCCTGCAACGAGAAGGCACCGCTCGGCACTCCGATCATGCATGTCGATGGTTTCGTGCGCGGTAAGGGCAAGTTCATCCGCACCGAATATGTGGCGACGGACGAACGGACCGGGCCGCGCTTCCCGCTGCTGCTCACCACCGGCCGCATCCTGTCGCAGTACAATGTCGGCGCACAGACCAGGCGCACCGACAACATCATGTGGCACAGCGAGGATCGGCTCGAAATCCACCCGCATGACGCCGAAAACCGTGGCATCCGCGACGGCGACTGGGTCCGGCTGACCAGCCGCTCGGGCGAGACGACGCTCCGCGCGCTGATCACCGACCGGGTGTCACCCGGCGTGGTCTACACGACCTTCCATCATCCGGACACGCAGGCCAACGTGATCACGACCGACTTCTCCGACTGGGCGACCAACTGCCCGGAATACAAGGTGACGGCGGTGCAGGTCGGCGCCTCCAACGGGCCGTCGGAATGGCAGCGCGACTATGACGAGCAGGCGCGCAACAGCCGTCGCATCGCGAAGTTGGAAGCGGCGGAGTAGTTTTGAGCGAGCGCCGCAAAGCCACGACGCAGGTATCGCGGCTGGCGCGCCGCGCCAGCGGCACGGTGGCTGCCAACCGGATGGTGCCGGAAGAGACGCCGGTGGCGTTTTCCTTCGCCGGCACCACGCATGCGGTGATGATGGCAAGCCCGGCCGATTTCGAGGATTTCGCGCTCGGCTTCTCGCTGACCGAGGGCATCATTGCCGACCGCCAGGAGATCGAGGCCATCGAGGTCGAGGATCATGGCGCCGGTATCGATATCCAGATCCGGCTGAAGGACAGCGCCAACACGCGTTTCGAAGCGCGGCGCCGGCGACTGGCCGGCCCGGTCGGCTGCGGATTGTGCGGTATCGAATCGATCGAGGAAGCGATGCGTTCGGTCGATGCGGTTGGTGCGTCAAAGCTTACGCTTGAGGTCGATGACATCGTCCGTTCCGTCAAGCTCCTGTCGAAAGTGCAGCCGTTGCACACGGAGACCGGAGCCGTGCATGCCGCCGGCTTCTATGTGCCGGGCAAGGGCATCGTCATGGCGCGCGAGGATGTCGGCCGCCACAATGCGCTCGACAAACTCGCCGGCGCGTTGGCGAAAGCCGGCATCGATGGCGCATCCGGTGCTATCGTCGTCACATCGCGGGTGTCGGTCGAGATGGTGCAAAAGACGGCAGCGATCGGCTCGGCCTTCATCATCGCCGTCTCGGCGCCGACCGCACTGGCCATCCGCACGGCGCAAGAGGCTGGCATGACGTTGGTGGCGTTGGTGCGCGGCGATGATTTCGATGTTTTCACCCACCCCGACCGGGTGGTCCTGGGAGTTGCCAAGCATGTCGCATGACGAAGAACACATCATGAGCACGAGCGAGAAGCTGGTGCGCATGGCAAACCAGATCGCCGATTTCTTCCATTCCAAGCCGCGCGAGGAAGGCATTGCCGGCGTCGCCGAGCATATCAACAAGTTCTGGGAGCCGAGGATGCGGCGGCAGCTGTTCGAGATGCTGGATGGCGGCACCGAGAACTTCAACGAGTTGGTGGTGGCCGCCTCCGCTAAGATCAGGCGACCGATCACGCCGGCTGAGGCCGACCTCAAACTCGGGCTCGAGGCCTCCCCGGCCGACGTCGCCGCCTCGCAAAAATAACCGCAGAGCCAAGCCGGCTTCTATTTTCTATCGCTAAGATTTGAGCTGCCGCAATCGGCACTGCCCTGCTATGGTTGGCGATCTGAAATCGTCAGGCCGGGGCGGAAACCTCGTGAGGCCGATCGAGACCCGATATGCCCGTAGCGGCGATGTGCGGATCGCCTATCAGGTGGTCGGGCAGGGATCGCTCGACCTCGTCTTCGTGCCGGGCTTCATTTCCAATCTCGATCTGCACTGGGAAGACCAAGGCTACAGCCGGCTCCTGAAGCGGCTTTCGGCGTTCTCGCGGCTGATCCTGTTTGACAAGCGCGGCACGGGTCTGTCCGACCGTGTCGACGCGCACCAACTGCCCAGCCTCGAAACGCGCATGGATGATGTGCGTGCGGTGATGGACGCCACCGGCAGCGGCCGCGCGGCACTGCTTGGCGCCTCGGAAGGCGCGCCTATGGCAATGCTGTTCGCCGCCACCTATCCGGAACGGACGCGGGCGCTGGCGCTCTATGGCGGCTATGCGCATTTCCACAAATGGGTGATGTCGCCCGAACGCCTCGACGCCTTCATCGAGATGGCTGAGACGGCCTGGGGTACCGGCGCCACCCTGCCCCATTTCGCGCCGAGCCGGGTCGACGACGCGCATTTCAGCCAGTGGTGGGCACGTTTCGAACGATTGTCGGCGAGCCCGACGGCGGCGGCGGCACTGGCGCGCATGAACGCCGGGATCGACGTGCGCGGCGTGCTGGCCGCGATCAGCGCACCGACGCTGCTCATTCATCGCCACAACGACGTGCGGGTCGACCCGGACGCCAGCCGCTTCCTGGCCAGGAAGATTCCCAATTCACGACTGGTCGAGATTCCCGGACGCGACCACCCGATCTGGACTGGCGACGTCGACCGGGTGGCCGACCTGATCGAGGAATTCCTGACCGGCGAGCGTGCCGTGGCCGAGGTGGACCGTGTGCTGGCGGCACTGCTGGCGACACGCATCTACGACACGGCGCGGATGGGCGACCGCATGTGGAGCGAACGCAGCCAGCGCTTCCAGGAAACCTGGCGGCTGCTGGTCGGCCGCCATGGCGGCCGCGCGGTGGGTACGCATGGCGAGATGATGATCTCGCGCTTCGACGGGCCCGCGCGCGCCATACGCTGCGCGGCCGCGCTGCGCGAGGCGGCACAAGGCATTGGCGTGGCCAGCGCGCAGGGCGCGCATGTCGGCGAGATCGAACTGCGTGGGCCGCCGGTGGGGCTGACGGCGCGGGTGACGATGCAGCTTGCCGCGCACGCCAGCCGCGGCGACATAATCGCTTCGCGGCTGGTCGCGGATCTCGCAACCGGCTCGGGCCTGCATTTCACGGACGCCAGCCGGATCACGCTGGACGATCTGGACGAGCCTTTGGCGCTGGTGCGGGCGATGTCCGAACAGCATCTGGAGCCCGACTGCCGCGCCAGGACCCGAACGACCGAACCGGCCGTGCTGACGGCACGCGAAAGCGAAGTGGTGGGCCTGATTGCCGACGGCAAGAGCAATGCCGCGATTGCCGCCGAGCTCAGGCTGAGCGAGCACACGGTCAAGCGCCACGTCGCCAACATATTGCTCAAGCTCGACCTGCCGTCGCGAGCGGCGGCGGCGGCATTTTCCGCCCGGCACACTGGCCCGGACGGGCCATGAGAGCCATGGCGCTTTCGGGCGAAGCGGCGTGAGACATGCAGACGCTATCATTTCTCTCCATGCAGGCCGGGCGGACGCCGCCGGGAAAGGCGCTGCGAAGGGAGGATGAAATGCTGAAGTCAAACCGGACACTCAAATCGCTGGTGATTGCGGCAGGCGTTGGAGCGTTGTTCGCTATCGCTCCCGCAAAGGCCGAGGATGCGTCGGCAGCGGCCGCCTACAAGGACATCCAGGCGACGCTCGGCTCGGTGCCGGACATGTTCAAGACGTTGCCCGACGTGGCCGTCGCCGGCGCCTGGGCCGAGATCAAGGGCGTGCAGCTCAACCCGAAGACCGCGCTCGACGGCAAGACCAAGGAACTGTTGGGGCTCGCCGTCGCGGCGCAGATCCCATGCCAATATTGCATCTATTTCCATACCGAGGCGGCCAGGCTCAACGGCGCCAGCGATGAGGAGATCAAGGAGGCGGTGGCGATGGCCGCGATCGTGCGCCACTGGTCGACGATGCTCAATGGCAGCCAGGTCGATCTCGCGACCTTCAAGAAGCAGACCGACGACGTGTTCGCGGCCGTCAAGGCGAAGTCGCAGTGAAGAAATCACTGCCCGGCGATGAGCGCCGGGCAAACACTTCTGATTATCAACCGCCCGATCGCGAAGACGGGCATATGGAGGATAAAATGCTGACCAAGACACAGACCGTGGACGGCGCGGCGATCAAGAAGGCAATCGAAGGCCGTGATGGAAAGATGCTGTCGAGCTTCTATACCGACGACGCGCTGGTGCGGGTGATCGACCGCAACAACCCGCCGAGCAAGCCGCGCGAAATCCGCGGGCGCGCAGCGATCACGACCTTCTGGGACGACATTTGCAGCCGGGCGATGACCCACAAGGTCGACACCACGATCGCCGATGGCGACAGCCTCGCCTTCACCCAGGCCTGCGCCTATCCGGACGGCACGAAAGTGTTCGCCGCGGCGATGCTGGAGCTGAAGAACGGGCGGATCGCACGGCAGACCGTCGTGCAGGCCTGGGACGAATAGGTCAACCGCGGATAACTCAACTGCGGCTTGGGCCGCAAACCTGGAGGAGAAGAAGATGTTCAGCGCCAGATGGCAGATCGACGCCAAGTTCGGGCACAAGCAGACCGTGCTTGAACTGTTGAAGAAATGGGAACGCGAGATCGGCTCGCAGGTCGGCATCGCCGACCTGGAATTCCAGATCATGACCGGATCGATCGGCGCGCGGGAGGCGACGGTCGAATCCCATCACAAGGTCGAAAGCCTGGCCCAGTTGGAGGCATTCTTCGCCAAGATCGGCAAGATCGACGCGCACGCCAAATGGGGCAAGGAGTTGGAACCGTATGTCGTGTCAGGCACCAGCCTGTGGAACATCTATCGTATCGTGGAGTAGCGGTCTTCTCCCGTTCTGCGGGGACAAGGGAAGCGCCCGCTGCAGGCGGGTGACAACGATTTGTCGATTGAAGCGACGAACGCCCGAAGCCATAGCGGAGGGCTACCGGCAGGCAGATGAGGGGCAGAGCCGACTTGACAGTGCTGCCCTCATCCGGCCCTTCGGGCCACCATCTGCCCGTAACCGGGGAGATGGGAAGTGGCCGCGCCTACATCAGGCCAAGCTGCTTGTAGAAGCCGAGCGCATCGTAATAGTCGCTCTGAGTCGCGATCTTGCCGTCCTTGATCGAGAACATCGATGCGCCGGTGAAGGAGAACTTTTTGCCGGTGGCGGCGGTGCCGTCGGCCCAGGCGCCCGTATTGGTGCCGGAAAATTCCCATTCGAACGAGACACGGTCGCCCTCTACGACGGGCGCGCCCTTCATCGTCCACACCGCGTCGGGGACTGCTTTCAGGAAATTGTCGATGACGCCGGTCTTGGCGACTTCCTTGCCGTTGATCGGTTTGCCGACCGAGGCGTCGTAGTAGGTGACGTCGTCGGCGAAAAAGCCGGCGGCCTTGGCCGAGTCATGGGCGTTCCAGGCGGCGACATATGCTTCGACCACCGATTGCGCGGTGTCGGCGGCAAGGGACGGCGCCGCGACGAAGAGCGTGGCGGCGAAAGCTGCGGATGTCAGAAATCGGCGACGATGCATGGTTCTTTCCTCCCTTGTTGAATGCTTGCCTTCCTTCTGCGTCAGAGCAATTCCAGGAAAAATGTGAAACGGTTTTCCGTCCGGAATTGCGTCAAAACAAAGAGATAGAGCGGTTCGGCGTTTCCGTGAAACGATGAACCGCTCTACCCGTGAGCCACCATCACATGGCGCACGGCGGTGTAGTCTTCCAGCGCATAGAGCGACATGTCCTTGCCGTAGCCGGATTGCTTCAACCCGCCATGCGGCATCTCGTTGGTGAGCATGAAATGGGTGTTGATCCAGGTGCAGCCATATTGCAGGCGGGCGGCCGTCGCCATGGCGCGAGAGACGTCCTTGGTCCACACCGATGACGCCAGGCCATAGTCGCTGTCGTTGGCCCAGTTCACCGCTTCGTCGACTTCCGAGAAGCGCGTGACCGAGACGACCGGGCCGAACACTTCGCGGCGTACGATCTCGTCTTCCTGCAGCGCGCCGGCAACGACGGTCGGCTGGTAGTAGAAGCCCGAGCCCTCACCCGGCTTGCCGCCGGTGGTGATCTCGATGTGCTTCAGTTCCGAGGCGCGCTCGACGAAGCTCGAGACGCGGTCGCGCTGGCGGCGCGAGATCAGCGGCCCGATCTCGTTTTCGGTGTCGTCGGGGCGATTGTATTTGATGGTCGAGACGGCCGAGGAGAGATCGGCGACGAGCTTGTCGTAGATCTTCTTGCCGGCATAGATGCGGCAAGCGGCGGTGCAGTCCTGGCCGGCATTGTAGTAGCCGAAGGCGCGCAGGCCGTTGACCACCGCACCAAGGTCGGCGTCGTCGAAAACGATGACCGGCGCCTTGCCGCCGAGTTCGAGATGCGTGCGCTTGACCGACTTGGCGGCTGCCTGCAGCACCTTCTTGCCGGTGGCGACGTCACCGGTGATCGAGATCATGTTGACCTTGGGATGGTTGATCAGCGTGTTGCCGACACTGTCACCGCGGCCGAGCACGACGTTGACGACGCCTTCCGGCAGGATTTCGGCCAGAATCCTGGCAAGCTTCAGCGCCGTCAGCGGTGTCTGCTCCGACGGCTTGAAGACCACGGTGTTGCCGCCGGCGATCGCCGGCGCCAGCTTCCAGGCCATCATCATCAGCGGATAGTTCCACGGCGCGATCGAGGCGACGATGCCGATGGCGTCGCGGCGCACCATCGAGGTGTGGCCGGGAATGTATTCACCGGCAACGACGCCGGGCATCGAGCGGACCGCGCCGGCAAAGAAGCGGTAGCAGTCGACGATCGCCGGAATCTCGTCATTGAGCACGGCATTGATAGGCTTGCCGCAGTTGAGCGCCTCGAGCGTGGCGAACTGTTGTGCCTCGGCCTCGATGCGGTCGGCGATCTTCAGGAGATAACCGGAGCGCTGCGCAGGCGTGGTGCGCGACCAGGTGACGAACGCTTTCTCGGCCGCAAGCACCGCCGCCTCGATCTGCGCCGGACTGGCTTCGGGCAGGTTGAGGATGGTCGCCCCGGTCTTCGGATTGAGGATCGGCTCCTCGGTTTCGGTGCCCTTCTCGAACTTCGAGCCGATCAGCATCTGGGTGTCCATGGACATCTCTCCCTTATGAACTCTTGAATCTTATTTGCCCGAACCGGCGATCTGGTCGCCATCGCGGGTCAGGTAATAAGCAGCGAGAATCGGCAGCAGCGTCACCAGCACGACTACCATCGCGACGACATTGGTGACCGGACGCTGGCGCGGCCGGATCAGCTCTTCCAGCATCCAGATCGGCAACGTCTGCTGCCGGCCGGCGGTGAAGGTGGTGACGATGACCTCGTCGAATGACAGCGCGAAGGCCAGCATGCCGCCGGCGAGCAGCGCGGTGGCGATGTTGGGCAGCACGACATGCCTAAATGTCTGGAAGCCATCGGCCCCGAGATCCATCGATGCCTCGATCATCGAACCCGAGGTGCGGCGGAAACGGGCGACGGCGTTGTTGTAGACGACGACGACGCAGAAGGTGGCGTGGCCGAGCACGATCGTCCAGAACGAGAACGGGATGTCGGCCAGCGAAAAGGCCGAGCGCAGTGCAATGCCGGTGATGATGCCGGGCAACGCGATCGGCAGGATGACCAGCAGCGAGATGGTTTCGCGGCCGAAGAATTTGGTCCGCGACACCGCCGCCGAACAGAGCGTGCCGAGGATCAGCGCGATCGCCGTCGAGATCGCGGCAACCCTGACCGACAGCGACAGCGCCTGCCAGACATCCGGCCGGTTCCAGGTAACGGCGAACCACTGCGTCGTCAGCCCGGGCGGCGGCCAGACGAAGCTCTTTTCCTCCGTCGTGAAGGCGTAGACGAAGATCAGCAGGATCGGCAGATGCAGAAACAGCAGCCCGCAGGCAGCAGCGACCTTCAGGCCTAGCGGAGCCGACCGAGAGCCATCAGAGCGCATCGAAGGCTCCCATGCGCTTGGCGCCCCAGAGGTAGAAACCCATGATGACGATCGGCACGACGGTGAAGGCGGCGGCGAGCGGGATGTTGCCGGCGGTGCCTTGCTGCGAATAGACCGCCTGGCCGATGAACAGGCGCGAGGTGCCGATGATCTGCGGAATGATGTAGTCGCCGAGCGTCAGCGAGAAGGTGAAGATCGAACCGGCGACGATGCCGGGCAGCGCCAGCGGGAACAGGACGTTGCGGAAGGTCTGTCCCGGCGAAGCCCCTAGATCGGACGAGGCCTCGACCAGATTGCCGGGCACGCGCTCGAGGGCCGCCTGTACCGGCAGGATCATGAACGGCAGCCAGACATAGACGAAGACGATGAAGGTGCCGGTGAACGACACCGACAGCGAGTTGCCGCCGACGACCGGCAGCGACAGCCAGGCGTCAATCAGCCATTGCAGATGCAGCTTGCCGAACAGCCAGGTGAGGATGCCTTCCTTGGCCAGGATCAGCTTCCAGGCGTAGATCTTGACCAGATAACTCGACCACAGCGGCAGCATGATGCCGAGATAGAACAGCGCCTTCCAGCGTCCGCGGGCATAGCGAGCCGCGTAGTAGGCAATGGGAAAGGCGATGATCGCCGAGGCCAACGTGACGAGGGCCGCCATCGTCACCGTGCGCAGGATGATGTCGAGATTGGCCGCCTGGAACAGGTCGCCGTAGGTCTTCAGCGTGAACTCACGGTTGATCAGCCCGGAGTACTCGTCGATGGAAAAAAAGCTCTGCGCCAGCAGCGCGAACAGCGAGCCGATATAGACGATGCCGAGCCACATTACAGGCGGCAGCAGCATCAGCAACAGCAAGACCTTGGGTCTGCGCCAGAACAAATCCGACAGAGCGCCGCGCAGGCCGCCGCTGCCCGGCAGGATGGCGGGCGCCGTGGCGCGTGGCATGGCGGCGTCGAGGCTCATGCCGGCTCGTCCATCAGGTGCAGGTGCTCGCGGTTGAAGGTGAGCACGACCGCCTCGCCTTCCCCAGGCAAGGCAGTGCCGGCCGGCACGATGGCGTGCAGCTTCAATCCGTCGGCATCGAGCGCCAGTCTTGTCGTGGCGCCGAGATAGTTGGTCGAGACGAGGCGGGCGGAAACGCCTTCGCCACTTGCCGCGCGACCGACGCGAATGGATTCAGGGCGCAGACTGCCCCAGCGATGCTGGCCGGAATAGCGCTGGACGAAATCCGGCGGCAGCACGTTGGAGGAACCGACGAAATCGGCGACGAAGCGGGTCTTCGGCCGCTGGTAGATATCCTCCGGCGTGCCGATCTGCATGATCTTGCCGTCGTTGAAGACGGCGACGCGGTCGGCCATCGACAGCGCCTCGCCCTGGTCGTGGGTGACGAACACGAAGGTGATGCCGAGCGCCTTCTGCAGCGACTTCAGCTCCTCCTGCATGTTCTCGCGCAGTTTCAGGTCGAGGGCGCCGAGCGGCTCGTCGAGCAGCAGCACCTTGGGCTGGTTGACCAGTGCGCGGGCGAGCGCGACGCGCTGGCGCTGACCACCGGAAAGCTGGCCGGGGCGGCGGGCGCCATAGCCGGGCAGCCGCACCAGCGACAGCGCCTCTTCCGCCGCCTTGTGCCGTTCAGCCTTGCCGACGCCCTTGACCATCAGCCCGTAGGCGACGTTGTCGAGCACATTCAGATGCGGGAACAGCGCATAGTCCTGGAACACGGTGTTGACGTTGCGGCGATAGGGCGGCACACCCTCGGCGCGTTCGCCGAAGATCGCGATCGAGCCCGAGGTCGGCTGCTCGAAACCGGCGATGAGGCGCAGGCACGTGGTCTTGCCGGAACCCGACGGCCCGAGCATGGCGAAGAACTCGCCCGGCACGATGTCGAGATCGACCGCGTCGACGGCGCGAACGCTGCCGAAATGGCGCGAGACTTGTCGGAAGGAGACGGCTGATGTCATGGGCTGTCAGTCTGTTGCCGGTTTAGTTCTGTCGATCACCCTCGTCTGCAAATCAGGGCCGGGATGGTGAGTTCGCGCGCCAGCTCACCTCCCCCTCGATGGGGGAGGTCGCGGCGAAGCCGCGGGTGAGGGTGATCGCAAAAGCTACCCCCACCCCGACGCTGCGCGTCAACCCTCCCCACAAGGGGGAGGGTAAGGGCACTCACCTACCGCCGATGACGCCGATATAGTCCGACACCCAGCGGTAATAAGGCACGCATTGGTCGTTCTGGCTGGCGCATTTCGACACCGGCGTCTTCCAGAACTTGATCTTCTCGAAATTGTCGTAGCCGTTGGTCTTGCAGCCTTCGTCAGTCAACAGCTCGTTGCCCTTGCAGGCGGCGGGCACGACCGGCAGCGAACCGAACCAGGCCGAGACATCGCCCTGCACTTTCGGCGACAGCGAGTGCTCCAGCCACATGTAGGCGCAGTTCGGATTGGCGGAGTCGGCCTCCATCATGGTGGTGTCGGCCCAGCCGGTGACGCCTTCTTCCGGCACGGTCGACGCGACCGGTTTCTTGGCGGCGACCAGCGCATTGACCTGATACGGCCAGGAGCCCGAGGCGACGACGCCCTCGTTCTGGAAATCATCTACCTGGATGGCGGCATCGTGCCAGTAGCGGCCGACCAGGGTGCGCTGGACGCGCAGCAGGTCGAGCGCTGCCTTGTACTGGTCCTCGTTCAGTTCATAGGGATCCTTGATGCCGAGTTCCGGCTTGTGGAACATCAGATAGTTGGCAGCGTCGGCGATGTGGATCGGGCCGTCATAGGCCTGGACGCGACCCTTGTTGGACTTGCCGTCCGGCAGGTTCATTTCCTCGAAGACCACGTTCCAGCTCTTCGGCGCTTCCTTGAACACCTCGGTGTTGTACATCAGGATGTTCGGACCCCACTGGTAGGGAACGCCGTAGTGGACGCCGCCGATGGTGAACCACGGGGCGTCCTTCAGGCGGTCGTCGACCGTCTTCCAGCTCGGGATGAGATCGGTGTTGATCGGCTGCACTCGCTTGCCGGCAACGAGGCGCAGCGACGCATCGCCCGAAGCGGTGACGAGGTCGAAGCCACCCTCGTTCATCAGAGAGACCATCTCGTCGGAGGTGTTGGCGGTCTTGACGTTGACCTTGCAGCCGGTCTCCTTCTCGAAGGAAGTCACCCAGTCATAGCCCTTGTCGGTTTCGCCGCGTTCGATGTAGCCCGGCCAGGCAACGATGTTGACCTGGCCTTCGCCCTTGCCAAGTTCCTTGACCTGGGCGACAGCCTGGCCGGAGAAGGTCAGCGCGACCGTCAAAGCAGTGCATGACTTCAGGAATGAATTCATCATCGATCTCCCATTTTGGCGCCTGACCCCGAAAGCCGGTTTCGGTCTTCGCTAGGGGTCACGCGCGGACTGAAAAACTGTCAGTTCGTCCGTTGGACGCATGTCGCTCTGGTGGCGACTTTGGTCCCTGAACCTGAAGGTGCTTTGAAAATTCCGGTTTCGCAAATTCATTTATCAGAAAGGCGATATCGGTTTTTCCGATAGATCGGCGACTGACCCATCAGGGACGCTGACGGACCGTCCGTTGCGACTGGGCCAGGCCGATGAAATCACGTGACGCCTGCGGCAGGCCGGAGCCGCGCCGCCACACCATGCCGACCTGGACCACCGGCAAGGAGCCGGAAATGTCGCGCGATTCGATGCGGTCGCCTTCCAGCGACCAGGGCCGGTAGACGAGGTCGGGCAGCAGTGCCACGCCGGCGCCGGTGGCGACGAGACTGCGCACCGCTTCCACGGAACGAGTGCGGAAGGCGACATGCGGCTTGGCGCCGATCGCCGCCAACAGTTTTCCCGTGTTCTCCTCGATCTCGTCGACGGTGAGCATGATCAGCGGCTCGCCGGCGATGTCGCCAATGCCGATGATGTCGGCGCCAGCCAGCGGATGGCCAAGCGGCAGCCACAGGCGATAGGCCGAGACCTCGAGGATTTCCGATTGCAGCGCCGTGCGGTCGCGCAGGTTGGACGTCACCATCACGGCGATGTCCAGCTTGCCGCCGATCAAGAGATGTTCGAGGTAGTCGCCATTGTCCTCGATGGCAGAGACTTCGACGCCGGGGTAGGCGCGGCGGTAGCGGGCCAGCAGATCCGACAGTACATAGCCGGCGACCAGCGAGGTCACGCCGAGTTGCAGCCGGCCGCCGACCGCTGCCTGTTCGCCGGAGAAAGAGCGGCGGGCGTCGGAAACGTCGGCAAGGATTTTTGTCGCATGGCGCAGGAACTGGTGGCCCTTGTGGGTGATGTTCAGGCCGCGCGGATGGCGTTCGAACAGTTCGACGCCGAGATCGCTTTCGAGCTCCTTGATCGCTTCGGTGACCGACGACTGCGAGATCGAGAGGTTCTGAGCGGCGCCCGACACCGTGCCTTGCTCGGCGACGGCGATGAAGAACTGCAACTGGCGGATGGTGAAGGCCATGGCCGGACTAAACACCGGCGCGCAGGGGAAGGAAAGCCGACGGCAGAGCTTATCCCGTGCCTGGCGACCGGTGCCGCATTTCCGCAAGCGCGAAACGATGAACCGAACTAGAATCCGGCTTCGCCGCCGGCGATGCTGAGGCGAGCGCCGGCCTGCGCAAGCGCGGCGGCAATGTCGCGCGATGGCGACCGGTCGGTGGCGAGTTCGGAAAAGCCGTCAAAGCCGCAGACCTGGACCAGGCCCAGGCGGCCGAACTTGCTGTGATCGGTGATGACGAGCGAACGCTGGCCGCGCGACAGCACCATGCGGGCGAACTCGGCCTCTTCCAGATCGTAGTCCATGACGCCCATCACCGCATCGACGGCGCCGGTGGAGATGATGGCATGGCTGACCGAGAAACGGCTGACGAAGTCTATGGCCGAGGCGCCGAAGGCAGCGCCTGAATCGCTGCGCAATTCGCCACCTGCCATGTAGACCTTGTTGCCATTGACGGTGGCCAGCGTGCGGGCGATGTCCGACGAGTTGGTGACGACCGTCAGGCGGCGGTGGCCGAGCAGCTCGCGGGCCAGGAAAGAGGTCGTCGTGCCGGTATCGAGCATGATTGATTCACCGTCGCGAATGGTGGCGGCGACCATCCGGGCAATGAGGCGCTTGGCGTCGGCATTGTCGCGCATGCGCCGTTCGAACGGCGCTTCGCCGATCATCGACGGCAGGCCGATGGCGCCATGCATCTTGAGGACTGAGCCATCACCGGTGAGCGGCTTGACGTCACGGCGCACGGTCTCGAGTGAAACGCCCAGCCGGTCGGCCAGACTTGCGATGGTGACGGTCCCCTCTTCCTGCAGCAGCCGCAGGATCTCGCCGTGTCGTTTCGAATGGGTCATTTGGTTCCCCGACTTAGCCTTTTGACCGATTCTAAGGTAATTCAATTGCTTTTAAAGGCAGCGCCCATGCTTTCGGGCAAAATACCCAAAAAAAGTCACATATTTTTGTTGACAGCCGGGCAACCTTGGCGTGAAATCCAAATCCAAACAGGGGTTCGGAGCTGCAACGGGAGGGTGATGGCAGAGCCGCAACTCACTGACCAGGCGGTCTGGAACGTGCCTGGTGCAAGGAATTTTCAGATCCGCGGGGGCGGATGGCGGGGTCAAAAACCTGGCCAAGGGGCTCGTCGGTGCGGTGCGGGATACCAATCCTGGCGTCCCGCACCGACGAGATTTTTTGCGTTTCTCCCCGCTGTCGTCGCGCTGTCCATGGCGCCTTGTCGAAGCCCAGCAGCAAACCAGGAATGATTGCATGACCGCCGAGGATCGCATCCGCGCCCTGCCCTGCTGGACCGGCGGCATCGAGATCGCGCCGCTGCCCGGCGGCCTGAGCAATGCCAATTATGTGGTCGAGGACGCCGCCGGAAAGCACGTCGTGCGCTTCGGCCAGGACTATCCGTTCCATCACGTCTTTCGCGAGCGCGAGGTGATGACCGCGCGGGCGGCACATGCCGCCGGTTTCGCGCCCGCCGTCCTCCATGCCGAACCGGGCATCCTGGTGACGGAATTCCTTGGCGCCAAAACCTATCTCGCCGAGGACGTGCGCGCCAATCTTGGCCGCGTCGCCGCCCTGATGCGCGGCTTCCACCGGGAGATGCCCAATCACGTCTCCGGCGCCGGCTTCATGTTCTGGGTGTTCCATGTCATTCGCGACTATGCGCGCACGCTTGAAGAGGGCGACAGCCGCAAGCGCAGCGAATTGCCCCGCCTGCTGGCGCTGGCCGACGAACTGGAGCGCGCGCAGAAATTGCTGCCAATCGTGTTCGGCCACAATGATCTTTTGCCGGCCAATATTCTCGACGACGGCAACAGGCTGTGGCTGATCGACTTCGAGTATGCCGGCTTCAACACGGCGATGTTCGATCTCGCCGGCGTCGCCTCGAATGCCGGCATGAGCGACGAGGAATCCTTCGCATTCCTGACCGCCTATTTCATGAAGGAGCCGGACGGGGCGATCCGCCGCTCGCATGCAGCCATGCAATGCGCCTCGCTGCTGCGCGAGGCGATGTGGAGCATGGTGTCCGAACTCTACCTCGACGCGCCCGGCATCGACTACGTCGCCTACACCGAGGAAAACCTGACGCGGCTCGATGCGGCGCTGGAAAACTACAGAACAAAATACGGGATACAAAAATCATGACATTGCCCAGCCAGGCCGCCATCGTCGTCATCGGTGGTGGCATCATCGGCTGTTCGACGGCCTATCACCTGGCGCGCGACCACAAGGCCGACGTGGTGTTGCTCGAACAGGGCAAGCTGACCTCGGGCTCGACCTGGCACGCCGCCGGCCTGGTTGGCCAGCTGCGCTCGTCCGCCTCGATCACCCGCGTGCTCAAATACTCCGTCGACCTCTACAAGGGGCTGGAGGCCGAAACCGGCCTTGCCACCGGCTGGAAGATGACCGGCTGCCTGCGGCTCGCCACCAATGCCGACCGCTGGACCGAATACAGGAGGCTGGCGACGACGGCAAAAAGCTTCGGCATGGACATGCAATTGCTGTCGGCGGCGGAGGTCAAGGCGATGTGGCCGCTGCTGGAAACCGGCGATCTCGTCGGCGCTTCCTGGCTGCCGACCGATGGCCAGGCGAGCCCCTCCGACATCACGCAGTCGCTGGCCAAGGGCGCGCGCATGCATGGCGCCAAACTGTTCGAGGATGTGCGCGTCTCCGGCTTCGAGATGAAGGATGGCCGCATCACGGTGGTGAAGACCAGCAAGGGCGACATCGCCTGCGACAAGGTGGTCAACTGCGCCGGGCAATGGGCGCGGCAGGTCGGCGCCATGGCCGGCATCAACGTGCCGCTGCAGCCGGTGAAACACCAGTACATCATCACCGAGAAGATCGACGGACTGGCGACCGACGCGCCGACCATTCGCGACCCGGACCGGCGCACCTATTTCAAGGAAGAGGTCGGCGGACTGGTGATGGGCGGCTATGAGCCGAACCCGCAGGCGTGGACGACCGGCGATGTGCCCGATGATTGGGAGTTCCGGCTGTTCGACGACGACTACGACCATTTCGAGCAGCACATGCGCCAAGCGATGGCGCGCGTGCCGGCGCTGGAAACCGTCGGCGTCAAGCAGATGATCAACGGGCCGGAGAGCTTTACGCCGGACGGCAATTTCATCCTTGGTGCAGCACCCGAATGCGCCAACATGTTCGTCGGCGCCGGCTTCAACGCCTTCGGCATCGCGTCGGGTGGCGGCGCCGGTTGGGTGCTGGCGCAGTGGGTGGTCGACGGCGAAGCGCCGCTCGACCTGTGGGTCGTCGACATCAGGCGTTTTTCCAACCTGCACCGCGACCGGCAGTGGGTCTGCGACCGCACGCTGGAAGCATATGGCAAGCACTATACGATCGGCTTCCCACATGAGGAGTACGCCAGCGGACGACCCCACATCGTCTCGCCACTCTACGATCGACTGAAACAGCAGCGCGCCGTGTTCGGCTCGAAGCTCGGCTGGGAACGGCCGAACTGGTTCGCGCCAGAAGGCATCGAGCCGAACGACGTCTATTCGATGGGGCGCCAGAACTGGTTCGCAGCGGTCGGCGACGAGCACCGGCACGTGCGCGAAAAGGTCGGCATCTTCGACCAATCCTCCTTCGCCAAATATGAGCTGAGCGGACCTGATGTGCTGAAGGCGCTGGACTGGATCTGCGCCAACGATGTCAACAAGCCGGTCGGCCGGCTGACCTACACGCAGCTTCTCAACACGCGCGGCGGCATCGAGGCCGATCTGACCGTAGCGCGGCTGGCCGAGGAGAAGTTCTACATCGTCACCGGCACCGGGTTCCGCACGCATGATCTGTCATGGATCGGTGACCATATCGGCGACGGGCTCAAGGCCACGCTTGTCGATGTCACCGAGGATTTCGGCACGCTGTCGCTGATGGGTCCTCGGGCCCGCGACGTGCTTTCGGCCGTGACCGAAACGGACGTGTCGAACGCGGCATTCCCGTTCGGCCATGTGCGCGAGATTGTCATCGCCGGCCATACAGTGCGGGCGCTGCGTGTCACCTATGTCGGCGAACTCGGCTGGGAACTGCATGTGCCGATCGCGGCGACAGGCGAAGTCTTTGACGCGCTGATGTCGGCCGGCGGGAAACACCGCATTCGACCCGTTGGCTATCGGGCGCTGGAATCGCTGCGGTTGGAAAAGGGCTACCGCGCCTGGGGCTCCGACATCACGCCCAACGACACGCCGCACGAAGCCGGCCTCGGCTGGGCGGTCAAGCTGCGCAAGAACACGGATTTCGTTGGACGGCGTGCGCTTGAGACGATCAGCGGCGCGGCATTGAAGAAGCGCTTTGCCGGCTTCACGGTCGATGATCCGGAGATCGTGCTGCTCGGCCGTGAGACCATCCTGCGCAACGGCGAGCCGGTCGGCTATCTCACAAGCGGCGGCTATGGCTACACGGTGGACCGGAACATCGGCTACGGCTACGTGCGCAACGCCGATGGGGTGAGCGACGATTTTCTCGCCTCGGGCGACTACGAGCTGGTTGTGGCGATGGAGCGGACGCCGGCCAAAATCCATATCGAGCCGATGTACGACCCGGCAGCCGCCAGGGTCAAAGCGTAGATCAGGTGACGCGCAAAGCGAGACCGCGGCTGGGCACGGTGTCGGCCTCGCCCGGCATGGAGACGTAAGGACGCGTTTCCTCGACGCGGGTGACCAGACCTTTCGCCTCGAGTTCGGCAATGCGCGCGGCAAAACCGGCATCCCACAGCGTGTTCTTGACCGTCAACACGATGATGCCGCCCGGCCGGCAGATACGGATCAGCTCGTCCAGCCCCTCAGTGCCGACATGGCCGGAGGTGAAGACGCCGGCCGAAATGATGCCGGCATAGGCATCGTCGGCAAAGGGCAACTTGCCGCCGAGCGCCAGGCAATGAAGCGCCGAATAGACCCCTTTGCGGGCCGCCTGGGCCAGCATGCCTTCAGAAATGTCGAGCGCCTCGACCTGGGGATAGCCGGCAATGTTCAACCATTCGCCGATGAGCCCGGTGCCCGCGCCGGCATCAAGCAGCGGTGCGGCACCGCGCGGCAGATGGCGGGCCAGCAAGGCAAGGCAGATCGTCGGATGGCGGTAACCGGCGGCCGACATGTCGGCGTCATAGGTCTGCGCCCAGCGATCGTAGATCGCGGCCACGTCCTCGGGCCGTTTCGCCGCGTAGGCAGCGCCGAGGCCGCCATGATCCTTGCCGTCCGCCATCGCTGTTTCTCCGCCAGCTCGCTGTTCGCCACTATCGGATGATAGCCAAACGGCGAAAACTGTGGAACCGTTATCGCAAGAAATAACAAGCCAAGGGGGCGGCCGGCATGATGACAGACGAGGCACGTGTAGCACTTGCCGCCATTCCCATGCTGGCCGACTACACCGGGCCGCTCGAACGGCTCGGCGGCCTCACCAATCTGGTTTTCAAGGCTGGCGAGTTCTGCCTGCGCATCCCTGGCAAGGGCACCGAGGAATACATCAACCGCGCCAACGAAGCGGTGGCGGCGCGCGAAGCGGCGAAGGCGGGGGTCAGTCCCGAGGTGCTGCATGTCGACCCCGGCACCGGGATCATGGTGACGCGCTTCATCGCTGGCGCCGAGACGATGTCGCCGGAAAAATTCAAGGTTCGACCCGGCAGCCCGGAGCGCGCCGGCGAGGCCTTTCGTAAGCTGCACAAGTCAGGCGCGGTGTTTCCGTTCCGCTTCGAACTGTTCGCGATGATCGACGATTATCTCAAGGTGCTGTCGACCAAGGATGTCGCCCTGCCGGCCGGCTATCACGACGTGGTGCGCGAAGCCGAGAGCGTTCGATTGGCGCTTGCCGTCCATCCCCTGCCCCTCGCCGCCTGTCACTGCGATCCACTGTGCGAGAACTTTCTCGATGCGGGCGACAGGATGTGGATCGTCGACTGGGAATATTCGGGCATGAACGATCCGCTCTGGGACCTTGGCGACCTCAGCGTGGAAGGAAAATTCGACACGGCGCAGGACGAAGAGATGATGCGCGCCTATTTCGGCGGTGAGGCCAGGCCGGACGAGCGCGGCCGCATCGTCATCTACAAGGCGATGTGCGACCTGCTGTGGACGCTGTGGGGGCTGATCCAGCTTGCCAACAACAACCCGGTCGACGATTTCCGCGCCTATGCCGACGGGCGGTTTGCCCGCTGCAAGGCCCTGATGGAGACGCCGGAGTTTTCACGGCACCTTGCTGCGGTGTGCCGGGGTTAGGTACCAGAAATCTGGACCCTAATTCACACCCTTCGGCACGTTTTCCGGCGGCACCGTGGTGTCGACCACTTTCTGGCGGTGGAAGATGAAGAGGCCGGCGAGAACGACGATGCCCGAGCCGATCAGGATGCGCGGGCCTGGAACATCGCCAAAGAACACCAGTCCAAACACCACCGCCCACAGAAGCAGCGTGTAGTGCAACGGCGCCAGTGTCGAGGCCGGCGCCAGCTTGAGCGCCCTGGTGATCATCAGATGCGCGCCACAAGAGACGATGCCGAGCAGCAGCATGGCGCCGAAATCGAGCGCTGACGGCGTCTGCCAGGCGCCGATGGTCAGCACACCGCCGACCACCATCGTGCCGATGGTCTGCCATGTCACCAGATTGGTGTCGCTGGTGCCGCGCAGCCGCCGGTTGAGGATGATGGCGAAGGCGAAGGCAATGCTGCCGGCGAGTGCGAAACTCGATGACAGCGAGAACGCCGCCGAGGACGGTTTCAGCATGATCACCACGCCGCAAAAGCCGAGCAGGATCGCCACCCAGCGGCGCCAGCCGACCTTTTCGCCAAGCAGCAAATGCGAGAGTGCCGCGACATAGATCGGTCCGGCCATGTAGAAGCTCATCACGTCGGCAAGCGGCAGGTAGACGACGGCGGCGTAGAACAACGCGGTGTCGAGCGTGGTCATCACCACGCGCAGCAGCTGCAGTTCGAGGCGTTCCATGCGAAACAGCTTGGCCGTGCCCTGATGGGCGATCATCGGGCCAAGCACGAAGAAGGCGCCGATGGATCGGATCAGCACCACCTGGCCAACGGAGAAGCTGGCGACCAGCCACTTGCCCATCGCGTCGTTCAGGGCAAACAGGAAGTCGCCGGCCAGCATCAGCAGAATGCCGGCCAGAAGCACGTTCCTGATGGTCGAATTCTGCGCCACGGGCTGCGTCATGCCGATCCCGATTCCTCCCCTGCGTAGCCGCGTCGTAGACGGAAGCGGCTGCTTTGACGAGGAGAAATCCGGAAATCGGCAAGGCCAGAACCGGGAATCGGCTGGGTCTGGCCTGTTCTATTGGGCCTGATGCGGCGTCCGGTGCCTGCGGTTCACCAGGCCTGGCCTGCCCGGAATGGAAAGCCTGGTATCCTGCCTCGTCCGCTCCGCCACCACCTTGCCCCTGGCGATGACGCACAGGCGCTCGGCGCGCAGGCGCAAGGCCTCGATCGGATTGCCGGCATCGAGGATGACCAGGCTGGCGCGCTTGCCGACCGCCAGGCCGAGATGATCGAGCCCCATGATCGACGCGTTGACATTAGTGACCATGTCGAAGCAGCGCGCCATGTCGGCCGGGCTCGACATCTGGGCCACGTGCAGGCCCATGAAGGCAACGTCGAGCATGTCGGCGGTGCCGAGCGAATACCAGGGATCGAGCACGCAATCCTGGCCCCAGCCAACGCGGATACCCAGCGCCTGCATCTCCTTGACCCGAGTCATACCGCGGCGCTTCGGGAAGGTGTCGTGACGACCCTGCAGCATGATGTTGATCAGCGGATTGGGAATGGCCGAAACACCCGCCTCGGCGATCAGCGGCAGCAATTTCGAAACATAGTAATTGTCCATCGAATGCATCGAGGTGAGGTGTGAACCGGCGACCTTGCCTTGCAAGCCGAGGCGTTGCGTCTCATAGGCAAGCTGCTCGATGTGACGCGACAGCGGATCATCGGTCTCGTCACAATGCAGGTCGACCATCAGGCCGCGCCTCGCCGCGATCTCGCAGAGCTCCGTCACCGAGCGCGTGCCGTCGGCCATGGTGCGCTCGAAATGCGGAATGCCACCGACGATGTCGACCCCCATGTCCAAAGCGCGGATGGTGTTTTCGCGCGCTGTCGGCGAACGATAGAACCCGTCCTGCGGGAAGGCGACGAGTTGCAGATCGATGTAAGGGGCGATCGTCTTCTTGACCTCGAGCAGGGCTTCGACCGCCAGCAGCCTGTCATCGCAGACATCGACATGGGTGCGGATGGCGAGCAGGCCCATCGACACCGCCCAGTCGCAATAGGCAAGCGCGCGGTCGCGCACCGCCTCATGCGTCAGCAGCGGCTTCAGTTCGCCCCACAGCGAAATGCCTTCGAGCAGCGTGCCCGACGCGTTGATGCGCGGAATGCCGTAGGAGAGCGTTGCATCCATGTGGAAATGCGGGTCGACGAAGGGCGGCGAGACCAGATTGCCACTGGCATCGATCGTCGTGCCGGCAGCGACGTCGAGCTTCGGCTCGATCGCCGCGATCGTCTCGCCATTGATGCCGATGTCGGCGACCCTGCCATCAGGCAGCGTGCCGCCGCGAACGATAAGGTCGAAATCCATCTGTCGTCATCCCGCTTGAAAGAACCATCCGGCGCGGCTTTTCCTTCTCCCACAAGGGGAGAAGGAAAAGGCGGGGCCCTATTCCGGCACGAACCTGACCGCGCCCTTGGCCGCGCTGGTCGCCATCGCGGCATAGGCGCGCAACGCTGTCGTCACCTTGCGCTTGCGCTTTTCCTCGGGCTTCCAGGCAGCCGTACCCTTGGCATCCATGGCCGCACGACGCGCGGCGAGTTCAGCATCGCTGACGGCGAGACGGATGCTCCGGTTCGGGATGTCGATCTCGACCGTGTCGCCCTCCTGCACCAGGCCGATCAAACCACCCTCGGCGGCTTCCGGCGAGACATGGCCGATCGACAGGCCAGAGGTGCCGCCAGAGAAGCGGCCGTCGGTGACCAGCGCGCAGGCTTTGCCCAGCCCCTTCGACTTCAGATAGCTGGTCGGATAGAGCATCTCCTGCATGCCGGGGCCGCCGCGCGGTCCCTCATAGCGGATGACGACGACATCGCCGGCCTTGATCTCGTTGGACAGGATCGCCTTGACGCTGGCGTCCTGGCTTTCGAACACCCGAGCCGGGCCAGTGAACTTCAGGATCGACTCGTCGACGCCGGCCGTCTTCACGATGCAGCCGTCGAGCGCCAGATTGCCTTTCAGCACGGCAAGGCCGCCATCCTT
Organism: Mesorhizobium newzealandense; assembly: GCF_042682145.1. Taxonomy (NCBI): domain Bacteria; kingdom Pseudomonadati; phylum Pseudomonadota; class Alphaproteobacteria; order Hyphomicrobiales; family Phyllobacteriaceae; genus Mesorhizobium; species Mesorhizobium newzealandense. The sequence continues at coordinate 362,976 of NZ_JBHUGZ010000014.1, read as the reverse complement.
TGAGAAGGGATGCTGGGCTGAACGGATGACACCCTTTTCGCGGTCGAGGTCGAGCTCGTCCCAGCGGCGGTCCTGGCTAAAGGCGACCTGCGTCGGCACACCACCAGGTGCGGCGAGGAAGAAATCACGCACGCTCTGGCTGGTCGAGCGGGAAATATCCCAATGGTCGAGTGCGTCACCAAGCGTGCGCGTGTGCACGGTCGGCAGGTCGCGGTTGATCAAGCCGGCATTGTCGAGCTGGCCGAGGATGGCAAAAATGCCGCCGGCACGGTGGACGTCTTCCATATGGACATCGGACTTGGCGGGAGCCACCTTGCACAGCACCGGCACCTTGCGTGAGAGCGCGTCGATGTCATCCTGATCGAAGTCGATCTCGCCCTCATGCGCGGCGGCGAGAATGTGCAGCACGGTGTTGGTCGAACCGCCCATGGCGATATCGAGCGTCATGGCGTTCTCGAAGGCACCCTTCGAGGCGATGTTGCGCGGCAGCGCCGTCTCGTCGTCCTGCTCGTAATAGCGCTGGGCGAGATCGACGATCAGATGGCCGGCCTCGACAAACAGCCGCTTGCGGTCGGCATGTGTGGCCAGCGTCGAGCCGTTGCCGGGCAGCGAGAGCCCCAGCGCCTCGGTCAAACAATTCATCGAATTGGCGGTGAACATGCCGGAGCAGGAGCCGCAGGTCGGACAGGCCGAGCGTTCGATGACCTTGACGTCCTCATCGGAAATTTTGTCGTCGGCGGCCGCGACCATGGCGTCGACGAGGTCGAGCGCCTGCGTCTTGCCGGCCAGCACCACCTTGCCGGCTTCCATCGGGCCGCCGGAAACGAACACGGTCGGGATGTTGAGGCGCAGCGACGCCATCAGCATGCCGGGCGTGATCTTGTCGCAATTGGAGATGCAGACCATGGCGTCGGCGCAGTGCGCGTTGACCATGTACTCGACGGAATCGGCGATCAGCTCGCGCGACGGCAGCGAATAGAGCATGCCGTCATGGCCCATGGCGATGCCGTCATCGACGGCGATGGTGTTGAATTCCTTGGCAACGCCGCCGGCCTTCTCGATCTCGCGCGCGACCAACTGGCCAAGGTCCTTCAGGTGGACATGGCCCGGCACGAACTGGGTGAAGGAGTTGACCACCGCGATGATCGGCTTGCCGAAATCGGAATCCTTCATACCGGTGGCGCGCCAGAGGCCGCGGGCGCCGGCCATGTTCCGGCCATGGGTGGTGGTGCGGGAGCGATAGGCAGGCATGAATTTTCCTTGGCTGGCTGGCTGCGCTCGATGCGGAGCGTGGCGGCGCTGAATTCGGACCGCAGGCGTTATAGACGCGCAAGCCTGGTCTGGCCACAATTTTGCGATGCGCCAGATTCTTCGAAAAACCGGTTTCTGCGAAAAAATTGCAGACCGCTGTCGGATTGCGCGCCGCACGCCCGTCCTTGGACAAATGGCAAGAGAATGGCACCCCATTCTCGGAGTGAGCCGTTTCACCGTATCAGCAACCGAAACAGCGCGAGGAGCACGACATGCAAAAGATCACCACCTGCCTGTGGTTCGATGGCCAGGCCGAAGAGGCCATGAACCTTTACACCTCCATTTTCAAGAACTCGAAGGTGCTGAGCGTGATGCGTTGGCCCAAGGGCCACGCCGATGAAGGCAAAGTGCTGGTGGCCTCGTTCGAGCTCGACGGCGTGCTGTTCCAAGCGCTCAATGGTGGACCGCAATACAAATTCACCGAGGCGATGTCGCAGTCGATCGACTGCAAGACGCAGGAAGAGGTCGACCATTTCTGGACCAGGCTCACGGAGGGCGGCGGCGAGCCCGGCCCATGCGGCTGGCTGAAGGACAAGTTCGGCGTCTCCTGGCAGGTCGTGCCGGAGCAACTGCCCAGGCTGCTTCAGGATCCGGACGGGGCCAAGGCTGGCCGGGTCATGTCGGCGATGATGCAGATGGGCAAGATCGACATCGCCAAGATCGAAGAGGCAGCAAAGGGGTGAGAAGCGGTTCGCGCAGCGAACGAAAAGCCAATTGCTTGGCTTTTCGAGCTTCGAACGCCCGGAGCCTGCGACGGGCCGGGTGGCTCATTGGAGCAGATTGATCATCGAGGTCGGCGCTGCCCCTCATCCGCCCTTCGGGCACCTTCTCCCCGTGAACGGGGAGAAGGGAGAGCGGCGTATCAAGCCGCCTTGTCGCGGACCTGATAGTCCTTGATCGTGGCGAAGCGGATCGCTTTCCAGCGTTCCGCTTCGTAATTGAGCGAGAAGGCGTGCTGGGCGAGGAACACCGGATCATTGTCGAGGTCGCGGGCGATGTCGCCACGATGCGCCTCGATGAAACGCAGAACCTCCGCTTTGTCGTCGGCCGAGATCCAGCGGCAGACCGAAAAGCGCGACATTTCGAACTCGACCGGTAGCGTGTATTCGAAGTTCAGCCGCTCCTTCAGCACGTCGAGTTGCAGGGCGCCGACGACGCCGACGATGGCCGGCGAGCCGTCCTCGGGCGAAAACAGCTGGACGACGCCCTCCTCGGCCATCTGGTGCAGCGCTTCCTTGAGCTTCTTGGCCTTCATCGCGTCGCCGAGGCGGACACGGCGCAGGATTTCCGGGGCGAAATTCGGCACGCCGCGGAACAGGATTTCCTCACCCTCGGTAAGCGTGTCGCCGATGCGCAGCGTGCCGTGGTTGGGGATGCCGACGACGTCGCCGGCAAAGGCCTCGTCGGCGGTGACGCGGGTGCGGGCAAAGAAGAACTGCGGCGCCGACAGCGACATCGGCTTGCCGGTGCGCACCAATTTCGCCTTCATGCCGCGTTCGAGCTTGCCCGAGCAGACGCGGACAAAGGCGATGCGGTCGCGGTGGTTGGGGTCCATGTTGGCCTGGATCTTGAAGACGAAGGACGTCATCTTGTCCTCGGTCGCCTCGACCTTGCGGGTGTCGGCTTCCTGGGCGCGCGGCGGCGGCCCGAAGGCGCCGAGCGCCTCGATCAGGTCGCGGACGCCATAATTGCGCAGCGCCGAGCCGAAATAGACCGGCGTCAGATGGCCTTCGCGAAAAGCGTCGATGTCGAGCGGACGGCAGGCTTCACGCGCCAGTTCCAGTTCCTCGATGAAGGCTTCGCGCTCGTTCTCGGGCAGCAGCCCGGCGACGCGGTTGGAATCGGGACCGTTGACCGGCGTGCGTTCCTTCTCGTCGTCGCCCCTGCGCACGGCGTTCAGCGCCAGATGATAGGTGCCTGAAAACGTCTTGCCGCGGCCGATCGGCCAGGTGATGGGTGCTGTGTCCAGCGCCAGCTTCTGCTCGATCTCGTCCAAAATCTCGAACGGGTCGCGGCTTTCGCGGTCCATCTTGTTGACGAAGGTGATGATCGGGATGTCGCGCAGCCGGCAGACCTCGAACAGTTTCAGCGTGCGCGGCTCGATGCCCTTGGCGGCATCGATGACCATGACCGCGCTGTCGACCGCCGACAGCGTGCGATAGGTGTCGTCGGCGAAATCCTCGTGGCCGGGCGTGTCGAGCAGGTTGAAGACATTGTCCTCGTACTCGAAGGTCATCACCGAGGTAACGACCGAAATACCGCGCTCGCGCTCGATCTTCATCCAGTCGGACCGGGTCTGGATCTTGTCCTTCTTGGCCTTGACCTCGCCGGCAAGCTGGATGGCGCCGCCGAACAGCAGCAGCTTTTCAGTCAGCGTCGTCTTGCCGGCGTCAGGGTGCGCGATGATCGCGAAGGTGCGGCGGCGGGATACCGCTTGTTCGATGTCTTCAGCCAATGTCTGGAATCCTGTCTGTGGCGCGGGCTTCTAGCAGTGCATTTCCAGCCTGTCGAACAGATTTGACCGGATTGACCTCCTGGCACTTGAGATAGGCCCGCCGCGATGGCATCAAAAGATCCGTTCGGCAGAGGTTCAGCATGAGTGCAGTCAAGCAAGTGATCGTCATCGGCGCCGGGATCATCGGTGCCTCCATAGCCTGGCATCTGAGCAAGGCGGGTGCCCAGGTGACGGTGATCGCCGACAGCGCCGCAGGCGGGGTCGCGACGCCGAACTCGTTCGCTTGGATCAACGCCAGTTGGGGCAATCCGGAGCCGTATTTCCGGCTGCGCATCCGTGCGATGGCCGAATGGTCGCGGCTGGCGCAGAAGTTGCCCGAAATTCCGCTCAGTTGGTGCGGCGGCTTGTGCTGGGATTTGTCGGCGGCGGCGATGGAAACCTACGCCACCGAGCATTCCGCCTGGGGCTACGGCATCAGCCAAGTCGACCGCGTTGGCGTCGCGCGCATCGAGCCCAATCTCGCCGAGCTTCCCGATGTCGCCTTGCATGTCGCCGAAGAGGGCGTCGCCGAGCCGGTCGCCGCCACCAAGGCGCTGCTGGCCGATGCCGAACGGCGCGGAGCGCGGATCATTTCCAGCACGGTGACGGCGCTGGTCCAGACCGGCGGCAGGATCACCGGGGTGGACACGTCGCATGGCCTGATAGAAGCCGACGAAGTGGTGATCGCGGCCGGCGTCGGCTCACCGGATATTGCCGCGACCGCCGGGATCAGACTGCCGATCGAGACGCCGCCCGGCCTGATCGTCCATTCGCGGCCATACAGAAAACTGCTCAACGGGCTGGTGCTGGCCGAGCGGCTGCACATGCGCCAGACGGCGGAGGGCCGCATCATCGCCGGCTCGGATTTTGGCGGCGCCGACCCGGGCATGGATGCCGAAGTCACCGCCCGCGATTTGTTTGCGGCCCTGAAAGCCAGCCTGCGCGGCGGCGACGAACTGGAGCTGGATTTCCACACGGTCGGCTACCGGCCGACGCCGATCGACGGGTTTCCGATCATCGGCCGCGCTGAAGGCATGGACGGTGTCTACGTCGCCGTCATGCATTCCGGCATCACGCTGGCGCCGGCTGTCGGCCTGTTCGCCGCACGGGAAATCCTCGACGGCGACCGCGACCCGCTGCTGGGCGCTTACGGATTGTCGCGCTTCGCTCAATAGTCAGGCGGACGGCAAAAGCCACCGGTCAAGGGTTCGATTGCCTTGGCAATGCCGAGCAACCGCTCGTCCGACCAGCGTTTGCCGACCAGTTGCAGGCCAATCGGCAAGCCGTCGCTATGCTGTCCGCACGGCAGCGAAAGTGCCGGATGGCCGCTGTAGTTGAAGACAGCGCCATTGGCCGGCAGCATCCAGTAGCTCTGTTCCTTGCCGTCGACCTGGATCGGCGTGCCGGGCTCGCAATGCGGGAAGGCTGTGGTCATGGCGACCGGGCAGAGCAGCGCATCCCAGTTTTCGAAGAACTGGTCCCAGGCGAGAATGGATTTGTCGCGGCGGGCAAGCGCCTCGAACCAGAGTGACACCGATGTCGGTTCCTCTGGGGGCTGCGGCTGTGCCGCTTCCATCATCATGCCGATCAGCGCGCCGCCCCGCTCGAGATCGTCGTGCAGATCGAGCTTTGGGAGTTTCGCTTCCTCGACGGTCGCTCCTGCCGATTGCAGATGCCTGGCGAGACCTTCGACTGCAGCGCTGATGTCACCGGCCACCGGAAACCCGGGAAAGGACGGCGCGAAGGCGACGCGCAGTGTCTTGAGGCTGAGCTTCGGCATGTCTTCGACCGGCACCGGCGCAAGATCGGTGTCGCTTCCGTCAGGCCCGGCTATGATCCGGTAGATAAGCGCCAGGTCCTCGACGCTACGCGCCAGCGGACCGAGGCAGGACATCAACCGCACGCTGCGCGCGGCACCGCCCGGATCGGGGAAGGCGCCGGCCAGCGAGACGCGATGTTCGGTCGGTTTGAGGCCATAGACACCGCAGAAGGCGGCAGGCAGGCGGATCGAATCCTGCATGTCGGTGCCGACATCGAACGGCGTCATCCCTGAGCAAAGTGCGGCCGCCGCACCGCCACTGGAGCCGCCGGCGGTGCGCTGGAGGTTCCAGGGATTGCTGGTGCGGCCGAACAGCGGATTGTTCGACTGCCAATCCGACAGCATGGCGGCGACATTGGTCTTGGCCATCAGCACGCCGCCGGCCGCCTTCAGCCGGGCAACAACCGGGCTGTCCCGTTTGGCGACATAGTCGGCGAAGGGCGGGAAGCCGACCGTGGTCTTCATGCCTGCCGTCTCATGCATGTCCTTCAGCGTGAACGGCACGCCGTGCAGCGGCCCGAGTGCGGCGCCGCGCGCTTGGGCTGCGTCGGCCTTTTTGGCGCGCTCGCGAGCGCCCTCCCGGTCGAGCGAAATGACGCCGTTGACCGCCTCGTTGTGCTTGTCGATCTGCGCCAAATGCGCGTCGAATGCTTCGACGGCGGAGATTTTCCGCGTGGCGATCGCGGCGGCCAGTTCGACGGTCGAGGAAAAGACGAGGTCCATGACGAATGCTCCTGCTTGGCCGCGCTCGTCCGGCAAGATGGCGGATAGCGGCGCGACTTCAAGACTTCAAGCGGAGTGGAGCACTGGAGGGTCCGCCGCATTTGATCGGAATTGCGCTCTGGTCGATTGAGGTCGGCGCTATCCGGCCACGTTGCTGCAATTGCACCTAGACGGCCAGCGCCAGCCTGGCCGATGCCGGAGCAAAGGGACGGATGGTGATGCCGTCGCTGGTCATGGTGACGAAGCTCGATGGCGGGATCGCCTGCCAGTCGCCGCCTTCGCGATCGAAGGGTTCGGAAACGATGCAGCGGCCGCCGCCTTTGCGCAAGACGGAGGTGTAGAGCGTCGGGGCGTGGGCGTCGGTGGCATAGCGCACCGCATGCAGCGCCTGCCCGTCCGAAAAGGCGGCGGTGAGTTTCAACGCCGGCTCGAGCCCGGCGCGGCGCGAGGCGTCGAGCACGCGGCTGGTGGCGCGCGAGACGGCGCCTTGCGGATCGGCGGCCAATCCCTCGTCGATCATAAGGAGAAAAAACAGTTCGGAATCGGTGGTGCCTTCGCGCTGGTCAAAGACGGCGTCGGACAGCGAATTCTCCAGCGCGCGGCGGATCTTCTCGAAGCCGCCGATCTGGCCGTTGTGCATGAACGACCAGCGGCCCGAGATAAAGGGATGGCAGTTCATACGGCTGGTGGCGCCGCCGGTCGACGCCCGTACATGGGCAAGGAACAGGCCGGATTTGATCTGCCGGCACAGGCTCTTCAGGTTGGGATCGGACCAGGCCGGCAGGATATCGCGGTAAAGACCCGGCTCCGGACGGTCGCCATACCAGGCAAGGCCGAAACCGTCGCCATTGGTCGGCGATTTTGCTTCCTGGGCACAATGGCTCTGGGCGATCAGTGAGTGACAGGGCGCCGTGAGGATGTCTTCGAGAAAGACCGCTTCACCGAAATAGGCCGCCCACCGGCACATCGCTCTGTCGTCCTCTAGGCACGATCCGGAAGCGCCGAGGGGCCTTCGGTCGTGCGTGTGCCTCTGTTGTGCGTCCGCTCGTAAAGCTCGCGGACGATTCGGCTGGCGGTAGTCTCAAACAGAAATGGCAAGAAAGCGTGAACGAGCGCGGCACCCGCCGCCACCAGCAACCGTGACGAGAACCAGGCGGCAAAGCCCATATGGCCGAAATAGGTTTCGCCGACCTTGGCCGGATGCGAGGTGAAAATCTTTGCGAGCCGTGCCGACATGTTGGTTCCCCTTCAGCGCTTGAGTTCCTGATATGAGTATCCTGACACGCTTTGCCGGTTCATCGGTCTCAAAATGTCCTTGTATTTGGCCATTCCATGGGACAAACATCCCACATGGCGCTGGAAATCGATGAAATCGACCGAAAATTGCTGACTGAATTGCAGCGCGACGGCACGCTGTCGGTCGACCAGCTGTCGGAACGGGTGGCCTTGTCGCGCAATGCCTGCTGGCGCCGGGTGAAGCGGCTTGAGGAGGATGGTGTCATCACCGGCCGCGTGGCGTTGGTCGATGCCGACAAGCTCGGGCTTGGCCTTTCGGTATTCATCCTGATCCGCACGTCCAACCACGACCCGGACTGGCTGCAGAAATTCCGGGCCGCGGTGACCGGCTTTCCCGAGATCACCGGCGTCTATCGCATGTCCGGTGACCTCGACTATGTGCTGCGCGCCCGCGTCGCCGACGTGAAGGCCTATGACCGGCTCTATCAGCGGCTCATCGCCAAGGTGGCGCTGTCGGATGTTTCGGCGTCCTTCGTGATGGAGGAGATCAAGGAGACTACGGTTGTTCCGATGGTCATGCCATAGTGATGCCCGAAAGAAAGCCGTTGATAGCCCCAGAGCCGAGTTGACCGAATCGCCGTTCGCGCCGATAGGATCGATTTTATGCGCGCAGCCCTTCAAACTCCCTCCGTCATCGGTCCGACCGTCGGCTTCGTCAGGTTGCCGCATGGTGAAGGACTTCCCCTCCCTGCCTATGAAAGCACAGGTGCGGCCGGCATGGATCTGCGGGCCGCGGTGCCCGACGACCGGCCGCTGCTGATCCTGCCGGGAAAACGCGCGCTGGTGCCGACCGGGCTGATCCTGGAAATTCCGGAAGGCATGGAAGGCCAGGTCCGGCCACGCTCTGGCCTCGCCTTCAAACATGGACTTACCGTTCTCAACACACCCGGCACCATCGACAGCGACTATCGCGGCGAGGTGAAGGTGCTGCTGATCAATCTCGGCGACGAGGATTTCGCGGTGACGCGCGGCATGCGCATCGCCCAGATCGTTTTCGCGGCGGTGACGCAGGCGGCGGTGGAAGAGCGGACGTTGGCCGGCGGCACGGCGCGTGGCTCGGGCGGGTTCGGATCGACCGGCACCGCCTGATGCAAATTCCGAAGCTTGTCATCTTCGACTGCGACGGGATTCTGGTCGATACCGAGAATCTCGCCAATCGACGCCTCGGCGAATGGCTGAGCGCTGCTGGCTATCCGACAAGCTTCGAATATTGCCGCAAGAATTTCTCCGGCCGCAGCATGGCTTCGGTGCAAAAAGAGATCGAAGAGGAAACCAGCGTCAGGCTCGGCGCCGATTTCGTCGAGCGCTGGAATGCCGGACTGCCGGACCTGTTCGCGCACGGGGTCGAGGCGATCCCTTACGTCCGCGAATTTGTCGAAGCCGTGCGCTCAGCCGGTATCGCCTATTGCGTCGCCACCTCTGCCCGGGTGTCGAAGATGCACATCACGCTTGGCCAGACCGGGCTGTTGCCGCTGTTCGAACATGCGATGTTCAGCTCAACCATGGTCGGACGCGGCAAGCCGTTCCCCGACCTGTTCCTGCATGCGGCGAAGACCATGGGCTTTGCGCCTGCCGACTGCATCGTCATCGAGGACAGCGTCGCCGGCACGCAAGCCGGCATCGCCGCGGGCATGCGGGTGTTCTCCTATCATGGCGATCCCTATTCCGACCGCGACGGCCTGATCCAGGCCGGCGGCATCCTGTTCGACGACATGCGCGAACTGGCCGGACTGGTGCCAATCTGCTGATCCGCCGGCTTTGACGGACGGACTGGACGCCCCGGACCGCTATGCTACCTTCCGCGCGCCCGACAGCCCGAGGCGCCCATGCCAACGACCCTGCTTCGCTTCATCCTCGCCCTGATGCTGCTGCCGTTCTTGTGGACCGCGGCGGATGCGCAAGCCGTCAGCTTCCCGGACCTCGCCAGCGCGTTGCCGGGCCACAAGGACGTCACCTATCTCGACCTGGCGAGGATGGTCATTCCAGATCTCGCCGCAGACAAGGACGGCCTCTACAGAGGCGGGTTGCCGATCAAGATGCGGCATGTCGAGGGGCCCGATAGTGGCGGTTCGCCGCCAGAGACATCGGGCTTTTCCAATGCCGCAGTGCTTGCCATCAAGGCCGGCGGCGAGGACCGGCTGACGATGCTGTTCGACCTCGGCGATTCTCCTGACAGCGCCGAAGGCTATGCGGTGCTGGCGCTGTACGACATTGCCGGCAAGCCGACGCTGCTCGACGCCGTCAATGTCGCCGTCGACCGTGGCACCTATTTCCGCGACCCCGGCAAGCTTTCGGTCAGCGCCAACGATGACGTCCTCATCACCATGAGCATGCATTTCAATTCGAACCAGAACTATGTGATCACGCCGCTGATCATGGTCCGCGATGACAAGTTCGAACTGATCGACATGATCTATACGTTCGATGAAAAGCTGTGCGCCTACAGCCGCAAGCAGGACGTGGCGTTCCAGACCATCGCCGACGGCCAGCCTTATGCCGCCCTTAAGGTGACGGTGACCGACACCACCGCGCCCAGCGAGGAAAGCTGCGACGACGCGCCGCCCGAAGCGGCATCGCAGGACATTTCGGCCACCTATCGCTGGGACACAAAAACGTCGCGCTACGTCAAGGATTCCGACGCGCTGGACAGATTGGCAGCAGAGAACGAGAAACGCTTCTGAACCAAGCGCATTCGTTTGCCCGGGCAAGGAGGGCAAGCTAGAATCCTCTCCACCACGCCGCACATGATGGGGGAACTACCATGGACAAGGGCAAGATCTTTCGTGACCTGCATGCCTCGACTTTCGTCATGCCCAATCCCTGGGATGTCGGCACGACGAAGCTGCTGGATTCGTTCGGCTTCAAGGCGCTGGCGACGACCAGTGCCGGCTTCGCCTTTTCGCGCGGCCTGCCGGACGGGTCGGTGACCTTCGAGGCGATGATCCATCATTGCCGCGAAGTGACGGCGGCGACCAGCCTGCCGGTCTCGGCCGACCTCGAGAAAGGCAAGGGCGACAGCGCCGAGCGTGCCGCCGAAACCATCTTCGCGGCCGAAGCGGCCGGCCTTGCCGGCTGCTCGATCGAGGACCACACCGGCGATCCGGACAAGCCGATCTATGATTTCTCGCACGCCGTCGAGCGCGTCGCCGCGGCCGTTGAGGCGGCGCGGGCGTTGAAGCGCGATTTCGTCTTCACGGCGCGGGCCGAGAATTTCCTGTGGGGAAAGTCGGATCTCGACGACACGATCAAGCGGCTGCAGGCCTTCGAGAAGGCTGGCGCCGACGTGCTTTATGCGCCAGGGATCAGCGATGTCGAGATGGTCCGCACGATCTGCTCGGCGGTAAGCAAGCCTGTCAACGTCATGGCGAGGCCCGGTTTCACCATTGCCGATCTCGCTACGGCCGGCGTCAAACGCATTTCGCTCGGGCCGTGGCTGGCCAATTTTGCCTATGGCATGCTGGAAACGGCGGCGCGCGAGATCCAGCAGGACGGCACGTTCGACTTCACCCGCGCCGCCATGCCGTTCGGCAAATTGCAGGCGCTGTTTGCCAAATCTTCAACTTGAATGAGGCCCGTCGCATGACGCCGACCGTCGTCGACATGCATACGGGCGGCGAGCCGCTGAGAATCGTGATGAGCTCGGGCGCGGATTTCTCCTTCGCCAAGTTCGCCGATACTCAAGTCGAGCCAGCTTCCCGTGTCGAAATCGCCTTGTGCAGATGCACCATCATGGCGGCGGCGAACAGCGGCGTCACTAGGTTGAGCAGCGGCACGGCGAGGAAGGCTGATATGACCAGCCCGGCGAGAAACACCGTGCCGGCATAGTGCCTGCGCAAGGCCCTTGCCTCTTCTTCCGGGCGAAAGCGCATGGCGGCGAATTCGAAGAACTCGCGGCCGAGGAGATAGCCATTGACGATGAAGAAGGCGGCAATGTTGACACCCGGCACCAAGAGAAGCAGCAGGGCGACGAGGTTGCCGAGGATGACGACGCCCAGGAACCTGGCTGACAAGACCAGCGAGCGCAGCGCGGGCATGGCGCGTCCGGTCGGATCGCCGGGATAGTCGGTGCGTTCGACCACTTCGGCGATGTCGTCGAGAAACAGGCCGGCGACGATCGCCGTCACTGGTGCGATGAGCAACGCCATGCCGAAGGCCAGCGCGATGGCGGCGATGATGCCGCCCAGCGCGCCGGCCCAGGACGGCATGCCGGGCAACAGCGCATGGAGCCATGGCAGGGCCAGCCACTCGACGAGGCTGGTGAGGCCGAACCACAAGGCCACCAGCGCCAGCAAGGTCAAGCCCAGCGTCTTGATGAACACCGAACGGAACTCGGGCGAGAACAACTGGCCGGCGGCGGTACGGGCGGCGCTTGAGATCACGGTGCTTCCAACCTCACGTCGAACGGGTCGCCCCGGAGATAGGCGACGCACCCACCCGCCACAAGCGCCGGATAGCTACCGCGCCATCGCCGGCTTTCGAACCGGGATGGTCATCGCCGCGACGCCGGCGACAACAAAACCCATGCCAAGCCACGCCGTCGACCCAAGGCTTTCGCCAAGAAAGACGGCGCCGATGCCGACGCCGATCGGCACGCGCAGATAGGCTTGCGAGGTGGTGCCGACCGAGCCCAGCGTGTGGATGAGGCGGAAATAGATGACGAAGGCCAGCGCGGTCGAAAACACCGACAGGCCGAGCAAGGCCAGGATCGACGCCGTCGACGGTGTCCGCGTCCATGGCTGGTCGACGACCAGGCTGAGCGGCACCAATATGATGGCGCCGCAGAGCATCGAACCGGCGGCGGGCAGCATCGGATCGAGGCCCTTGAAGCCACGGCCGAAAATCGCCGCACCGGCATAGCAGATCGTCGCCGCGACGATTGCCAACTGCGCCCAGAGCTCGTGACCGAGACCACCCAGCGCCTCGGTGCCGATGATGAGACAGATGCCGGCGATGCCGGCGCCGACGCCAATCAGTTTGCGCAACGTGACCGGTTCATGGCGGGTGATGAGCGCGGTCAGCAGGAAGGTGAAGATAGGCGAGGTCGCGTTGAGGATGGTGGCGAGGCCCGCGTCAACCGAGCGTTCGGCCGCGGCGATCAGCGTGAACGGCACGACGCTGTTGAGGCATGCCTGGAAGGCGAAGCGGCGCCAGCTTGCCGCATCGCCCGGCATGGTGAGCCCACGCCAGCGGATGATGGCGAAGAGAATACCACCCGCGATCAGTGTGCGCGCGGCAATGAACGTGACCGGCGGGATCGTTTCGACGCCGATCTTGATGAAGGTATAGGAGGCGCCCCAAAGCACCGCCAGCACGGCGAGCAGCGCCAGGTCGGTCGTCATATCGTTCTTTGTTGGCCCGTTCTTTGTCGACATGGGACTGGCTCGCCTTCGAAGCGTAATTGGCTGATCAGGCTTGTAGGCGGCGGCGCGATGAAATGCTTCGGCCACGGTCGAATTGTCATAGCGCCTGGTTGCGGATGCGCCTTTTGGCTTGTTTGCGGCGCGATCTGCGTATCGCGCCCTAGGCAAACCGGTTTCAAATCGCTAGACCCGCGCCCGGCCGGCATGGCAAGAAGCCTGCTGGGGTTTTTGGCGGAGACATTGATGCCGAATTATGACGTGCTTTGCATCGGCAATGCCATTGTCGACATCATCGCCCAGTGCGACGAGGAATTCCTCGAGACCAACGGCATCATCAAGGGCGCGATGAACCTCATCGACACCCAGCGCGCCGAACTGCTCTACAGCCGCATGGGCCCGGCGATCGAAGCGTCCGGCGGCAGCGCCGGCAACACGGCGGCCGGCGTCGCCAGCTTCGGCGGCCGCGCCGCCTTCTTCGGCAAGGTCTCCAACGATGCGCTGGGCGAAATCTATGCGCACGACATCCATGCACAAGGCGTCGCCTTCGACACCAGGCCGCTGTCAGGCCTGCCGCCGACGGCGCGCTCGATGATCTTCGTCACCCCCGACGGCGAACGCTCGATGAACACCTATCTCGGCGCCTGCGTCGAGCTCGGGCCGGAGGATGTCGAGGCCGACAAGGCTTCCGGCGCCAAGGTCACGTATTTCGAAGGCTATCTGTGGGATCCGCCGCGCGCCAAGGAGGCGATCCGGCAGACAGCCAAGCTGGCGCACGCGGCGGGCCGCGAAGTGTCGATGACTCTCTCGGATTCGTTCTGCGTCGACCGCTACCGCGACGAGTTCCTCGATCTGATGCGCTCGGGCACGGTAGACATCGTCTTTGCCAACAGCGACGAGATCAAGTCGCTCTACCAGACATCGTCGTTCGACGAGGCGCTGGCGCAGATCCGCAAGGATTGCCGGATCGCCGCCGTCACCCGATCGGAAAAAGGCTCGGTCATCGTGCGCGGCGACGAGACCGTGGTCATCCAGGCGACGGCGATCAAGGAACTGGTCGACACGACAGGCGCCGGCGACCTCTATGCCGCCGGTTTCCTGCATGGCTACACGCAAGGCCGCGACCTCAAGACCTGCGGCGACCTTGGCTCACTGGCAGCCGGATTGGTGATCCAGCAGATCGGCCCGCGCCCGCGCCAGAACCTGCGCCGCGAGGCTGAACAGGCGGGGTTGCTGTAGGGGCAGTTTCTCCCTTCTCCCCTTGCGGGAGAAGGTGGCCTCGCGAAGCGAGGTCGGATGAGGGGTGCTCCAGCTTGGCACCGACCGCTCTCCGTCCAACACCCCTCATCCGTCTCGGCGCTGCGCGCCGATCCACCTTCTCCCACAAGGGGAGAAGGGAAGGCGCGCCCCGCTTCTCACCGTCGCGCAGCTGTCATACATCGCCCCTACACGCAATCGAGGCGACCTTGGACTGACATTTCAGGGCGCCCGCAGCCAGTTGGGGTGTCAAAAAATGCAAGACAGCATGCTGTCAGGCCGCTGCCTCTGTTGCCGCCGCGATTTCCGCTTTCCGCTCTAGCCGTTCAACAACCGGCCGTAGCTGTGGGAGGGGAGCGCGCGGCCAGAAGACAGACGCATGAACAGATTTCAGTTCCAGAGCACCGGCATCAAGCCCGATGACTTCGCGGAGATGGTCGCGGAAAAGGTCGAACGTGCGCTTGCCCACTATGACGAGGCCATCAACAGACCCACCATGGTCTCGGTCGGCAAGATCGCCGGCAGCATAGCGTCCGCGGTCACCTTGCTGTCGCCGAAGCATCAGCGTGCCATCGATGCCATCCATGCCGACCTTCCAGGCCTTGCGTCGAAATTCGTGCGCGCACTGGCGGCGGAAGCCGCGCGCCGCAGCGAGGCCGGCACAAGCGGCGCAACGGCGCTGCCGCCGGCATCCCTGGCGGATATCGATGGACCTGTTTCCTCACCGCCGCGAGCCGACGACCTCGAATCGATGCTGATCGAGGACTGGGCCGGCCGCGTCGCCGGATCGACCTATCTGGAAGAGAATCTGCGCATCGCCCGCTCGACCCTGCATCGCTGGCAAAGGCGGGGTGAGGTCATCGCCCTGCGCAAGGGCGGCCGCAAGCATGTCTTCCCGCTGGCGCAGTTCGTCGACGGCAGGCCGGTAGCGGGCATCCGCGACGTGCAGGCCCTGATCAGCAATCCCAGACTGGCCTGGCTGTGGCTGACGCGTCCCTCGGCGCAGCTCGAAGGTCGTATTGCGATCGACCTGCTCCGGCAGGATCAGGTCGATGAGGTCGTCGAGGCCGCACGCGTGTTCGCGCCGGGCTGAAACCGGGCTAGCGTTTCCTTTCGGCCAGCAGCCCAAGATAATGCTGCAGCACCGCAGCGCCGGCGATCGACGTGACATCGGCATGGTCATAGGCGGGCGCCACCTCGACGACATCGGCGCCGACAATATCGAGCGAGCCGAGACGCCGCAGGATCATCAGCGCCTCGCGTGAGGACAGGCCGCCGGCGACCGGGGTGCCGGTGCCCGGGGCAAAGGCCGGGTCAAGACAATCGATGTCGAAGGTCAGATAGGTCCTGGCATCGCCGACGCGCGCCTTGATGCGTTCGACGACACCGGCCACACCGAGTTCCGCGACATCCTCACCATGCAGGATTTCAAGGCCGCAGGTTTCCGGCGCATGGGTGCGGATGCCGACCTGGATCGAGCGGTCCGGCCTGACCAGGCCTTCGGCAACGGCCCTGGCGACGAACGAGCCATGGTCGAGGCGCTTTTCCTCGTCGAGCCAGGTGTCCTGGTGTGCATCGAACTGGACCAGCGCCAGCGGCCCATATTTCCTCGCATGCGCCCTGAGCAGCGGCCAGGTGACGTAGTGGTCGCCGCCGATGGACAGCAGCGTGACGCCGGCATCGACGACCTCGCTCGCCTGCGCCTCGATCTGCCATGGGGTTTCGTCATGGCGGCCGAAATCGAGGCCGCAATCGCCGTAATCGATGACCGCCAGCCGCTCGAACGGATCGGCGCGGAAAGGATATTGCGGATCGCCTTCCAGGATCGCCGAGGCGCGCCGCACGCCCTGCGGACCGAAGCGAGCACCCGGCCGGTTGGAAACGGCGGCGTCGAACGGGATGCCCCATATGGCGACATCGACGCCGTCGAGGTTGCGGGTCAGCCTGCGGCGCATGAAGGACAACACACCGCCATAGACCGGCTCGTGCGAGCCGCCATAGATGTTCTTGCCGAAAACGGCATCGTCGGTTTCGCGCGAACGCGGCAGGGATTTGAGCATGTCGGTCACATCTTTGCTGGAGGGAGGTGTAGAGCCAGAGCAGGCCGGGATCAGTTCGTGCCGGTGATGAAGCCGGTCCACAGCCGGGTGACCAGGCGCAGCGATTTCTGGTCGCGCGGCTGGGCAGCGAAGAGGTGCTTCATCGTGTCTTTCGAAAGATAGATGTCGGGATTGTCGCGGACAGCCTCGTTGACCATCGGCGCCGCCGCCTCGACCGCGTTCGGGTAGAGCGTCGCGTTGGTAAAGCGGGCGGCAACCCTCGGCGTCATCAGGAAATCCATGAGGGCGTGGGCGTTTTCGGGATGCGGCGCATCGACAGGAATGGTGACGACGTCGAAGAAGATTTCCGTGCCCTCTTTCGGGATGGAGTAGCCGACATCGGCGCCGCTTTTGGCATCCGCCGCCCGCGTCGCGGCACCCATCGCATCGCCGCTCCAGCCAAGCGCCAGGCAGAGATCTCCGGCCGCCATTTCGCCCATGATCGAACCCGATTTGAAGTGGCGGACGTAAGGCTTGATCGCCGTCAGCAGATCGGCGGCCTTCCTGATCTCGCCTTCGTCGGTCGAGAATGGGTCGAAGCCGAGGTAGTTGAGCGCGATCGACATGACGCCCTCGGGGGAATCGACCATGGCGATGCCGCAATCCGCGAATTTGCTTACCACCTCCGGCTTGAAGATCATGTCGAGGCTGTCGACCGGCGCGTCCTTCATGCGCTCGGCGATTTTTGCCTTGTTGTAGATGATGCCTGTGGTGCCATAGGCATAGGGCACCGCGTAGACGTTGCCCGGATCCTGCCTGGCCAGGAAGGCCATGATGTCAGGATTGAGGCCCCTGACGCCGGGAAGCTTCGCCTTGTCGAGTTTCTGGACGGCGCCGGCCTTGATGTACTGGCCGACGATCGCTGCGCCCGGCATGACCAGGTCGTAGCCGGAGCCGCCGGTCAGCGCCTTGGTCGTCAGCATCTCGACGGCATCGAATGTGTCGTAGACGACCTTGATGCCGGTTTGCTTCTCGAATTCGGCAATGGTGTCGGCCGGCACGTAGTCGTACCAGAAATAGATGTTGACGGTCTTGTCCTCGGCCGCCGAAGCGCTGCTCGTGAGGTCGGAAGCCGACAGGGCAAGCATCGATATTGCAAGGGCGGCGAGACGGCGCATGGCGATTTCCCCAAGGATTGGATCGCTTGAGGATTGCCCGCAGCAACATGGCCCGACAAACGGCATTTTATCCGCTGACGCTTGACAAAAACTCATCTCATGGCATGTCTGCGATCCATGAAGCTGCCTTCGTTGAATGCGATCCGGGCTTTCGAAGCGGCAGCGCGCCTGCGCAGCTTCAAGAACGCCGCCGACGAGCTGCGGCTGACGCCCTCAGCGGTGAGCCGCCACATCCGCTCGCTGGAACAGGGGCTGGGCATGGAGCTGTTCGAGCGCGGCTTCCGGCAGGTGACGCTGACGCCGAAAGCCACCCACTATGCCCGCCGGCTATCCGCCGCCTTCAGGTCGATCGAGAATGCCACCGAAGAGATGGGCAGCCACGGCCGGCCGGACACCGCCAAGCGCGCCTCGCTGTCGATCAACGCGACCTTCATGAATCTGTGGCTGGCCGACCGTCTGCCGCGCTTCCGCACTGAAAATCCCGACTTCGAACTCGACCTGTCGATCCACGACGACCAGAACAGGGGCGGCAACCCGAGCGCCGATCTGCGCGTGCTGTTCACCGCCGATGCCGGCAATGCCGACTATGTGCCGCTTGTTTCGCTGGTGATCTTTCCGGTCTGCGCGCCGGCCCTTCTTGCCGGACCGCATGCGCCAACAACGCTCGCCGATCTTGCCCGGCTCCGGCTGCTGCACGAGAACACCACCGCCTGGTGGGAGGAATGGTTCGAGGAGGAAGGCCTGAAGGTCGAGGCGAAATCCGGCCCGATCTTCCACGACCCGGCGCTCGCCGTGCGCGAGGCGGTCAATGGCGGCGGTGTGGCGCTGGTCGACAACATCATGGCGCAGGACCTGCTGGCCAGCGGGCAGCTGGTCGCACCGTTCCCGGTCCGCCACACAATTCCCGAAAGCTACTGCCTGCAACAGAAGCCCGGCAATCGTGGCTCGGCCGGCATCAGGCGGTTCCGGGAGTGGCTGTTGGCGGAGATTGCCAGCCACAAGCGGGTGATGGATATGGCTTGAGGGCTTTGATGGACACCCTCCGAGGCTCTACATCTAGGCAGTCTTGCGAATTGAATGTTGAGGCCCGGACGATGGCTGCGGCGCCATTTCGTTGGCGGTGACCAACCGGTTGCGGCCACTCTTTTTTCCGATGTACATCAGCCGGTCGGCGAGTGCGATCAACGCTTCGGAATCGGCGGCTTCCGCCGGGTACATGGCCACGCCAACGGTGCAGCCGACCTGGATGGCGCCATTCGGCGTGGGAACCTTGATCCGCAACCTTTCCAGGATGCGCTCGGCAACGCGCACGGCCTTCTGCTGTGCCAGATCGGCGTCGCCCGAGAACAGGAAGGCGAACTCGTCACCGCCAAGCCGGGCCACGAAATCGGCGCTGCGCAGGATCGAGCGAAGCTGGCTCGATACGCGCTGCAGCAGCGCATCGCCGGCCTCGTGGCCGAGCGTGTCGTTGACTTCCTTGAAGCGGTCGAGGTCGATGAACAGAAGACCGGCCGCCTCCCCGGTGGCGCCGCAGCGGGCGACCACCGATTTGAGTTCGTTGTGGAAGGCACGCCGGTTGGGCAGGTCCGTCAACAGATCATGGTTAGCCGAATGGTCGCTCTGCTGCTTCGCCAATTCGATCTCGCGCTTCTGCACGGATAGCTCCTCGTTGGCGGTCTTCAGATCCAGCAGCAGCTGGGAATTGAGGTCCTCGACAACCTTGCGGTCGCTGATGTCGACGACGAAGCCTTCCAGGAATTCGAGTTCGCCGGCGGCGTCCCAGACACCGCCGCCGATCTCGCGGACCCAAAGCGGTTCGCCGGCCCTCGGTACGATGCGATAGTCAACGTTCCAGTTGCGGCGCGCTTCGAGCGCGGCGTCGACGGCGGCATAGACCGAGGCGAGGTCGTCCGGGTGGATGGCCGAGACGTAGTCGCGCACGGCGTTGTGCACGAAATCCATGGGTGGATAGCCGCTGACGGTGAGAATACCGTCGCTGATATAGAGCATGGTGTAGGACGCATCGTTACGGCAGCGGTAGAGGTAGCCATCCATGCGGCCGGTGATGCTGAGCAGCGCGTCCAGGCGCTCGTCGTGATAGGCTCCCTGGCCGACCACGGATGCGGGAGTCGTATCGTGCTTCACGGCTGCAAATCCATGATTGTCACCACCCCAGTCTGTCCAAAATGCCGCGCTGGCACATCGATGACAGCTCTCTGGTATAACAACCGAATATTATCAATATCTTATGGATTTCGGTGATTTTCCCGCAAATTCGGCTTGAATCGCAGGATTCTGCGATTCACACATCCAGACGGAGTGGCGCCGGCAATTCCGTTCGGGCTGCCCTCGCGCAAGGCCTTGCCTTGCTCGAAAAGCATTCGTGGGCTTTTCGTCCGCTGCGACCGCTCCTCAAGCCCCCGCGGTATATGCCGCGATCGCCGCCATGTTGACGATGTCTGAATCCTTGGCATTCAGCGAGACGATCTGCACCGGCTTGTTCAGCCCGACCAGCAGCGGGCCGATGACGGTGGACCCGCCGAGTTCCTGCAGCATCTTGGTCGAGATCGAGGCCGAGTGGAACGCCGGCATGATCAGCACATTGGCCGGGCCGGTCAGCCGGATGAACGGATACTGCGCCATGGCGCGGGCGTTGAGCGCGACGTCGGCGGCCATTTCGCCATCATATTCGAAATCGACGCGGCGCTTGTCGAGGATGCGCACGGCTTCCTGGACGCGCTCGGAGCGCTCGCCCTGCGGATGGCCGAAGGTCGAATAGGCGAGCATGGCAAGCCTCGGCTCGTAGCCCATGCGGCGGGCAAAGCCTGCAGCCTCCTCGGCGATGTCGGCGATCTGCTCGGCGTTCGGCATGTCGTGCACGGCGGTGTCGGCGACGAGGACGGTCTTGCCCCGCGCGAGCACGATCGAGACACCGATGACGCGGTGGCCGGGCTTGGCGTCGATGACGCGGCGGATGTCGTCGAGCGCGGTGGAGTAGTTGCGGGTCACGCCGGTGACGATGCCATCGGCATCGCCCAGCGCCACCATGCAGGCAGCGAAATGGTTGCGGTCGTTGTTGATCAGCCGCTGGCAATCGCGGAACAGGAAACCTTTGCGCTGCATGCGCTCGTAGAGATAGTCGGTGTAGATGCCGTTGCGGCGCGACAGCCGGGCATTGATGATCTCGATGCCTTGCTTGTTGAGGTCGATGCCGGCGTGCTTGGCATTCTCCTTGATGACGTCGTCGCGGCCGAGCAGGATGGCGGTGCCAAGCCGCTGGTTCACATAGGAGACGGCGGCGCGCATCACCTGCTCCTCCTCGCCCTCGGCGAAGACGATGCGCTTGGGCTGGCGGCGCACGCGGTCGTAGATGCGCTGCAGGGTCGAGGCGATCGGGTCGCGGCGGGCCGACAGCTCCTGGGCATATCGGTCGAGATCGAGGATCGGCTTGCGGGCAACGCCTGAATCCATCGCCGCCTTGGCGACCGCGATCGGAATGGCCGAGATCAGACGCGGGTCGAACGGGACCGGGATGATGTAGTTGGGGCCGAATTTCGGCCGGTTGCCCTGATAGGCGGCGGCGACGTCGTCGGGCACGTCCTTGCGCGCCAGGTCGGCCAAAGCGCGCGCGGCGGCGATCTTCATGTCGTCGTTGATGGTGGTGGCCCGCACATCCAGCGCACCACGGAAGATGTAGGGGAAGCCGAGGACGTTGTTGACCTGGTTCGGATAGTCCGAGCGCCCGGTCGCCATGATGGCATCGGTGCGGATTTCGGCGACTTCCTCCGGCGTGATTTCCGGGTCGGGATTGGCCATGGCGAAGATGATCGGGTTCTTGGCCATCGACTGCACCATGGCGGTGGTCAGCGCGCCCTTGGCGGAGAGGCCGAGGAAAACGTCGGCGCCGTCGAGCGCCTCGGCGAGGCTGCGCGCCTCGGTCTTGACCGCATGCGCCGACTTCCACTGGTTCATGCCTTCGGTGCGGCCTTGGAAGACCACGCCCTTGGTGTCGCACAGGATGATGTTGTCGGGCGCAAAGCCCATTGCCTTCATCAATTCGATGCAGGCGATGCCGGCGGCGCCGGCGCCGTTGCAGACCATCTTCGTGTTTTTCATGTCGCGGCCGGTGATCTCCAGCGCGTTGATCAGGCCGGCTGCCGAGATGATCGCGGTGCCGTGCTGGTCGTCATGGAAGACCGGGATGTCCATCAGCTCGCGCAGCCGCTGCTCGATGATGAAGCACTCCGGCGCCTTGATGTCCTCCAGGTTGATGCCGCCGAAAGACGGGCCGAGGAAGCGCACGCAGTTGATGAACTCGTCGGCGTCCTCGGTGTCGACCTCGAGGTCGATGGAATCGACGTCGGCGAAACGCTTGAACAGCACCGCCTTGCCTTCCATGACCGGCTTGGAGGCCAGCGCGCCGAGATTGCCGAGACCGAGGATGGCAGTGCCGTTGGAGATGACGGCGACCATGTTGCCGCGCGTCGTGTAGTCGAAGGCGCGGCTGGGATCCTCGGCGATGGCCAGAACAGGAACCGCGACGCCGGGCGAATAGGCGAGGCTGAGGTCGCGCTGCGTCGCCATCGGCTTGGTGGCGACGACCTCCAGCTTGCCGGGGCGGCCCATGGCATGGAATTCGAGCGCTTCCTGCGCACTGACGGACGGACCGCTGTTCTCGGTTTTCCTGGCCATGATGCTTTTGATTTCCTCGCCGGTGCGGCACCTCCTTGAAGCGGGGTGCCTTGTGTCGGTTCCGAATTAAGACCACACGCCGCCGCGTGTAAACCGCCAGCGTTCGGGAATCGCGGTTGGTGCTGGCGATTGCGAGCAAGCGGCCGTATCGGTCGTCCCCCGTTTTTCGAGGCGCCGGCATTAAACCGCGCGATCACATCTGCTAGCGTGCCGCGCATGAACATGCACACCCCGAACGAGCCCGACGCTCCCGAGGCGATGGCGCCATTGCCGACAGCCGCTGCCGCCGTCACGCCGATGATGGAGCAATTCATCGAGATCAAGGCGGCGAACCCGGATTCGCTGCTGTTCTATCGCATGGGCGATTTCTACGAGCTGTTCTTCGACGATGCCGAGAAGGCAAGCCGGGCGCTGGGCATCGTGCTGACCAAGCGCGGTAAGCACCAGGGCCTCGACATCCCGATGTGCGGCGTGCCGGTGCATGCGGCCGACGACTATCTGCAGAAACTGATCGGCCAGGGATTCCGCGTTGCCGTCTGCGAGCAGATCGAGGATCCCGCCGAGGCCAGGAAGCGCGGCGGCAAATCGGTGGTGCGCCGCGACGTGGTGCGGTTGGTGACGCCGGGCACCATCACCGAGGACAAATTGCTGGCGCCGTCGGAATCGAGTTTCCTGATGGCGCTGGGGCGGGTGAAGGGTGGCGCGGAACACGCCTTCGCATTGGCCTGGATCGACATCTCGACAGGCGCCTTCCGTGTTACTGACACCACCGCCGACAGGCTGCTGGCCGACATCTTCCGTGTCGATCCGCGCGAGCTGATCGTTGCCGAGCCGGTGTTCTACGACGCGGAACTGAAGGCGGTGTTCGACGTGCTTGGGCGCGTCGCCAACCCGCAACCGCCCTCGCTGTTCGATTCGGCCTCGGCCACGGGCCGCATCGCCCGCTTCTTCGACGTCGCGACGCCGGACAGCTTCGGCGCCTTCTCGCGCGCCGAACTGTCGGCGATCTCGGGCGCCATCGCCTATGTCGAGAAGACGCAGAAGGCGGAGCGCCCGCCGCTGTCGCGGCCGGAGCGCGAGGAGCAGGGATCGACGCTGTTCATCGATCCGGCGACGCGCGGCAATCTGGAACTGCTGCGCACGTTGTCGGGCAGCCGCGAAGGGTCGCTGTTCAAGGCGATCGACCGTACGGTGACCGGCGGCGGCGCAAGGTTGCTCGCCGACCGGCTGATGGCGCCGCTGACCGACCCGGCTGCGATCGGCGCCAGGCTGGACTCGGTGTCGTTCTTCCGCTCCGAGACGCGGCTATGCCAGGTGGTGCGGTCGAGCCTGAAGAGCGTCGCCGACATGCCGCGTGCCTTGTCCCGGCTGGCGCTGAACCGGGGCGGCCCGCGCGACCTCGGCGCGCTGCGCGCCGGTTTCGAAGCGTCTGGCGCGATCGCCGGGATCTTCGGCGAGACCACCCTGCCCGGGGAATTGACGGCGGCGCTGGGCGCCATCGAGGCACTGCCCAGGGCGCTTGCCCAGCACCTGACGCAAGCGCTTGGCGACGAATTGCCGCTGCTCAGGCGCGACGGCGGCTTCGTTCGCGGCGGCTACCATGCCGAGCTCGACGAGATGCGGGCGCTGCGCGACGAATCGCGAAAAGTCATCGCCGGGCTGGAACGCTCGCTGATCGACGAGACCGGCATCCGCTCGCTGAAGATCCGGCACAACAATGTGCTCGGCTATTACATCGAAGTGACCGCCAACCATCATGCAGTGATGACCGGCAGCGATGGCGCCAAGGCGCGCTTCATCCACCGCCAGACCATGGCCAACGCCATGCGCTTCACGACGACCGAACTCGCCGAACTCGAGACGAAGATCGCCAACGCCGCCGACCGGGCGCTGAGCATCGAGCTTGCCGCCTTCGATGCGCTGACGGCGGAAGCGGTCGGCGAGGCGCAGAGGATCCGCGCCGGCGCCGACGCGCTTGCCGTGCTCGACGTGTCGGCGGCGCTCGCGCTTTTGTCCGAGAGCGAGGCCTGGTGCCGGCCGGTGGTGGATTTGAGCCTCGCCTTCGAGATTTCGGGCGGACGGCATCCGGTGGTCGAGCAGGCGCTGCGCCGCTCCGGCGAAGGGCCGTTCGTCGCCAATGATTGCGACCTGTCGCCGGAGGGCAGCGCCAAGAACGGCGCGATCTGGCTGTTGACCGGCCCCAACATGGGCGGCAAGTCGACGTTCCTGCGGCAGAACGCGCTGATCGCCATCCTCGCCCAGACCGGCTCGTTCGTGCCGGCGGCATCAGCCCATATCGGCGTCGTCGACCGGCTGTTCTCGCGCGTCGGCGCCTCGGACGATCTGGCGCGCGGCCGCTCGACCTTCATGGTCGAGATGGTCGAGACGGCGGCGATCCTCAACCAGGCCGGCGAACGGGCGCTGGTGATCCTCGACGAGATCGGCCGCGGCACCGCCACCTTCGACGGCCTGTCGATCGCCTGGGCAGCGGTGGAGTACCTGCACGAGAAGAACCGCTGCCGGGCGATCTTCGCCACCCATTTCCACGAAATGACCTCGCTGGCCGGCAAGCTGGCGCGGCTCCACAACGTCACCATGCGGGTCAAGGAGTGGGAAAACGACGTCGTCTTCCTGCACGAGGTCGGCAAGGGTGCCGCCGACCGTTCCTATGGCGTGCAGGTGGCGCGGCTGGCCGGCCTGCCGGAAGCAGTGGTCGACCGGGCCAAGCAAGTGCTGCACCAGCTGGAAGAAGGCGAGGTTTCCGGCAAGACCAACCGGCTGGTCGACGACCTGCCGCTGTTTTCGGTGGCGGTGAAGCGCGAAGCGCCGAAGGCGGTCAAGAGCGACGCTCTCAGCGAGGCGCTCGGTGCGATCAGCCCCGACGAGATGACGCCAAGGGAAGCGCTTGAGGCACTGTATCGGTTGAAGGGGCTGGCGGGAAAGTAGTCAAACCATCTCCAGTCCGCGCTTCCGCGTCGGCGGCGGAAAGGCGCGGTCGAGATCGGCGATGTCCTGCGGCAAAAGTTCGATGTCGAGCGCCGCAAAATTCTGGCGGACATGCTCCAGGCTGCTAGCCTTTGGAATGGCAATGACACCCTCCTGGTGCATCACCCAGGCCAGCGCGATCTGCGCCGGTGTAGCGTTGTTGCGGGCGGCGATGGCGTCGAGCCTGGCGTTGCGCGCCAGCGCGCCCTGCTCGACCGGCGAATAGGCCATCAAGGGTATGCCGCGCTGCCGGCTCCACGGCGCTAGGTCGAATTCGAGACCGCGCCGAACCAGATTGTAGAGCACCTGGTTGGTCTGGACGTTGCCGCCTTCGGGCAAGCCGACCAGCTCTTCCATCTCGTCGGTGTCGAAATTGCTGACGCCCCAGTGACGGATCTTGCCGGCCTCTTTCAGCGCTTCGAAGGCCGCGACGGTTTCCGCCAGCGGCACGCTGCCGGGCCAATGCAGCAAATAGAGATCGATGCGGTCGGTGCGCAGCCGCTTCAGGCTGTTCTCGCAGGCGCGCTGCACGCCCGCGCGCGAGGCGTTGGACGGCAGCACCTTGGAAACCAGAAAGGTCTCGTCGCGGCGCCCGGCAATGGCCTCGGCGACCACCTCCTCGGCACCGCCGCTGGCATACATTTCGGCGGTGTCGATCAGCGTGATGCCAAGGTCGAGGCCGAGCTTGAGGGCACTCACCTCGTCGGCACGACGGCGCAAATCCTCGCCCATCTTCCATGTGCCCTGACCGAGAACGGGGATTGTTTCACTGGAAGGCAGCGTGGTGGTTCTGATGATCGACGGCATGGCGGGCTCCAGTTGAGACCGGATCGCATCACAGCCTCGGCGAGAAATCCAGAGAGAGTTCTCCCCGGATTCTGCTTCGCGAAAAAGGCTTACTTCACCGGATGGGCTGCGAGCCAGTCCTGCATCTGCTTGATCTCGGCTTCCTGCGCGGCGATAACCCCCTCGGCCAGCTTGCGGATTTCCGGGTCCTTGCCGTTGGCAAGCTCGACCTTGGCCATGTCGATGGCGCCCTGATGATGCGGGATCATGCCACGGACGAAATCGACATCGGCATTGCCGCTATATTCGGAGGCCATCATATCGGCATGCATCTTGTCCATCGCCGCCTTGTAGCCTTCGGTTGAAGGGCTCGTCGCATCCGTCGACATGGCACCCATGTCGTGTTTCATCTCTTCGCTCTGCGCCGGAACGCTTTCGAGGAAGACGGCAAGCAGCATTCCAGCGGCCATCAGCAACAGTACGAGTTTTCTAGCCAAGGTCATTCATGGTCTCCTGTTGAACGGGTTTCGTATTTGGGGGCTTTGCTCAGAGTTTCAACGTTCTCAGTCGCAATGCGTTTGCGATCACCGACACCGACGACAGGCTCATCGCCGCCGCAGCCAGCATCGGCGACAGAAGAGTGCCGGTGAGCGGATAGAGCACGCCGGCGGCGACCGGCACGCCGAGCACGTTGTAGAGGAAGGCGAAGAACAAGTTCTGGCGGATGTTGCGGATCGTCGCCCGAGCGAGGGTGCGCGCCCGCACGATGCCGTTGAGGTCGCCCTTGACCAGTGTGACGCCGGCGCTTTCGACCGCGACATCGGCGCCGGTGCCCATGGCGATGCCGACATCGGCGGCGGCAAGGGCGGGTGCGTCGTTGACGCCGTCGCCGGCCATGGCGACGCCCTTGGCCGTGGCGCGCAGTTCCTCGACGAGGGCGGCTTTGTGTTCCGGCAACAGGCCGGCGCGAACCTCATCGATACCGAGGCTCCTGGCGATCGCTTTTGCCGTGCGTTCATTGTCGCCGGTCGCCATGACGATCCTCAAGCCGCTGTGATGCAGCGCCCGGATCGCCTCGGCGGTGGTCGCCTTGACCGGATCGGCGACAGCGACGATGCCGGCCAGTTTGTTGCCGACGGCAACAAACATCACGGTTCTGCCTTCGGTCTGCAGCGTTTCGGTCCTGGCCGAGAAGGAGGCAACATCGATGCCCAGATCGGCCATCATCGCCGCATTGCCGAGCGCGACCTTCTTTCCCGACACCGTACCGGAAACGCCCTTGCCGGTGATCGCCTCGAAGCCGCTGGCGTCGGCGATCTCCAGGCCGCGCGTCGAGGCGCCCTCGACGATGGCCTCGGCCAGCGGATGCTCCGAGCCTTTTTCCAGGCCCGCGGCAAGGGCCAGCAATTCGTCCTCGGAAAAGCCCGTGGCGGCAACGACATCGGTCAGTTTCGGCCGGCCTTCGGTCAGCGTTCCCGTCTTGTCGACGATCAGCGTGTCGACGGAGGCGAAGCGTTCGAGCGCCGCGGCTTCCTTGATCAGCACGCCGGCATGGGCGCCGCGCCCGGTGGCGGTCATGATCGACATCGGCGTGGCGAGACCGAGCGCGCAGGGGCAAGCGATGATCAGCACCGAAACCGCCGAGACGATGGCGAAGATCAGGCTGGGTTCGGGCCCGAAGATCGCCCAGGCGACAAAGGCCGCGATAGCGACAAGCACCACGGCCGGGACAAAGTAGAAGGAAACGCGGTCGGCCAGCCCCTGGATCGGGGCGCGCGAGCGCTGCGCCTTGGCGACGAGTTCGACGATGCGCGCCAGCGTCGTCTCGGCGCCGATCCGCTCGGCGCGCATGATCAGCGAGCCATTTTTGTTGAGCGTGCCGGCGGTGAGGGTATCGCCTTCGGTCTTTTCGACCGGCAACGGTTCGCCTGTGATCATCGATTCGTCGAGGGAGGAGTGGCCCTCCAGCACGGTGCCGTCGACCGGCACGGCGTCACCGGGACGGATGCGCAAACGATCACCGGCCTTGACCGCGTCGAGCGGCACGTCGGTTTCTGAGCCGTCGGCGTCAATCAGCCGCGCTGTCTTCGGCGCGAGATCGAGCAACGCGCGAATTGCCGACCCGGTCATTTCACGGGCGCGCAGTTCCAGCACCTGGCCAAGGAAGACCAACGCGACGATGACGGCGGCAGCCTCGAAATAGACCGGCACCGCACCGCCGTGGCCACGGAACTGATGCGGAAAAATATCCGGAAACAGCGTCGCGACGACGCTGTAGAGATAGGCAGCACCAACGCCGAGTGAAATCAGTGTCCACATGTTGGGGCTGCGGTTGACGAGCGAATCCCAGCCGCGATGGAAGAAAGGCAGCGCCGCCCACAAGACGACGGGACTGGCCAAAGCCAGCTCCAGCCAGACCATCGTCCGTTCGCTAGCAAAGGCCTGGAAGGTCAGGCCGAGCATCGGCGCCATGGCGACGATCAGCAACGGCACCGACAGCGCGGCACTGACCCAGAAGCGCCTGGTGAAATCGACCAGCTCGGGATTTGGCCCCTCATCGCCCGATGGCACGCCCATCGGCTCCAGCGCCATGCCGCATTTCGGGCAGGAGCCGGGCTTGTCGCGGATGATTTCGGGATGCATCGGGCAGGTGTATTGCGTGCCCTTGGGCATTGGCTGGGGTGCGGCCCTGCCGCCGAGATATTTTTGCGGCTCGGCCTCGAACTTCGCCTGGCAGCCGGCCGAGCAGAAATAGAAGCCCTGACCTTCGTGACGGAAAAAATGCCTGGCTGTTGCACGGTCGACGGTCATGCCGCAGACCGGATCGGTGGCCGTCAGGAATTTCTCCGGCTCGGCGACAAATTTGGCGCGGCAGCCTTCGCTGCAGAAATGATAGAGATGGCCATCCCGCTCGGCTGTCGGCTTGCTGGCGGCCGGAGCGACGACCATCCCGCAGACCGGATCCCGCACCACGGCCGTATCCCCGTCTGCAGCTTTCGCCGCGCAACAGCCGCCATGGGGGTGATGATGATGGTCTGAATGCTTCATTCAAAAGTGCCTCGATGCCGCGTTTCAATGCGGAGGTAGTGCTTCCAGTAACTAGAAGGTCAAGGGCATAATTTCTTTTTCCTTATGCCGTTGTGGGCGCCGAGCCACGTCAAAGAAAGTCGAATACGCGATGGCGTCTTGTGCTATGGACCCGCCGATCGACACTCCAAAGGCATCGATTCCATTTGCAATGAAGTGCCTGCTTATCAACCTCGACCGGTCCCCGGACCGGCTTGCCCATATGACGGCGGAGTTTGCCCGTATCGGCATTGAATTCGAACGGATCGCGGCGGTCGACGCCCAGGGTCGGCCCGATCTGGCGGAAATACCGATGCGACTCAATCCGCTGACGCAGTTGCGTCTAGCCAACACCGAGATCGCCTGTTTCCTCAGCCACAAAGCCTGCTGGGCAAAGATCGCCGATGGCGACGATGCCTATGGCGCGATCTTCGAGGACGATACCGTCTTGTCCGAGGCAGCGGAGCCATTGCTCGCCGATGCCAGCTGGATCCCCGCCGATGCCGATATCGTCAAGATCGAGACCTTCAGGAGAACCGTGATCGCCATGAAGCGCGCCTCCATCGGCCATGGCTTTTCAGTGGCCAGGCTCCATCGAGCCCATCTCGGTGCGGCCGGCTACATCGTTTCAAGACAGGCGGCGCGCGACTTGCTCGAAGCGACAGGGAATATCGACAGTCCCGTCGATCACGTCCTGTTCGATCCGGGGTTCGCGATATCGTCGAGCAAGACGATCTACCAGATCCTGCCGGCGCTATGCATACAGGATCGGTTCCTGAGCGAAAAATCGATGGGATTGCAGAGCCTGCTCAGTGAGGAGCGCGAAAACGGCAAGTCCAAAAGGCAAAAAATGCCACCGCTGGCGAAATTCGGGAACGAAGCCGGGCGGATATGGCGGCAGATTTTCGACATCTTCCAGTTGAGAAGAGGAAAGACCATCCCGTTCGACTACCACGGAAAGCGTGTCCGTCCTGCCCATACCCACAAGCGCGAAAAAGCGCTATAGACGCCGCCGAAAAGGCGAGGCCAACCGGTACCATGGCGAAAATCTCCCTGAAGCTCGACGAACTGATCGACGGCGAAGCCTTGCGCCGCGAGATGACGGCGCTGACCGCGGCCACGGCCGGGGACGGCTCCGGACAGGCCGCGCGCAGCGGTGTGCTCCAGCTTCTCAAGGGGCGGCTGGCCGACGGGCGCGTCATTGCCGAACGCATGCTGCGGGACGATGGCGGCGGCCGGGCCTGCGCGGCGCGGCTGTCGCATCTCATGGACGAGATCATCCGGGCGCTTTACGATTTCGCCGTGACGCATGTCTACCGGGTCAAGAACCCGTCTTCGGCGGAGCGCATGGCCGTCGTCGCGGTCGGTGGCTATGGCCGCGGTACGCTGGCACCGGGATCCGACATCGACCTGTTGTTCCTGTTGCCCTACAAGCAGACGCCGTGGGGCGAACAGACCGTCGAATATATGCTCTACATGCTGTGGGATCTCGGGCTGAAGGTCGGCCACGCCACCCGCAACATCGACGAATGCCTGCGCCTGTCGCGCACCGACGTCACCATCCGGACCTCGATTCTCGAGGCGCGGTTCCTGTGGGGCGAACTCAAGCTCTATGACGAACTGATGCTGCGCTTCGACCATGAGGTGGTGCGCACGACCGGCCCCGAATACGTCCAGGCCAAGCTGGCCGAACGCGACGATCGCCATGCCAAGGCCGGCGAAAGCCGCTATCTGGTGGAGCCCAACGTCAAGGATGGCAAGGGCGGCCTGCGCGACCTGCAGACGCTGTTCTGGATCGGCAAGTATTTCTACCGCGTGCGCACCGGGGAGGAACTGGTCGACAAGGGCGTCTTCACCGAGGGCGAATATCGCGAGTTCCAGAAGGCCGAGGATTTCCTGTGGGCGGTGCGCTGCCACATGCATTTCCTTACCGGCAAGGCCGAGGAACGGCTGCATTTCGACATCCAGCGCGAGATCGCCGAGCGGCTGGGCTACACCAGCCATCCCGGCCTGTCGGCGGTCGAGCGCTTCATGAAGCACTATTTCCTCGTCGCCAAGGATGTCGGCGACCTGACCCGCATCTTCTGCGCCGCGCTGGAGGAAGAGCAGGCCAAGCACGTGCCGGGCTTCAACCGCATCTTCCTCACCTTCTCGCGGCGCAAGCGCAAGCTTGCCGGCACCTCGGACTTCATTGTCGACAACCACCGCATCAACATCGCCGACGACCAGGTGTTCGAGCGCGATCCGGTCAATCTCTTGAGATTGTTCTGGTTCGCCGACAAGCACGGCCTGGAGTTCCATCCCGATGCGCTGAAGCTGCTGACCCGCTCGCTCGGCCTGGTCAACAAGTCGCTGCGGCGCGACGAGGAGGCCAACCGGCTGTTCCTCGACATCCTGACCTCGGACCGCAATGCCGAACTCAATCTGCGGCGCATGAACGAGGCCGGGCTGCTCGGCAGGCTGATCCCGGATTTCGGCAAGATCGTCGCCATGATGCAGTTCTCGATGTACCACCACTACACGGTGGACGAGCACCTGATCCGCTGCATCGGCGTGCTGGCCGAGATCGAGCGCGGGGACGGCGAGAAGGTCCATCCCCTCTCCCACACGCTGATGCCAGGCCTGAAGAAGAGCCGCGAGGCGCTCTATGTCGCCGTGCTGCTGCACGATATCGCCAAGGGCCGGCCGGAGGATCATTCCGAGGCCGGGGCGAGGATCGCGCGGCGCATCTGCCCGCATATGGGGCTTTCGCCGGCAGATACCGAAACCGTCGCCTGGCTGGTCGAGAACCACCTCGCGATGTCGATGACGGCGCAGACCCGCGATCTCAACGACCGCAAGACCATCGAGGATTTCGCCGCGATCGTGCAATCTGTCGAGCGGCTGAAGCTGCTTTTGATCCTCACCGTGTGCGACATCAGGGGCGTCGGCCCCGGTGTCTGGAACGGCTGGAAAGGCCAGCTGCTGCGCACGCTCTACTATGAGACCGAGCTGCTTTTGACCGGCGGCTTTTCGGAAGTGTCGCGCGCGCAGCGGACGGCGGCGGCGCGCGAGCGTCTGGCCGAGGCGCTCGCCGACTGGCCGGACAAGGCCCGCAAGCGCTATGTCGCCCTGCATTATGAGAATTACCTGCTGACCGTCGATCTTGCCGATCAGCTGCGCCATGCCGAATTCATCCGCGAGGCGGACGCTTCGGGCAACAAGCTCGCGACCATGGTCAAGACCCACCAGTTCGAGGCAGTGACCGAAATCACCGTGCTGGCGCAGGATCATCCCCGCCTGCTCTCGGTCATCGCCGGGGCCTGCGCCGGGGCCGGCGGCAACATCGTCGACGCGCAGATTTTCACCACAGCGGACGGCCGCGCCCTGGACACGATCCTGATTTCAAGGGAATTCGACCGCGACGAGGATGAGCGCCGGCGCGCCGAGCGCGTCGGCCGGCTGATCGAGGACGTGCTGTCGGGCAAGAGCTGGCTGCCGGAGATGATCGAGAAGCGGACCAAGCCGCGGCGGGGGGCCAAGGTGTTCAAAATCCCGCCGCGGGCCGAAATCCGCAACGCGCTGTCGAACCGTTTTTCGGTCATCGAGGTCGAGGGGCTGGATCGGCCAGGACTGCTGTCGGAGATCACCGGAACGCTTTCCGACCTGTCGCTCGACATCGCTTCGGCCCACATCACCACCTTCGGCGAAAAGGTCATCGACACCTTCTACGTCACCGACCTCACCGGCCAGAAGATCGACAGCCCGGCCCGCATCGCCACCATCCGCAACCGGCTGATGGCGGCGCTCGAAGGCGTCGTGCCCGAACGCGGCGGCAAGGCCAAGGCGGCGGCCGAGTGACCGCCACCATCACTTTATCCTCATCCTGCAGGCAGTCTCCAGACGCATGAGCCTCGTCAAGAAATTCGCAACGGTCGCTTCCGGCACGCTGATGAGCCGCGCGCTTGGCTTCGGCCGCGAGATGCTGATGGCGGCGGCGCTCGGCACCGGACCGGTCGCCGACGCCTTCAACGCCGCCTTCCAGTTTCCCAATACTTTCCGCCGGCTGTTCGCCGAGGGCGCCTTCAACGCCGCCTTCGTGCCGCTGTTCGCCAAGGAGATCGAGACGCACGGCACCGATGGCGCCAAGCGCTTCTCCGAGGAAGTGTTCGGCGTCTTGTTCACCGCGCTGCTGGCACTGACGATCGTCATGGAACTGTCGATGCCGCTGATCGTGCGCTACCTGGTGGCGCCGGGTTTTGCCGGCACGCCGGGGAAATTCGACACCACGGTGTCGCTGGCGACGATCATGTTCCCCTACCTGATCTGCATGTCGCTGGGCGCCATGATGGCGGGCATGCTGAATTCACTGCGCCGCTATTTCGCGGCGGCGGTGGCGCCGGTGTTTCTCAACATCATCCTGATCGGCGTGCTCGCCTATGCCTGGTACAAGGGCTCCGACGCCCTCACAGTCGGCTACGGGCTGTCCTGGGGCGTGCTTGCCGCCGGACTGGTGCAACTGGCGATCGTCTGGGTGGCGGTGCGCCATGCCGGCATCTCGATCGGCTTCCGCCGTCCGAAAATGACGCCCGCGGTCAAGCGGCTGCTGATCCTGGCGCTGCCGGCGGCGATCACCGGCGGCATCACCCAGATCAACCAGTTGATCGGCACGGCGATCGCCTCGGCGCAGAACAGCGCGGTGTCGTCGCTCGCCTATGCCGACCGCATCTACCAGCTGCCGCTCGGCGTGGTTGGCGTCGCGGTCGCGATCGTGCTGTTGCCCGAACTGTCGCGGGCGCTGAAGTCGGGCAACCTGATCGAGGCGGCCAATCTGCAGAACCGCTCGTTCGAGTTCACGCTGTTCCTCACCTTGCCGGCAGCCGCCGCGCTCTGGGTGATGTCGGAACCGATCGTGCGGCTGGTCTATGAGCGCGGCGCGTTTGCCGCCAACGGCTCGACGCCGACGGTGGCGGCGATCCTGGCGATCTTCGGCCTCGGCCTGCCGGCCTTCGTGCTGATCAAGGCGTTCACCCCAGGTTATTTCGCGCGCGAGGACACGCGCACGCCGATGATGTTCGCCGCCATCTCGGTGGCGGTGAACGTCACCACGGCGCTGACGCTGTTTCCGGAAATGGGCGCGCCAGGCATCGCCGTCGCTTCGGCCGTCGCCGGCTGGGTCAACGCCCTGATGCTGCTCGGCGTGTTGATCCGGCGCGGCCATTGGGGCCGCGACGTGCCGCTGATGAAACGCATTCCGCGGCTGGTGCTGTCGGCGATCGTGATGGGGGCAGCACTGTATTTTGCCGAGCACTGGTTCGCCGTCAGGCTCGGCCGGGGTGCGCCACTGGTCGTCAAGGCGACGACGCTTCTCGCCCTCGTCGCCGGCGGGGCGCTGCTCTACTTCATCACCGCCTTTGCCACCGGCGGCGCCGATTTCGGCATGATCCGGCGCAACGTCAAGCGGGGAACGGGGAAAGCGGCGCCACCGGCCGCAAAGACCAACCCGGACGAGTAAACCGGACAAGTTGAGGGCAAAACCGGTCTTGATCGTATCGTCGTGTTCGTCCATAAGCGCGCCGTCGCAAGACTTTCGCCGCGCGCGAAACGGCCCTCCACAAGCCAAGGGAACAAGCATGACCGCCTTCAAGCCACTCGTCTTTTCCGGCGTCCAGCCGACCGGCAATCTGCATCTCGGCAACTATCTCGGCGCCATCAAGAAATTCGTCGCCCTGCAGGACACATCCGATTGCATCTACTGCGTCGTCGACCTGCATTCGCTGACGGCACAGCTCGTCTATGAAGACCTCGCCGACCAGACGCGGTCGATCACCGCGGCGTTCCTGGCCTCGGGCATCGATCCGAAGAAGCACATCGTCTTCAACCAGTCGCGGGTCATGCAGCATGCAGAGCTCGCCTGGATCTTCAATTGCGTGGCGCGCATCGGCTGGATGAACCGCATGACGCAGTTCAAGGACAAGGCCGGCAAGGACCGCGAGAATGCCTCGCTGGGCCTGCTTGCCTATCCGAGCCTGATGGCTGCCGACATTCTGCTCTATCGTGCCACCCATGTCCCGGTGGGCGAGGACCAGAAGCAGCACCTGGAACTGACCCGCGACATCGCGCAAAAATTCAACAACGATTTTTCGGACCGCATCGCTGCCCTTGGCGTCGGCATCGAGATGCAGGTCGGCGAAGAGACGGTGAACGGCTATTTCCCGCTGACCGAGCCGGTCATCGGCGGGCCGGCGGCACGCATCATGTCGCTGCGCGACGGCTCGAAGAAGATGTCGAAGTCGGACCCGTCGGATCTGTCGCGCATCAACCTGACAGATGACGCCGACGCCATCTCGAAGAAGATCCGCAAGGCCAAGACCGACCCGGAAGCGCTGCCGAGCGAGCTGGACGGCCTGGCCAGCCGGCCCGAGGCGGAAAACCTGGTTGGCATCTATGCGGGTCTCGCCGATATGTCGAAGGCCGACGTGCTGAAAGAGTTCGCCGGCCAGCAGTTTTCGGTGTTCAAGCCGGCGCTGGCCGACCTTGCGGTGGAGAAGCTGGCACCGATCGCCAGCGAGATGCGCCGCATCTCCGACGACCGCGCCTATGTCGACGCGGTGCTCAGGGATGGCGGCGAGCGCGCCGGCGTGCTGGCCGAAGCAACGATGAAGACGGTGCGCGACATCATCGGGCTGCTGCAGGACTGATCCCAGCTCGGGTGCACTGCACCACACTGGCATAAGGCCGGCGGCTTGCCGCCGGTCTGCGGCGGTGGCAGATTGCGGCCGCAATGACACCGAGTATGTAGACATGGTCTCCAAACGCCTCAGCCGCGAAGCCGGCCATCGCCGCAAGTTCCTGGCGATCATCGACGACACGCCGGAGTGCGAGCGCGCCGTCGCCTACGCCTCGAAGCGGGCGCAGAGCACCAGCGGCATGCTGGTGCTGCTCTATGTCATCGAGCCGGATGATTTCCAGCACTGGCTGGGGGTCGAGAAGATCATGCGCGAGGAGGCAAACGCCACGGCGCGCGCAGCACTCGACAGCTATGCCAATAAGGTGCGCCAGAAACTCGGCATCGAGCCGGAGATGGTGGTGCGCGAAGGCAAGCCGACGGAAGAGATCCACAAATTGATCGAGGAAGACCAGGATATCGCCATCCTGGTGCTGGCCGCCGGCGCCGGTAAGGAAGGGCCAGGACCGCTGGTCGGCGCCGTGGCCGGCAAGGGTGCCGCCTTCCCGATCCCGGTGACCGTGGTGCCGCAGAACCTGTCGGACGAGGAGATCGACAGCCTCGCGTGAGGTGTGCTGGGATTCCGGTGATGCCGGCCTGCAAACGGCCTGACCTGAATCTCAATACACCGCAACGCGCGTCGCAGGAATCTCGCAAAAACATTCCGCCAGCCAGCCGTTCCGGCGATGCGTTTCGCTTGAATGTCCAGCCAATAGAGCCTATTTAGAACTATTCCAAACTGGTTGCCCGAAACGGGCACGGAGACGGCCATGTTCATCCAGACCGAATCGACGCCAAACCCGACGACGCTGAAATTCCTGCCCGGCAAGGAAGTGCTTGTGGAAGGCACCGCGGATTTCCGCGATGCCGACAGTGCCGCCACCGCGTCGCCGCTGGCTGGCCGGCTGTTCGAGATTCCCGGCGTTACCGGTGTTTTCTTCGGCTATGACTTCATCACCGTGACCAAGGACGGTCCCGACTGGCAGCATTTGAAGC
The DNA here is from genome assembly GCF_042682145.1 of Mesorhizobium newzealandense. Classification (NCBI taxonomy): domain Bacteria; kingdom Pseudomonadati; phylum Pseudomonadota; class Alphaproteobacteria; order Hyphomicrobiales; family Phyllobacteriaceae; genus Mesorhizobium; species Mesorhizobium newzealandense. The sequence goes on along the minus strand of NZ_JBHUGZ010000014.1, from coordinate 326,271 downwards.
CGGCGATCCTCGGCGCCATCATGGAGCATTTCATGTCCGGCGCGCCTGTCATGGTCAAGGCCGGTCCTGCCGCCGAGACCAGCCTGACCGGTGAGTTCTACGACAAGGCCGACGAGGAACTCGTCATCACCATCAAGGAACTGCTCGACACGCGGGTGCGCCCTGCGGTCGCCCAGGACGGTGGCGATATCACCTTCCGCGGCTTCGAGAACGGCACCGTGTTCCTGCACATGAAGGGCGCCTGCGCCGGCTGCCCGTCATCGACGGCGACACTGAAGCACGGCATCCAGAATCTCCTGCGCCACTTCGTGCCTGAGGTGCAGCAGGTCGAACAGGTCTCCTGATCGTTCGTTCTGCTGGCAGCTTTGCCGGCAAACCAGATCCAATCAATCGCAAAAAACAAAAAACCGGGCCAAATTGCCCGGTTTTCTGTTTGGGACGTCCGTTGTTGCCTAGACGGTCCGCGTATGAAAGGTGCCTCTATCTGATCATGATTTCTCCGAAAACCGTCACCGGTTTTCGGGATCATGGTCTAAAGAACAATGACCTTGGCGCCGACCGAGGCGCGGTCATAGAGGTCGATAATGTCCTGATTCATCAGGCGGATACAGCCTGACGACATTGCCTTGCCGATCGAATTCCATTCCGGGCTGCCATGCAGGCGATAGCCCGAATCCCCCCCCTTGTTGAACAGGTACATGGCGCGCGCACCGAGCGGGTTCTTCAGGCCCGGCTCCATGCCGCCGGCAAACTTGGCCAGTTCCGGCTGGCGGTGGATCATCTGCGAAGGCGGCGTCCACGTCGGCCATTCGCGCTTCAGCGCGATATGGGCGGTGCCGTGCCACTCGAAGCCCTCACGGCCGACGCCGATGCCGTAGCGAATTGCCCGGCCGTCACCCTCGATGAAGTAGAGGAACTTGTTCTGCGTATCGACGATGATGGTGCCCGGCCTTTCCGAGCTGTCGTAGTTCACTTCCTGCCGATGATACTTCATCGGCACCTTCTCGATCGGGATACGCGGCAGCTGGTAACCGGCATCGGAGACCGCGCCATAGTCGTTGGTGAACATCTGCATGCCGATGCTGCTGCAACCGGCGATGGCAGTGGAAAGCGCCAGTGCGGCGACTATTGCAAACGACTTCATGCGCATCAGGTGATCCGGTGCCTCGCCCCAACTTCAACGGCACGAGTCGGCCGCTTTCTCTCACGATCATTCATGCTGGCATTTGCTTTGCTTGCCAAGCACGCGATGCCTATATGCAGTGGCTTACGTGCCGGTAAGCGCATCACTATGGCATTTCGGCAACAGGCCTCGCAGGATTGTGAAGGAAATTCAATGGCCCCGTCCGCAAGCCCCTTAAATATCAAGGAAAATCGTCATGAATGTCGGTGAAGCCGCCCACCATTCAGGCCTGCCAGCCAAGACCATCCGCTACTATGAAGAGATCGGCCTGATCGCCCCTGCGCGCGCCGGCAACGGCTACCGCGACTATTCCAGCGACGACATCCACCGGCTGGCCTTTCTGCGCCGTGCGCGCAATCTTGGCTTTTCCATCGACGATTGCCGCCAGCTGATGGCGCTCTACAAGGATCGGAGCCGCGCCAGCCATGACGTGCGCGAGATCGCCGCCGCCCATGTCAGGGCGATCGAGGAAAAGGTGCGCGAACTGCAGTCGATGCGCTCGACCCTGCAGACGCTGATCCACGCCTGCCATGGTGACGAAAGGCCGGACTGCCCGATCCTGGATGACATGGCGGGGGCGGCGTTGCTCAGCGGCAAGGATGCTTCATCGGCCGCATAGGCGCTAAGCGTCCAGCGGGAGCATTATTTGGAAACCACGAGGATTTGCCGTAATATTAACCACGGCTAATTCACGTCTCCCTGGTCGGAAGGGACCAAAGTGGGGAAGTTCCTGGCAGGCCTGTTGGCCGCGACGCTGGTGGCGTCGGCAGGACGATGCTGGTCCAAGGACAAGCTACCCTACAAGCCGATCTTCGAATATGCAGTGAGAATGGCCAGCGCCCTGCGGTATTCCGACATCCTGAGTCAGGAGTGCATGCACGGGCGGCGGTATCCGCAGAACAAAATCAAGAATGGCTTCAAGAGGCACTACGAGGAAATGCGACTGCAGTTGGTCGCCGAAGGGTACACCATTGTGCCTGACGCGACCGAGAACAACTCACCCTGGGCACTGTCCGAGTTGGAATTTGACGCCAAACGGCGGCTTGGGATCGCGCCCCAATTCGGCTGTTTTCGAGCATACTGGCTGGATGATTGAGGCCTGCTTCTCAATTGGCCGATAGCATGGTCCCCTGGGGCAGAGTACCGCCGAAAGGCTTAATTGCGGGATTGCTAACATGCCATAGTTTCAGCAGCGCGGAGGAGATCACAACCTTCCCGCAATGACCGGTGCGGCCACCGCATCCCCAAGGTAGCTCCAGCCGCACCGGCCATTTCATCTCCCTGCAGATGGGTGCCGAGGAGGGACTTCAGTCTTAGTTGAGCTGTTTCTAATATGACTATAATCTGGGCATTGCGGGGACTATCCCAAAAGCTTAATCCCGCGATGGCCGGTGCGGCGCGCTTTCAACCCAAGCATTCCTGCACCGGCCATTCTTTTGCGGCCGAGTAGCGCCAGGTCTGCTTGAAATCGTGCCTGGTTGCGCGACTGTCGCGTCCGCCAACGTGAAACGAGTAGCCAACGAAGCGTATGGACAGGCACCGTTCGTGCCGACCGAAACTCACGTCAGCACAGTCACGGCCAAGGCCGATCTTCTCGGAATTCTCTCTATCCAGACCACCGAGGGCCGCCTGGAGCGATTCATCGCTTCACAGAAACGCCGACCCGCTCTATCCCTTTGTTTTGACGCAATTCCAGACGGAAAACCGCTTCACGCTTTTCCTGCGATTGCTCTAGACGTCGCCCTCGATATGACGACAGCAGATGCCATCGGGGATGCCATCAACAGAATTCGACCAAAGCTGGATTCAATCGATAGCAGCTTACTTTGAGCCCGTACGGCTGGGCGTCGATTCGCGCTGACGATCTCTTTGTTTTTCGAGGAACCGCTTGGCGTGTTCCCCCCAATCCGCTGCCGTGATTTTGTGTTCCTGAACGGACTTTCCGAAAGCCTTGCGCAGAGCGTCAAGGTCAAAGGCCCACAGCTGCTCGCCTTTATTGTCGTTCAATGTCGCGTCGCCCATCCCCATTGCAGCAACGGTATGCCCTGCAAGTCAGGCCTTCAAGGACCAATGCCTGACTTCTTTTGGGTGCATCCGGGCGACTAGCGCTCCCAGCCCAACGAGAACGGGGGTGGTGACGAGCAATATGATCGTAGGGCGGGTCTGATACAGAAGATGTAGCGGCGCTGGCCATCCGCCTACGGCTGGGTGGCGCCGCGCAGTTAAGTGACGCGCCGGGCGCTGCTGCCCCTACATCCTGATCGAGACATACGACAACAGGTAAAGGATCGCCATGGTCGCCGTCACGAATACGACCCACAAGCCTAAGCTGCTCATGCTTCCTCACTTCCCCTAGGTGAGGGTTGCGCCAGTCGGGCGCAAACGCAAGCCGCCCTGGTGCGTTGTCCACTCCTTTTTGGAGCGCTAATTTTAGCGACAGCGCTCCCTAAAGTCCGCCGCGAGAGTGGCTGGCGCGGCATTATCCGGCAGCACGCGTCAGCAATTTTGCGATCGGGGTTTGTCAAACATATAATCGCCCCGATAAGGCGGGTTCAAACCGTGAACAGAATCTGGCATGGTGCCGCCATGCCGATCATCTCCCCTATCCCAATCAACCCCCTCATCGACGGTCGTCAGTCGGAGCGTGCCATGCTGGTGCGGCGCGGCGTGCAGCGGCTTTTGATGGAGCTGGGCGCGCATGTGCTGCCCGAACTGTCGCTGGCCACCGGCCGCCGCGCCGATCTCGTCGCGTTGACGCGCCAGGGCGACATCTGGATCATCGAGATCAAATCGTCGGTCGAGGATTTCCGGGTCGACCGCAAATGGCCGGATTACCGGTTGCACTCCGACCGCTTCTTCTTCGCCACCCATCCCGGCGTGCCTTCGGAAATCTTTCCGGAAGAATGCGGCTTCATCCTCTCCGACGGCTACGGCGCCGAAATCCTGCGCGACGCGCCGGAGCACCGCATGGCGGCGGCAACGCGCAAGGCGCTGATGCTGCGAATCGCGCGGGCCGGTGCCTCGCGGCTGCTGGCGGCCGAGCTTGCCGGCGTGTCGGTGCCGGCGCTGGAGGGTGAGAGCGAGTAGTTCACAGAACCCGGATCTGCCGGCCAGCCTACTCCTCGTCCTCGCTCGCTTCCACCCCACCCGCCGCCGGCGCCATCAACAGCACCGCGGCGCCGAGGATGGCGGCGATGAAGGAGCCGGCGAGGATGCCGACCTTGACCGCGTCCTGGAGTGCCGCGTCGCTGGCGAAGGCGAGCAGGCCGATGAACAGGCTCATGGTGAAGCCGATGCCGCACAGCAGCGAGATGCCGATCAGGTGCGACCAGCCGGCATGAGCCGGCAGGTCGGCAAGGCCGAGCCGGATGGCAAGTGCCGAGGAGCCGAACACGCCGACCAGCTTGCCGACAACGAGGCCGGCGGCGACACCCAGCGTCAACGGCTCGATCAGCGCGCCGACGCTCAGGCCGGAGAGCGAAACGCCGGCATTGGCAAAGCCGAAGATCGGGATGACGACGAAAGGCACTATTCTGTGCAGGCCGTGCTCAAGCCGGTGCAGCGGCGAATGGTCGAGATCGTGGCGGATCCCGGCGGAGCGTTCGAGCGGAATGGTCAACGCCAATGCCACGCCGGCAAGCGTCGCATGGACGCCCGATTTCAGCACCAGCACCCACAGGACGGCGCCGAGCACGAGATAGGGCATCAGCGTCATCACCCGCATGCGGTTGAGCAGGACGAGCACAGCAATGACGGCGAAGGCCGCACCCAGATAAGCCAGCGACAGGCCGCTGGTGTAGAAGATGGCGATGATGATGACGGCGCCGAGATCATCGATGATAGCCAGCGCGGTGAGGAACACCTTCAGCGACGCCGGTACACGGCTGCCGAGCAGCGACAGCACGCCGAGCGCGAAGGCGATGTCGGTGGCGGTCGGGATCGCCCAGCCGGACAGTGCCGCCGCATTGTCGCGATTGATCGCGACATAGACGAGCGCCGGTACCACCATGCCGCCGGCCGCGGCGATGCCGGGCAGGACGCGGCGCGGCCAGGTCGAGAGCTGGCCGTCCAGTACCTCACGCTTGATCTCCAGCCCGACGAGCAGGAAGAACACCGCCATCAGCCCGTCATTGACCCAGTGCGACACGCTGAGCGGACCGAGATAGGCGTGGAGAGCGGAGAAGTAGGTTTCGGAGAGCGGCGAGTTGGCGACGATCAGGGCCAGAGCCGCCGCCACCATCAGGATGATGCCGCCGGCGGCCTCGCCATCGAGAAATTCGCGGAAGACGGAAACCGGCCGCTGCTTCAAGTCCTGCATGTCGCCTCCGTCATGCCGCCTGTTGGGCCGGCGTCATTCGCGATGATGCCCGTCAGCCGGGCAAGTACCAGACCGTGTTTCGGCGTCTCAGAGACTGTTCCGAATTCGTTCTGGCGAGTCACATGGTGGTGGTTTCTAGAACCGTAGCGCAGCGGACATCGGTCCGTGGGCAACGGAAGCGCAGAAAACGCCCCCAGATGGCCGCCAGAGCGGATTTCCAAACAGTCTCTCAGCGCGGCGCGCGCTTGGCCAGTATCCGCTGCAAGGTGCGGCGATGCATGTTGAGCCGGCGCGCCGTCTCGGAGACATTGCGCTCGCACATTTCATAGACGCGCTGGATATGCTCCCAGCGGACGCGGTCGGCCGACATCGGGTTTTCCGGAGGCGCTGCGCGCTCGCCTGCCGTGCGGGTGAGCGCGGCGAAGATGTCGTCTGCATCGGCGGGCTTGGAGAGGTAATCGACGGCGCCGAGCTTCACCGCCGTCACCGCGGTGGCGATGTTGCCGTAGCCGGTCAGGATGATTGTGCGGGAATCGTCGCGCTTCTCGCGGATCGCCGCGACCACGTCGAGGCCGTTGCCGTCGCCGAGCCGCATGTCGACCACGGCATAGGCGGGCGGATTGGCGCGCGCCTTGGCGACCGCCTCCTCGACGCTCTCGGCCGTCTCGACCACGAAGCCCCTGGTTTCCATGGCGCGGGCCAGACGCGTGAGGAACGGCTTGTCGTCATCGACGATGAGCAGCGAGGTGTCCTCGCCTTCAACCATTGCGCCAATATTTTCGTCGCCTGTCATAGTCGCAAAATTCCTGCTGCCTTAATTTTACGCAGATATAGTTCCTGAGCCTGATTGTCCAATTCTTCGAGCCCTTGGAAGGCTCTCAGGCGGTGTCGAACATACTGGCCGAGGTGATTTCCGGATTGAGGAACACACCACGCGGCCACGATATCTGTACCACGGCGCCCTCGCCCAGGCCGCTCGAATTGCGGAAATCGAGCGTCGCACCCGAGCGTTCGAGCAGCGTCTTGGCGATGAACAGCCCCAGCCCCAGGCCGCCGCCAGCTTCCGTGCCCTGGCGCGTCGACATATAGGGCTCGCCGATACGGTCGATGATCTCGGCCGGAAAGCCCGGTCCGTCATCGATGATCGAGAAGGTGACGGCGGCCTCGTCCCAGCTCCAGCGCACGGTGACGCTCTTGCGGGCGAAATCGACGGCGTTCTCGACCAGGTTGCCGAGGCCGTAGATGACGCCGGGATTGCGGCGCCCGACGGGTTCGGGCCCGATGCGCTCGCCAGGGCGAAGCTTGATCGAGATGCCGAAGTCGCGATGCGGGGCGGTGACCTCCTCGACCAGCGAGGTCAGCGGCAGCCGGGAAAGATGCGCCTCGCCCTCGGACGACAGGCTGGTCAGGCGCTTGAGGATCTCCCGGCAGCGCTCGCTCTGCGAACGCAGCAGCCTGACGTCTTCGCCGTATTTCGGATCTTTGCCGAGCGCCTTTTCCATCTCCTTGGCGACAAGCGTGATGGTGGCGAGCGGCGTGCCAAGCTCGTGCGCGGCCGCCGCCGCCAGCCCGTCGAGCGCCGAAAGGTGCTGCTCGCGCTGCAGCACCAGTTCGGTGGCGGCAAGCGCATTGGCCAGAAGCCGCGCCTCGGCGGCCACCCGGAAGGCGTATATGGCGGTGAAGGCGATCGAGGACAGCACCGCCATCCAGATGCCGGCGACATAGATGAACGGCATCGCCAGCGGCGCGCCTTCATGCCAGGGCAGCGGCAGATGAACAAAGACCAGCAGGGTCGCCGCCGCCATCACCAGTCCACCGAGAATCGCGGTCAGGCGCAGGGGCAGCGATGTCGCCGAAATGACGACAGGCACGGTCATCAGCAGCGAGAACGGGTTGGTGAGACCACCGGTCATGTAAAGCAGGCCGGCAAGCTGCAGGCTGTCGAAGATGAGGATGCCGAAGGCCGCGAGCGGAGTGAGCCGGTGCGCCGCCGGAAAGTGAAAGGCGAGAAACAGGTTCATCCAGGCCGAACAGGCGATCAGCGCGAAGCAGAGACTGACCGGCAGCGGGAATTTCAAGCCATAGGCGACGACGAGAACCGTCACGCTCTGACCGACGATGGCCAGCCAGCGCAGCCTGATCAGCGTGTTGAGGCGCAGTCTCTGGCTCTGCTGGAAATCGGGCGAACGAAAAACGTTGATCATGGTGATGAATTACAGCCGCGGAGCGACAAGCGCTAGTAGCGCTGCACCGGTGATCTGACGGGTTGGAAGCCTCTTGGCGACCGAAATTCATCGTTCGTTTCGGTGGGCTAAACATTCGGGGTTGGCCGAAGCTTCCCAACGTCGTCATCCACGGGTCTGCGCTGCGTCGCGCTATACTCCCTGCTCCGCCCGTGCGAAGCGATGGGCGTTTGCGCCAATCGCCAAGGCATGCAGTCCGCAGCCGCACGCGATTCATCAAAAATGCTGCGTCGAGGGGCTACGTCCCGCGCGGCTTGGCGCGGGCGGTGGCGGCGGCGAGCAGCGGATCTTCCGGCCAGACATGCTTGGGATAGCGGCCGCGCATATCGGCGCGAACATCGGCCCAAGAACCGCGCCAGAAGCCGGGCAGGTCGCGCGTCGTCTGGATCGGCCGGTGCGCCGGCGACAGCAGTTCGAGCGTCAGCGGCACCGTGCCGCCGGCGATGGCTGGATGGCGGTCGAGGCCGAACAGCTCCTGCACGCGAACCGCCAGCACCGGCCATTCGCCATCATAGCGGATTGGCACGTGGCTGCCCGACGGGGCGTCGAAATGGGTTGGCGCCAGCGTGTCGATCCTGCGCTGCAAGTCGTGCGGCACGAGTGTGGCCAGCCCAGCCGAAACAACGCCCGGATCGATGGCGGCAAAGGATGCCGCGCCGGACAGGAACGGCAGCAGCCAGTCGTCGAGGCGCTCGATGAGGGCGGCGTCCGTCATGTCAGGCCACGGCGCTCCCAGGCCGCGATGCAGCCAGGACAGCCGCTGGCGCAACGTTTGCGCCTCCTTGCTCCAGGTCAGCAGCGCCAGCCCATGCTCGCGTACCGCATCGAGGATGGCGCGATCGGCATCGGCGCCGGTTGGCGGCGGCAGCATGCGCTCGGCGAGCGTGATGGCGCCGAGTCGCACCGTCTCGCGCACACGCACTGCGCGGCGGTCGCGGTCGAAGCTCGCTTGCCTGCGTGTTTCGATCCTGTCGGCGAGGGCGGCGCGGACATCGTCCTCGCCGATTGCCGCCGCAGCCGTGATGCGCGCATTCTGCGCCTTGCCCTGCAGGTCGGCGACGACCAGAAACGGCTCGCCCGCCAGCGGGTCGGCAGCGTCGAGCATGGCGCCGGAACCGTTGGCCAGCACGAAACGGCCGCGCTCGCCACGCGCCTTGGCGACGCGGTCCGGCCAGGCGTGGACGAGGAGGAGGCCGGCGGAAACAGCTTCGCCGCTCCTCGCGCCGCCGGCCTGTCTCGCCAGCCGTTCGGCAAGCTGGCGCGCCGCGGTCGCACGCGGCGATGGTTCCGAGCGAAAGCGCATCAGCCGCCGTTCCAGATCGGCGCCGTCGCCGCCAAGGCCACGCTCGGTGAGCAGCACGGCAAGCAAGGCTGCCTCGTCGGCATGGCCGCTCCTGGCTGCCTCGGCGACCATATGCGCCAGCCGCACCGGCAGAGCGAGCTTGCGCATCGCAGCGCCTTGCTCCGTCAGGCGCCCGGCCTCGTCGATGGCATCGAGCGCGCGCAGCAGCAGCCTGGCCTCGTTGAGCGCCGGCGCGGGCGGCGGATCGAGAAAGGCGAGGCTTGTCGGGTCGACGACACCGAAGGCGGCGCAATCGAGCAACAGGCCGGACAGGTCGGCTTCGAGGATTTCCGGTGGCGTGAAGGCGGGGAGCGCGGCCGTCTGTTCGGCGCGCCACAGCCGCATGGCGACGCCCGGCTGCGTACGCCCGGCACGGCCGGCGCGCTGGTCGGCGGACGCCTTGCTGACGCGCACCGTTTCCAGCCGGGTGAGGCCGCTGGCCGGCCCGTAGCGCGGCAGCCGCGACAGGCCGGAATCGATGACGACGCGCACGCCGTCGATGGTGATCGAGGTTTCGGCGATCGAGGTGGCCAGCACCACCTTGCGGCGGCCTGCAGGCGCCGGCTTGATCGCCGCGTCCTGCGCCTTGCCGTCGAGCATGCCGTAGAGCGGCACGAGGTCAACGTCGGCGCCGACCTTGCCGGCCAGCCGCTCGGCGGTGCGTTCGATCTCGCGCTGGCCGGGCAGGAAGGCAAGCACGCTGCCGATTTCTTCAGCGAGAGCAGATCGAATCGCCTTGGCCATGGCGTCCTCGATGGTGACGCCGGCCGGACGTTCGTCGTAACGGATATCGACCGGGAAGGCGCGGCCCTCGCTCTCGATCACCGGCGCGCCCGACAGCAATTTGGCGACGCGCGCGCCGTCGAGCGTCGCCGACATCACCAGCACCCGCAGATCCGGCCGTAGCGCCCCTTGCACGTCGAGCGCCAGCGCAAGACCGAAATCGCCATCGAGCGAACGCTCGTGGAATTCGTCGAAGATGACCGCCGAGATTCCGGGCAGTTCGGGATCGTCGAGGATCATCCGCGCCAGCACACCTTCGGTGACAACCAATATCCTGGTCTTTGCCGAGGTGCGGTTCTCCATGCGCATGGCATAACCGACGGTGGCGCCGGCCTCCTCGCCGAGCAATTCGGCCATGCGGCGGGCGGCGGCGCGGGCGGCAAGCCGGCGCGGTTCGAGCAGCACGATCTTGGCGGCCCCCAGCCAAGGCGCATCGAGCAGCGCCAGCGGCACCAGCGTCGTCTTGCCGGCGCCGGGCGGCGCCACCAGCACGGCGCTGTTGCCACGCCCGAGCGCTTCACTCAGCGCCGGCAGCACGGCGGATACGGGAAGCTCCGGCAAGGGTTTCGTGGTCATCGTTCCAGGGATGCGTTCGTCCGATCGCGGCAGGCCCGCTCCGTCCGCATATCAGCGGTCGCGGTGGCCACGCAACTTAGAGACTGTTTGGAACTTCTACTCTGGCGGCCATCTGATGGCGTTTTCTGCGCTTCCGGTGCTCACGGACCCAAATGTCCGCTGCGCTCCGGTTCTCGAAACCACCACCATATGACTCGCCAGAGCGAATTTCGAAACAGTCTCTTAGGAGCCGGACCGGTTCAAAGCCGGGTGCGCGAAAACGGGTTCCAGCGCACCGTGCCCAGCCGCGCCTCCTCGCGCACCATGGTCAGCAGGCCGGAGCCGCCGACGACGGCGAGGCCGACCAGCGACAGCCAGTCGGGGTATTCCTGGAAGAACATCGCGCCGAGGATCACCGCCCAGACGATCTGCGAATAATGCGTCGGCGCGATCCGGTTGGCGGGCGCATACTTGACCGCCAGGAGCTGCAGCAATTGCCCGCAAGCGGTGAAGGCACCGGACATCACCAGCCACACCAGCTGCTTGCCGTCTGGAATGGTGAATGAGGTGGCGGCTGCACCGACGCCGTTGAACACCAGCCCGTAGCCGACCAGCACGCCCAGCATGGTCGTGCGCTTTTCCTGCTGTGCCAGCGAGCGCATCAGAATGACGCTGGCAGCGGCGAGGAAGGCAACGCCAAACGCGGCAAGATGGCCGAGATTGAGTTCGCGAAACCCGGGCCGCACCACCAGCATGACGCCGGCAAAGCCGGCGACCACCGCCAGCCATCGCCACGGACCGACCTTCTCCTTGAGGATGAGTGTGGACAGGATGGTGACGCAGAGCGGCGCCAGAAAGACCAGCGCATAGACCTCCGCCAGCGGAATGGTAGTGAAGGCGTAGACGCTGAGCACGCCGGACGCGATGCCAGCCCAAGCGCGCGCCTGCACCGCCCAGGGCCTTTTGGTGCGCCAGAAATCGCGCCAGCGCTCGCCCGGCGGCCGCGTGAAGAAGAGGAAGAAGCCGGCAAACAAGGTTATGAAAAAGCCGATCTCAAAGATCGTAAGCTGCCCACCCAGGCTTTTGACAACGGCATCGCTGCCCGAATAGCTTGCATAGGCGATCAGGGCGAGCAGAATTCCGTTCGTCACGTTTTTCCATTTCCGGGAGAGAGACTTGAAAATACTGGCGCTCGGTGCGCATCCGGACGACATCGAGATCTTCATGTTCGGTACGATGGCCGCCTATGCCGCGCAAGGCGCAGAACTCACTTTTGCCATAGCCACCGATGGGGCCAAGGGCGGCAAGGGCGATCCCGGCGTACTTGCCCGGGCGCGCCGTGACGAGGCAACACGGGCGGCAGGCCTGCTTGGGGCCACGCCACGCTTTCTCGACTTCCCGGATGGCGCGCTGGTGGCCGATGCCACGCTGATCGCCGCGCTGAAAGCGCTGATCGGCGAGATCGGCCCGGACCTGGCGATCACGCATGCCCCGAACGACTATCACGGCGACCATCGCGCGCTGTCGGACGGCGTGCGCATCGCGGCTTCGTTTTCCGTTCCGGTTCTGCATGCCGACACGCTCGGCGGCACCGGGTTTTCGCCGACGCATTATGTCGATATTTGCGGCCATGCCGACATCAAGGCCAAGGCGATCCGCATGCATCAGTCGCAGGATCCCGATCGCTTCGTCGACGGCACGCGGACGCAGAACCTTTTTCGTTCGGGCCAGTGCAACGGCGCGCAGGGTTCGTTGGCCGAGGCCTTCCGCTTCGAACCTGTGTTTCCTTTCGCCGACATCCGCGCGCTGCTGCCGCCGGCACCGGCGATCCGGCCGGTGATGGTGAGCACCAAACGGGTCGACTGAGCGTCGAGACGACCTTCCGGCCTGGTCGGACTCGACTTGAGCGGCTTCGACAGTCCGACCCGCGATCCACGCTTTTCCCAACGTTTTCAGACACCGTCGCCGGCATGCTGCGGCGCAGCAACGAATTCGCTTGCGTTGTTTAGTAAAATTGCATCACTAAACAAATTACTAAACATCTGCCGCGCTACCGCGCCGCCATGTTTGGGCCCTGAGGAGAGGGGTTTAGGGCTCTTGAAACCGTCATCCGGGCGCGTTTCGCAAATGGGAGGAAGGCATGAAATCGAGCTTGAAACTGGCGTTGGGACTGGCCTCGGCGATATCCGCGTCGACAGCCGTCTCGACCGTCGCGCACGCTGAAGACCTGACGCTGTGCTGGGCCGCCTGGGACCCGGCCAACGCACTTGTCGAACTGTCCAAGGATTTTACCAAGGAAACCGGCATCGGCATGAAATTCGAGTTCGTGCCGTGGACCAACTATGCCGACCGTTTCCTCAACGAGCTGAACTCGCACGGCAAGCTGTGCGACCTGATCATTGGCGACAGCCAGTGGATCGGCGGCGCCGCCGAGAACGGCCACTACGTCAAGCTGAACGACTTCTTCGACAAGGAGAAGATCAGCATGGACGATTTCGTGCCGGCAACCGTCGTCGGCTATTCGGAATGGCCGAAGAACACGCCGAACTACTGGGCGCTGCCGGCCATGGGCGACGTCGTCGGCTGGACCTACCGCAAGGACTGGTTCTCCAAGCCGGAACTGCAGAAGGAATTCAAGGAGAAATACGGCTGGGATCTCGGCCCGCCGGCCACCTTCGACCAGTTGAAGCAGATCGCCGAGTTCTTCCAGAAGCGGCAGATCGACGGCAAGACCGTCTACGGCGCCTCGATCTATACCGAGCGTGGCTCGGAAGGCATCACCATGGGCGCCATGGACGTGCTCTACAGCTACGGCTTCCAGTACGAGAACCCGAAGAAGCCCTACGAGATGGAAGGCTTCGTCAATTCCGACAAGTCGGTGAAAGGCCTGGAGTTCTACAAGGCGCTCTATGATTGCTGCACCCCTCCGGGCGCCTCGAACAGCTACATGGGCGAAGGCGTCGATGCCTTCAAATCCGGCCAGGTGGCCATGCACATGAACTTCGCCTTCACATGGCCGGGCCTGCAGAAGGACGAGAATGTCGGCGGCGACAAGATCGGCTATTTCGTCAACCCCAAGGGGCCTGACGGCGACCAGTTCGCCCAGCTCGGCGGCCAGGGCATCTCCGTGGTGTCCTATTCCGACAAGCAGGAATCGGCGCTGAAATACATCAAGTGGTTCGCCAACAAGGACGTGCAGGCAAAGTGGTGGTCGCTTGGCGGCTATTCCTGCCTCAACGCGGTGGTGAAGGACCCGGCATTCCCGGCCAGCCAGCCCTATGCGCAGACCTTCCTCGACTCGATGGCCATCGTGAAGGACTTCTGGGCCGAGCCCAGCTACGCGCCGCTGCTGCAGGCGTCGCAGAAGCGCTTCCACGACTATGTCGTCGCCGGCCAGGGTTCGGCCAAGGATGCGCTCGACGGCCTGGTCAAGGACTGGACGCAGGTCTTCCAGGACGATGGCAAAATGTAACCGGCTCCTCCCGAGCTAGGCCCAAGCGTCCCGTGCCACCCTTGGCACGGGACGCAGTTCAGATAAATTCCATGACAGAGACGACCCAAGTGACCGAAGCAGGACTGACCATGCTCAATCGGACCGCGGAGAACGTTGCCCGGGCGACCCCGGAACCGTTGGCCCGCAAGGTCCGGGGCATCAGCGACAAGGGCCTCGCCTGGCTGTTCATCTCGCCGACGATCCTGTTGCTGCTCGCCATCAACATCTTTCCGCTGTTCTGGGCGATCTATCTGTCGTTCACCAACTACCGCGCCAACCGGCCCAACGAGGTGGTGAAGAATCTCGGCTTTGCCAACTACCAGCGCATCCTCGGCGACAAGGACATCTGGATCGCCATGCAAACGACGGCGCATTTCGTGTTCTGGACCATCCTGCTGCAGACGCTGATCGGCTTCACGCTGGCCTGGCTGATCGACAGGAAGTTCCGCGGCCACGCCTTCTGGACGACGCTCATCCTGGTCCCGATGATGCTGTCGCCCGCGGTGGTCGGCAATTTCTGGCGCTTCCTCTACGAGCCGCAGATCGGCCTGTTCGCCTATGCCATTTCCTTCGTCACCGGCATCCCGCCGACGAACATCCAGATGCTCTCCAACGTGTCGCTGGCGCCGTGGTCGATCATCATCGTCGATACCTGGATGTGGACGCCCTACGTGATGCTGATCTGCCTCGCCGGGCTGCGCTCGATCCCCGAATACATCTATGAGGCGGCCGAGGTCGACCGCGCCTCCAACTGGCGGCAGTTCTGGTCGATCACACTGCCGATGGCGCTGCCCTTCATCATGCTGGCGGTGCTGTTTCGCGGCATCGAGAACTTCAAGATGTTCGACATGGTCAATCTTTTGACCGGCGGCGGGCCGGGCTCGACCACCGAGGTCGCCTCGATCACGCTCAAACGCCAGGCCTTCGAAAGCTGGCGGACAGGCTATTCTTCGGCCTTCGCCATCATCCTGTTCGTCGCGGTGTTTGGCCTCGCCAACATCTACGTCAAGGCGCTCAACAAGGTGAAGCAGAGATGAGCCTGACCACTGCCCATTCGGTCGTCGCACCCTCGGCAAACTCGAAGCGCATCGCCGGAACGATCATCGTGCTCTACGCGCTGATCTCGATCGTGCCGTTGCTGTGGATCTTCGCCACCAGCTTCAAGACGCCGCCGGACTCGATCGCCTATCCGCCGAAGCTGCTGTTCCAGCCGAGCCTCGAGGGCTACTGCAACCTGTTCTCGACGCGCACCCGGCAGACGCCGGAATACATCAACTCGCTGGGCCCGGCGACCGGCTTCTGCGACGAGACCACGCGCAAGCGCAACATGGTGATCGCCGGCCCGTCAAACTTCCTGCCGCGCTTCGTCAACTCGCTGATCATCGCCTTCGGCTCGACCTTCTGCGCGGTGTTTCTCGGCACGCTTTCGGCCTATGGTTTCTCGCGCTTCAAGGTGCCGCTGGCCGACGACCTCCTGTTCTTCATCCTGTCGACGCGCATGATGCCGCCGATCGCCGTCGCCATTCCCATCTACCTGATGTACCGCGAGCTTGGCCTGTCCGACACCGCGCTCGGCATGATCCTGCTCTATACGGCGGTCAACGTCTCACTGGCCGTCTGGCTGTTGAAAGGCTTCATCGACGAGATCCCGCGCGAATATGAGGAAGCCGCGATGATCGACGGCTACACGCGGCTGCAGGCCTTCTGGCGCACCGTGCTGCCGCAGGCGACCACCGGCATCGCCGCGACCGCCATCTTCTGCCTGATCTTCGCCTGGAACGAATATGCGTTCGCGGCTCTGCTGACTTCCGGCACGGCGCAGACGGCGCCGCCCTTCATCCCGACCATCATCGGCGAAGGCGGCCAGGACTGGCCGGCGGTCGCCGCCGGAACGACGATCTTCCTCGTGCCGATCCTGGTTTTCACCATCCTGCTTCGCAAGCAATTGCTGCGCGGCATCACCTTCGGTGCGGTGCGCAAATGAGCATGACCAGCCCTCAGAAACGCAAATCGCGCTGGCCGGTCTGGGCCAGGCGCGGGCTGATGGAAAACATCGCCACAGTGCTGATCGCCATCGGCTTCCTGATGCTGTTCCAGCCCTTCGCGCTAGCGCTTTACACCTATTCCTTCATCACCATGCTCGCCGGCACCGTGATGTTCATCATCGTCTCGAAGTTCCCGGAATAGCCATGGCCGAAATTCGTGTTCAGCATCTGAGAAAGGCCTTCGGCGATTTCGTCGCCGTGCAGGATTCCAATTTCGTCGTCGAGGATGGCGAGTTCTTCGTCATGCTCGGACCGTCTGGCTGCGGCAAGACGACGACGCTGCGCATGATCGCCGGGCTCGAACTGCCGACCGGCGGCCAGATCCTGCTCGGCGGCGACGACGTCACCATGCTGCGGGCACGCGAGCGCGACATCGCTTTCGTCTTCCAGCTGTTCGCGCTCTATCCGCACATGAACGTACGCAAGAACATCGGCTTCCCGCTGCTGGCGCAAGGCATGCCGTCGGCCGAGATTCGCGAGCGCGTCGAAGAGACGGCCAAGCTTCTGCGCATCGACCATCTGCTCAACAAATCCGTCTCCGGCCTTGCCGGCGGCGACCGCCAGCGCGTCGCGCTCGGCCGCGCCATCGTGCGGCGGCCAAAATGCTTCCTGATGGACGAACCGCTCGGCACGCTCGACACCGAGTTCCGCGATTTGATGGTCCACGAGTTGCGCGAACTGCACAACCGCATCCACGCCACCACCGTCTATGTCACGCACGACCAGATGGAAGCGATGTCGATGGCCGACAAGATCGCGGTGATGAACCATGGCGTCATCGAACAGTTCGGCACGCCGCGTGAAATCTACGACCGGCCGGCGACCATGTTCGTCGCTGACTTCATCGGCTCACCGCCGATGAATTTCCTGGGCTTCGGCGGCGGGCTCGCCAAGGGCGCGAAAGAAATCGTCGTCCAGGGCGCCAAGGTCGCGGTGCCGGAGGTACGCGAGGATATCGCACCGGCCGACATGGCGCTTGGCATCCGCCCGGAACACATCCGCTTCGACGATGCCTCCAAGCTGCGTGGCGCCATCTACGGCACCGAATATCTCGGCACCACGCAGATCGTCGCGGTGGAGACGGCGGACGGCATCATCAAGGCGCGGGTGCCTGCCGAGATCCGGCTCTCCACCGGCGACCATGTCGGCCTGACGCTGAGCAGCGCGCGGCTGTCGCTGTTCGAGAAAGGGTCGGGCCGTGCGGTGAGAACCGCGATCCACGATGCAGCCTCGGAGCGGAGAGTGCAGCATGGCTGACGTGCACATCAAGAACGTGAGCAAGAGTTTTGGCGACCATGTCGCCGTCAATGGTCTTGACCTCTCGATCGCCGATGGTGAGTTCGTCGTGCTGCTCGGGCCGACAGGCGCCGGCAAGACGACGACGCTGCGGCTGATCGCCGGTCTGGAGCGTCCGGATGCCGGCACGATCGAAATCGGCGGCCACAATGCCACGACACTGTCGCCGGCCGAGCGCGACACCGCCTTCGTGTTCCAGCAATATTCTCTCTATCCGCACCTTTCGGTGTTCGACAATCTTGCCTTCCCGCTGCGCTCGCCGGCGCGAAGAATGCCGGAGGAGCAAATCCGCCGCCGGGTCGAAGAGGTGGCGAAGATGGTGCGCATTCATCACAAGCTCGCCAACCGCTCGACCAAGCTTTCAGGCGGCGAAATGCAGCGCGTCGCCATCGGCCGTGCGCTGGTGCGCAAGCCCGCCATCTACCTGATGGACGAGCCGCTGTCGTCGCTCGATGCCAAGCTGCGCGCGGATCTGCGGCTCGAACTGAAGCGCATCCAGTCCGAACTCGGCGCCACCATGCTCTATGTCACGCATGACCAGATCGAGGCGATGACCATGGCCGACCGCATCGGCATCCTTGCCGACGGCGTGCTGGTGCAGATCGGCTCGCCGCGCACCATCTATTCGGAGCCGGCAAACCTGCATGTCGCGGCCAGGCTCGGCCAGCCGGCGATCAATCTTCTGCCGACCGGGCTGCTGCCTGACGGCGGCGCGCCGGCCGGCACGAAAACGATCGGCGCACGCACCGAGCATCTATCGATCCAGAAGGCCGCCAACGGCCAAGCCGACGGCATCGTCGACTGGGTCGAACATCTCGGCGACCAGAACCATCTGCATGTGACGGTGGGGACCAGGAAGCTGGTGACGCTGACCGATCCCGACACGGATCTGGGGCAAGGCGACAGAGTGGTGATCCGCTACCGGTCGCCGCTGTATTTTGGTGCCGACGGGCAAAGGCTGATGTGAACGGGTTTAGGTGTTTCCCTGCCAAGGGCTCAACACCGGCTTCTGATTGATGACTGCAGACCAGTGACTGGACGAATTCGATGAAGCACTTTTTCAATCGCAGGGAAACGATCGTCACCGAGGCGCTGGATGGCCTCTTGCGGACCATTGGCGCTGGCGACCTCGCGCGCCTCGACGGCTATCCCGAGATCAAGGTCGTCCTGCGCGCCAATTGGGACAAGACAAAGGTCAGCGTCGTCTCCGGCGGTGGCGCCGGGCACGAGCCGTCGCATGCCGGCTTCGTCGGCAAGGGCATGCTAACAGCGGCGGTCTCGGGCGAGATCTTTGCCTCGCCAAGCGTCGAGGCGGTGCTGGCGGCCATTCGCGCCGTCACCGGCCCGGCCGGCTGCCTGCTGATCGTCAAGAACTACACCGGCGACCGCCTCAATTTCGGCCTGGCGGCCGAGAAGGCGCGCGGCGAAGGTTTTCGCGTCGAAAT
Source organism: Mesorhizobium newzealandense (assembly GCF_042682145.1). Classification (NCBI taxonomy): domain Bacteria; kingdom Pseudomonadati; phylum Pseudomonadota; class Alphaproteobacteria; order Hyphomicrobiales; family Phyllobacteriaceae; genus Mesorhizobium; species Mesorhizobium newzealandense. The sequence goes on along the minus strand of NZ_JBHUGZ010000014.1, from coordinate 307,568 downwards.
GGTGATCGTCGCCGATGACATCGCGCTCCCCGACATTGCCCAGCCGCGCGGCGTTGCCGGCACGTTGTTCGTGCACAAGATATCAGGCCACCTGTCGGAAGCCGGTCACGATCTGGCTGATATCGCGGCGGCGGCACGGGCGGCGGCGAAGGATATCGTTTCCCTCGGCATGTCGCTTTCATCCTGCTCGATCCCGGGCCAACCGCACGAAGATAGATTTGGCGAAAATAGCGGCGAGCTCGGCCTCGGCATTCATGGCGAGCCGGGCGTCGAGCGGATTGCAGTGCAAAGCGCCGACAGGCTGGTCGCGATCATGGCGGAGCGCCTTGCAGTACGGCTCGATCCTGCAGCCAGTTATGCCTTGCTGATCAACAATCTCGGTTCGGTGCCGCCGCTCGAAATGTCGCTTGTCGCCAATGCGGTGCTGGCCTCGCCGCTCGCCAAAACCATAAAGCTGACGATCGGCCCCGGACCGATGATGACGGCGCTCAACATGAACGGCTTCTCGCTGTCGCTGATCCGGCTCGATGCCGTGCGCGAGACAGCCCTGCTGACGCCGGTTGGCCCGCACGCCTGGATGCCGGCAAAGCCGGTTGTTGCACCCGCTGTCGTGCCGCTGGCGACACCAGCCACTTTGAGCGCGGCACGCAAGCCCAGCCAGGATGCTCGCACCAGTCGCCTTGTCGTTACCATCTGCGAAAGGCTGATCGCGCTCGAAGCCACATTGAACGGGCTGGACGCCAAGGCGGGAGACGGCGACACCGGCTCGACGGTGGCGACCGGCGCACGCAGTGTGCTGGAGCGGCTTGATACGCTGCCGCTGGCCGATCCGGCGGCAACACTTGGCGCGGTGGGCGACATTCTGAGCGCGTCCATGGGCGGCTCAAGCGGGGTGCTGCTGTCGATCTTCTTCACGGCGGCGGCGCAGGCTTTGGATGGCGGCGCCAGCGTGGCGAAAGCGCTGCTTGCCGGCCTCGAACGGATGACCTTCTACGGCGGCGCAAAGGTCGGCGACCGAACCATGGTCGACGCCCTGGAGCCAGCCCTCAAAGCGCTGGACGCCGGCGGCCTGGAGGAGGCGGCAACGGCGGCCCGACGCGGTGCCGAGGCCACGTCTGCCATGGAGAGAGCTAAAGCCGGGCGGTCCGCCTATGTCGGCAGCAAGCTGCAAGGCGTGGTCGACCCCGGCGCCCATGCCGTGGCCGAGGCCTTCGCGGCCGCGGCCGCACTGCTTGCAGCGGCCTGACGCATGCTTCAGTTGTCGAATGAAAGTTCTTTCGCTACTGCCGGCAGAACGGAAACCGGGAAGTTGGCTGACATGGCTGCGTTGAACCTCTCCAGGCTGATCGCGGCCGCCGCGGACACGATTGCCGCCCACGCCGAGGCGTTGACGGCGCTCGACCAGGCGATCGGCGACGGCGACCACGGGCTGAACATGAAGCGTGGTTTTGAGGCCGTGCGCAGCGAGGCCGACGCGTTTTCGGCCAAGCCGCTGCCCGACGCCCTGAAAGCGATCGGCACCAAGCTGGTGATGACGGTCGGTGGCGCTTCCGGTCCGCTGTTCGGCACCTTGTTCATGGCGCTCGGCAAGGAGATTTCCGCCGCGCCCGATCGAGCCGATCTGACCCTGGCTTTCGGCAAGGCCATCGAAGCGGTGGCGGCGCGGGGCAAGTCACAGGTCGGGCAGAAGACGATGCTCGATGTGCTGCAGCCGGTGCATGATGCGCTGCTGCAGGGAAAGACAGCGGCGGAAATCGCCGATATCGCCGACGCGGCAGCTGAAGCGACCGTGCCGATGAAGGCCCTGCGTGGCCGCGCCTCGTTCCTTGGCGACCGCTCGATCGGCCATATGGATGCCGGCGCGCGTTCAACCGCTCTGCTGGTGCGGACAGTGGCGGAAACCATCGGGGAAAGCGCATGAGCAATGTCGGCATCGTCATCGTTTCGCATTCGCCGCTGGTTGCCGAGGGCACGGCCGACATGGTTCGGCAGATGGTGGGCGACGAAGTGCCGCTTGCATGGTGCGGCGGAAACGGCCATGGCGGGCTCGGCACCAATATCGAGGCGATCATGGGCGCCATCGACAGGGCATGGTCGGAAGCCGGCGTCGCCATCCTGGTCGATCTCGGCGGCGCCGAGACCAACAGCGAAATGGCGGTGGAGATGATCGGCGAGCCGCGTGCGCAGAAGATCATCGTCTGCAACGCGCCGATCGTCGAAGGCGCGGTCATGGCGGCGACCGAGGCGTCCGGCGGGGCCTCGCTCAAGGAAGTGGTGGCGACGGCGCACGAATTGTCGCCGTCGTGAATGAACGGGAATCTTGAAGATATGTCCGCATCCGCCGAAGCGACCGTCCTGATCACCCATGAGGTGGGTCTGCATGCGCGTCCTTCGGTGAAGTTCACCAAGCTGGCCAAGACCTTTGCCGCTGAGGTGGAAATAGCGCTGGCCGCCAACGGGCCATGGTTCGACGCCAAGAGCATCGTCAAGGTGATGGCAACCAAGGCGCCGAAAGGCACGGTGCTGCACATCCGGGCCAGCGGCGATGGCGCCAATGACGCCGTCGACGCGCTGGTCGAACTGGTGCGGCGCGATTTCGACGAAGGCGCGGACCATGCCCGCATCGCTTAGGCTGCAAGGCATCTCGGCCTCGGCCGGTTATGCCGAGGGGCCGCTGTTCGACCTTGACCGGATTGCCATTGCTTACGCCTGCAAGGAAAATACCGCCGACGAGAAGGCTGCGCTCGAGACCGCAATCGCCATTGCGACGGGCCGCCTCACCGCTTTGATCGAAAAGGCGGACGGTGACGCCGCCGACATCCTCGAATTCCAGATCGCCATGCTGGAGGACGACGCGCTAAGCGGCCCGGCTTTTGCAGAGATCGACGCCGGACATCCCGCCGATGCGGCATGGCGACAGGCGCTCGACGCCGAAATCGCCGGCTACGATGCTTCAGACCAAGACTATTTCCGCGCGCGTGCGGCTGACATACGCGACATCAGGGACCAGGTTTTGCGGGCCCTGACCGAGGATGGCGAGATTGCAATACCACCCGGCGCCATTCTCTACGGCGAGGACATCGCGCCGACGCGCTTTCTCGAAACCGACTGGAGTGGCGGTGGCGGCATCGCGCTGAAGGCAGGCAGCACGGCGAGCCACGTCGCCATGCTTGCGCGCTCACGCGGCGTGCCCATGGTTGTGGGGCTTGGCTACCCGCCTGCCGCTCTTGCCGGCATCGCACTGCTCGATGCCGAACATGGCGGTATCGTGCTGTCGCCCTCCAAGGCCGAGATCGCCGCCTTTCGCCAATCGTCCTCATCGTTTGCGGCCCGCCGCGACCAGGCCGGGACCTTCCTGGCGCGGCCGGCGGTGACCAGGACCGGCACGGCCGTGCGCGTGCAGGTCAACATCGCCGACCCGTCCGACGTCGACGGCATCGACATCGCGACCTGCGACGGCGTCGGCCTGATGCGCACCGAATTCCTGTTCGGCAGGACGTTGCCGGATGAGGAAACGCAATATCGCGCCTATCGCAGGGTGCTGGAATGGGCCGCTGACAAACCGGTGACGATCCGCACCGTCGATGCCGGCGGCGACAAGCCGGTGCCCGGCTTCACCGTCGAGGAAGGCAATCCGTTCCTCGGCCTGCGTGGCATCAGGCTGTCGCTGGCAAGACCGGAGGTGTTTCGTGTACAGATCCGGGCGTTGCTGCGCGCCGCCATCCACGGCAGTCTGAAAGTGATGTTCCCGATGATCGCCATTGTGGAGGAATACAGACAGGCAGCGGCGATGTTCGCCGAAGAGCAAGCAGCGCTTGCCGCACGTGGCATCGCGCACAAAATGCCGCCGCTCGGCATCATGGTCGAGGTGCCCTCGGTGGCGATCGTGCCGGAGGCCTTTGCAGAAGCCGCCTTCTTCTCGATCGGCTCCAACGACCTCACCCAATATGTCATGGCGGCTGCCCGCGACAACACCGCGGTGGCGCACCTCAACTCGGTCCGTCATCCGGCCGTGCTGCGGCTGGTCGCTGCCGTGACCGCGTTTGGCCTGCGTGAAGCAATTCCGGTCAGCCTGTGCGGCGATGCCGGCGGTGACCCCGCCTCGATCCCGTCGCTGCTCGAGGCCGGCCTGCGCGATCTTTCCATCGCTCCGGCGCAACTCGCGATGGCCAAGGCGGCCATAGCGGACGTTTCGGTCTAGGCGCCGGGCATGGTCGACAAGACACCTGAACCCGGTTCCGAAGAGGCTATCCGCGCCTACAAGACGATCCTGTCGCATGTCATCGACCAGCGGCCGTCCGGCATGCGCCAGCGCCTTGCTGATGCGCTCGGCAAGCACCGCAGCTTCGTCACGCAGATTTCCAGTCCGGCCTATTCGATCCCGATTCCGTCAAAACATTTGCCTTCCATCTTTTCCGTCTGCCATTTCAGCCCGGCCGAGCGCGACCAGTTTCTCGCGGCCTACCATCAGGCGCATCCGGGAAAAATGTCTGTCGCGGCAGGCATGCGCAAGACGCGGCATGTTTCGCTCATCGTGCCCGATTTCGGCGACGAAAAGCAGAATGCGGCGCTGGACAGGGCGGTCAATGACTTCATCCAGAAGATCACCAGCATCACCGGCAAGGGTGGCTGATCCGTTAGAGCGGTGCAATATTTCGTGGAATGATGGAGCCGCTCTAACCTTTTGTTTCTACGCAATTCCGGACGGAAAACCGTTACACACTTTTTCTGGAATTGCTTTGGTTTGAGGCCTATTTCGGAGGAGACGGCCGTGAAGAAATTTATGAATTCGGTGGACACGGTGCTGACCGAAAGCCTCGACGGCTTCATCGCCGCCCATGCCGACATCCTCGTGCTTGGCGACGAGCACAAGTTCGTACGCCGCAGGGCCTTGCGGCCGGGCAAGGTGGCGCTGATCTCCGGCGGCGGCTCCGGCCACGAGCCGCTGCATGGCGGCTTTGTCGGTCACGGCATGCTCGACGCCGCCTGCCCCGGCCAGGTGTTCACCTCGCCGACACCGGACCAGATGCTGGCTGCGGCGGTAGCCGTCGACACCGGCGCCGGCTGCCTGTTCATCGTCAAGAACTATGAGGGCGACGTGATGAACTTCGAGATGGCGGCCGAGATGTCGGAAGGCGTCCAGCAGATCGTCACCAATGACGATGTCGCCGTTGAAAACTCGTCCTACACGACCGGCCGGCGCGGCGTCGCCGGCACGCTGGTGGTCGAAAAGATCGTTGGCGCGGCGGCCGAGCATGGCCTGGCGCTGGCGCCGCTGAAAGCGCTGGGCGAACGCGTCAACACTGCCACCCGCTCGATGGGCGTGGCGCTGACCAGTTGCACTGTGCCGGCCGCCGGCAAACCGACTTTCGACATCGGCGACAGCGAGATGGAGTTCGGCGTCGGCATCCATGGCGAGCCCGGCCGCCGGCGCGACACCTTGAAAAGCGCCGATGCCATTGCCGAGGAAATCTGCGCCGCGATCCTGGGCGATCTCGGCGACAGGGCAAAAGGCCCGGCACTGCTGTTCGTCAACGGCTTCGGCGGCACCCCGCTGATGGAACTCTATCTGATGTACAACAGCGCGCGGAGGATTTTCGAGAAGCACGGCGTGACCGTGACCCGTTCGCTGGTCGGCTCCTATGTCACCTCACTCGACATGGCCGGGTGCTCGATCACGCTGACCATGCTCGATGCGGAAACGACCGCATTCTGGGATGCGCCGGTGCATACGGCGGCGCTGCGCTGGGGCATGTAGCCTTCCTGCCAGGCCAGCGGTTGGAATCGCGCCCGGCCGCCGGCCACCGGCAGGAATCGTCCCAGAAATAGTCTTCCTCGCGACGTGGGAACGCCCGAGCCATCCGGGCCGGACCGTTGCTTTTCTTCCCCTAAGTAAGGTAAAGACTCCCCGGGACTTCGGGAGATAGCGTATGCGTTACAATTGGGAACGGGCTCCGACGAGCTTCGAACGTCACAGAAAAGCCCTGGCGACAGCCATTTTGATCTTCGGCGGCATCGGTCTCATGCTTGTGGCTTTGCCCATTTAGAGCAATCCATCTTCATCGAATGGAAGCCGCCCGTCAGACAGCTTTGGGCCGTGGATCCGTCAGCGCGGCTGGCCGGTCACGGCAATGAAGCGGCGGTCGCGTCCTTCGAAGCCTTGGCTGAAGCGCTGCACCAGCACCACAATCACCGCGGGCTTGCCGGCGGGGGTGAATTCGTAGGATTCCGACAGACTGTAGGAGGTCGGGCAATTCCTCGACCCCGGCACGGCCTTGTCCTCATGCAGGACCTTGAAGGGCTTGCCGTCCTGCCCCTGCAACGTCAGCCGAAAGCCGAGCGCCTTGCCTGATATGTCGCCTTGCTGGGTGGCGTCGAAACCCGCCGAACAGTCGGTCATGCTGTCCGCCAGGATCTGGTCGAGCTGGATGGTCGAGATGTCGAGTTGGTCATAGAGCGGCGACAGCCATTTCTGCGACACCTGCTCAAGGCGCGAAATGTCGTTGTAGGCAACCATCTCGTCCGCAAAGGTGAACTTGTCGGAAGCCGTCTGCTCGCCCCGCGACGCGATGGCATATTTGGCAAGGATGGGCGCCGCCTTGGCGGCGGCCTGCGCCCTCGCCTGTTCGAGCGTCAGTGTCGCCTCCTCGGATTCGTCAACGATGAGGATCGGCTTGCCGTCGACGAACAGATCGGTACGGGTGTCGATGATGTCGATCTGCGAATAGCCGGAAGCCGAAGCGCCGGCGTCGAGCGTTCCATATTGCTCGAAGGCGAAATAGCTGCCGTCGGGCGAAAAGCCGATGATGTGCCGTGCCGCGGCATCGCCTGCCTGGGCGGCGGACACGACCGTCAATGACAGGGCGGTCAGCACCGCTGCGCCAATCCCGTATCGAAATTTCATCGCAGCTTGCCCCCAAGCGCCAGGTCGATGCCGGCCGCATAATGGCGCGCATTTGCGGCCAAGGTTAGAGCACGCTATCTGGAGGGAAGAAAAACATTCCTGGGGAGGGTCGGATGGCTTCACGCTATCATGAGGTCTATGACGGCTGGAAACGCGATCCGGAAAAGTTCTGGGCGGATGCGGCCGAGGCCATCGACTGGTATTCGCCCTACGACAAGGTGTTCGACGACGACGCCGGCGTCTATGGCCGCTGGTTTACCGGCGCCACCTGCAACACCTGTTACAACGCCGTCGACCGCCACGTCGCTGGCGGACGCGCCGACCAGATCGCGCTGATCCATGACAGCGCCATCACCGGGACGATCAAGAAGTTCACCTATGCCGAGCTGAAGCGCGAGGTCGTCGCGCTGACCTCGGTGCTGAAGAACCGTGGCATTCGCAAGGGCGACCGCGTCATCATCTACATGCCGATGGTGGCGGAGGCCGCCTTCGCCATGCTGGCCTGCGCCCGCATCGGCGCCGTGCATTCGGTGGTCTTCGGCGGCTTTGCCTCGCATGAGCTTGCCACCCGCATCGACGACGCCAAGCCGAAGCTGATCATTTCCGCCTCCTGCGGACTGGAGCCGGGCCGCGTCGTCGCCTACAAGCCGCTGCTCGACAAGGCGATCGAGATCTCCCGCCACAAGCCGGACGGCTGCCTGATCCTGCAGCGCGACCAACTGCGTTGCGAGTTGCGGGAGCATTTCGACATCGACTACGCCGATGCCGTCGCCCGCGAACGGGCAGCCGGCGCCAATGTCGACTGCGTTCCGGTGCTCGCCACCGACCCGCTCTACATCATCTACACATCGGGTACGACCGGCCAGCCCAAGGGCATCGTGCGCGACAATGGCGGCCACATGGTCGCGTTGAAATGGACGATGGAAAACGAGTTCGGCGTCAAGCCGGGCGAAGTGTTCTGGGCAGCGTCGGATGTCGGCTGGGTGGTCGGCCATTCCTATATCGTCTATGGGCCGCTGCTGCATGGCTGCACCAGCGTGCTGTTTGAAGGCAAGCCGATCGGCACGCCCGATGCCGGCACCTACTGGCGGGTGATATCAGAGCATGGCGTGGTCGCGCTGTTCACCGCGCCGACCGCGTTTCGGGCCATCAAGGGGCAGGATCCGAAAGGCGAGTTCATTCCGAAATACGACCTGTCGAAATTCCGCACGCTGTTCCTCGCCGGCGAGCGCGCCGACCCCGAAACCATCAAATGGGCGGAGCAGAAGCTGAACGTGCCGGTGGTCGACCATTGGTGGCAGACCGAGACCGGCTCGCCGATGACGATCAATCCCGCCGGCCTCGGCCTCTTGCCGGTGAAATACGGCTCGCCCGGCGTGCCGATGCCCGGCTACGACATCCGCGTGCTTGACGATGCCGGCCATGAGGTGCCGCGCGGCACGCTGGGCAATGTGGTGGTCAAGCTGCCGCTGCCGGCCGGCTGCCTGCCGACGCTGTGGAACGCCGACCAACGGTTCCGCCAAGCCTATCTCGACGAGTTCCCCGGCTTCTACAAGACGGCGGATGCCGGCATGGTCGACGAGGACGGCTATCTCTACGTCATGGCCCGCACCGACGACATCATCAATGTCGCCGGCCACCGTTTGTCGACCGGCGCCATGGAGGAGGTGCTTTCCGCCCATCCCGACGTCGCCGAATGCGCCGTCATCGGCATCGCCGATACGATGAAGGGCCAGGTGCCGCTCGGCTTCGTGGTGCTGAATGCCGGCGTTTCACGCGAAACCGGTGTCATCGAGAGCGAAGTGGTCGGTCTGGTGCGCGAACGCATCGGCCCGGTCGCCGCCTTCAAGACAGTGGTGACGATCAAGCGCCTGCCCAAGACGCGCTCGGGCAAGATCCTGCGCGGCACCATGCAGAAGATCGCCGACAAGGAAGAATGGACGATGCCGGCGACCATCGACGATCCGCTGATTCTCGACGAGATCACCGCCGCCCTGAAGGAGCGAGGGATCGGAGTTTAGCAAAATCGTCGAGGTCGGCGCCGCAATCTTTTGTTGTGCAATGCAGCAATCCACCTTACACCCTTGATTGGGGGGCCATCCGGCGAGACGGTATGGCTCAGCAGAAGAAAATAACATTTGGCGGCGTCGACATCCTGCGGTTCCTCGCCGCCGTCATGGTCATGGTCTATCACTACGGCTTCTGGGTGTGGGCGTTTCCGGACGGCGTTTCGGCACGCGCCACGGGCGGCATTCCCGCGCAGCCGGCAATAGGCGCCTGGGTCGAATCCGGCTGGGTCGGCGTCCAGATCTTCTTCGTCATCAGCGGCTTCGTCATCGCCTTCAGCGCCGAGACCTCGACGCCGCTGCGGTTTTTCGAGGCGAGGGTGAAACGGCTGGCGCCCGCGGTCTGGATTTGTGCGCCCATCACCGCGATGGTGCTTTTGGCCGTCGGCCTCAGCTGGCCGACCGACGCGGTCATCAGGCTCGTCCGTACCGGCCTGTTCGTCCCCTATGGCCCTTGGGTGGACAGCGTCTACTGGACGCTCGGCATCGAGATCGCCTTCTATGCCGTCGTCTGGACCTTGCTGCGGCTCGGCCGCTTCCACCAGATGGACATGCTGGCCATCGCCATCGGCCTGGCCAGCACGCTTTTCTGGTGCCTCTATTACCCGCTCGGCTGGGCCGATCTTGCCGAGGCACGCACGCTCGACCTTTTGTTGGTGCACCACGGCGTTTTCTTCGCGACCGGCGTCATGCTGTGGCTGATGCGCTTCAAGGCGGTGACGACGGCTCGCCTTGCCTTCTGCGCCCTGTTCCTGGGCGGCGGCGTGCTACAGATCGCCAGTTCGGTCGACGTTCATATCCTGAAGGTCGGGCGAGAGATGCCGTTCGCGCCGCCGATCTTGATCTTCCTTGCCGCGATCGGACTGATGGCGTGGTCGCTGCGGCTCGACCTGTCTTGGAGTGGCTGGCGCCGAATCGGACTGATGACCTATCCGCTCTACCTCCTGCACGACGTCGTCGGCGCGGCCATGCTGGGCGTGCTGGTCCGCGCCGGACTGCCGCATCTCTTCTCAATGGTGATGGTCGGCGCGACAATGATCGCGGCAAGCTGGCTGGTGGCTACCGAGGCCGAGCCGCGGATCCGACTGCTGCTCGACCACACCGTTTTCCGCTATCGTCTCAAGGCCGCCTAATCGCGACCTCGTTGACCTACGGCACCTCGGAGCCCAATCCGCGCAGGAGCCGTACTGTCCAGCCGCAGGGTTTCGAGACCCGGCTCGACACCGCCGCCGCCCACAGCGGACGACTGATTGCCGTCAGAATCGTCGACAAGCGGAGCAGGCCGATCCGCTCCTGGAACTGATCTGCTCCTAGTCGATGTCGGCCAAAAGCGCGCAGCGCTTTTGGGGCAACGACATGCAGAAAAACAAAGGCTTTAAAGCGCGCCGACTGGCTCCGTTTCACCAAAAGGACCTGCTTGGGCAACGGCCGATATCAGACTGTTGCCTTGCTGCGCACTTCCGACTTTTCCAGATAGTAGCTCGAGTATTTGTCAAAGAATTTCTCGGAACCGCCGAACGATCCGTATTTGGCCAGCTTCTTCAGCTCGACCTTGTTCAGCACCGCCCCGACGATCTTGTTGGCGACATAGGGCTCGGATTCCAGCATCGACCTCACCATCGCGCGGGGCGTGCGCCCCCATTCGGTGACAAGCACAAAACGGTCGACCAGCGGCGCGAAAGCCTTGGCATCGACCACCGGTCCGAGCGGCGGCAGATCGACGACGATGTATTCGAACGTCTCCTTGGCGTTCTCGATGAAGCGCCGCATCCCGGCCGAGGAGAGAAGTTCGCTGGTATGCGAGAAGTGACCGCGCAGCACGGCCGGGATGATCGCCAGCTTCGTCTGCCGGTCGATCTTGCCGACGGACTGCCAGGTCTGGCCGTTCACCACCGCTTCCATCAAGCCTTGCTCGGCTCCCATGCCAAGGCCACGGCTGAGGCCGGGGTTGCGCAGGTCGCCGTCGATCAGCAGCGTCTTGGCGCCGTTGGCGGCAAGCAATCCGGCGAGATTTGCCGCGACCGTCGACTTGCCCTCGCCGGGAAGCACCGAGATGATGCCGATGACGCGGCTGCCGTGCCCTTCCATCACGACATCGAAGGCAATCTTGGCGCTGCGCAGCGTTTCGGAGAACATCGACGCAGGCGAATCGATGCTGACCCGCATGCGCGCCCGCTTTTCGGCGGCCGACAGCGATTTGGCGGTCTTGGCATCCACCTGCGTCTCGCCCGGCTTTTCTTCCTTGCCCAGCTTGCCGCCGATCGCCGGCAGATAGCCGAGGAATTTCAGCCCGACACGGTCGCGCACATCCTCGCCGGTCCGGAAGAAACGTTCGTTGAATTCATTCAGGCCGCCGAAGCCGGCGCCCATCAGCATGCCAAGCACCAGCGAAAGTCCAAGCACGACGATCGTGCGCGGGCTCGACGCGGCCATCGGCATCGAGGCGTCCGAGATGATGCGGATCTTGCCGACCGGGAAGGATTGCTGCTGCGCGGCTTCCTCGTAGCGGCCGAGGAATGTCTGATAGAGCGTGGTCAGCGCCGTCGCCTGCTGATCGAGTTCACGCAGCTTGACTTGTGTCTGGTTGTCGACGGAACTCTTGCCTTGTGCGGCCGCGACATTGGCCCTGAGCGCGGTCTCGCGCGCCAGCGCCACTTCATATTCGTTGCGATAGCTTTCGGTCAGCTGCTTCAGTTCGCCGAAAATCTGCGTCGATATGTCGGCCTTCTCCTTGGCAAGCGCCACCGCCTGCGGGTGCTGCTGGCCGAAATTCGCCTCGACGTCCTGCAGCCGCTTGGCGACCGTGAGGTAGCGGGTCTTGAGCGCCGCGATGACCGAGCTGCTCGGCTGGTCGCTTGATATGGCGGCATCCTTGAACGCGTTGTCGGAGCCGCTTTCGACAATCGCCTTGTACTGCTGGTAGCGGGCACTGGCGCGGGCGGTGTCGGCCTGCGCGACGATGAGCTGGGCGTTGAGATCGGAAAGTTGCTTGTCGCTCATCAGCTGGCCATCGCTGTTGGCGGCGAGACCATGTTCTGCCCTGAATTTCTCGACCGCGAGCGATGCCGCCTGCGAGCTCTCGCGCAATTCCGTCAACCGGCCCTGCAACCAGACCGCCGCCCGCTCGGTGGCGTCGAAGCTGGCATCGAGCTGATCGGCGAGATAGGCATCGGCATAGGCTTTGGTGATCGCATGGGCGAGGGCCGGATCCGTCGCCTGATACCCAAGGGCGATGACGTAGCTTCGCCCCGTGCGCTCTGCCCGCACCTCGTTCTGCAGCTTGAGGATCGCGTAGTCGCGACTGGACGAGGCGATCAGCGCATCGCGGGTGGCGGGGTCGAGTTTGCTGATGTCACCAACGCCCGGCAAGACAGGGCTGGGACGAACATACTGGATCAGGCCCCGCACCAGACCGACGCCCTTGGCCAGAGCCGACACGGGCGGATTCATGAACGCATCATTCTTGTCGAGTTTCAGCTTGTCGACGACCACGGCGGCAAGCCGTGTCGACGTCAGGATTTCGATCTGGCTCAGGATGGCGGAATCGGTCTGCATGGTTGTCGATGCAGCCGAGATGTCATCGACGATCTTGTTCAAGCCTTCGTCGATCAGCACGCTTGAGACCGACTGATATTGCGGCGGCGTGGTCTGCAGATAGATCAGGCCCAGAAAAAGACCGATGACGGCGCACACGGCAACCACCTTGGCCTGCCGTGAAGCCATGCCAAGGAGCCGCTCGATATCGATGAAGTCTTCGCCGTCTCCTGCGTCTGAATTCGGCAATGGCATCCTCTTGTCGAGAGGAAAGTTGGCATAATTCATCTTCGGTCCAATTCTAGAGCCTGTTCCATCCCAATGATCGGGATGGGGTCTATCTCAGTGTTTGGGCATGATCCTTTCCGAAAACCGATAGCCGCTTTTCGGGATCATGCCTTGGCTTGCGAGCGCCGCGAAGATCGGAGCATTGCGCGACACGACGCAAGCTTCGTGCCAGACAACGCGGGCGCTATCGCCCCGCGTCATCAGCCATCTGAAAATGCTCCCAAAACATGGGCATTATGCGGCTTCTTCCTGGCGTTCATGCGACCGGACGAACTCCTGAAGCATCTCGAAAATCGGGCCCTTCATGTCGTCGCGCGCCAGCGCGAAGGCGATGTTGGCCTGGATGAACCCTTCCTTCGAACCGCAGTCGAACATGCGACCCTTGAAGGGCTGGGCGAAGAACGCTTGATCCCGCGACAGCCGGACCATGGCGTCCGTCAACTGGATCTCGTTGCCGGCGCCGCGCTGCTGATTGCCCAGAAGCCCGAAAATCTCGGGCTGCAGGATGTAGCGGCCGTTGATGTAGAAATTCGACGGCGCGTTGGCCGGCGCCGGCTTTTCGACCATGGCCGTCACTTCGAAGCCGCCGCCGACATCGGCGCCACGGCCAACGATGCCGTATTTGTTGGTCTCGGTCGGATCGCAGCGCTCGACGGCGATCACGTTGCCGCCGGTTTCAGCATAGAGATCGACGATCTCAGCCAGGCAGCCCCGCCCACCGAACGACACCATGTCCGGCAGCAGCAAGGCGAAGGGCTCGTTGCCGATGACTTCGCGCGCGCACCAGACGGCATGACCGAGGCCTTGCGGCGATTGCTGGCGGATGAAACTGGTGGCGCCGGCCACCGGCAGCAGGCTCTCCAGCGACTGCAATTGCGCCTTCTTGCCGGTCTGCTCCAGGGTTCCGATCAGTTCTGGATGGAGGTCGAAATAGTCCTCGATCACCGCCTTGTTGCGGCCGGTGACGAACACGATGTGCTCGATGCCCGCCTCGAAGGCCTCGTCCACCGCATATTGCACGACAGGCCTGTCGACGACGGGGAGCATTTCCTTCGGCATCGACTTGGTCGCCGGCAGGAACCTTGTTCCAAGCCCCGCCACCGGTATCACGGCCTTCCTGATTTTCTTCATCGCAAATTCCTTCTGAGGAGATCGACTTCAGTCCATTCGCAGGCCACGAAAAACCCCTCCATGTGCCTGCATCTTCACCTCCCCACCCCAACGGCAAACTGCGCCGCCACTCTTCGCAACCGCACGGCGATCGGCATGCCCATATGCCTGACCGCCGCCGGGTCGCTAAGCGCTGTCCGGATCGCCTTAAGCGGGGACCGCGCCTTGATGTGCTGAACCATAGACAGGAACGATGCGGCCTTGCGCAGGCTGCGGCCGCGCCGGGCGAACGCGACTTGCGCGGCCTCGTCCATCGAATGGGTTTGAGCGAACACGGCATCTGCCTTGCGCATCGCTTCGACATGGCGAAGCTCGAGCACGCGGGAGATGGAGCCGCTGCGGATATGATAGGCATAGCCGATCGTCGGCTCGACCACGCATTTGCCGCCCTTGGCCAAAGCGTTGGCGAGCAGGATGTAGTCTTCACCGATGCTCAGTTTTTCATCATAGCGAAGTCCGTTTTCATCCAGGAACTCGCGCTGGAAGATCGGCTTGAGGTAGCCGAGATTGAACTTCGATTCGAAGACGACGTTGCCGGCGATGTAGCTGGCCAACGAGATTTCGCTCAACTCCTCCAGATAGCGCGTCGGAAACATCGCGTCCTCGACGACACCGTCCTCGCGGATGACCTGCAGATTGTCGACGGCGATCTGCGCGCCTGCCTTTTCGGCGCGGGCGATCATGGCGGCGATGCGGTCAGGAAAGACGGCGTCGTCGGAATCGAGAACCGCGATCCATCTGCCGCGGGCGACATCGAGCCCGGCATTCCTGGCACCGCCAGGACCGCGATTGCTGGCCAGGGCGACGACGCGGACGACATGCTGCGGGTAAGCCCGCGCCACGTCGAGCGTCGCGTCGCGCGACTTGTCGTCGACGACGATGATTTCGACGCTGACGTTCTTCTGGGCGATGGCGCTCGCGATCGCCCGGTCGAGGGTCGCCTCGGCGTTGTAGGCGGCGATGACAAAGCTGACGTCAGGCTGCACGCTTGCCTCCTTCCTGAGGCGAAGGCTGGCCGTAGAGGCGGATTTCGCGGATGCCGACGAGGCCACTGACGACGCCGACATGCATTATGCCGCGCAGCACGCTGCGGTTCCTGCGAATCGGACTGATGACGACCGGAACTGCCGAGGCGAAGCAATAGATGGCCTTTGCCGACGCCAGGCCGACCTGCTTGACCAGGCCGATGCCGCGCGCGTTGCGCCCCAGAAGATGCCCATGCGTCTGCCCGACGCGGAAGCGGCGGCGGCCGAGCCAGTCGAAGGCCGCCCTCGAGCGCGGCACCACCTCGTCGACCCAGGCCTCGGGCGAAAAGAAGATGCGGCCGCCCGCTTTGTGCATCTGGTCGAAGAACTCGGTGTCTTCGCCGCCGGTCTGGCCACGCGCCAGGCTGAAGCGGCGGCCACGCAGGCTGTCCGATCCCATCCGGAGCAGGACGTTGCAGGTGTAGCCGGTCTGGATCTCGCCGCGCACCCAGACGGGCAAGGTCGAATGGAAGTCGCCGCGCCGCATCCAGTCCGGCGCATCCGAGCGATAGCGCGCCCTGACCGGGCCAAGCACGGCGGCTGCACCGCTCGATTGCGCCATGGCGACCAGCTCGGCGAGCCAGCGGGGCGTGGCCGTCTCGTCATCGTCGATGAAAGCGACGAAATCCGCCGTGCTGGCGTCGAGGCAAGCGTTGCGGGCGATCGAAATGTTGCGCGCCGGGCAATGATGATAGCGGATCGGCAGCGTCAATTCCCGCGACAGCGCCGTCACCAGGTCCCGGGCGGTCGGCGTGTCGTCATTGTCGGCGACGATGATGCTGATATCGAACTCCGCCGGCATATCCATGGCGTCGAGCGAGCGCAGCGTGTCGGCCAGTTCCGGCCGCCGGAACGTGCAGACGCCGATGTCGATGCTGCGGTTCTTGGCCTGCACCGCCATCACGCCACCCCGCGCCGCGACCGGAGGCCGAGAAGCTGCAGCCAGAAGCCGACAGACCAGCCAAGATGCATGACCATCGCCGAGACGCCGGCAAGCGCGATGTCGGCGTTGCGCTGGCGGATGGCCGTCCACAGGCCGTAGCCTTGGCACACGGAGGCCCACAGCAGCAGCGGCACCGCCGCCAACCAGTGCACGAAGGAGAAGGCCGCCAGCAGCACGACCGGAAACACCAGGAGCGGCACCATCTGCCGGACCTTCGGGATGACGCGGTGCTTCAGCACATTCTTGGCGCGGCCGCGACCATAGCCGAGATACTGGAAATAGAGGCCACGGAGCGAGGCGCGCGGATAGTAGATCATCTGCGTCTTGCCGCTCATCCAGATCTTGTAACCGGCTTGTCTCAGCCTGTAGTCGAGCTCGGCATCCTCGTTGTGGCTGAACGTCTCGTCATAGCCGCCGACAGCCCCGAAGGCCGAAATCCGAATCAGCGCGTGATGACCGTGATCGACCCACTCTCCGGCGGAGAGGTGCCGGTGCTTGGAGCCGCCGGTGCCGAGCTTGGAATTCTGTGCCGCCGCGACGGCCTTCTGCACGGTGCCGCTGCCGCTGGTCAGCATCGAAACGACAACCGAATCCGCCCCGGTGGCTAATGCCTCCTCGACCAGCCGATCACAATAGTCGTCGGGATAGCCGCCATGCGCGTCGATGCGGATGAGATAGTCCGCGCCTTCACCGAAGGTGCCAACGGCGAGGTTGATCGCCGCACTCTGGATGCGCCTTTCATTGTGAAGCAGGATAACGCGCGGATCCCTGCCCGCGATATCCTCGACGATGGCCAGCGTGCCGTCGGTGCTGCCGCCATCGGCGACGATGATCCTGGCGCGAAGCCTTGCCGCGGCAGGGCGAAGTTGAGCCAGCAGCACACCGATATGGGCGGCCTCGTTCAGGCACGGGATAACGATCAGGCTGGATGAGGGTTTTTCCGTCTGCGTCATCAGTCTCTGTCCATCTCCAGCCATCCTATGCCAACGCCTCGGCCGCAAACGAACCGGGCACGGCGGTCAGGCTGCGCAGCCGCTCCACAAGCGCCCGGCAATCGCTGCGATCGTAGCTCCACGTCCTCGGGTTGCGGGCAACAACATCCGTCTTCAACCTGGCAAAGCAATGCCCGTCCATCTTGCCAAGTGTGGCCTTGAGCGCCTCGGGCGAAGCCTCTGGCAAGAGAATGCCGATATCCTGCTGGCTGAGGAACCGCCCGGTTTCGGTGTTGCCCATCGAGATCGGCACCGCGCCGAAGCGGCAGCCTTCATAGAGGCGGTTGGGCAGCAGCCATTCCGAGTTCTGCCCCGCTTCGAAGAAATCAATCGCCCAGGAAAAATGGACTTCGCCGTAGATCGCCGCCATGTCCTCCGGATTGCGATACGGTCCGCGAAACGACAGCCACGGCTCGGATTCGACGAAAGCATGGAAATCCGGGAATTCGGACAGGGCCGGACGGCCGCGCAGCACGATCTCGAAGCGTCCCTCCATCCGGCGGGAGAAGGCGGCCAGCAGTTTGAGCGAGCGGCGGCAGCGCAACGCGCCGAACCAGCCGATCCGCCATGGGGGTCCGACCGGACTCTCAGCCGCCTCAGAATCACTGAGCGCCTCGGGAGCGCCGGGCAAGATCGCTGCGGCCTCGAAATACTTGTTCTCAACCAGTTCGATCGGCGCCGCGACCTGGCCGAACGGCTTGAAATAATTGGCGATGAAGGCAGGCGAACTGGTCACCAGCAGCTTCACATCCCTGGCCAGAAAGCGTTCGGTGGCACGCAGTGCCTTGCCCAGGACATCGTTGCGAAGCACAAGGCGATGAATGTCGAGGCACTCGTAGACGATCGGAACCGATGCACTGAAGGCCGATCTGGCGCGGCGGGCAAGCGCCAGCATTTCCAGGTTGCGTGCGATGATGAGATCGGGCCTTGGCATGCCGCCAAGCTTGGAGCCTATCGAAACCGCCGCCTTGGCGACCGCCGCGAGCCGCTGACCGAATCGCCCGTCACGCGTCGCGCCAAGGTCGATCGGCCGCAATCCCTCGATATCCGCAATCGGATTCGTGGTGCGACGAAAGCCGGCCAAGGTGACCTGGGCTCCACCTGCCCTCAGCATTATGATCCGCCGGCGCACTGCCGGGTCGGAAACGTCGTGTACAAGGTACAAGACATGCAGCATGAAAACTCGACCGCTGTTGGCCCACCCAAGGGGAACCTAGTACAGCTCTTGCTGCATCGCAACATTTTTGGCGCAGTGATCCACGTTTTCTGTTGCACTGCAAAATTATTGCCGTAGTTTGTCCGTTGGCGGCGGTAGTGGATTTTCGGGCTCGGAATCCGCGCAAAAATCAGGAATCCTGAATTTGGAAGCCAATGCATTCGATCCGCCGGAAGGCTCTCTGCGCAAATCTGTCGGGCGTGGCGCGGTTGTCACGGCCATGGCGCAATCGGTGCGGGTCGCGACACAGATCATATCCGTCATCGTGCTGTCGCGGCTGTTGTCGCCGCAGGATTTCGGCGTCGTTGCGATGTGTGCGCCAGTGCTGGCCTTCATCGCGCTGTTCCAGGATTTCGGCCTGACCCAGGCGACAATCCAGAAAAACGGCATTCGGCATGAGGAGGTGAACTACCTCTTTTGGATCAATGTGGCCGTCAGCGCGATCCTGGCCTGTGTGCTTGCGGGCGCCGCTCCGCTGGTCGCCGCCTTTTATGGCGAGCCGCGCGTGGCCGGCCTGGTGGCCGCGTTCGGGCTGCAGATCATGGCTTATGGGCTTGGCGCGCAGCATCTGGCACTTTTGACGCGCCGCATGCAGTTTGGCCGGCTGGCCATCATCGACGTCACCAGCGCCATCGCCGGGCTGGCCGTATCGATCGCCTGGACCTTCATCGACCGCTCCTATTGGGCGCTGTTTGCTGGCACGCTGACCGGCGCGGTGCTGCCGACGCTCTGCTATTGGGCAAGCTCGCGCTGGCGCCCCGGCATGCCGCGCAAGGTCGCCGGAATCAGTGAATTGATCAATTTCGGCGCCGGCATCACCGGCTTCAACTTCGCCAATTTCTTTGCCCGCAACCTCGATAATGTGCTGATCGGCAAATATTGGGGCGAAGCCCAGCTCGGCCTTTATGACCGCGCCTACAAGCTGCTTTTGTTTCCGCTGAGCCAGATCACCAACCCATTGTCGAAGGTGATGGTTCCGGCGCTGTCCAGGCTGAAGGACGAGCCGGATCGCTACCGCAGCGCCTATCTGCGCGTCATGCCGCTGATCCTGCTGGTCGCGCTTCCGGGCGTCGCCTTCGCCACCGCGATGTCGGACGTGCTGATCCCCTTCGTGCTCGGCGAGCAATGGCGCGCCAGCGCCAGCATTTTCCTGGCGCTCGGCTTTGCCGGGCTGCTGCAGCCACTCAACAATCCAGCGGGATGGCTTTTCGTCAGCCAGGGCCGCTCCGGCGACTTCATGCGCTGGGGCATCGTCACGGCCGTGACCTCGGTGCTGGCCTTCGCGCTCGGCCTGCCCTATGGCGCGCTGGGCGTGGCGATCGCCTATGCGATCAGCGAATATCTGAGGACGCCATTCCTGTGGCTCTATGTCGGCAAGAGCGGTCCGCTGCAGGCGCATCATGTGCTGCGCGCGGCAACGCCATTCGTGCTTGGCGCCCATCTGGCGCTGGCCGCCATCTGGTTCATCAAGCCGCTGCTGCCGCAGCAGCATGTCATTGGCTTGGCCAGCGGCGCCATTCTCGCCTACCTGATCACCATCGTCATCGCGTTGGCATTCGCATCCGGCCGCGAAGCCCTGCGCGAGGCTTTGAAGATGCTGCCGGCAAGGCTGCCCGCGGCAACACCCCGCGAGGCGCAATAGTTGCGCGACCTCGACAGGTACGGACATTCACTCCAGGACCAGGTCTGAACCCATGCACTACCGATCGATTTCCGACATGAACGACACCATCGTCAGGGGCCTGCACCGGCTGCCGCGCGACATCGACCTCGTCGTTGGCGTTCCGAGAAGCGGCATCCTGGCGGCGACGCTGGTGAGCCTTTCGGCGAACATCCCGATGACCGATCTGGACAGCTTTCTGGCTGGGCGGATCTACACTTCCGGTATCACCAAGCGCCGGGCGGCACTCGACCGCAAGGTCTCCGAGATGCGCAAGGTGCTGGTGATCGACGACAGCGTCGCCGGCGGCAACGCGATGCGTGACGCGCGCGCCCGTATACAGGCTGCCGGAATCGAAGGAGACTTCACCTTTGCCGCCGTGTTCGGTCTGGAGCCTCGGCATCAGGAGACCGATGTGGTGTTCGAGGTCGTGCCGCATCCGCGCATGTTCCAGTGGAACTTCATGCATCACAAATTCCTGGCGCAATGCTGCGTCGACATTGACGGCGTGCTGTGCCTCGATCCGACCGAAGCCGAAAACGACGACGGTCCGGCTTACGAAAAGTTCCTCAGCGAAGCGCGGCCTCTCTATGCCCCTACCCACAAGATCGGCTGGCTGGTCACCAGCCGGCTGGAGAAATACCGCGCGTTGACCGAGGCGTGGCTCGACAAGAACGGGATCAAATACGACCATCTGGTCATGCTCGATCTGCCGAGCAAGGCGGAACGGCAGCGGCTTGGCGCGCATGGCAGTTTCAAGGCCGACTTCTATCGCAAATCCGATGCCATCCTGTTCATCGAGAGCGAGCACCCGCAGGCGCTGAGGATCACCGAACTGTCGGGCAAGCCGGTGCTGTGCGTCGAAACGCATATGGTCAGCTTTCCCGACGCGCTGTCGCTGCCCGCACTTGGCCAGGCAGCCCGCAACCTGCCGGCGAGGCTGCGGCAGATCAACTCGCAAGAGGGCCGCAAGGCCGCCAAGACCCTTGCCCGCGCCCTGCTCGGCGCCCGCGGCTACGAGACGCTGAAAAGCCGGGTGAAGCGCCTGGCCTGATCCGCAGGCTACACGGCTGGCGCCGCGAGCTTGGGCTACGCGGCTTTGCCCGCGAGCCGGGCTACGCGGCTTGGCGCGCGCGCTGCTGCACCGCCCTGTCCAAAATCGAGAAGAAGGTGATGAACTGGCGATCGGGATCGAGTTCCGGGCGCCCGGCGAAGCCGCGCGCGAGGCCCGAGAGCCGGTCGTATTCCTGGTTGTCGTTCCACAGCCGCCTGACGGCCGCGACCCAGTCGGCGAGCGGAGCATCGTAATCGAGCACCACGCCACCTGAACCGATCGCCTCGGGCAGCCCACCACGCCGCGAGCCGACGACCGGGATTCCGCTGCAATGGGCCTCCGACGCGACGCGGCCCCAGGCCTCTTCCCACTTGCTGGGAGCAAGCAGGACCTTGGTGCGGCCATAGACCGTCTTCATGTCGCTGGTGCGGCTTTCCAACACGACATTGCCCAAAGGTGCGATCGTCTGTTCGATCCGCGCCCGATGATCGTCCTCCAGCTTCCAGCTTTCGACGAACAGGAACGGGATTTCGCGGCACGCACCGGCAATGAGCACCGCGAGTTCAAAACCCTTTTCCTCATAGGGATTGATCAGTGTGACAAACTGGCCCGTCGTCGGTGTGCTGTAGTGCGCCGGATTGATGGTCGGCGGGATCACCGTCGCCTCGATGCCGAATTCCCGTTTGTAGGTGCGCGCGGTGAACTCCGAATTGGCGATGTACAGCGCTGAATGGAGCTCGCGCAGGTCGCCGCCCAGTTCATGGAATTCGACATTGCGGAGATAGACGACCAAAGGCACGCCCTCCGCCTGCAGCGCCTTGCCGAGCGGAACCGAGTTGTGGCACTGGACCACGGCCACATCCGGCTTCAGCTTGTCGACGGCAAAGGTCGCCGCTTCCCAGGGAAACCAGGCCCGCACCACAGGATAGCCGGGATAGCAGTCGATGCCCGCCGGCTGCCGCAGCAGCTTCATCTTGGCGCGCGCCTTCAAGCCGAAGACACCATCGCCGAACAGAGCGGCGAGCACCGCGGCTTCGTGCCCATGTTCGATCAGCTGTTCGGCCAGATGGTGCGTGCTCGACTGAACACCGCCGCTGAACTCGGGTGGGTAGCCGCTGCCACCTGCAAAAAGGACTTTCATGGGATCGGGCTCCTTGTCGCATCTCGTATTCGGTTCCGAGGCAACCGGCGGCGCCTCGCTTTCGACGTCAGGCAAGCTTCGGCGGCTCCAGATTCGCGAACGGATTGGTGCAGGATTGCCAGCCGGTGAAGCGGATCGGATCACTTGGTGAACTGCGCCAGGCATAGTCGGTCAGCATATGGAATTCGGCGATGACCCAGCGGTCGAAATGCACCAGATCTTCCCGCTTCTCCTGGGGCAGCAGGCGGCGGACGGCGCCCAATTTGAGCTCCTCGACCAAAGTGACGGCGTCGCTAAACTTCTCGCTGGGAAATATCCACGGGTTCCGGTTGCGGAATTCCCGCACGAACTGCTGCAGATGCTCGATGCGGATGTTCAGCCTGCCGAGGTATTTTTCGAGTGTGACGCGCACCAGGTCCTCATCCGAAAACGAACTGACGGCGGCAAAGGCGACACCGGTCGACACCACCCCACCGGCCACGATCGCCAAGGCCGAGCGTCTGGAAATTTCGATCATCCGATGCCCTCCTCCTAGGCTATGCGGCCCGCTGCCCTCAGGGAGAGGGCCGCGGCGGTCAGGCTCGGGTTGGCGCAGGAGCAGCTCGGATAGGTGCTGGTGCCGACGACAACCAGGTTTCTCAGCTGGTGATGGATCATGTCGCTGTCGATCACCGAATCGGCCGGGCCGGAGCCCATCCTCAGCGTGCCCTGGACGTGCGATTCGGTTGGCCGGATGCCACGATCGAAGAGTTTTTCGACCGGCAGCGGGGCCAAAAGGTCAGGCAATTTCTCCAGCGCGCGAGCCATGCCCTTCACCGCATAGTCCGACGGCGCCTTGAAGCTGACGAAGGCGTTCTCGTCCTCGTCGAGGGTGACGAAATTTTCGTGGTCGAGCAGGTTTTCGGTGACCACGACGAGCGGCAGCGCCTGGCGCAGCCGTCCCTTTTCCGCACGCATTCCGTGCTGCCAGCGGTTTTCGAAATAGACCAGTGCCGCCGCATGCTCCGATCGGTGCGGACCGTCATAGAGGCCGAAGTTCAGGCCGGTCGTGATGGTGCTGCCGTCGAAATTGTCGACGCCGTCGAGATAGACCTCGAAGTTCCAACCGTAGGATTCGTGCAGGCCGCGGCCGACGAATTCGCCGCCAAGCCCGGATCTCAGCATGATCGCCGCGCTCTGGATGGCATTGGCGCCAAGAAGGAAAAGGTCGCCGCTGACCTGGTATTCCTTGCCGTCATGCGTGAACGTGACCGAGCGGACCGTGCCGCCGACGTGATCGAGCCGCCGCACCTCCGCACCGAGGCAGACCGAAATGTCGGGATGCTCGAAGACATGCATCAACCCGTTGTTGACGGTGAATTTGGCGTCGACCGGACACAGCCAGCAGCGCAGATTGGCACAGCAGGAGGTGCGCTGCGCGGTCGGCACTCGCGCCCGTGCCGTCGGCATGACGAAATGCTGGCCGGGCTGCGCCGCCTTCATCATCCGGTCCGGCGTCGACATACGATGCGGCGGTTGCGGAAACGGCTTCGAGCGTGGCAGCATCGCCGCCATATCGGGATCGCCCGAGATCGACATGATGTCTTCAGCGTCGCAGTAGAACGGCTCGACGTCGTCATAGCTGATCGGCCAGTCGTTGCCGATGCCGTAGGTGCTTTTCAACCTGAAGTCATTCGGATGGAACCTTGGCGTCTGCGCGAACCAGCAATTGGTGCCGCCACCCAGTCCGATGGTGTAATTCCACGGCTTGTCGGAATTGGTCTTGTAGGTCGTCTCGTCCTCGATATCGGTGTTGGCGTTCTGCGCGAGCTGCCATTCATGGGTGTTGTGCCGGCCCCATTCGAGCACCAGCACGCGTGCCTTTCGCCGCCTGGCGAACTCATGCAGGAAGAAGGCCGAACCGAAGCCGGAACCGATCGCGATGAGATCGAAATGATCCCTGGTGATTTGCTCGGGCTTTACGTCCAGCACCATCAGCCACAACTCCTTTCCGCGCCGGGCGCGCCCGCCGGATTTTGCTTCCGGCTCTTCGCTCGCAGTCTCACGCCGCCATTCTGCCGATCGAGTGATATTCGATGCCGTGGCGGGCAATGACCTTGGGGTCATACAGGTTGCGGCCATCGAAGATGATCGGCGTGGTCAGCGCATCTTTCATCGCGTCGAAGGACGGCGCCCGGAAACTCTTCCATTCGGTGGCGATCAGCAGCGCATCGGCGCCACGCAGGGCTGCTTCCTTGGTGCCGCACAGCAGCAGGTCGTCGCGCAGCCCGTAGATGGCCTGGCATTCCTGCATCGCTTCGGGGTCATAGGCCTGCACATTGGCGCCGGCGTTCCACAGCGCCTCCATCAGCGTGCGTGCCGGCGCCTCGCGCATGTCGTCGGTGTTGGGCTTGAAGGCCAGCCCCCACAGCGCAAAGGTCTTGCCCTTGAGGTTGCCCTTGAAATAGCGGTTCACCTTGTCGAACAGCACCGATTTCTGCTCGTTGTTGCGCTCCTCGACGGCGCGCAGCAGCTTGGCGTCGAACTTGACGCCTTCGGCGGTCTTGATCAGGGCGCGCACATCCTTGGGAAAGCACGAGCCGCCATAACCAAGACCCGGATAGATGAAGTGGTAGCCGATGCGCGGATCGCTGCCGATGCCCTTGCGGACCTCTTCGATGTCGGCGCCGAGCTGCTCGGCCAGGTTGGCCATCTCGTTCATGAAGCTGATCTTGGTCGCCAGCATGCAATTGGCAGCGTATTTGGTGAACTCGGCGCTGCGCACGTCCATCACGATCATCTTCTCGTGGTTGCGGTTGAAGGGAGCGTAGAGCTCGCGCATCACCGCTTCGGTGCCCTCGCTGTCGGTGCCGACGATGATGCGGTCGGGCTTCATGCAATCGGCAACTGCGGAACCCTCCTTGAGGAATTCCGGATTCGAAGCGACGTCGAAGGCCAGGTCCTCGCGGCCTCTTTTCTTCAGTGTTTCGGCGATCCTGGCCTTCACCTTCTCGCAGGTGCCGACCGGCACGGTCGATTTGCCGACGATGATCTTGGGGGAGTCCATCTCGCGGCCGATGGTCTCGGCGACGGCCAGCACATATTTGAGATCGGCCGAACCATCCTCACCAGGCGGCGTGCCGACTGCGATCATCTGGATTTCGCCATGCCTGACCGCGGCCGCGGCATCGGTGGTGAACTTGATGCGGCCAGCGGCGTGGTTCTCCTTGACGAGGCTTTCCAGTCCAGGCTCGAAGATCGGCACGAAGCCCTGGTTGAGCCGCTCGACCCTGTTGGCGTCGATGTCGACGCACACCACCTGGTGCCCGACTTCGGCAAGCACCGCCGCCTGCACGAGACCGACATAACCAATTCCAAAGACCGTCAAATTCATTCGGTTTCATTCCCATGCGAGGCAGCGGACCGCTTTCGGCCCGGCCAGTTCAAGTCGACTTTCCCAACTACTTTATGCTGCATGCCAGCGATTCCGGAAACTGGCAGGGCTCGCCCAAGGCCGTGAACGCGACGCGATCGATCAGCAGCGTGAGCTTGCGGCCTGGATCCGCGAACGCTCCCATCCAGCCGGTCATCGTATCGCTTCCCCAAAGGCTGAAGAATATCTTCTGGGCATGGGTTGGCAATTTCGCCGGATCGGTGATGGTGTTCACCAACTTGCCGTTGACGTACCAGCGCAAGCTGTCCTTCTCCCAGACGAAGGCGTAGTCGTTGAAGGCGTTTTCGGTGCCGCCGGCCACGTCGACCAGCTTCTCATTCTTGCCCTTGCCGGCGATATAGGCGTTGACCTGCACCTTGGAGGTGTCCTTGGTCAGGATTTCGAAGTCGATCTCGTCCCAGGGCTGCTTGTCGGTGGGACCGATATAGGAGAAGAAAGCCGCATTGAGGCCGGAGCCGGTGTCGGTCTTCATCCGCGCCTCATAGGTGCCGTAGCCGAAGCGTTGCTTGGTCTGGACCTCACCGCAGGCGTAGTCGCGATCCTTCAGCTTCTGCTTTTCGAAGCCGAGCGACAGCACGCCGTCGGAAAGCTCGACCAGGCCTTTCGACCAGGTGCAATTTTGATGACTGCCGTTCGTCCAGCCGTCGGAAACATACCAGCGTGCACGATCGAAGCTGGTAAAATCATCGACGAATGATGGCGACGTCGCAATGTCCTGGGCATGGGAAGGGGCCGTCAACAGGCTGCCAACAGCGGCCAGTAGCAACGCGCCGATCGCACTCAACCGCCTGAGGCTGGCTTGCCCGGCGCGGCGCGTGAACGGCGTTGCGCCGGTTGCGATGGTGGACATAGTTTTCGGATTCGAATTCATACCAAACTCACCTTTGTGCTGTGCATCCCCAACCCAAAGTCGACTTTCGAACCGCTCCTGAACGGGCCAACCTTGACCTCCTGTTTGACCCCTCCCGTATCCTTGTCCTGCCTCGCATCAAGCCTGTTGCAACAATTCCGAACCTTCACGTTCAACCTCTGCCAGCGCCCGCCGGTCTGGCGAATTCCGTGGTGGTGGCCGAATCGGACGGCGCTTTCTCGTCGAAGACCATGTCCAGCGAATGACGAAGCTCTTTCATCATGCCGTTCTGGCGCGACAACTCCGCAATGCGGCGTTCGCAGTTCAGGATCGACTTCGTCAGTTCGCTGACCTCGGACGACCGACGGTCGGAGGTGGAGCCGTTCTCCATCGCTTCGACCAGGAAAGCGGCGTTGGTCGCTTTCGTCCGATAGCGATTCTCCAAACCAGCCCTTTCGGCCTCGATCTCGACCGCGATCTGCTCAAACAGCTTTGCCAGACGATCGAGGCGTGAACCATCGGTCTGCCGGTCGCGGGCCGGATCCCTTGATCTGAAACCGAATATCGAGGCCATGAACTTAGATCCCTGTCATCGCCGGCCTGTGGGCCGGGCTTCTGGCCGATCCCCGCAGCCGGGGCTCAAAAACTCACGTTGCATTGTCCTGCTCCTCTGAGGGAGAGACATCGGACCAATCCGATCGGGGGCCAGTTCGGCTGGTCGTTGAATTTGCTGCACCGCAACATAGACTGCCATCCCCGGAGCCGCGAGGCAACCTCCCAGTTCGTAAACTCATAAATCGGACCGAAATGGTTTGCGCGATGAGCTTGTCATCGGCGGGCAAACCGGACGACGCAGACCAGTTTCACCGCGCCTTGCCTGTGCTAGTGCCGGCCATCAGAAACCGCAACGGCGGCACATGCTTGTGCCTGGACACAAGGCCGACGCGGCGAAACAGCGCCTCAAGCTTGTCGGAAGCCACGCCCTGGACGATGGGGACGAGGTTGGATTGGCTGGCGAAGGCGTAGGCCGCGGCCGATGCCAGCCCCCGCTCTTCCTTGACGTCGAGGAAATTGCGCAGCCGGTATTTGTCGCGCACGTGCCGCTCGTGCCGCCGCAGCACCGCTTTCGAGCCTTCCGGCAGGCTGTCGATCGCCAGCAGCGCCAGATCCGCATCGGCCAGACGCTTCAGGTCCTGCGTCTTGTGGCGGCCGCTGAGCGAATCAGCACGGACGATGGCGCCGTAGCCGCATGAGCGGATGACCTTGAACCGCGCCCCGCAGGCGACCGCGCGGGCGTAGAGCTCATAGTCCTCGCCCAGCCGCAAGCTCTCGTCGTAACGCAACCCATGGCGGTCGAGGAAGGCACGGCTGATCACCGGCTTGAGGAAGCCCAGTTCGCCCCTTTGCACCCGGCGCCTCGATATATTGCCTTCGACGAAGCGCTCGAAATCGAGGAATTCCGGATCCGCGTCAAATTGCGGGGCGACAATTTTCGTCGCGTCGCCCGTCGCATCATCCCTGATCAGCATGATGTTATCAGCCGCGAAATCCCAATCGGCGCCGGCAAACAGATTGCGAAACCGGCCCTCGAGAAAAAAGTCGTCGGCATCGAGAATGCTGATGAACGGCGATCTCGAGCTGGCGATCGCGGCGTTGCGGGCGAAGGAGGGGCCGCGATTGACGTCGAGGCGCATTACCACAAGCCGGCCGCTGCCGTCGTCGGCGGATCGCGCGACTGTCGCGGTGTCGTCGGTGGAGGCGTCGTCGACGACGACGACTTCCGCCACTTCCGGTTCGCGCAACGCGGACGCGATGGCGACAGCGATCGTCGGCGCCGCGTTTCGGGCCGCGATGATCACGCAGACCTGGGATTTCGTCATCGACATGGATTTGCCTCTCGTACAGGTGATATCGATTTGCCCTCGCCCCGTACTCGTTCGATGCCCGATCTGTTTTCCATCAGCGCCCGATCTATTTCCATCAGACCGGCCGTTCAAAGATACGCCTGCTGATGTCGGCCGACGCTGCCCAGCTGGCCTCGGCCAGATAGCGGACCGGCGCACGGCCGCACAACTCCCATAGCACCGTTCGCCGCTGCGGCCACCTAAGCGACGACAGCCACGGCGCGATGACCATGTTGAGCAGGTCCTCGTTGCCGATGCGCGACAGGATCCGTGTCGCCCGCTCCGACAGCAGGGTGCCAGCACCGCCAAGCAGCACATCGGCGGCGCGCAGGCCAAGCAGCAGCGTGTCATCCAGTCCCTGCGCAGTCGCGGCATCGAGCACAAGCTGCTGGTCCGCCTCGTCGAGGCGGCTGGCGCTGGCGCGCACGTCGCAGACATAGCCCGCGCAGGGTTCCCTGTTGAACAGCGCCTTGGCGACGCTGATGCAGGACAGAAGCAGTGTATCGGCAACCGAGGTGAACGGCACCGTCGCACCGGCGATTTCGACCTGTCGTTTGCGCCGCAGAAACCCATCCGCATCACGCGGGCTCGGCGAGCCGGGCTGCTGGAGTCTGTAGTGGAGATCGACCGTGGACGGCCTCGGTCCGTCGCCGCGCGTCATATGCTGTTCGCCGAGGAAGCGAACCCACCAGACGGAGCGCGACTTGCCGGCGACCTCGTAGCCGATCGCGCGAAGCGCATCACGCGCCCTGACAAAACCGGCCGGAGAAACCAGGATGTCAACATCGCCCGAAGGCTTCATGAAGTGATCGCCGTAGAGAAGACGCTGCTGGAACGGGCCCTTCAGAAAGACGAAATCGATCCGGCTTTCGCGCAGCGCATCATGGATCGCCATCGAATCCATGATGCAGGACGCGTTCATCGAAACCGTCTTCCTGCGGTAGGTGTCCAGCCAGTGGAAAAGCTCCGGCGGCCTCTCGTTCGCAGGCGCGCGCGACAGGGCCTTGAGGACAAAGGTCGCGACCTTGTTCAGCCTGGCGATGTCGGCGACATGGACACCGCCAGGGCCAGGCATCGACACGTCGCCCGCGGTGGCTCCCGCCCCCGCGAAGTACAACCGCAGGCAGGCCCGCACATAGGCAACCTCGTCGGCACAATCGGCGGCGCGCAATCGTTCATAGGAACTATCCGGCAAGGCCATTTAGCGCACAGTCTCCAAAAAAAGCGATTTGCGCAACGCGTATGCTGCAACTGCGAAGCAAGCATCACCAAAAACCGCGATGCCGTAAAGCCTTTCCTTTTGCAGTGCGGAATTTTGCAACCGGAGCGTTTATCGACACCATCTCGAGTGCGACGAAAACCGCAGCTGAAATGCCGCCTTTGCCAAGGCTTTTCAGCCACTCTTGATCGTGAATTTGCCAAATGAAATTTGCCTATTAGCGATGCCTAAAAAAGAGGCGCCATGGCAATTGTTTTATGCAAGCAAAATCAGATGCTTAAAGAATCGCCGTTGACAGTGCCCCAATGCACATGGAACTAGCTCAAAAGAAGTCAGGTTTAGGCATGGCCTACACATAAGGCCGCTAAGGCCGCGCGCGCAACCCGTAATTGATTAACACTTGGTAAATCAGTCTTGACTCATAAATGCTGCCATGCAGCTATTGCGCCGCAGCATGAAAGTGCTGACGGCACTCGACAGGCCGTTTCCAGTCCTTATTGGAGAGTAAAATGGAACAGAATGTTGAAAAGCATGACTACGAAACGCCAAGCCTGACGGTACATGGTTCGATCGAAACCATCACCCAGGGCGGCGGCGGCAGCACGGCGATCGACGCATCGTTCCCCGCGCATACGCCGATCGGCGACCTGACGTTTTCCTAAGCCTATCGCAGTTTTCCCAGAGTGACGACGTTGGGACTCTGGATCCATAAAAACATAAGAGAGTCGGGGGCCAAAACCTCCGACTCCCCGTTCATTGCCTGGAACTGCCGAAGCGTAGTGTAAGCGAGGTTTTGGGATGAGCCGAGAGCTATCCGACCTAGATTTGGCCGACCACGATCATGTGAGTGCGACCAAGGATGCCGTGGCTTGCGAGTTCGGCGATGGCCTGGCGCTGCTCAATCTGAAATCCAACATCTATTACAGCCTGAATGGCGTCGGTGCCTTCATCTGGGATTTGATCCAGGAGCCCAGGTCGATCGTGGACATCCGCGGCGCCGTGCTTGGGCGCTACAATGTCGATCCGGCGCGCTGTCAGGCCGACATCGACGCGTTGCTGAAGGGCCTGGCCGACAACGGGCTTGCGAGGCTGCATCATGAGGAACTTGTCTAAGCAGGCTCCGCAAAGGGCCATGGTTTTGCGGCAGGAACCCGCGACGGAAAGAAGCCCCAGGCAGGCGAAGCACCGGCAGGGCCGGCGAAGTGTTTTTGGGATTCTCTCCCTGAGCAGCTCGGAAATGATCTTCCTCGGCCGTTGCCTGCTGGTGGTCGCGGCGATTCGGCTGGGGTTGACGCTGCTGTCCTACAACCGTGTTCGCAGCCTGGTGACTCGGCTCGACGCGCGTCAATGCGCCAGCATGGGCGAACTGCGGCGTGTTGCGTGGGGGGTTGCCGCCGCGGCCCGTTTCGTCCCTTACGCCACGTGCCTGACCCAGGCGCTTTCGGGCCAGTACATCCTCGCCCGCCAGGGCAATGCCTCGAAGATCCGCATCGGCATCGAACGCGGCACTGGCGATCAACTCAAGGCGCATGCCTGGCTGGTCAGCGACAATCACATCGTGCTTGGCGGATCGATCGACGGTTTCGCCCATCTGGTCGACCACGGCAGCCGATGAGCGGCGTCGCTGGGATCCTGCTGCGACAGGGACACGCATCAGCGGTCCGGGGACACGCACCGGCGGTTGCCGCGGCCGATATCCAGCAGATGCTGGCGCGCATGCGCCATCGTGGTCCCGACGGAAGTTCGTGGTGGCTGGACCCCGGCATTGCGCTTGGCCATGCCTGGCTCAACACCACCGATGAAGCCGGTCCCGGTCCGCTGACGATGGCCGGCGGCAAGCTCGCCGTCACGGCCGATTGCCGGCTGGACAACCGCGACGAACTGTTGGCCAGGCTGGGCATAAGGGATCAGTCGGTCGCCGATGCGACCTTGCTGATGCGGGCCTATCTGCGCTGGGGCGAAGCCTGTCCCACGCATCTGCAAGGCGATTTCGCCTTTGCCATCTGGGATGCCGAGCGGCAGCTCCTATTTTGCGCGCGCGACCATTTCGGGGTCAAACCGTTCTACTACCACGCGGCGGATCGGCGTTTTGCCTTTGCCTCGGAGATCGGCCCAATCCTGGGCGTGGAAGGGGTCGGCACACGTGTCTCCGAGCACCAGATCTCGGGGTTTCTGGCCGGGCTTCCCGACGATCCGCAGTCCACAGCCTACAGCGATATCTTCAGCTTGCCAGCGCGCCACAGCCTCACCGTCACCGACCAACAGGTGGTGCTGCGCCGCTATTGGCAGATTGAGCCGTCGCCACGACCGATGCGGTCGGATGCGCCCGAGGAATTCGCCCATCTGTTCTCGCAATCGGTGCGTAACCGCACGCGCGGAACCTCGGCGGTCGGCGCGATGCTGAGCGGCGGCCTCGATTCCTCCTCGATCGCCTGTGTCGCCGGCCTGCAGAATGCCGCCGAGCGCAAGCCGAGACTGCCCACCTTCTCGCTGATTTTCGAGAAGGGTTCGTCGATGGACGAGCGGCCGTTCATCGATGCCGTGCTTGACCAGCAGAAGGTCGATGGAACGCTGATCCCAGTCGGCAACTATGCGCCATTCGCCGAATTCGAACGGGTGCTGGAGGAACAGGAAGGAACGTTCCTGGCGCCGGGCCTGACGCTGACCCGCGGCATCTACCGGACGGCGGGCGCCAAGGGTATCAAGGTGCTGCTGGACGGCCATGGCGGCGACGAGGTCGTATCACAAGGTCATGGCCATCTGCATGAACTTGCCAATGCCGGCCGATGGATGGATTTGTGGCGTGAGATCCGCAGCGCCTCCGACACTTATGGCGACAGCACGCTGGGCCTGTATTTCCAGTTCCTGACCCTCTACGGCCCGGCTTGGCGCATCGCCAAGCTGAGACACATGGCGAACCGCGTCCTGAACAGGATCCGCAAGCCGGCGCAGGCCCCGCGCGGCCGAAGCTGGCGCGACCTGATCAATCCGGATCTGGCCAGGCGCACCGAGCTTGTCGACCGATTTCACCGGGCCGGCACTATGCCGCCCGGCGTCCAGGCCAGCGACGCCTTGAGCCATCGCTGGATCCTGTCGAACGGCTATGTCCCGCATGCTTTCGAGGTGCTCGACAAGGCCGCGGCCAATTTCGGCGTCGAGCCGCGCTATCCGTTCTGGGACAAGCCGCTGGTGGAGTTCTGCCTGGCGCTGCCGGGCGAGGAGAAACTGAGCCACGGCTTTGGCCGCTATGTGCTGCGCTGCGCCATGGAAGGCGTCCTGCCGGCGGCGGTTCAGTGGCGACGCGACAAGATCGATTTTACCGCCAATCTCGTCAACGGCATGCTGCGCAACCATCGTGACCTCTTGGAACAGCTGCTGATCTCGGATGCGAGCCGTATCGCGCCCTACGTCAATCTGCCTCAGGTGAGTGCTGCCTATGCGCGGCTGCTGCGCCAACCCGATCAGCCGGCGCCTCTGGATGTCCAGTATGTCTGGCGCTCGGCGTCGCTGTCGCTCTGGCTGCGGCAGGTCCAGCATAGCGGGAGTGCCGCATGATGCCGCGAAACGAGCCGCTCGCCGCATACAGTGATCATCCCCGTCCGCATGGCCGGGCCGTGAGAGAACGCCGCTTCTACCGGGCCTATGGTCTAACCATAGCGTCCGAGGTGACGTTGCCCGAACTGGAGCCGGCAGCGCCGGGGGCGGCGGATGTGGTGATCGCCGTCGGTCCGATCGACCTGCAGAAACCCGCCTCTGAAGCCGCGACCGATTTTCGCTTCGAACCCGACCGGCAATATCTGGCGTGGCATGCCGTCGGCGCGTTCCTGATCAGCGATGGCTGCCGCATCGACGTCGAGCCGGCGCCCGGCGTCGACGACGCGCTGATCGCGTTTCCGCTGCTCGGCCCGGTCATGGCGCTGCTGCTGCACCGGCGCGGTCTGCTCGTCCTGCACGCCAGCGCCATTGCGGTCGCCGGCACGAGCGCCATCTTCATGGGCGACAAGGGTGCCGGCAAGTCGACGACGGCAAGCGCGATGATCCGGGCCGGACATGACCTGCTTACCGATGACGTGGTGGCCCTCGACCTCGCCAATCCGCGTGAGCCGATGATCGTTCCGGGTTTTCCGCAGATCAAGCTGGCGGCCGACGCCGCGGCGGCGATTTCGCTAGGGGAAGCGGAGGTGCGGCCGCAAGTGCATCCGGCAATCGACAAGATGCAGCATCGGCTGAATGGCGGCTTTTCCGGCAACAGGGTGCCCGCGACCAGGATCTATATCCTGGAGCGCGGTGAAAAAGCTGACATCACGCACTTGCCAGGCATCGCGGCCCTGCCGGCCATCATCAAGTTCTCCTATGTGACACGGTTCGGCCGCGCGGCCCTGCCCAACGATTTTGCGGAGATGCATCTTCGGCAATGCGCGCGGCTCGCGGACCATGTCGGCGTTCGCCGCCTCGAAGTCCCGACCGGCCTCGACAGGATCGGCGAGGCCGTGGAGCTGATCACAAAGGATCTGGCGGCTGGGGATCTGGCGGCTGGTCGTCGGCAAGCGTGAGAGCAATCATGTCGAAGTCCTCACTCCTTCGCCTGTCGCTGTTTCGAGACGTTGCCGCATTCGGCGCTGTCATTGCCCAGATCGGCGGGCGGCGAACCTGGACGGCGCTGCTCTTCCTGATCCTGGGCAGCCTGACCGAAGGCATCTCCATCCTGCTGCTTGTGCCGCTGCTGCATCTGGTCGGACGCGCCGATCAAGATTTTGCGGTCAAGCTGCCCAACAATGAAGTCGTACGCTGGCTGGCGCCGGACGGAACGTTGCAGTTGACGACAGTGCTTTGCGTGCTGGTCGGGCTTGTTGCCGTGCAGGCGGCGTTCAACCGTTTCAAGTCGGTCTACATGGCCAGACTGCTGTTCGATTTCATCAACCGCGTGCGCATGAACCTGTTCGAGAGCATCGGCAAGGCACGGTGGGGCGTCTTCACGCGCATGCGCAGTTCCGACCTCGACCATGCCCTGACCGGCGATATCGACCGTGTCCAGGGCGCTGCCTTCTCGCTGTTGATGCTGGTGCAGATCGCCGTGCTTCTGGCCGGCTATCTGCTGGTTTCGGTGTTCATCTCGCCTGTGATGACGCTGTTTGCCGTCGTCATCGGCGTCCTGATGTTCGTGGCGCTGCGGCCCTTCCGGGCGCGGGCCACGGCCTTTGGCCGGGTTCTGACGGCCAATCGGCAGGATCAGTACCGGACGGTTTCGGAATTCCTCGGCGGCATCAAGGTGGCCAAGAGCCTGAACGTCGAGGCGACCTATTTCGCGCAGCTGCAAGCGACGCTCGAAAAGATGAAGGCCGACAACGTCGACTATGTGCGCAACAGCACGATCGGCACCGCGGTGTTCCAGGTGGCGAGCGTTGTTGGTCTGAGCCTGTTCATCTATGTGGCGCTGGTCCGCTTCAACCTGTCACTGGCCGAGATCGTCGTCCTGCTGCTGGTTTTCATGCGCATCGCGCCGCGCTTCATGGACATGCAGACGCAGGCCCAGCAGCTGCTGATCAACCTGCCCGCCTATGCCGCGATGCGCAGCCTGCAGGCGCGTTTCGACGCCGAACGCGAGCCAGACGGTGCCGAAGCCGGCGAAGGCGGCAAGCTGTCGCTGGCCACCGGGCTGAACGTAAGGGGCGTCTGCTTCGGCTATGGCGACGACCCTGCCAAGATGGTGGTCAGGGACATCACGTTCGGCCTGCCGGCCGGCAAGGTCACCGCCCTGATCGGTCCCTCCGGATCGGGCAAGAGCACGATAGCCGACATGCTGCTTGGCCTGCTCGAGCCGACCGCCGGCAAGATGCTCGTCGATGGCGTCGAGATCGATGCCGCCAACCGCCGCCGCTGGCGCGACCAGGTGGCTTATGTGCCGCAGGACGTGTTCCTGCTGCATGACACGATCGCGGCGAACCTGCGCCTTGCGGCGCCGCAGGCCAGCGATGAGGATCTGTGGACCGCGCTGCGCTCGGCGCACGCCGGCGAATTCGTCGAACGGCTCGACCTCGGGCTCGAAACGGTGGTCGGCGACCGCGGCGTGCGGCTCTCGGGCG
The DNA here is from genome assembly GCF_042682145.1 of Mesorhizobium newzealandense. NCBI lineage: Bacteria > Pseudomonadati > Pseudomonadota > Alphaproteobacteria > Hyphomicrobiales > Phyllobacteriaceae > Mesorhizobium > Mesorhizobium newzealandense. Next base: position 272,086 of record NZ_JBHUGZ010000014.1, on the reverse strand, counting down.
GCGAACGCCAGCGCATCGCCTTGGCTCGCGCGCTGCTGCGCAAGCCGTCCCTGCTTATCCTGGACGAGGCGACCAGCGCGCTCGACTGGCAGAACCAGTCGCTGATCGCCAGGTCGATCGATGGATTGCGCGGGACGATGACGATCCTGACCATTGCGCACCGGCCGTCGATGATCGCTTTCGCCGACTGGGTGGTGGCGATGGAAAACGGTCGCATCGTCGAAGTCGGGCAATATCAGCGGCTGAAGGAAAACGCCGGCAGCCGACTGTCGAGGATGCTGTCGGGCGAGCAATCCGAAAGGGAAGCTGCCGACGTAGCCTGAGGGTCCATCAGTGAGGTTGGGATCTGTCGAGATTCAGCTCAGGCCGGCACCGCCTGACTATCGACACGGCCTAATGCAGGCTTCGCCTGGCGCCCAGCTTCTGGCCTTCGGTCACCTCGGGCGCATTGAGCTTTCTTTCGGCGTCGCGACTCCTCTCGGCAGGCGTCGGCGCGCTCCTGGCGATCATGGCATAGACGAGCACGAAGTAGCCCGCCTGAATGACAACAGCGCAGATGATGACGCGCATCAGCGTCGTGCCGATCGACGCACCGCCCAGCCAGGACCAGCCGACGACGATTGCAAGAGCGAATATCATCCCGAGGATGAATTTTGGAAGTGCCATACCCAACAGCCCATAAACCGGCTCGGGTATATTTAACGTTTGCCCCACCCGAGCGCCGTCCCTTGTCATGTGGGCTTGTTAAGGTCGCCCACTCTCGGCCGGTTGCTTCCGGCCTTTTCTACCTGTCGCAACTCTGACAGATATAATTTGCAATTCTATTAAAGCGAGCAGTAGGCGGCAAGGGCAACGCCAGATATTTTTGATTGAGCTTTCGCGATCGACTCAGCCATGCTGCAATGCACGCGGCGGGATATAAGCCGGTCCCCGGCCGTCATCATTTTCGAGTAACCCAGGCAATATTAAGTAGTATTTTATATGATTTTCCCCAAGCATCATGGTGCGCTAAAGCACTAATGCCCACCACATCTCGGCATATAGGTAGGCCTGCCCAAAAATCGCCCCAAAAAGGTCCTTATTTTTTCGACTGTGCCCGTTTATTGTCACAAATATGCTAAATATCCCGAAATTTGTGCATGTCTAGCTTATTATTTGGTCAATTCATGACGCGACTATTTCAACGGGTTGGTAAATTGTGTGTTGCGCTGCAACATTTTTTTGGTATCTTGCGGCGAACCATTCGTTCAACGCATGGAGTTTACGGCATGAGGGACGTTGCCAAGTCGGCCACCGCGGGCTTTTCGCAGGCTGACATTGATTTTCCGCCGCCGATCGGCGGCCTGCTCAAACGCAGTTTCGATATCACCGGTTCACTGATTGGCTTGATCGCTCTCAGCCCGCTGTTTGTCATGGTCGCTCTGCTCGTCAAATTTTCCGACGGCGGATCGATTTTCTACGGTCACAGGCGAATCGGGCGCGGCGGACGGATTTTTCCTTGCCTGAAGTTCCGCACCATGGTTCCCGATGGCGACAAGGTGCTGGCCGCCTATCTCGCCACCAACCCGGACGCCAACGCGGAATGGGTAGCGACCCGCAAGCTGAAGAACGACCCGCGCGTCACCCGCGTCGGAGCCGTCCTGAGGAAACTCAGCCTCGATGAGCTGCCGCAGATCATCAACATCCTGCAGGGCGACATGAGCCTTGTCGGACCTCGGCCGGTCGTGCGCGACGAACTAGAGATCTATGGCACCTCCGCAGTGTATTATCTGAAATCCCGCCCGGGCCTGACCGGCCTGTGGCAGGTCAGCGGCCGCAACGATGTGTCCTATGACAGCCGCGTCGCCTTCGATCGCCACTATGTCGAGAACTGGTCGCTGTTCGAGGACGTTCGCATCATCATCAAGACCGTCCCGGCCGTCTGGATGTCGCGCGGCTCTTACTGACCGGCCGCGATGCCAGACAAGCGGCGGCAAGCTCATCGGGCGATGGGGCTAAAGCGGATCGGAACGTTCAGTTGAAAACAGATATGTTCGAAGCCTTTCGCAGCGGCCCGTTTTCCGGCCGCCTGCGGCGGGCGCGTTTGCTGGCCACATGCGTTGCCGTGTCGCTGGTCATCCCTCACATCGCCGCCGGCGGCGAATACCGCCTCGGATCGCAGGACAAGCTGACCATCCGCGTTGCCGAATGGCAGACCGTCGAAGGCACATTCCGTGACTGGTCGGCGGTGAATGGCGAGTACACGGTCGGCCCGTCCGGAACGCTGTCCGTGCCGTTCGCCGGCGAGATGCCGGCATCCGGCAAGACCACGTCCGAAATCGCCGCGGCGATCGGCGCGGCGCTGCAGCGCAAGCTCGCTTTGTCGGACAAGCCGGAAGCCTCGGTCGAAATGGCGCAGTTCCGGCCATTCTACATCTCGGGCGAGGTGCAGAACCCCGGCCAATTTCCCTATGTGCCCGACCTGACCGTGCTGAAGGCGATCAGCGTCGCCGGCGGCATCAGGCGAAACGCCGACTATGGTCCGCAACTCGGCAAGGACCTGGTCACCGCCAAGGGCAACTTCGATATCTCTGACGACCAGCGCATTCGGCTGATCGTCAGGCGCGCCCGCATCGACGCCGATATGGCCGGCAAGGCGAGCTTCGACGTGCCGAAGGAGGTCGAGGGCGATCCGCGGTTGCAAGCCATCGTCGCCGACGAGATGACGATCCTGACCTCCGACCAGAAGGCGCTGAAGCTGAAGCTTGAGGCGCTCGACGATCTGAAAGGGGTTTTGCAGTCCGAGATCGAATCGCTGCAGAAGAAGATCGTCAACCAGCAGCAGCAGGTCGACCTGGCACAGCAGCAACTCACCAGCATCGGTCCGCTGGCTCAGAAAGGCCTGATCGCCAACGCCCGACTGCTGGATTCGCGGCAGTCCGTCGCCGACCTGCAGGGCAAGATCCTGGACTACGAAACGGCCATCCTCACCGCCAAGCAGGCGATCAGCAAGGCCGCGCAGGACGCCATCGATGCCCAGAACACCTTGAGTTCAAGCCTCGCCGCCGACCGGCAGCAGACCGAAGCCGACCTGAACGAGGCCGCGCTGAAGGTGAATATGCAGAAAGGCCTGATGGCCCAGGCCAGCGATCCCGCGACGAGAGTAGCCAGCGACACCGACCAGCAATCCAGCCTGCTCTACGCACTGGTGCGGGTCGTGGACGGCAAGACCAGCGAAATCGCGGCGAAAGAAGATACCCCGGTGCTGCCCGGCGACGTGATCAAGGTCAAGCTGGCGCCGATGGCCAGCCAGTAAACCCGCGACCCCCAGCACGATCCAGCGTTTCGATTCAGAGCCCCGTACCGGTATCGGTACGGGGCTCTATCTGTTTCATGCTCCATGCCGCCAAGGGATGGACTTCTCGCCCGAGCACCATGCCTGGCAGAACATCTGCCCTTAAGCGCGTCGCGTTGAAGCTTTTGCTTTTTTATGCATATCGTCCAAAACCGCAGCGCAGTTTTGGGCGAGATGCACGAGTCCGACTTCAGCTCGCGAAACGCCCGATCATGACTGGTCGGCCACCGCCGGACCGCCGACATGCCTGGGCCAGGCAGCCTCTCTCTTCGCCGCCTCCGCCTGTTCGAAGGAGGGGCTCCAGCGCGTGCGGGTAACAGGCTGCCGCGCCAGCTTGAAGAAGCTGAAATACATCAGGAAAGAGCCCATGATGTAGGGGTTGAGGATCTCGACCTCGACGAAGGAGCGGATCAGCAGCAGCACCATAACGCCGATGAGGATCACCGAATCCGCTTGCCATGCCCCGAAGATCACCGCCGCGACGTGGCCGTAGAGCGTGCGCAGCATGAGCAGCGAGACCAGCGTCGCCCCGACGAAGCCGAGTTCGACGAGCGCTTCGATATAGGTGTTGTGGAAGTGGAAGCCGGTTCGGGTGGTGATGTAGAATTCATTCCACAGCCGCTCGGCTTCGGCGAAGCCCTGCACCCAATAGGCGGCATAGCCGACGCCGAGAATCGGTGCTTTCTGCACCGCGTTCCAGCCCTGCTCCCACAGATAAGTCCGCCCTGTGAGCGTCGAATCCTTGCCGAAAAGGCCAAGGACGAAGTCCATCAGCCCGAGATTCAAGGCGACGAAGGCAACCACGACCAGCAGGCCGGCGCCGACAAGGAAGATCACCCGGCGGTAGCGCCGTGACAGAAGTTTGCTCATGGCAAGAAGCGCCACCAGCGCCAGAACCGCCGGTATCGAGGCCATCGAGGTCGCGGAATGCGAAACGACCAGCAGATAGGCCGATAACAGAACGATAGGCACAGCCAGGACCAGGCTCAACCAGCCGCGCCTGTAAAAAGCAATGAATACAACGCAGAAATAGATGCCGAGCGAGGCGACGAAGCCGATCTGGTTCTTGGAGGCGAACGCGCCGACGAAGTTGTAGGTGCCGTCGAGAACGTCCTCGGAATAGTTTCCGACCCGCAGCGAATAGAGCAGGACGACAAATATCCCGACCAGGGCGCCTATGGTCAATGTGCGCACGCTGACGGTGCGCGCCGCGACGTAGGCGCAGGCAATATGGGAAAAATACTGGATTGAAGTCCTCGCGGTGACACCAGGCGCCTGCGACCAGAAGACCGAGAAGCAGACATAGGCGGCAAACAGCAGCGGCAGCCAGGCACTGGACAGCTGCCGCAGGAACCGCCGGTAGTCGACCAGGATGAGCGGAAGCCAAACCGCGTAATAGGCCAGGATCAGCACCTGGCCAAAAATGACCGAGTAGGAAAACGCCCAGATCGAGACGGCCACGGCAAAACTGCCATAGACCGAGTTCTTGTCGGGATCGACCAGCAAGGACTTTGGAATCTTCATCTCAGAGTCCCGCCAGCGCGACCCAGGGCCGGCGGGCCATTGGCCAGCCGGCATTTCCGCAAACAAGGGCGTGCAATAAACGGCGTCTCCATTGTGCGGTGCAATATAACCTATTGCGCCCTGCGCTCAATGGCAAATCCGGTCACCTTGTCTTACAGCCTGCGGGAAACGCGGAGATCAGGTCGTCGCTCGTCCGGCCACCGCCGCCTGGATCAGGCGATCCGCAAGGATCGCCAGAAAGGCGATCGACAGGCCGGCGATCAGGCCCATGCCGGCATCGGCCTTGCCCAGCGCGACATAGACCGCTTGTCCAAGATCGCGCGTGCCGACCAGGGCGGCGATGGCGAGCATCGACAGTGCCGCCATGATGGTCTGGTTAAGCCCCAACATGACCACCGGCAACGCCAGCGGCAGCTTTGCCTGGAACAGCGTCTGCGCCTGGGTCGCGCCCATCTGTTCGACCGCCTCGACGACATCGGCCCGGACATGCCGCAAGCCATGCTCGACATAGCGGATCGGCGGCACGATGGCGTAGAGCATGATGGCGATCAGTGCAGTGAACTCGCCGACCTTGAAAAACATCAGCGCCGGGATGAGAAAGACGAATTGCGGCATGGTCTGCAGCGCATCGCAGACCGGCTTCAGGATGCGTGAGGCGCGCTCGCTGTAGGCGGCCCAGACGCCGAGCGCGCCGCCGATGACAAGACAAAGCAGCACCGCCAACGTGCAGAGATAGAGCGACTGGACCAGCGCGCCCCACAGTCCGTTGACGAGGATCAGCAGGAACCCGGCCACGGCAAAGAGCGCCAGCCGCAGGCCGGCGACCTGAAAGGCAAGCAGCGCAATGCCGAGGATGAAGACAGGCCAGGGGAAGCCGAGAAAGCCGGTGTAGAGCAACGTGCCGGCGACCAGAACAGCCAGCGCCGGCCGCCAGTTGAAGCGGTGCAGCAGCAAGGCGCAGGCGAGCAGGACGACGACGGCATAGGCCGCGTTCGCGGTCGGCGAGAAGGTGAACCCCCAGATGGCGGGAACCGCGGCGCCCGAAATGCCGATCCTGAGCGGCAGCAGCAGGCAATAGAGAACGCCGTTGCGCAGGCCGTCGAAGAACCAGGCATAGTCGCGCACGAGGCCCAAAAGCCACTGATTGATGCCGCCGACCTGCATGCGCAGCCCCGTGGCCGGCAGCAAGGTTTCGTCCGGCCACAAGAAGCGAATGGCAATCGCCAGCGCCGCTGCGAGGCCCAGGACAATTGCCAGCCGTCGGAAGGTCATCCAAGTCATGGCCGCCGTCGGTCCGGTCAGGCGCGCCCTGGCGAAACCGATGGTCAGCCGGTCGATGAGGATGGCGAGCAGCGCGATCACCAGGCCCGACAGGATGCTCTGGCCGAACTCGGCCTTGCGCATCGACGACAGCACCTCCCAGCCGATGTCCTCGAAGCCGCCGATGATGGCAGCGACGATGACCATCGAGAGTGCCGCCATCGTCGTCTGGTTGAAGCCGACGAGGATTTGCGGCAGCGCCGTCGGCACTTCGACATGCCAGAATTGCTGGCGGCGCGTGCAGCCGCTCATCAAGCCGGCCTCGCTGATATCGGAAGGCACGCGGTCGAGGCCGAGCATGGTGTTGCGCACCATCGGCGGCGTCGCATAGATGGCGCTGGCGATCAGCCCGACCACCGGGCCGAAGCCGAACAGCAGAAGCAGCGGGATGAGATAGGCGAAGGCCGGCACGGTCTGCATCAGGTCAAGCGCGCCCAACAACACGGGACGCAGCCTGGGGCTGATATGACCAAGCACGCCAAGCGCGAAACCGAGTACGGTAGAGATCGGCACGGCGAGCAGCACCAGCGACAGCGTGCTCATGCTCTGCGGCCAATAGCCGGCCAACAGTATGTAGGTCAAAGCCAGCAGGGCAAAGACTGCCAGCCTGATGCCGCTGGATTTCAAGGAGAGCGCCGCGACCGCCAGCATCACCGCCGGCCATGGCAGCCAGACCAGGACGAGGCGAGCGCCACGCATCGGCGCTTCGAGGGCGGCGGAAAGGGCCCGGAACGCCGGCTGGACGACGGTTACGACAGCGTCGGTGACCGCGTTCACGCCTGCCGCGAGCGGCAAGGTCCATTCCTTGGGAAACGTCACCAGCCAGGGGAAATCGGTCTTGAGGACAAGACACAACGCGGTCAGCGCGATCAAGGCGCACCAGGGCAGAGGAGCCGGCTCCATTGCGACCATCGGCGAGGATCGAAACGATGCGGCCGGCGCCGTCATGACCGGGTCCGCCTTGTCCGTTCCCGCTCCAGCACGGCAAGCACGGCGCTGGCGGTGAGCAGCGCCGGCGGGCCGGCGCCCTCGCTCGGAACGCTGAACGCGCGAACGCCCGAGGCCAGCCGCGGAATGAGCTCCTCCAGGCTGGCACCGGCGGCAACGCTTTCCTCGGGCACTGCTGCCCCATTCAGCGACGTCGCCAGGTCGCCGGCCCTGATGACGCGCAGCAGGGGCATGTCCTCGGTGAACTGGGCGACATAGTCGTCGGCCGGGCTGAGCACGATGTCGGCCGGGCGACCGATCTGGACGATCTTGCCGGCGCGCATGATGGCGAGCCGGTCGGCCAGTCGGAAGGCTTCGGCCATATCATGGGTGATGAAGACGATGGTCTTCTTCAGCATGCGCTGCAGGCGCAGGAATTCGTCCTGCATCTGCCGGCGGATCAGCGGATCGAGCGCCGAGAACGGCTCGTCGAGGAACCACAGTTCCGGGCCGACAGCGAGCGAGCGGGCGATGCCGACGCGCTGCTGCTGGCCGCCTGAAAGCTGATGCGGAAACGAAGCCTCGCGGCCCTTGAGCCCGACCAGCGCAATCATCTCGCGGGCGCGGGCTTCGCGTTCCTTCACCGGCTTGCCCTGGATCTTCAGCGGAAACGCCACATTGCCCAGAATGGTGAGATGCGGCAGGAGGCCGAAATTCTGGAACACCATGCCCATGGCGTGGCGGCGCAGTTCGATGAGCTCCTTGCCGGTGGCCTTCAGCAGGTCCTGGCCGTCGAGCAGAATTTCGCCGGCGCTCGGCTCGACCAGCCGCGACAGGCAGCGCACCAGCGTCGACTTGCCGGAGCCGGAAAGCCCCATGATGACGAAGATCTCGCCGGTCGCGACCTCGAACGTGGCATCGACCACGGCAGGCAGATGCGCTTCCAAGCGCAGCCGCTCGGCCAACGCATCGGGCTCGATGATGTAGCCGCGCGAATCGAAATAGTAGGCCGGGCGGCGCCCATAGACCTTCCAGACATTGCGGCAGGCCAGCTTGATCGGCGCGGCGGTCATTGCATTAAGCCCTCAATCGACCAGCACCCGGCTACGCATCGACGCGGAGCCGGGCTGGCAAATCGACCCCCGCCCAAACGGCGGGACATCGGGCCGTCTATCCCTTGGCCGCGTCCACCCAGGGCTTCCAGACAGCCTCGTTCTTGTCGACCCATTCCTTGACCACAGCGTCGAGATCCTTGCCGTCCTTGTCGACGGCCAGCATCATCTTCTGCTGTTCGGTGGCATCCATCTTGAAGGACTTGAGGAAGGCAAGCGCTGCAGGCCATTTGGCGCCGAAGCCGGACCAGACGATCTTGTCGACATCGGGCGGCGTGATGCAATGCTCGTTGGTCTGCTCCTTGCACGGCGGCATCTTGATCCAGCCGACGTCGTTTTCGGCGAGCGCATAGTGCGGACCCCAGAACATCATGACCAGCGGCGACTTGGCGGCCTCGGCGGATTCGAGCTCGGCCACCAGCGCGCCTTCCGACCCTGCCGGAACTGCGGTGTAAGGCATCGAATTGTCCGCCAGGATGGTCGCGGCCCGCGAACCCCAGTCGGCCGGATAGTCGAGGAAGCGGCCATTGGGCGCCGTCTCCGGCGTCGACAATGCCTGCACGCATTCGGGCTTGGTCAGCGCCGACCAGTCGGGCAGGCCGGGGCAGACCGTCTCCATGAATTTCGGGTAGATCCAGCCTTCGCGCGTTTCGAGATCGAGCTTGCCGATGTCCTCGATCTTCTTTTCGGCCAGCACCTTCGGATAGATGTCGCCGACATTGTTCAGCCAGATCTCCACCGAGGCGCTTAGCGAGCCGTCGGCAAGGCCGGAGAATTGCGGGAAATTGCCGGCGGTAACGTATTCGACCTTGTAGCCGATCTTTTCGAGCAACTGGCCGGCGATGTGGGTGGAGACATGGGCGCCGGTCCATTCGAGCATGGCGAGCTTGATCGGCTCGTCTTTGGCGCCGAGTTCGGCGGCTCGCCCCTGCGTGTTGGCTGCAAGCAGAAGTGCCAGCCCGATGCCGGCGCCTTTCAAGACATTGGTCTTTTTCATATCAGTTCCCCTGTCGGTTGGACTTTTTCCTTACCTTATGCCGGCCTCCTCCCATGAAGACCGCAACCATCCCGCAAGAACGCTACCACAGTGCTCCGCCGGTGATTTGTATGTTTTCCATGGTGATGCCCTTGGCCAGATCCGAGCACAGGAACACGGCGAGAGCGGCGATCTCCTGCGGCTGCAGCATGCGCTGCTGCGGGTTGCCCCTGGCGATTTCGGCCATCGCCTCCTCCGCGGTGCGCCCCTTGCCTTCGCGCTCGACGACCTGCGTCACATTGCGGCGCATTAGTTCGGTCTCGACCCAGGTCGGGCTGATCATGACGCAGGTGACGCCATGCGCCGCCCCTTCCAGCGCAACGCAGCGGGTCAGCCCGAGAAGGCCGGCCTTGGACGCGCAGTAGGCCGGATTGTCCTTCCAGCCGACGGAAGCCGCGGTCGAACCGATGTTGACGATGCGGCCCCAGCCGCGCTCGATCATGCCCGGCAGCACGGCGCGGGTGGCGCGGAAGGCACCGGTGAGATTGGTGTCTACGATCTTGTCCCACAGCGCGTCGGAATGGCCGCAGACCGGCTGTTCGGCGGTGGTGCCGGCGGCGTTGACCAGAATATCGGCGGGTCCGATAGCCGCTACGGCATCCGCTACGAAACGGGTGGTGACATCGCTGTCGCGGACGTCGAGATGGGCTGCGTGGACCCTGGCCCCGTGGGCGGCAAGGGCCGAACGCACGCGCTCGATTTCGTCCACGCCGGGATAATAGGCGGCATCGGATTTGTCGGTCCCGGCGGGCGCGATGTAGGAGCCGACAGCGACATTGGCGCCGGCTTCGGCCAGCGCCGTGGCGATGGCGAAGCCCATGCCGGAGAACCCGCCGGTGACGATCGCGCTGCGGCCGGAAAGGTTTGTCATCAGGCTTGGTCTCCGAACGGTTTGGTGCGGGCAAGCAGGCCCGAGAGGATTTGAGATTCACACGGCAAGATAGCCTCCATCGACGACCATTTCGGAGCCGGTGACGAATTTCGATTCATCCGAAGCGAGGTAGAGGACCATGTAGGCGATGTCGTTGGGCTCGCCGAGGAAGCCTATGGGATGACGGGCCAGCGCCTTGGCCTTTTCCTGGTCGAGCGTGCCGAGATCGCGCAGATAGTTTTCGGTCTGCGGCGTCCAGATGTAGCCGGGGTGGATGGAGTTGCAGCGGATGCCATAGCGCTGCTCGGCACAGTGCACCGCGACCGCCTTGGTCAGCGTGCGCACGCCGCCCTTGGAGGCGCAGTAGGCGGCGAGATCGGCCTCGCCGATGATGCCGTCGATGGAGGACAGGTTGATGATCGAGCCGCCACCCGATTGCTTCATCAGGGCGATACCTTGCTGGCAGCCGAAGAACACGCCGTCGAGATTGACGGCCATGGTGCGCCGCCATTCCTGCAGCGAGGTGTCCTCGATGTTTTTCGCAATGGCGATGCCGGCATTGTTGACCAGCACGTCGAGCCGCCCGAATTTTTGCTCGACCGCCGCCATCACCTGTGGCCAGTCGTCGGGGTTCGAAACGTCGTGGCGAAGAGAAAGGCTTTCGCCGCCGCTCTGATCGATCAGGCCCGCCGTTTCGCGGGCGGCCATCTCGTCAATGTCAGAGGTAACGACCTTGGCTCCCTCGGCCGCAAGCAGTAACGCAGCGGCCCGCCCGAGGCCCATGCCGGCCCCGGTGACGAGCGCTACCTTGCCTGCGACGCGGTTCACAACATCAGCTTCCCTGGAGCGGTTTTCCCAGCCATTCGCGATAAAAACCTTCGAGGTCGGGTTCGAAATCATGCACGATCGGGTAGCCCGGTGCCGCAGCCTCGACCTCGTGCAGCGTGCCGCATTGCGGGCATATGAATTCGCGGATTTCCATCCATTCGGGATCGGGAAGATCGCTGTTCGGATAGATCTCGCGCAGCGCTTCCTCGGTGTTGCGGACGTTGATCGCTGCGTTCAGTTTCCAGTTCTTGCGGTAGTCACCGAAGGAATGACCGCATTCGCAACGGGTGACGCGCTCGTCGCCACTCTGGCAGATGAACAGGTGGTCGGAGACCGGCAGCAGGATCGGGTCCTTCCAGGCGACGCGATCCTGGTAGACAGCGACCATCTTGAAGAAGCGGTCATCGTCCTTGTAGGCGCTCATGATGCGCCGGGTCTGCGGCCAGGGCAGTTGGCCGGCCGCCAGATCGCGGATGACTTCCTTGCTGTATGAGGTCATGGCTTTGCTCCCGGCGTGAAGATCGATCTGGCATCGACGTTCCAGAAATCACTGAAATCCTTGGTGAAGCGCGACGACAGCTTGATCGCGCTGGCATACATTTTCTTCACCTCGGGGGCGAAGTCGGCCTTTTCGACACGATCACGCTCGGCGGCGATCCAGTCCGAAACCGGGATCGCCTTAGCCAAACGTTGCTTGCGCATGGCGGCACGGCGTTCGACCGTAGCGTCGATATCGGCCGTGGGATAACCGTCGGCATCATCCTTCAGCACAATGCCGAAAACCTGGTCCGCCGCTTCGCGGGTCAGGAACCCGTTCTCGACATCCCAGGCCGTCTTGATCGGATCGCGCTCCAGCACATCGCCATAGCCGCCGCCGCCATTGTAGGAATGGCTGAAGATATCGCCGGATTTGTGCGGCGAGGTGATGTAGGGGCCTTCGACCACGACATGGTCGCCGCCGATGTTCTTCTCATAGTCCGAGACATGCGGGTCGATGCCGGGCGCATGCGCCAGCGGTTGGCCCCTGGCCGCCAGTTCGTGGATGTTGGAATTGCGCACCGCGCGGTGCTTCTGGCAGGTTGGTGCCGGATAGCCGCCGCACATGCCGCCATTGTCGAACACACGCGAGGAGTGCTCCGAAGTGTGGAGCCGCAAATGCGAGGTCTTGTTGATCAGCCAGGTCGAGACGAAGGAACAGCCGCCGCGATATTTGCCGGCGCCGCCCGAGTTGGGGACGATCGAGCGGCCGATATAGACCATCGGCATCGACTGTTCCCAGACCTCGATGTTGCCCATGTCGGATTCCGGGTTCCAGCCGACATAGGCGGTGTCGAGACCATCCTTGATCGCCAGCGCGCCGGAACCGGCGGCGGCGCATTCGAAATGCGCCATGCCGAACGGTGTGCCGTACTGGCTTTCGCCGCCCATCTCGATCATCGGGCTGTTGACCTGGCCGACGAAGGCCTCCTCGACGAAGCCGCGCGCCACGAAGCTGCGCGACAGCAGCCGCTGGAACACGCCATAGGCCGGCAGCAACAACGCCCATGAGGTGGCGGTCGCCACCATCTCGTTGTCGGGATTGGTCCAGGTGCCATGCGGCAATTTCAGCTCGGTCGCCATCCAGGCGCCGTCGTTGACCAGGCCTTCGAAATTCATGTGCTGGGTCAAAGTGACGAACATGCCGCCATCCATGCCGGCCGGCGTGCAGTTCATCGAGTGATAACCCCAGGGCTGGGTGCCCTCGAAGTCCATGGTGATCTTGCCGTCGGTGGTGATCTCCATCTCGATCGGGATGTTGTAGAGCCAATCCGGATCGCCGAGCAGCTGGAAGCCGGGCTTGCCGGCTGTGACGTGGCCATAAAAGGTGTGACCGCGATAGATGCCGGGCACGGTGAGCTGGCGGGTGCGGGCAAGCTGCGCGCGGCGGCCTTCCTCGATGAACTCCTTCGACACCTTCATCCAGTAGTCGAGGCCGATCTCGGAGATCAGCTGCTTGACGCTTTCGCGCATGTCGATACAGGAGGCGACCTTGGCCTTTTCGTCGAGCACCCAGTAAATCGGCATGCGCAGATTGCGCTCGCAGCGGATGACATAGTCGCGGCGGATCTCGTCGTTCTCGCCGATCTTCTCGGCGCAGACGAACAGGCCTTCGGTGAAGCGCTCCTGGGCCAGGCAGACGTCGCCGCCGGGCGTGATGCCGCCGGCTTCCAGCTCGTGGCAGACGGCACCGGCCCAGCCGACCAGCGTGCCTTCATGGAAGATCGGCACCACGTCCATCACGTCGGGCACCTGCACGGTGCCGATGAAGGCGTCGTTGTTGGCGAAGATGTCGCCTTCGCGGATGCGCGGGTTTTCCTCGTAATTGTTCTTGATCATCCATTTGATGAAACGACTCATCGTATGGACATGGACCATGATGCCGTTGGAGAGCGCGATTGCGTCGCCCTCGGGCGTGTAGATGGCGACCACCATTTCGCCGACCTCGCGCACGCCGGGCGAGGCCGAGATGCGGCGGGCCATTTCGCGGGCCGAGACGCAATAGGCACGCAGCTTGGTGTGCAGCGTCTCGAATTTCAGCGGATCCTGGTTGCGCAGGGTGAGTTCCGTGATGCCGTCATAGCAGCCGGTCTCTTCCATCAGCCGCTCAGAATCGAGCAGTCTTTCGCGAAGGCGCAGGGCCGAGGCAGGTTTGTCCAACATGGCGATCGCCCTCTCAAGCGTGGGTGTAGTGCAGCAGCGTCCATTCATCGACGAAGACACGGTCTTGCGGATGGACGACGAGCGTGGTGGCGGGATGTTCGATGATGGCCGGGCCGATCACTTCATGGCCCGGCTGCAGCAGATCCATCTCGTAGAGATTGGCCTTGTGCCAGCGCCCACTGATATAGGCCTCGCGCACGCCCTTTTGGGCAGCAGCCGGATTGGAGGACCCGAGCGGCCGCTTGAGCAGCACCGGCTTGACCTTGTCGGCGGTGGCGATCAGCCCGAGTTCCGTGATGGTGAAGCCGGCTTCGCCATAGCGCGACACGCGGTGGTTGACCTTGGCATAGACCGCCTCGAACTCATCGAGCACCTTGCGCATGTCGTCGGCCGAATTGACTTCGGCAAGCGGCGCCATGACCTCGACGTCCTCGAGCTGGCCGGTGTAGCGCATCATCAGGAACGGCACGGTCCTGATCTTTTCGCGTGCATGGCCGTCGGCGATCATCTCTTCGACCGCCGCCTTGGTCAGATCGTTCCACACCGTGGTGACCTTGGCGCCGAAACCGGCAAGCGTCGCCTCGTCGGCGCGCGAGGGAATGTCGTGCTGCGTCGACACCGAATGGCGGCGCATGAAATCGGCCGTGGTGCAGCCGAAGGCGGAGAAGGCGGCGGCGAACTGGAAGGTGATGATGTCCTTGAAGCCGATGCCGCGCGAACAGCCGGCCAGGTGCAGCGGACCCGAACCGCCGTAAGAGAGCAGAGTGAACTCCGACGGATGGATGCCCTGGCCCGAGATGACGCGGCGCAGCGCGTTGTTGGCGTCGGATTCCAGCATGTCGATCATGCCTTCGGCGGCTTCCTCCAGCCCGACGCCCAATATGTCGGAGCATTTCTCCTGGAAGGCGCGACGGGCCTTTTCGACCTGCAGCACGACCTTGCCGCCAAGGAAGTAGTGCGGGTTGAGGCGTCCCAGAATGGCGTCGCAATCGGCGATGGTGGGTTCGGTGCCACCGCGATCGAAACAGATCGGTCCGGGGTCGGAGCCGGCGCTTTCCGGTCCGAGCGAGACCTTCTTGGTCAGTGGATCGACCTTGAGGATCATGCCGGCGCCGGCACCGATAGTGTCGAGATGCAGCGTCGGCACGTTGAGCTTGAAACGGTCCATCAACGGCTCGTTCTCGATCCGCGTCTGGCCGCGCGTGATGACGCCCATGTCGAAGGAGGTGCCGCCCATGTCCGAACAGATGAGCGAGTCATTGCCGATCAGCTTGCCGACATAGGCAGCCCCGAGGATGCCGCCGATCGGGCCGGAGATCATGGTTTCATGCAGGCGAGGATGGTTGATCGAGGTCAGGCCGCCGAAGGAGAGCAGTGTCTGCACGCCATATTTGAAACCGTACTTCTTCGAGACATCCTCGATCCCCTTGAGCTGCTTGCGGCCACGCGACGTGGCGTATGCCTCGATCAGCACCGAGTTCAGCCGCGACTGCTCGCGGATGACCGGACGGACCTCGTGGCTGGTGTAGACGATGATGTCGGCGCCGGCCTTCTCGACCTCCTCACGGCAGATCTCGGCGATGCGCTTCTCGTGCACCGGATTGACGTGCGAGAAAATGGTCATGATGCAGATCGCCTCGACCTTGTCGGCGATCAGTTTTTTGGCGGCGGCGGAAACCTCGTGTTCGTAGAGCGGCAGCACGATGTCGCCGAACTGGTCGATGCGCTCGGTGACGCCGTGGGTGCGGCGGCGCGGCACCAGCGGGTCGGGATGGTGATGCGTGACCGCATGCAGCCGGTCGGCATAGGAATAGTCGGCCCAGGCCTGCAGGCCACGGCCCATCAGGATCATGTCTTCAAGACCCTTGGTGGTGATCAGGCCGAGCCGGCGCCCGGTGCGCGACAGCAGCGTGTTGAGCATGCCGGTGCCGGAATAGAGCACGACGTTGACGCCGGAAAACAGCGATTCCAGCGAGATGCCCCAGGCGTCCGCCGCGTCCTCGGCCGAAGCCAGGAAGCCCTCGGCCTCGTTCTTCGGTGTCGTCGCCGACTTGCCGATCTTGAAGTGGCCGTCCTGATCGACAAGGATCGTGTCGGTCATGGTGCCGCCGGCGTCGATACCGATGACGATTGGATTGCCGATGATAGGGGCGGTGAGGTTGGGTTGGGTCACGGTCGCCTCGGGATCTGGTCTAGGTTGACGCTAGGCTAGATTCGACGAGCGGCATCGCGCCATATGCCTAAAGACACAATGACGGTTGGGCTGAGATCGCCGAGAGAGGGGCATGCGCATGGGCAATATCTGGGCGCCGCTCGCCAGAGCGATCGCCGCCACCGGCACGGACAGGCATGTCGACTGCCTGATCGACCTGATCGGCGCGGACATCGAGCACGACCTCGTCACCGTGACGCGCTATTCGGCGACGCAGACGCCGGAATTCGTCAAGCACCGGCGCTTCTCGGATGAGATGGTGCAGCGTTATCTCGCCAGCTACTACGTGTTCGACCCGTTCTATGCCTCGTGGCGGCGCGAGCGCAGGCTCGGCATCATGCCGCTGAAGCGGCTTGCCGACGACGAGGCCAAGCGCGGCCAGTACATAGCCGGCTTCCTGGCGCAGTCGGAAATCTGCGACGAGGTCGGCATCATGCTGGCCGATGGCGGCGACTGGTGTCTCGGCATATTCCTCGACCGCTCGACCACCGCATTCAAGGACAGCGAGATCGCGCTGCTGGACGAGCGGCTGCCAGTGTTCGAGGCGTTGCACGCGCTCGACATCAAGGCCCGCGGAACCGAGTTCTCGCGCACGTCGGCGCCGACCGGTCCCGGCGCCTCGCCCCGGCAAGAGCCGACCATCCCGGTAAGCCTGTGGCCGGAGCTGTCGCTGCGCGAGCGCGAACTGGTCCAGCTGATCCTCGCCGGTCACCCGACGGCGAATATCGCCGAGCGCCTCGGCATCACCGTCGGCACCGTCAAGAACCATCGCCGGCGCATCTATGAGAAGCTCGACATCACCACAGAGCGGGAACTGTTTTTGCAGTTCTTCCAGCATCAGGCGGACCGATAGCAGCTGGACCTCTCGCCGATTTGCGCGCCTCATTGCGGCAAGATGGCCTTCGCCCAGACGCCGCTTCGCGTTCCAATTCCAGGGTTGGAACGGCCCGGCATCCTCTCAAAATTCCCTCTTGCGGAACGGCGCCGTCCCGGCATAGTCTCGGCTTCGCGCATAAAATGAAATTTAATTCCATTTACGCGCGGACTTCTAATTGTGTCGTGCCCGGAAAAATGATCGGCCCAATCGACTGAGAAAATATTTGATATATCATCTACCAGAACGGAAATAGCTGACATGGTCCAGCAGACATCGATCCAGCCATCGGCGCCCTGGTTGCGGCTTGACGTCGACCAATCGGACTGGAACAACGCCGAGGTTTCGAGCCTGGTGCGCTGGTATCACCAGATGCTGCTCATCCGCCGTTTCGAGGAAAAGGTGCTCGATCTCGCCAATGCCGGGCTGGTGCACGGTCCGGCGCATGCCAGCATCGGGCAAGAGGCAACGGCGGTCGGCGCCATGTCCGTGCTCGGCACCGGCGACCGCATCAACGGCACCCACCGCGCCCACCACCAGGTGCTGGCCAAGCTGGTCAACGCGCAGACGCCTCGCGGGTTCGACCCGCTGCACGACGCTTTCAACCCGGACATGCAGGGCTCGGTGCGCGGCCTGATGGCGGAGATCATGGGCTTGAGCGCCGGCTATTGCGGCGGCCGCGGCGGCTCGATGCATATGCGCAACGACGCCTCCGGAATTCCGGGCACCAGCGCCATCATCGGTGGCAACCTGCCGCACGCCGCCGGCTATGCGCTTGCCGACAAACTGCTCGGCACCGGCAACATTTCGGTCGCCTTCTTCGGCGACGGCACGATGATGGCCGGGCCGGCCTATGAAGCGATGAACATCGCCGCGCTCTACCGGCTGCCGGTGATCTTCTTCGCCGAAAACAATCTTTATGCCGTCTCGACGCATATCAACGAGCAGACGCGCGAAACGCGGCTGGCTTCCCGCGGGCCGATGCTGGGCTTTCGCGGCATCGAATGCGACGGCATGGATGTGGTGGCGGTCCACCACGCCATGCGCGAAGCGCGCCGGACGATCGAGGAAGACGGCGGCCCGGTGCTGGTCGAGGCGCTCTGTTACCGCTTTCTGCATCAGAGCGGCGCGCGTCCGGGCAGCGAGTTCGGCTACCGCACACGGGCCGAAGAAGACATCTGGAAAGCGCGCGACCCGCTTGCAACGATGGCGGTGCGGTTGAAGTCTATGGGCATTCTCAAGGCCTCCGAGCTCGCCGTACTCGACCAAAGCGTCATGGAGGTGGTCAACGCCGCCGCCGATTCGCTGACCGAGATGAGCGGCAACGCGCTGCGCATCCCCGACCATCTGTGGCCAAACCCCAGCGACGTCGACACCCAGATCCGCGGCGACCTCACGGAACTGCAGGACGAGCGTTTCCTTGAGATCGAGGACGTGCCGCCGGCCGAGACCAAACCGGTCAAGTTCATGGTTGCCGCGTCCGAGGTGATTGCCCGCGCCATGGAGCAGGATCCGCGCATCATCGTCATGGGCGAGGACGTGCACCGGCTGCGCGGCGGCGTTTCCGGCGCCACCAAGGGTGCGCTGGAGCGCTGGCCGGAGCGCGTGCTGGCAATGCCGATCGCCGAGAACGGTTTTGTCGGCGTGGCGCTGGGCGCCGCGCTGTGCGGCTTGCGGCCGATCGTCGAGATCATGTTCGGCGACTTCTGCCTGGTGGCAGCTGATCAGTTGTTCAACGCGGTCAGCAAGGTGCGGCACATGTTCGGCGGCGGCTTTCCGGTGCCGATCGTGCTCAGGGTCCGCGTCTCGCCGCACACAGGCTACGGCTCGCAGCATTCGGGCGATCCGTCCGGCCTGTTCGCGCTGTTCCCCGGCTGGCGCATCGTCGCGCCGACGACGCCTTTCGATTATGTCGGCCTGATGAATTCGGCGTTGAAATGCAACGATCCGGTCGTCGTCATCGAGCATGTCGAACTGTTCCCAAGCGAGGGGCCTGTGCCTTCGGATGACCGTGGCTTCTGCGTGCGGCTCGGCAAGGCCAAGATCGTCAGGCCCGGCAGTGCCTGCACGTTGCTGACCACGGCCAGCATGGTTGGCGTCGCCAGACAGGTCGTCGAGGAGAGCGGCATCGATGCCGAGATCATCGACCTGCGCAGCCTCGACCCGACCGGCCTCGACTGGCCGCTGGTGGAAGCCTCGATCCGCAAGACCAACCGGGTTGCCGTCGTCGAGCAGGTGCAGCGCGGGCTGTCGCTTGGCGGACGACTGACACAAGAGATTCAGGACCGCGTGTTCGACTATCTCGACCACGAGATCCTGCATGTGACGGGAAGTCTCTCGGCTCCCGTCGTATCGGCCCCGCTCAACCGGGCCGCACTGGGCGGCGCTGAAAAGCTCAAGGCCGCGCTTCAATCCCTCACCGAGGTGGGCGGGTAGAGCGAACGCATTGCCACAAAGATCCGACAAGAAAATGGGAGAACTGACATGACCATCCTACCAAGACACAAGACCAGGACGACGATGCTGGCAGCCGTGCTGCTGGCGACCAGCGCGTTCTGGGCACCGGCGACGTTCGCGCAGGACAGCAAGCCGCTGGTCATCGCGCGCAACATCGACCTCAACTCGCTCGATCCGCACCGCGCCTTCTGCGACACCTGCCAGATCTACAATTCCAGCGTCTATGAATCGCTGCTGACGCTCGACAAGGACAACAAGCTGATCCCGCTGCTGGCGTCGAAGTGGGAAGGCAATGCCGACCAGACCAGCTTCACCTTCACGCTCGACCCGGCCGCCAAATTCTCCGACGGCTCGCCGGTCGAGGCCAAGGACGTGAAATGGTCCTGGGAGCGGCTGAAGAACCTCAAGGGCAGCGCCTCGTTCCTGATGGACAATGTGGCTTCGATCGAGACCCCGGACGCGCATACGGTCGTCGTCAAGATGGTGGCGCCGAGCTCGGAATTCCTCAACATCTCGGCGGCGCCCTACACGGCGGTCGTCAACAGCAAGGTCGCTTCCGAAGCCGGCGCCAAGGCCGATGCGGACGCTTCGACCACGGACAATGCCGAGGCCTGGTTCCTGGCGCATTCGGCCGGCAGCGCGCCGTTCGTGCTCAAGTCCTATGAGCCCAACTCGGAACTGCGCCTGGCACGCAACGACAAATACTGGCGCACCGCGCCGGCGCTGAGCGAAGTCGTCATCCGGCAGACCAAGGATGCAGTGGCGCAGGCGCAGATGCTGCAGAGCGGCACCGCCGACATCGCCATGCAGATCGACCCCGATACGGCCAAGACGATGACGGGCAGCGACGTCAAGATCGAGACCGTGCCGTCCTACAACTTCATCTATGTGGCGCTGTCGCCGGGCGCCAAGGCCAACAAGGTTCCGTTGACGCCCGAGGTGCGCGAGGCGATCTCGCTCGGCCTCGACCGCCCGAGCATCCTCGACTTCACCATCGGTTCCGAGGGCCAGCTGATCAGCGCGCCGATCCCGCTCGGCTTCCCAGGCGGCTCGGGCTTCGAGGCGCAGCCCTATGACGTCGCCAAGGCAAAGGAGCTTTTGGCCAAGGCCGGCCACGCCGACGGCTTCGAGATGGAAGCGGCATTCCCCGGCATGAACGTCTACGGCGTTGACCTGTCGCTGCTGATGCAGAAGGTTCAGCAGGATCTGGCCAAGATCAACATCAAGCTCGACCTGCAGCCGATCCCCTTCGCCAACTGGCGCGAGCGCGTCAATGGCGACGGCATTCCGATGACGGCGGTGTTCTACGCGCCGGACTATTACGGCACCTCGCAATATGTCGACTATTTCGCCATGACCAAGGGCAGTCCCTGGTCGCGGCGCGCGGGGGCCGAACGCGACCCGTCGGTGCTCAACCCGAAGGAAGCAGACCTCTACAAGGCAGCCTTGGCAGCGAGCGGCGACGAGGCCGCCAAGCTTTGGCACCAGGCCGGTGAAGAGATGATCAAGGACAGGATCATCCTGCCGCTGGTCAGCCCGAACCTGATCCTGGCCTACAAGTCGGACGTCAAGGGCGTGCGCTACAGCGCCTGCTGCAACCTGCCACTGGCAGAACTGAGCCACTGAGCGAAGAGATGACAGGGAGGTGGACAGCCGCCTCCCCGTTTTCCCCAGGGAAGACCAGCAAATCCTTCTCTTTCAACGTTAATTTCAATATATGATATATCAATGAACGGAGACTTCGCGATGCCTTCCCTGATCAACTCCAAGGACCAGATGCTGCGCGAACGTGCGGCCTTGGCCATTCCGGGCGGCATGTGGGGACACATGGCCACGCGCTATCTCGGCTCGGCCTATCCGCAGTTCTTCGAGCGCGCCGACGGCTGCCGGGTATGGGACGTCGACGGCCGCGAATACATCGACCTGATGTGCAGTTGGGGGCCCAACATCCTCGGCCACCATCACCAGGCCGTCGAGGCGGCGGCCGAGCGGCAGCGTCGCCTGGGCGATGCGATGAACGGACCGGGTGAAGTGCTGGTCGAACTGGCGGAACTCCTGGTCAAGACAGTCGCGCATGCCGACTGGGCGATGCTGCAGAAGAACGGCACCGACGCCACCACCGCTTGCGTGACGATCGCGCGTGCCGGTACCGGCCGGCGCAAGGTGCTGGTCGCGCGTGGCTCGTATCACGGCGCCGTGCCGTGGTGCACGCCCTCGCTCGCCGGCGTCACCGCCGAGGACCGCGCACACCTGATTCATTTCGACTACAACGACATCTCCAGCCTGGAGACAGCGGTCGAGCAGGCCGGCAACGATCTCGCGGCGATCGTCGTCACTGCCTTCCGGCACGACATTGCCCGCGACCAGGAATTGCCGACCGCCGCCTTCGCCAAACGGGCGCGCGAACTCTGCACCGCTGCCGACGCCGCGCTGATCGTCGACGATGTCCGGGCCGGGTTCCGCATCGATCTCGCCGGTAGCTGGCAGCCGCTCGGCGTGCTGCCGGATCTGTCCGCCTTCAGCAAGGCGATCGCCAATGGCTACCCGCTCGCCGCCATCACCGGCACCGACCGGTTTCGCGAAGCCGCGACCAAGGTCTATGTGACGGGTTCGTTCTGGTATGGCGCGGTCGCCATGGCCGCGGCGATCGCCACCATCAAGACGCTGCGCGACACCAACGCGATCAGCCAGATGACCACGGCAGGCGACAGACTGCGCTCAGGCCTCGGCGCGGCGGCGAAGAAGCATGGCCTGTCACTGCGTCAGACCGGTCCGGTGTCGATGCCGATGGTGCTTTTCGACGGCGATGCCGAGTTCAGAAAAGCCGATGCGTTCTGCTCGGCCGCCTTGCGCGAAGGTGCCTATTTCCATCCCCGGCACAACATGTTCCTGAGTGCCGCGCATACCGCCGGAGATATCGACCTTGCCCTGCGGGCGGCCGAAGCCGGCATGGCTGCGGCGGCGCAGGTGGCGTGAACCGGCGACCATGCGGTGGGGAGAAGAAACAGATCGTTCAGCCGGCAGCCGAGACCAGGCGGCCATTCTGCGCCGCGCGGCGCAGCTCCTCGGGTGTGACCGCGCCGTCGTTCAGCCGTTCGAGAACCTTGACCAGCAGGCGGCCGCCTTCGATCATGTCCTGCTGAATGCCCTTGCGCACGCCGTTCTCGTCGCGCGCACGCAGCGCGTCGAGGATATCGAGATGCCGGTGGCGGCCGTCATAGGTCGGCCTGGCGTGCGGGTATTGATAGTTCACCAGCGGGCCGTTGCGCAGCCAGATACCCTCGATGATGGCGAGCAGCTCCGGCATTTGCGCCGCCTGGTAGATCGAATGGTGGAACTCCCAATTGTCGCGGACGGCCTCGAACCAGCGGCCATTGTCCTCGTCGGCGATCAGCCTGTCATGCACCGCGGCCAGACGATCGATCTCGCGCGGCTCGATGCGTGTCGTCGCCGCAGCACCCGCCATGCCTTCGAGATGCAGCCTTATGCTGCGCAGTTCCAGATACTGGGCCAGGGACAGCTGGGCGACGGTGATCGAACGGCCGGCCTCCATCTCCAGGCCCTTTTCCCGCACGAGCTGCATCAACGCCTCGCGCACCGGCGTTTCGGAAACCTGAAGGCTGGTGGCAAGGTCGCGGATCTTGAAGCGATGGCCCGGCCAGAAACGGCCTTCCATCATGGCGCGGCGAAGCTCCTCGTAGACACGCGTCGTCAGATTGTCGCGCGCGATCGGCGCGATAGAAGCAGTCACATCCGCTCTCCGTTCTTACAGTCGCGCAGGCGTCGCCTGCGTCGCGTGGGCTGTGTATATGATACCACGAATGGCCTGACCACCGACATGAGACAAGCGGACATAAGCCGGGCAGACATGAGACGGGCCGCATGACCACGTCGATGCCTTCCCTCCTCTTCGGTGCCATAGCCGACGATCTGACCGGCGGCACCGAGCTCGCCTCGATGCTGGTGGCGCGCGGCATTTCCACGGGATGCACGGTCGGGCTGCAGGCGCCGATCCCCTCAGGTAATCTTGCCCATGTGATCCTGCTGAAGACACGCGTCATCGCGGCAAGCGATGCGGTGCGCCAGGTGCTCGAGGCCGCCGACCGGCTGGCCGAGGCGGGCGCGCGGCAGATCTTCTTCAAATATTGCGCCACGTTCGATTCGACTCCGGCCGGCAATATCGGCCCCTGCGCCGAGGCGCTGCTCGACAGGCTTGGTGGCGGCGTCACGCTGTTCACCCCGGCGCTGTGCGAAACCGGCCGCACCGTCTATCAGGGACATATGTTCGGCGGCGCCCAGCTCTTGGCTGAGTCGCCCAAGCGCTTCGATCCGCTGACACCGATGACCGATTCCAATCTGGTTCGTGTGTTGCAGGCGCAGAGCAAGGGCAGGGTTGGGCTGGTGCCCTGTCTCACTGTCGATGCCGGCACCGAGGCCATCCGCAATACGATACGAGAGCAAAGTGCGCGTGGCGAGACGCTGCTGATCACCGACACGATCCGCGAGCGCGACCTGGCGGCGATCGCGGAAGCCGCCTTCGACCTGCCCCTGATGACCGGCAATTCCTCGGTCGCGGCACATCTGCCGCCGGCCTGGCTGGCGCATGGACTGCTGAAGACCGGAGATCTCGTTGCGGCCAGCCTGCCGGCGGTGAACGGACCGGCGATGGTGCTGGCCGGCAGTGTCGCCGACCGCACCATCGAACAGCTCGAACGTTTTGCGCAGAGCAATCCGCTGCTGACGATCGATCTGGCCAGCGCCTTCGCAGGCGATGACGTCGTCGCCGAGGCGCGTGCCTTTGCCGAGCGGCATTTGCCCGATGCGATGATCGCCATCGCGACGACCGCCCCACAGGTAACGGTCGAGGCGCTGCAAGAGGCGCATGGCCGGGAGACGGTGGCGGCAAGGGCCGAAGCGATATTGGCCGGGATTGCACAGATTCTGGTGCGCGAGCTTGGCGTGCGGCGGCTGGTTGTCGCCGGCGGCGAGACGGCCGGTTCGGTGGTCAAGGCGCTCGGCATCGACCGGATCGCCATGGGTGCCTATGAAGGCCCAGGACTGTCGCGCGCCATCGCCCACCTCCCCGGCCTGCCTTCCGATCCGCTGGCGCTGATGCTGAAATCGGGAAAGCTCGGCGGGGCCAACATCTTCACCGACGTTCTGCAAGATATGACGCGTCCGAGCACTATTGCGCCGGCAATCGATACATGGCCACCGACAAGGCCGACCACGGGGAAAGCATCGTGATGGAAGTCGAAATGGCGCGCACCAAGCTGATCACCGCGACGCAGACACTGGATGCCAATGGGCTGAACGTCGGCACCACCGGCAACATCAGCCTGCGTACCGAAAACGGCATGCTGATCACGCCGACCGGAATAGCCTCGAACGCCTTGCTGCCGGAGCAGATGGTGGCAATGCAGCTCGATGGATCCTGGGACGGCGCGTTCCGGCCGTCGAGCGAATGGGAAATGCATGCCGAGATCTACAAGGCCTTTCCCGAGGCCGGCGCCGTCGTCCATGCCCATCCCGACCATTGCGTGGCGCTGTCGTGCCTGCGCGAAGGGTTGCCGCTGTTCCACTACATGGTCGCGGGCTTCGGCGGGGACGATGTGCGCTGCTCGGACTATGCGCTGTTTGCGTCCAGCGAACTGGCGAAGGTTGCCGTCGCAGCGCTCAAGGACCGCTCGGCCTGCCTGCTCGCCAACCACGGCATGATCGCCTTCGGCGTGGATCTCGACATGGCGCTCATCCGCACCATCAAGCTCGAAACCCTGGCGCGGCAGTATCTGCTGGCGCGCAGCGCCGGCACGCCGGTGCTGATCGAGGGCACCGAGCTCGCCGCTATTCGCGGGCGTTACAAAACCTACGGCCAACAGAAATAATCAGCAGCGACTCAGTCGACTTGCAGGTGCGAGACGAACTTGCTGTTGAGGTAGCTCTCCAGCGCGTCGGCGCCACCCTCGGTGCCATTGCCGGAATCATTGATGCCGCCGAACGGCACCTCCGGCAGCGCCAGGCCATAGTGGTTGATCGACACCATGCCGCTGGCGAGCCCGGACGACATTTTCGCGGCGCTCGCCGCCGAGCGGGTGAAGCCATAGACGGCAAGCCCGTAGTTCAACCGGTTGGCCTCGGCCAGGGCCTCGTCCAAACCACTCACCGGTGTCATCAGTGCCAGCGGGCCGAACGGCTCCTCATTCATGGCGCGGGCATCGGCGCCCACGTTTGACAGGATGGTCGGCTCGAAGAAATAGCCTGAATTGCCGATGCGCTTGCCGCCGGTGACGAGTTCGGCGCCTTTCTGGACGGCGTCGTGGACCAATTCTTCCATCGCCTGCACGCGGCGCGGATTGGCGAGCGGCCCCATCGTGGTGCCATCGGCAAGCCCGTCGCCGACCTTGATCCGGCGGGTTGCCTCGGCGAAGCGCCCCACGAAATCATCATAGACCGCATGGTCGACAAGGAAGCGCGTCGGCGCGACGCAGATCTGGCCGGCGTTGCGGAACTTCGCCGCCACCATCGAGCGCGCGACACGGTCGAGATCGGCGTCGGGCAGGACGATGACCGGTGCGTGGCCGCCGAGTTCCATCGTCGCCCGCTTCATGTGCAGTCCGGCAAGGGATGCCAGCTGCTTGCCGACCGGCGTCGAACCGGTGAAGGAGATCTTGCGGATCACCGGATGTGGAATGAGATAGGCGGAGATTTCCGCCGGCGTGCCATAGACCAGATTCAAGGCGCCATTGGGCAGGCCGGCGTCGACGAAGGCGCGCACCAGTTCGGCGGGTGAAGCCGGCGTTTCTTCCGGTCCCTTGATGATGATCGAGCAGCCGGCGGCAAGCGCCGCCGACAATTTGCGCACCGCCTGGTTGAGCGGGAAGTTCCACGGCGTGAAGGCCGCCACCGGGCCGACGGGCTCCTTGACCACCGACTGGCTGACGCCATCGAAGCGCGCCGGCACGATGCGGCCGTAGCTGCGGCGCGCCTCCTCCGCGAACCAGTCTATGATGTCGGCGGCGGCAAAAGCCTCCATACGCGCTTCGGCGATCGGCTTGCCTTGCTCCAGCGTCATCAGTGTGGCGATAAGCTCGTTGCGCTCACGCAGGATGTTGGCGGCCTTGCGCAGCAGTTTTGAGCGGTCGAAGGGCGACACGCGCCGCCACGTCTCGAACCCCTTTGCGGCAGCCGCCAGTGCTTCGTCGAGATCCTCGATGCCGGCGTGGGCGAGCGAGCCGAGCAGGCCTTCCGTCGCTGGATTGACGATCGGCATGGTGCGGCCTTCGCGTGCGCCGCGCCACGAGCCGTCGATGTGCAGCAGCACGTTTTTGTACATATCAGGCTCCGTGAAAGGTCAGGCGGGAACAGGCTCGGCGGCGGGCGCATGGATGCCGATGGCGCCGGTCCCGATCAGATGATCGATGGTCTCGGCGCTGTAGCCGAGGACACCGGCTAGGACGGTCTTGGTGTCCTGGCCGAGCATCGGCGGCGCGGTGAAGTCGGCGGTGAGCTGCGCGGCAAGCCCCTGCGCCGGGCGCACCATGGCGACGGAGCCGAGATGCGGATGCGGCAAGGTCTGGACGAGGCCGCGCTCGCGCACATTGGGGCTGTCGAAGACTTCCGGTATCGACTTCACTGTGCCGGCCGGCACGCTGGCCGCGGCGCAGGCCGCCATCCAGTGGTCGCGCGTCTTGGACTTGAAGACGGCGGCAAGCTGCGGGATCAGCGCCTCGCGATTGGTGGCACGCGCCCCTGCCCTGATGAAGCGAGAATCCCTGGCCAGATGCGGCAGCTGCACGACCTGCTCGCACAGGGCGGCGAACTGGCGGTCATTGCCGACCGCCAGCGCAAAGCCGCCGTCGCAGGCCTCGAAAATCTGGTAGGGAACGACTGTCGGATGGGCATTGCCGTAGCGGGCGACCTCGCGGCCGGTGTTGAGGTAGCCGCTGCCGACATTGATCAGCAGGCTGAGCGCGCAGTCGATCAGCGACAGGTCGAGGAACTGGCCCTTGCCGGTCGTCGCGCGCTCGAAAAGCGCTGCCAGGATCGACTGCGTGGCGACCATGCCGCAGACGACGTCGGTGATGGCGACGCCGACCCGCATAGGCTCGCCGCCGCTCTCACCGGTGATGGCCATGAGGCCGCTTTCGGCCTGCATGACGAAATCATAGCCGGGCCGGCCGGCATCGGGACCGGTCTGGCCGTAGCCGGAGATCGAGCAGTAGATCAGGCGTGGGTTTGAGGCGCTGAGTTCCTTGAAACCGACGCCAAGTCGGTCGGCGGTGCCGGAGCGGAAATTCTCTACGACGATGTCGGCTTTGGCCGCCAGCTCGCGCACGATGGCCAGGCCCTCGGGGCTTTTCATGTCGAGCGCGATGCTCCGCTTGCCGCGATTGGCGCAGAGATAGTAGGTGGAAACACCCTTGTAGCTCGGCACCGACCACGCCCTGGTGTCGTCGCCGCCGTCGATGTTTTCGATCTTCCAGACCTCGGCGCCGAGATCGGCGAGGCTCATCGTTGCCCACGGTCCAGCCAGCACCCGCGAGAGATCGAGAACCTTGATGCCTTCAAGCGGCAGGCGCGCGCGGCCCGCCGTGATGGCATCCTTAGGGTGGTCTTCAGTCACGATCAAAAATCCTTCGCGGGTAAGTTCGGCAGCTGACAGGCCTTTCAGACAGTCCTGAAGGTGTCGACGGGCTCCGGGAAATGACAGGCGACGCGATGCGCACCACCGGCCGGATCGAGCGGCGGTTCGGCGCTGGCGCATATCGCCTGCGCCTTGAAGCAGCGCGTGCGGAAGCGGCAACCCGACGGCGGGTTGAGTGGGCTCGGCACGTCGCCGGTCAACACGATGCGCTCGCGCTTGCGCTCCTTCTCGGGATTGGCGAGCGGAACCGCCGACAGCAGCGCCTGGGTGTAGGGATGCAGCGCCCTGGAATAAAGTTCGGCCGCCGGCGCGATCTCGACGATCTTGCCGAGATACATCACCGCAACCTGATGCGAGATGTGGCGCACGACCGAGAGATCATGCGCGATGAACAGATAGGAGGTGCCGAAGGACTGCTGGATGTCCTTGAGCAGGTTGAGCACGCCAGCCTGCACCGAAACATCGAGTGCCGACACCGGCTCGTCGAGGATCACCACTTGCGGGTTGAGCGCGAGCGCACGGGCGATGACGACGCGCTGGCGCTGGCCGCCGGACAATTCGTGCGGATAGCGCTTGCCGTGCTCGGGATTGAGCTTAACGAGTTCCAGCAGTTCGGCGACGCGCGCGCGGCGATCGGCCGCCGACATGTCGCTCATGCGCAGCGGCTCGGCGATGTTGTCGGCGATGCGCATGCGTGGATGCAGCGAGCCGTACGGGTCCTGGAAGACCAACTGGATGTAGCGCCGCATCAGGCGCATGTCCTCGTGGTTCAGCGCAAGCAGGTTCTGGCCGCGGAACCAGCTTTCGCCGCTGGTCGGCTCGATCAGCCGCATCAGGCAGCGCCCAAGGGTCGACTTGCCGCAACCGGATTCGCCGACGAGGCCCAGTGTTTCGCCGGGCGCAACATCAAAGGAAACATCGGCGACCGCCCGCACATGGGCAACCGCGCGGTCGAAGACGAGCCCGCCACGGACCGGAAAGTCCTTGACGAGATGGCGAACCGAAAGTGCTGGCGCCGGTTTGGCTTCAGTCTGGATTTGCTCCGCTGCGCTCATGGGGCCACGCTTCCACTGTCCAGGCTTGCCGCCGCCAGCGAGGCGCTGTGGAAGGGTGGCAAGGTCGTCGCGAAATGACAGGCCGAGAACCGGCCGCCGATATCGTGCAGCGGCGGGTCTTCGGTTCGGCAGCGTGCCTCGGCATGGATGCAGCGCGGATGGAAGGCGCAGCCGCCGGGCAAACGGCCGAGTGCCGGCGGCGAGCCATCGATCGAGAACAGCCGGTCGCGGCTTTCCTCGAGATTGGGGATCGAGGCGATGAGGCCGCGCGTGTAGGGATGGCGCGGGTCGGCGAACAGCTCGGACACGCCGGCCTGTTCGACGACCCGGCCGGAATAGACGACAGCGACGCGGTCGGCGTGGCCGGCGACGACGCCAAGGTCATGGGTGATCAAGACCAGGCCGAGGCCGAGCCGCTTCTGCAGCGAGCGCAGCACCGACAGGATCTGCGCCTGCACCGTGACGTCGAGCGCCGTGGTCGGTTCGTCGGCGATCAAGAGGTCCGGATCGTTGGCGACGGCCATCGCGATCACAGCGCGCTGGCGCATGCCGCCGGAGAATTCATGCGGATACTGGTTGACCCGCCGCTCCGGCTGCGGGATCGCCACCAGGGCGAGCAGTTCCACTGCGCGCGCCATGGCCTGCTTGCGGGTGACGCGCTGATGCAGCCTGACCGCCTCGGCGATCTGCGCGCCGACCGTCATCACCGGGTTGAGTGAGGACAGCGGGTCCTGGAAGATCATGGCGATGCGCGCGCCCCTGATCTTGCGCATCTCGCGTGCCGGCTTGCCGACCAGTTCATCGCCGTTGAAACGAACCGAGCCGGTGACCACCGCATTCTTGGAGGTCAGGCCGAGAGCGGCGAGCATGCCGACGGATTTGCCCGAGCCGGACTCGCCGACAATGCCGACCACCTCGCCCTTGGCGACATCGAGATCAATGCCGCGCACCGCTTCGAACTGACTGCCCGCTCGCCGGAAGCCGACGCGTAACCCGCGTATGGACAGCAATGGCTCTCGCCCTGCTGCGTTGTTGTCGATGGCGCCGGAGCGCGCCGAAGAGTGCTGTGCGCTCATCGTCTAGTCCGACCTTGGATCGAGAATGTCGCGCAAGCCGTCGCCGATGAAGTTGAAGCCGAGCACGATGGTGAGGATGGCCACACCGGGACCGAAGGCGATCCACCATTGATAGAAATGGACGGCGCCATCGGAGATCATCGAGCCCCATTCGGGAGTCGGTGGCGTGGCGCCAAGGCCGATGAAGCTCAGCGATGCGGCGAGCAGCACGACCTGGCCGAGATCCATGGTGGCGCTGATCAGCACCGGGGTCCAGCAGAGCGGCAATATGTGCGTGAACAGCACGCGACGCGGCCTGGCGCCGGCGGCAATCGCCGCCTCGACATGCTCGCGCTCCTTCACCTCCAGCACCTGCGCCCGCATCAGCCGGGCGTAGACCGGCCACCACACCAGCACCATGGCGATGGCGGCATTGCCGAGACCCGGCCCGAGCGAGGCGGCAACAGCCATGGCCAGCAGCATCGGCGGGAAGGACAGAGTGACGTCGACAAGCCGCATGATCGCCGCACCAGGCAGGCCGCCGATGAAGCCTGAGATCGCGCCGAGCAGCGAGCCGATGACCACGGCTGAGACGACGACCAGAACCGCGATCGGCAGTGAATGCAGCGCGCCGTGCAAGGTGCGGCTCAAGACGTCACGGCCGAGTGCATCGGTGCCGAGCCAGTGTGCCCAGCTCGGCGGCTGCAAGCGGCGTGCCACCATTTCGAGCGGATCGAACTGCACGACCAGATTGGCGAACACGGTCATGAACAGCCAGAACAGTATGACGACGGTGCCGATGACCAACGGCCCGGTCAGCCATTCCGGGACCGTCGAGGAGCGAGACTTGGTGACGATGGCTGTCATCAGCTCAATCTCACGCGCGGATTGGCCACGACATAGAGTATGTCTGTGATGAGATTGGTGACCAGGAAGGCGAGGCCGCCGACGATGGTGACGCCGATGATCGCCGGGAAGTCGAGCGCGCGCGCCGCCTCGACGGCGTAGGAGCCCATGCCCGGCCAGGAAAAGATGGTCTCGGTCAGCACCGCGCCGGTGATCAGGTAGGCGAAGGAATAGCCGATGACGGTCAAGGTCGGCACCATCGTGTTGCGCAGCGCGTGCACGACGACGACGCGCAATTCGCTCGCCCCCTTGGCACGCGCGGTGAGCACGAACTCGCGGCTCATCACGTCCAGCATGTTGGCGCGCACCAGCCGCGATATGGTTCCCGAAACCGTCCAGCCGAGTACGAAGGCCGGCAGCAGCAAGTGCCACAATGCGTCCTTGAAGACGGTGAGATTGCCGGCCAGCAGGGAATCGATGGTGAGAAAGCCGGTGATGCCAGGCGGCAGCGCCAGGCGGGCATCGAGCCGGCCCGGCCCCGGCAGCCAGTTCAGCAGGACGGAGAAGATGAACAGCAGGCCGAGTCCCGACCAGAACACCGGCAGCGACGATCCGAACAGCGCGAACAGCCGCGCGCCATGGTCGATCAGGCTGTTGCGGAAATAGGCCGCCAGCACGCCAAGCACGATGCCGAGCGTGGTGCCGAAGATCATCGCGGCCGTGACCAGTTCGAGCGTTGCCGGCAAGCGATAGAGGATGTCGGTGCCGACATTGCGCTTGGTGATGAAGGAGGTGCCGAGATCGCCGCTCAACAGATTGCCAAGATATATCATATAGCGTTCCGGCAAAGGACGATCCAAGCCCCAGCGCGCCTTGGCAGCAGCCACCACCTCCGGGTTGTTCATCTGCTGCTCGGAGACGATCGCCGTCAGGGGATCGCCCTTCGTCACCGTGGTGATCAGGAATGCGATGGTGACGATGCCGAGCACCAGAAACGGCATCGCGATAAGCCGGCGCAAAATATAGCGGGACACGTGGCTACCTTCACAAGGACGGGCTTCGTAGGATGGCACAAGGCGCTGGGACATGCCACCGATGCAGCATATTGACAGTCCGGGAAAGCCCCTGTCAATATAAATGGAATTTAATTTCATTTTTCGACCACCGCGCCGGCGGCACCGGCCTGACCGGCGAACACTTGTCGCCAGAAAGACCCGTAGCGTGCGCAAGCGAGCGACCAAGGACGAGACGGAGCTTGAAGGCGAAGGCGGGCAGCTTTCGTCGTCGCTGGTGCGCGGGCTCGGCATCCTGCGCGCCTTCCGACCGGGCGACATCTCGCTCGGCAACCAGGACATCATCGCCCGCACCGGCTTGCCGAAAGCGACGGTGTCGCGCATCACCTATACGCTGAGCGCGCTCGGCTACCTCCTGTACGACAAGGACCTCGGCCGCTACAGCCTGGGGCCAGCGACCGTGGCCCTGGGCTATTCGGCGCTGAGTTCCAGCGCCGTCGTTCACGTCGCGCGGCCGCTGATGCAGCCGCTGGCCGACCTGACCGGGGCGGCGGTGGCGCTCGGCACGCGCGACAGCCTCAACATGGTCTACCTGGCCAATTGCCGCTCGGAGAGCCTTGTCACGTTGCGGCTCAATCCGGGCTCCTATCTGCCGATCTGGAAGACATCGATGGGGCTGGCCTATGTGGCGGCCCTTTCGCCCGAGGAACGCGCGGGGCTCCTGCGAGCTTTGCAGGAAGCGGAACCGGAGAGCACCGAGAAGATAGAAGCGGCCTTCACCGACGCGATCGCGCAGTATGCACGGTTCGGCTATGTGACATCGTTTGGCGCCTGGCACAGCTACATCCATGCGGTCGGCGTGCCTTTCCGGCCGCGCGACGGCTCGCCGCTGATCGCCATCACTTGTGGCGGCATTGGCGAGATCATCACCGAGGACCGCGCCCATGCGGAAATCGGGCCAGCGCTGGTAGCGATGGTCGAAGCCCTGGGCAGAGAGCTCGAGGGAAATCCGGCGTAAGTCCAGGCTGGTGAGGCGGCAGCGCCACCTGCTGGTCCAAGTCGGAACATCCCTGCGTCGGGCGGTTGAAACTACAATTCTGCGTGACGGGGCAACGAACGGAGCTGGACACGCGTATAGTTGCCAATGCTCGAATCGGCGATGATCCAGGCAGAGTATGCGGGGAAACCATGACACGGAGTGACAGCTCGGCATGCGCGACAAGCCGCCGGCGGCTCGCCATCGCAGTACGACCAACGAAGGCTGCGGCCATCAGGCTGGAGTTTGCATCGTTTGCTTAGAGCCGAACCCGACGCGTTGCCCGATGACGAGCTTCTGGACCGCTATCAGCGCGCTGCCTTCGACTATTTCCTCGAGAACATGAACCCGGAAAACGGGCTGGTCGCCGATACGTCGCGGCCGAATTCACCGGCCAGCATCGCCGTCGTCGGCTTCGCCCTGTCCTGCTATCCGATCGGCGTCGAGCGCGGCTGGATGACGCGCGAGGCGGCTGTGAAGCTGACCCTTGCCGCGCTGCGTTTCTTCTGGACCAGCCCGCAAGGCAATGGCGATGACGTCACCGGTCACAAAGGCTTCTACTATCACTTCCTCGACATGCGAACCGGCCTGCGTGTCTGGCGCTGCGAACTGTCGATGGTGGATACCGCATTGCTGATCGCCGGCATGCTGGTGGCGGGTGCCTATTTCTCCGGTGACGATGGCGAGGAAGCCGAAATCCGCCAACTGGCCGAGGCGCTCTACCGGCGCGTCGACTGGCGATGGGCACAAGGCAGCAGTCCAACCTTGCGGCAGGGCTGGAAGCCGAAGAGCGGCTTTCTCCATTATGGTTGGGAAGGCTACAACGAAGCGACGATCCTCTACGTGCTGTCGATGGCCTCGCCCGACAGCCCGACCTCGGACGACAGCTATGCAGGCTGGACGGCGACCTACCAGTGGGAAAACATCTACGGCTACGACCTGCTCTATGGCGGACCGCTGTTCATGCACCAGTTCTCGCATGCCTGGATCGATTTCGCCGGCATCCGCGACGCTTTCATGCGCGAGAAGAATTCGGACTATTTCGAAAACAGCCGCCGCGCGACCTACCTTCATCGCGACTATGCGCGCCACAACCCCTATGGTTATGACGGCTACGACGAGAATTTGTGGGGACTTTCCGCGGGCGACGGGCCGGGCGGCTTTCGCGCCAGCGTAGCGCGACAGCGTCGCCGGTTTTCCGGCTATGCCGCGCGCGGCGCCCCGTTCGGGCCGGATGACGGGACGATCGCCCCATGGTCCTATCCGGCGTCGTTGCCTTTCGCGCCGGATATCTGCCTGGCGGCGTTGCGCCATCTCGGAGATCGCTACCCCGAAGTGATCGACAATTTCCGGCTGCCGAGCGGCTTCAATCCGACACTGGCCAACAGGAGAAAATTCGGCCGGCACGGCTGGGTCTCCGAAGGCCACTACGGTCTGGACCAGGGCATCGTGGTGATGATGATCGAGAACCATCGCTCGCGCCTGATCTGGAAGCTGATGCAGTCCAACCAGCACATCCGTCGCGGCCTGGGCAAAGCGGGTTTCAGCGGCGGCTGGCTGTCGAGGGATGGCGGCGATGTCGGCTGACCGAACCGGGGCCCGCGCCTTCCCTGTCGACCGCAATGACATCAATCTGATCAAGCACGCCCATCCGCCGCACTGGCGGAACCCGGAGCCGGACGGTCCCTACAATCTCGTCGTCATCGGCGCCGGACCGGCCGGGCTGACCGCCGCCCGCGAAGCGGCCGGCCTCGGCGCAAAGGTCGCGCTCATCGAGCGCAACCTGATCGGCGGCGCCTGCATCAATGTCGGCTGCATCCCGTCGAAGTCGATCATCCGCACGGCCAGGCTCTATGCCGATATGCGCGATGCCGAGAATTTCGGCGGCGATGCGCCGGACCATCTTCGCGTCGACTTTCAGCGGGCGATGACGCGGATGCGGCAGATCCGGCAGCGGATCAGCCGCGCCGATGCCGCCGCGACCATCGCGTCGGAAGGCATCGACCTCTATTTTGGCGAAGCGCGATTTGCCGGACCGGACGCGGTCATGGTGGCGGGCAAGACGCTGCGTTTCAGGAAGGCGCTGGTCGCGACAGGCGCACGTCCAAGCCTGCCGGCTATTCCAGGGCTGGCCGAAGCCGGCTATCTCAGCAACGAGACGATGTTCAACCTCACAGCCTGCCCGCCACGGCTTCTGGTCATCGGCGGCGGACCGCTCGGTTGCGAGGCGGCGCAGGCCTTCTGCCTGCTGGGTGCGAAAGTCATCCTGGCGCAGCGGGATCCGATGTTCCTGCCCGGCGAGGAACGCGACGCCGCCCAGGTCCTTTCGGACGCGCTGGCGCGCGAGGGGATCGAGGTTCGCCTCAACACCGAAGTGATGGCGGTGCGGACGGCAGGCGGCAAGAAGCTCGCCGACCTGGTGCGGGACGACGACACGACGACGATTTCCGTCGACGAGATCATCACCGGCATCGGCCGCTCACCCAATGTCGACGGTCTCGACCTGGAAAGCGCCGAGGTGGCATACGCTGCCGACGGCATCAAGGTGGACGATTATCTGCGGACCACAAATCCGCGCGTCTATGCGGCGGGCGATGTCTGCCTCGATTACAAATTCACCCATACCGCGGAAGCAACGGCCCGCATCGTCGTGCAGAACGCCCTGTTCCTCGGACGCAAGAGGCTGAGCGAACTGGTGGTTCCGTGGTGCACCTATACCGATCCGGAAATCGCCCATGTCGGCTTCTATCCGGCGCAGGCGCGCCAGAACGGCATCCCGGTCAAGACCTATACGGTGCTGATGCACGATGTCGCCCGCGCGGTCATGGACGGCGAGGAAGAGGGTTTTGTCAAAATTCACGTCAAGGAAGGATCGGATCGCATCCTGGGTGCCACCGTCGTTGCCAGCCATGCCGGCGAGATGATCAACGCGGTGTCGCTCGCCATCAAATCCGGTATGGGATTGCACGCGCTGGCCGAAGTCATCCATCCCTTCCCGACGCAGGCACAAGGCATAAAGATGGCCGGCGACGCCTACCGGCGAACCCGGTTCACCGCATTTTGGCGGCAGCTGTCCGCGCGCTGGCTGGCGTGGTCCAGGCGGTGACCCTAGTGTCCTACCGCATGCTGGCCGGCCATGGTTAGACTGGCTGCACCGGAAGGGGATCCAGTGCTTGACGAAAGCGCCGTTCGGCTAAACAAGTCGAAGCTGTCTTTGTGATTGCGGAACCGCCTGGAATGCCGTCTGGAATAGAGCCGCAGAGCGCCGGACGGCGCGTGCTGGTCGTGTCGCACGATCCGGCCTTTCCACCGGCCTCCGGCGGAGATCTGCGGAACCATCGCAATGCTGTAGCGGCAGCGGCATTCGGTCCCGTCTGCCTGGTGTCGGTGCGTCCGCAGGCCATGGTGCCGGACGCGGCCGATCCGCCGATCCGCATCGAGGCCCTGTCGATCGAAGGAGAAGCCCGCACCGGTTCGATCGGATGGTGGCGCTTAAGGGCAGAGCATCGCATTTCACGCTCCGCTTTGGCGCGGCTGGAGATGCTCGTTCGAGACTTCGGCGCGGACACCATTGTGGTCGAGGGCGTCGGCCTGTTCAAGCTGCTGCGGCCTTTGCGGCCCCTGACCAAACAGCTCATCCTCGACATGCACAATGTCGAGTCCGACCTGGCGGCGCAATTGCATCGGGCCGATAGAGCGCGATCCGCCGCGGCCAGGCTCGCCACGGCCCTTGCCATCAGGCGCCTCGAAAGAAAGGCGCTTTCCCTTGTCGACAGGGTCTGGGTCTGCTCGAACGAGGATCGCGAAAGGCTGATGACGCTTTTCCCGCACAATGTGCCGATCGATGTCGTTCCGAACGGAATTCCCCACGCCGGCGATATCCCCGAAACGCTGCCCACCGAGGCTGCGGCCGACAATGGCTTTCCGGTCATCCTGTTGGTCGGTCATCTGGACTATCCGCCGAACGTCGATGCCGCCAAGCGGTTAGCCGGCAGCATATTGCCCCGCATCCGGCAGACCTTGCCGGCGGCGAGACTGGTTATTGCAGGCCGCCGCCCGAAGCCTGCCGTGCGGGCGCTGGCGCGATTGCCCAATGTGGAGCTCGTCGAAAACCCCGAAACCATGGCGCCGCTCCTGTCCGGGGCACATCTCACCATCATTCCGCTTGCGGCAGGCGGCGGCACGCGCATCAAGATCCTGGAGGCGATGGCCTGGGGCGTGCCGGTGATCGCCACGCCGTTGGCGGCCGAGGGGCTGGGCCTGGTCGATAACGAAGAGTTGCTGCTGTCGGATACCGATGAAGGGCTTGCCGACATGGCCGTCAGACTTTGCCTGGACACGGACCGCAGAGCAAAGCAGCGTATCAGCGCGCATCAAGCGGTATGGGCGAGGTTCGGGCCGCAAGCCATCAGCAATGCCGTTCGCGATGGGTTGGGACTGGATGAGGCCGGCGCATGATCAATGCTTCGGAGCAGAAGCGCAGGCTTCAATCGTGCAGTTCCCGTGATATCGGCGGACCGACAGTGAAACCGGAGAATGTGACCTCGAAACCTTCGCGTTGCGGCGAACAGCACATCATGCCGACATCGACCGCCTTCGAGATCGGGAAATAGGCGAGCCGCACTGGCTTCCAGTGGCCATCGGAAGCATCGAGATACTGGATGCGGATCGTCTCGGCATGACGGGTCAACCGGATCCGCACGCCGTGCCCACTGGCCCGAATGGTGGCCAGCGACCAGTCCGAGGCGTCGTTGGTGACGACGACGGAAAAATACATCACGCCGTCGGTGTATTCGATGCCGGCCTTGATCCAGTGCGTTTCGCTCAGCCGGACCATCAATCCGGCCTGGTCGTAAAGCACCTCGTAGCGCCCCTCGACCGAGACTTCGGCGGTGAAATCGCCCTCGACCTTGCGGTACAGGAAGTGCCCGTTGTCGCGCCAGAAATCGTAGAAGGTCTCGCGCCAGAAATCGGTTTCCTTGCCGGTGCGCACGCGAACCGTATCGCCGTCGATGACATGGTGCGGCGGCGGATTGAGCCAGGTCAGGTCTTGCAATGTCATCGCCTTGCCCCGGTCCGGTGTTCTCGATGTGCGTGGCGGCTCGCCGGCCCGATCGGCCGGCGTCCGATCACCCTGCGCCGATCAGCCTGCGAACGTATAAGCGGTCTTCACCGTGGTGTAGAATTCGGCGGCATAGCGACCCTGTTCGCGCGGTCCGTAGCTGGACCCCTTGCGGCCGCCGAAGGGAACATGGAAGTCGACACCCGCCGTCGGCAGATTGACCATCACCATGCCGGCCTCCGAATTGCGCTTGAAATGCGTGGCGTGCTTGAGGCTCGACGTGCAGATGCCCGAGGTCAGCCCGAAGGGCGTGTCGTTGGCGACAGTCAGCGCCTCGTCGTAGTCCTTGACGCGGATGACGCTGGCGACAGGTCCGAAGATCTCTTCGCGCGAACTGCGCATAGTGTTGGTGGCCTGCGTCAGCAGCGCCGGCTGCAGGTAGAAGCCCGGCGTCTTGCGGTCGAGCCGCTCGCCGCCGAAGGCAAGCTCGGCGCCTTCCGCGCGGCCGATGGCGATGTAGTCTTCGTCCTGCTTCAACTGGGTCGCGTCGACGACCGGACCGATCTGGGTTTGTGCGTCGAGCGCGTCGCCGACGACCAGTTTGCTCATGCGATCCTTGAGGGCATCGACGAAACGGTCATGGATGCCGTCGGTCACGATGAGCCGCGACGAGGCCGTGCAGCGCTGGCCGGTCGAAAAGAAGGCGCCATTGAGCGCGCAATCGACGGCGACCGCTAGGTCGGCATCGTCCAGCACGACCAGCGGGTTCTTGCCACCCATTTCGAGCTGGAACTTGCGCATATGCTCGATGCTTGCGGCGGCGACACGCTTGCCGGTGCCGACCGAGCCTGTGAAGGTGATGGCGTTGACGTCGGGACTGTCGAGCATGGCCTGGCCAACGACCGAGCCCTTGCCCATGACGAGATTGAGCACGCCCTTCGGCAGCCCGGCGCGATGCAGGATATCGACGATGGACCAGGCGCTCTCGGGAACCAGCTCCGCCGGCTTGAAGACGATGGTGTTGCCATGGGCCAGCGCCGGAGCGATCTTCCAGGCCGGAATGGCGATCGGGAAATTCCACGGCGTGATGATGCCGACCACGCCGACCGCCTCGCGCGTGATCTCGACGCCGACGCCAGGCCGCACGCTTGGCACGACCTCGCCGGACAGGCGCAATGTTTCGCCAGCAAAGAAATCGAAGATCTGGGCGGCGCGAATGGTCTCGCCGATGCCTTCGGCCAGCGTCTTGCCTTCCTCACGCGCCAGGTTGCGGCCGATCTCGTCCTTGCGCGCCAGGATCTCGTCCGAGGCTTTCTTCAGCACCGCGTGGCGCGCCAGCGGACCGGAACGGGACCATGCCGGAAACGCCGCCTTGGCCGCGGCGATCGCCTGCCCCGCCTGGGCGGCTCCCGCCGAGGCATAGTCGCCGACGACATCGCCGGTATCCGAGGGATTGATGTTGCGGGAGCCGGCGTCGCCAACCCATTCGCCGTCGATGAAGTTCTGTCGAAACGGGGTCATGATCTTGTCTTCCTGCTGGTGGGCCGCACGGCGGCATCTGTCTGAATTGGTATTTGCCAGACAATTGCCTTGCGGGAAAGCACGCAAGTGGGCCAAGCGCCGCGACAAAAATCCCCTGGCCTGGCGTCACGCCGATGACGCGGTGGCGGCAGCGCCATACAGATCCCCCAATTCGGCTAACTTCCGTGAGGCATCGGCCGGGCCTGATCGAATTGCTCTGTACATATGTGTCCAT
Organism: Mesorhizobium newzealandense; assembly: GCF_042682145.1. Taxonomy (NCBI): domain Bacteria; kingdom Pseudomonadati; phylum Pseudomonadota; class Alphaproteobacteria; order Hyphomicrobiales; family Phyllobacteriaceae; genus Mesorhizobium; species Mesorhizobium newzealandense. The sequence continues at coordinate 232,424 of NZ_JBHUGZ010000014.1, read as the reverse complement.
AGCCTTGATTTGGCTGATGCAGCGTGTCATGCGTCGTATCGATGGAAGCCACCGACACGACGACCCAGCGCGCCGGCGCCACCGGCAACATCAAGGCCACCCGCGAAGACTGGCTGAAGCTTGCGCTTGAAACGTTGATCTCGGATGGCGTCGAACGCGTCCGCGTGCTGACGCTTGGCCAAAAGCTCGACGTGTCACGCTCCAGCTTCTACTGGTATTTCAAGAGCCGCCAGGACCTGCTCGACCAGTTGCTGGACTACTGGCGGCAGACCAATACCAGGTTCATCGTCGAACGCGCCAGGCGGCCCTCCGCGACCGTGATCCGCGGGGTGATGAGCATTTTCGAATGCTGGGTCGACGAGAGGCTGTTCGATCCGCAACTGGATTTCGCGATCAGGGCTTGGGCGCGTCGCTCGCCTGCCATCCGGCGCGCGCTCGACGCGGCCGACGAGGAGCGCGTCAGTGCCATTCGCGACATGTTCATGCGTCATGGCTATGACGAGGAAGATGCGTTCGTGCGGGCCCGTGTGCTCTATTTCATGCAGATCGGCTATTACTCGCTCGAGCTGAACGAGCCGATGAGCAGCCGCCTGCCTCACGTCGCCGCCTATCTGCGCAGCTTCACCGGCCAGGAGCCTCAGGCAGAGGATGTCGAGGAGTTCTCGCGCTATGTCGAGGAGACGATTTCGCGCAAACGCTAGCACCATCCGCTGCGTGCAGGATCGACAGGTGTACTAGACATATATGTACAATACTACTACGCTTTACCCTGAGAAATCAGCCTTGCCCGGCACACCATGACCAGAATTTATTCCGCTTTGTCGCTCTTCAAGGAGGGGCTGGCCGGCCAGACCGGCTGGCAGCCGGCCTGGCGCTCGCCCGAGCCGAAGCCGTCCTATGACGCGATCGTCATCGGCGGCGGCGGCCATGGGCTGGCGACGGCCTATTACCTGGCCAAGAACCACAACATCAGCCGGGTGGCAGTGCTGGAAAAGGGCTGGATCGGCGGCGGCAACACCGGCCGCAACACCACCGTGGTGCGCTCCAACTACTACTATCCGGAAAGCGTCGAGCTCTATGGGCTGGCGCACCGGCTCTATGAGGCGCTGTCCAAGGACCTGAACTACAACGTCATGTTGTCACAGCGCGGCATGGTCAATCTGTGCCACAGCACCGCCGAAATGGAGATCGGGGCGCGCACCGTCAACGCCATGCAGATCAACGGCATCGATGCCGAGCTGTTTTCCCCCGAGGATGTGCGCCGGGTGGCGCCGATCTACAATTTCTCAGCCGACGCCCGCTTCCCGGTGTTCGGCGGCATCTGGCAAGGCCGGGCCGGCACGGCGCGTCACGACGCGGTTGCCTGGGGTTACGCGCGGGCCGCGAGCCGGCTCGGCGTCGACATCATCCAGAACTGCGAGATCACCGACTTCATCATCGAGAGTGGCCGCTGCCGCGGCGTCCAGACCTCGCGTGGCGCGATCCGTGCCGAGCGCATCGGCATGGCGGTGGCCGGGCATTCCTCGGTGCTGGCGGCCAAGGCCGGCTTCCGGCTGCCGATCAATTCCTACGCGCTGCAGGCCTGCGTTTCCGAGCCGGTCAAGCCGATCCTCGATACGGTGGTGCTGTCGCCTGGCGCCGGCGTCTATGTCAGCCAGTCGGACAAGGGCGAGATCGTCATCGGCGGCGGGCTCGACCGTATCCCCTCCTATGCGCAGCGCGGCAATCTGCCGACGCTGGAGACGGTGATTGCCGGCCTGCTGGAGATGTTCCCGATCTTCGGCCAGCTCAAGCTGATGCGGCAATGGGCCGGCATCGTCGATGTCGTGCCGGACTCCTCGCCGATCATCGGCGAATCGCCGTTGCCCGGCCTGTTCCTCAATTGCGGCTGGGGCACGGGCGGCTTCAAGGCCATTCCCGCCGGCGGCACGCTGCTGGCGCAATTGCTGGCCACCGGCAAGCACAATGACATCAGCCGTCCTTTCGACCTGGATCGCTTCGCCAGCGGGCGGCTGATCGACGAAGCGGCCGGCTCCGGCATCGCGCACTGATGCATGTCGCCCAAAAGTGCGCAGCGGTTTTGGGACAACGACATGCACAAAGACAAAGACTAGGACGAGGTTCCGATGCAGCTCTTCCCCTGCCCGTTTTGCGGCCCGCGCGACGAGACCGAGTTCCATTATGGCGGCGACGCCGGCAACACGCGACCGGACGGTCGCGACGTGCCGATCGATCGCTGGGCGGACTATCTCTATCTGCACACCAATCCGAAAGGCACGGCGCGCGAAATCTGGGTGCATATGAACTGCGGCGAGTTCTTCGTCATGGAACGTGACACCGTCACCCACAACGTGCTGTCCTCAACCGCCCTCGGTGGGGAGCACGCGGCGTGACCGCCTCGCGCCTTGCCACCGGCGGCAGCGCCATCGACCGCTCGCGGCCGATCCGCTTCAGCTTCGATGGCTCCACCGTGCATGGCTTTGCCGGCGACACCATCGCCTCGGCGCTGCTGGCGGGCGATGTCGCGGTTGTCGGCCGCAGCTTCAAATATCACCGGCCGCGCGGCATCTGGGGCGCCGGCGTCGAGGAGCCGAACGCGCTGGTCGACATCGGCGGCAGTGCCTTGGCGGCGCCCAACACGCGCGCCACGACCGAGGCGGCGCGCGCCAGGCTGGTGGCGAAGAGCGTCAACGCCACGCCCAGTGCATTGAGCGACCGCAACTCTTTCCTCGACCGCTTTTCACGCTTCATTCCGGCGGCGTTCTACTACAAGACCTTCATGTGGCCTGACTGGCACATGTTCGAACCGCGCATCCGCGCCATGGCGGGGCTGGGCAAGGTCGATGCGGACTGGATATCGCCCGGTACGGCCGACCAGATCAATCACCATTGCGACCTGCTGGTGGTGGGCGCCGGACCGGCCGGCCTGGCGGCGGCAAGGCTGGCGTCAGGCGCAGGCCTCTCCGTCATGCTGGTCGACGACCAGAGGCCAGGCGGATCGCTCGGCCACCGCGCTGGCGAGATCGACGGCAAGCCGGCCGACATCTGGGTCGATGAGACGGTTGCGGAGCTTGCTGCGGCCGGTCACCTGATCCTGACTTCGACCACCGCCTTCGGCATTTACGACCACATTCTGGTCGGGTTGAACCAGCGCCATCCAGACGGCCGGCCGGACACGCTGTGGCGGGTCAGGCCACGCCAGATCGTGCTGGCGACCGGCGCCATCGAGCGGCCGCTGCCGTTCGCCAACAATGACCTGCCTGGCATCATGTCGGCGGATGCGGCGCTTGCCTATCTCAAACGGCATGCGGTGCTGGTCGGCCGCCGCATCGTCATCACCACGAACAATGACAGTGCCTATGAGGTGGCGGAGGCGATCGTCAAGGCCGGCGCCGAAGTCACCCTTGTCGACCTGCGGCGCGATGGCACGCCTTCCAAGCCGGAAAATGTCTGGCTGATCAAAGGGCGCGCCCTCGCTTCCGCCAGCGGCAAGCTGCGCGTCGAAGCGGTAACGCTCGATGATGGCACAAGGGTCGATGCCGATTGCGTGCTGGTCTCGGGTGGCTGGACGCCGACCATTCATCTCTTCGGCCAGGCCAAGGGCAAGCTCGCCTGGAGCGAGGCGTGCGCCGCCTTCCTGCCGGGCGATCCAGTCGATGGCATCGCCGTGGCAGGCGCAGCAGCCGGTGCGGTTTCCTTGTCGGAGGTGTTTGCAGGCGCCGGCAAGGCGATTGCATCGCTTGGCCAAACGACGACAGCAGTGCCGCGCAGCACCGGAGCGGAGGCGACGGGCGGCATTCTCGCGGCATGGCCGATGCCGGGCTCGAAGGGACGCATCTGGATCGACTACCAGAACGACGTGACGGTGAAGGACGTCGAACTGGCGGCACGCGAAAACTTCGTCTCGGTCGAACATCTAAAGCGCTACACGACGCTCGGCATGGCGACCGACCAGGGCAAGACCTCCAACCTGCCGGGTCTCGCGCTGATGGCCGGGATCACCGGCCGCACCGTGCCGGAAGTCGGCACCACCACCTATCGCCCGCCGTTCACGCCGGTGCCGCTGGCAAGCTTTGCCGGCGCGCGCGGCGGCGAGTTGATGGCGCCGGTGCGCCGGCTGCCGCTGGAGGCCGTGCATCGCGCCAGCGGCGCCGTCTTCCAGGAGTATGGCGGCTGGCTGCGCCCGGCGCACTATGGCGGCGGCGACACCGAGCGTTCGATCGAGGACGAGGCGCGGCGCGCGCGTCAGTCGGTCGCGCTGTTCGACGGCTCGACGCTCGGCAAGATCGAGGTGATCGGACCGAAGGCGGCCGAATTCGTCGATTTCATCTACTACAACACCATGTCGACGCTGAAGCCCGGTCGTTGCCGCTATGGCTTCATGCTGTCGGAAAACGGCGTGGTCTTCGATGACGGCGTTCTGGTCCGACTGGACGAACATCGATTCGTCGTGTCGTGCTCGTCCTCGCATGTCACTGCCGTGCATGCGCGGCTGGAGGAATGGCGTCAGGACCGTTTCGGACGCGGTGCGGTCTATATCCACAACGCCACAGCCGAAATGGCGACGCTGACCGTTTCGGGGCCAAACGCCCGGAAGCTGCTCGAAACGCTTGGCTTAGGTCTCTCGCTCGACGATGCCGATCTGCCGCACATGGCGGTCGGTCATGGCTCCTATGCCGGTGACGAGGTCCGCATTGCCCGCGTCAGCTTCACCGGCGACAGGAGCTACGAGACGTCGATCCGGGCGGATCGCGCCGCGCCGCTCTGGGCGCATCTGCGCCAGGCCGGCCAGGTGTTCGACGCCGTCGTCATCGGCCTCGAGGCGCTGATGATCCTGCGGGCGGAGAAGGGTTTTATCGTCATCGGCAAGGACACTGACGGCACCACGCTGCCGCATGACCTCGGGGTCGACGGTCCGCGCGCCAAACGCCAGAGCGAATTCGTCGGCCGCCGCTCGCTGTTCACCGAGGAGGCTTCACGCGACAACCGCATGCAGCTTGTCGGACTGACGGTGCCGCGAGGCGAAGCGCCGCTGCCAACCGGTGCCCACGGCATCCGGCGGATCGACGGCAGATTGCGCAGCCAGGGCTTTGTCACCTCGAGCTACCAGAGCCCAACGCTTGGCTGCGCCGTGGCACTTGGCCTGATCGAACGCGGCGCGGCGCGCCACGGGGAGACGATCGAAATCCAGCATCTCGGCAAGGTCAGGACGGCGACGATCGCCGCGCCTTGCGCCTTCGACCCGGCAGGAGACAGGCTGCATGCGTGATCTCGCGGAGAAATGGTCCGTCGCGCCGGACTGGCAGTCGGCGGTCATCACGGCGCCCGGACTTGTGGTGCGCGCGATCTCCGGCCTCGACCAACTGCTGGTCAGCGGTGACCTCGACGCCTGGGCACGGGCATCCGGGATGGACGGGAACGGTGTTGGCGCCTTTGGCACCGCGCAGGGCGAGCGCTATGCGGCGCGGCTGGCGCGCGACCGGCTGCTTGTCGTGTCGAATACACCTCTCGGGATCGCGACCGGCTGGCACGCAGAAGGCTTCGCGGTGACGGGGATCAGCGCCGGGCTGCAGGTGTTCGAGGTCGAGGGCTCGGCGCTCGACGCTTTCATCGCGCGCGGAACGACGCTCGATCCCAAGCAAGCGAGCGCCAGTCCTTCACTTTCCTTCGCCGGTATCAGCGCCGTCGTCTATCGCCATCAGGGCAGACTGCGCATTCATGTCGATCGCGGTCTTGCGGCCTATCTCTGGACATGGATGGAGACAGCGGCCAGCAATATAGCCGTCGACTCAGATAATTAGCCGGCTATCTTCTGATTCAGAGAGTGAACGACCAGAACAGGCAGGCCAGCGTCGCGGCGGCGAAAACCACGAAGAACAGGCTGCGCAGCAGCACGTTGCGGCGCAGCTCGTTCAGGACGAAGTGGCAACCGACGATCGCCGCGGCAAACAGGAACCGCCAGTTGAGCAGCGCCCATACAGCGCTGCCCTGGCCGAAGGCCCATCTGGCGGCAAGACAGCCGAAAATGGCGGCAAACAGCACGATCACCGTCCAGAAGAGCGCGTCGGCGGCATGGGTCAGGACGATGCTGGCCGCCCTGATCGGCAGGATCATCATCAGCAGCGCACTGAAGAAATAGACTGATGCAAGCGGAATGAACGTTCCGGCATCGGCGATGCCGTCGAGACGCCTGACGCCGATCGCGCCATAGGGATAGCCGTGCCTGGCCACGGCCAGGCTCAACGCCATGAGCAAGGCGGTCAGCACGGTGACGAGTGCGAAGGAGGCGAGGGCTTTGCTCATGATGTTCCTGTCCCAGACGAATCAGACAGGAACAGATGTAGGCGGGCGGTCGTAAATTGCGCGTAAGCAAGGGCACTGCCCTCGCGGATTTATCGGCACAATGGGCCGGCCGAATGCTACTCGGCGGCGATCCTGCCTGCCGAGCGGTTGGCCAGCACGAAGCCGACCTCGTCCACCGCCTGCGCCGCACGCTTCAGGATCGCATCTGAGCGAAGCACGCCGTCCGTAAAATCCTTGTCTGTGGCATAGACGGCGGTGGGCAATGTGAAGGCCTCAAAGAAGCCGAACAGCGGCCGCAGCTGATGCTCGACGATCAGGGCGTGGCGCTCACCGCCGCCGGTCGCGGTCAACAGGATAGGCTTTCCCCGCAACGCAGCCGGATCGATCAGGTCGAAGAAGTGCTTGAACAGGCCGGTGTAGCTGCCCTTGTAGGTCGGCGACCCGACGACCAGCACATCGGCGGCAAGGACTTCCTCCAGGATTGCGCGCGCCTGTCCGTCGAGATCGCGGGCCCATCTTGCCGTTCCCAGCGATGGACCGAGATCCTCGACGTCATAGGTGCTCGCTGACAGGCCGTGGCTGGCGGCGATGTCCCTGGTGACCAGATCGACGAAGGCGCGCGTCTTTGACGGCCGGGTGATGTTGCCGGAAAAGCCGACGACTGTTGGGTTTGACATGGCAGTGGGCCTCTTGGGTGGTCGAAGTTTTGATGTGGCGAGCCGCCCGCCCGCCGGTGGGAAATCAGCTCCAGGCGTGCAGCGGCGGGTTTTCGCCGTTGAGGAAATACTTGCCCAGGATGGAATATTTCCAGCGCACCGGATCGTGCAGCGTGTGCGTGCGGGCATTGCGCCAGTGCCGGTCGAGATTGTGCTCGGCCAGCGTCGAGCGGGTTCCCGCCAGTTCAAACAGCTTGTTGGTGGCGGCGATGGCGATTTCGGTCGACAGGATCTTCGCTTCGGCGGTGACGATCTGCGCATGCGCCACCGTCTCCGCGGTCGGCTCGGCCACCGCCCGGTCGATGGCGTGGCCGGCCTTTTCCAGCAGCGCCTGCGCCGCGTGCAGCCGCAGCGTCAGGTCGCCGACGGCCTGGATTGTGTAGGGATCGTCCCAGGCATTGTCGACGCCGCTGTCGATCCAGGCGCGGCTCCTGGTCCGGACGAAACTGACCGTCTCGTCGATCGCCGCCTGGGCGATGCCGGTGTCGACCGCCACCTGGATGATCTGGAAGATGGCGCCGTCGGCGGTCGGCTTGTCATAGCCCTTGTAGCCGGGCACCAGATGCGTCTTCGGCACCTTGACGTTGTCGATGATGACGGTGCCGGACAGCGTCGTGCGCTGGCCGAAGCTCGACCAGTCGTCGATGACGGTCAGGCCGGGCGCGCCACGGTCGGCGATGGCATACCAGGCGCGGCCCTCGTCATCGAGCGCCACGATCGGCACCAGATGGGCGAGCAGCGCGCCGGATGAATAGAATTTCCGGCCGTTGACGACCACATGATCGCCGGCATCGGTGAAGCGGGTCTCGAAATCGGCGGCACGCTTGGAGCCGAACTCGGAAAAGGCATTGCCGAACCGCGTGCCTTTCAACACTTCGGCGAACAGCAGCTTCTGCTGAACCGCATCCGACACAGTGCGGATGGCGGCGACGACGCCAAGATGGTTCTGCGCAATCTGGCCGATCGAGGAATCCGCCGCCGAAATGATTTCGATCACCCTGGCGAGCGTGGCGTAGGATAGTTCGGGGCCACCAAATGCCTTCGGCACGTTGATCGACCACAGGCCGCTTTGCGAAAACGCATCGAGTTCGGCAACCGGCCAGATCCGCTCGCGGTCGCGCCGGGAGGAGTCCTTGACGAATTCGGCGGCGAGCGTGTGCGCAATGGCAATTGCTTCGGCGTCGTCCTTGATGATATGCGCCGGCACGGTTGGCCGCGCGACTGGCGGCACGGCGGCGGAGGCGTGGTCGGTCTTGACGGTCGAGACGGTCATTTCACTGCTCCTTCGGATTTCGTTTCATGCAACGGCATGGAGATGAGCTGACTTGGCAGTCGGTGATGGCTGTTGCCCGGAGGTCGATTGACCGAGATAGAAGGCCCGCACGTCCTCGCGCTGGCGAAGATCGGCAGCCGCGCCAGAGAGAACGGAGACGCCGTTTTCGAGCACGGTGGCGTGGTCGGCATAGCCAAGCGCGACCGCCGAGTTCTGCTCGGCGACCAGGATCGACAGGCCGGTCTCGCGGTTCAGTTTTCTCAGCGTCTGGAAGATGTCCTGGACGATGAGCGGTGCGAGCCCCATTGACGGCTCGTCGAGGACCAGCAGGCGCGGCCGCGACATCAGCGCCCGGCCGACGGCCGTCATCTGCTGCTCGCCGCCGGAGGTGAGACCGGACAAGGTCCGGCGCTTCTCCCTGAGGCGAGGGAAATAGCCGTAGATCCGCTCGAGATCCCCGTTGATCTCGGCACGGCGGCCGCTGCGGCCGATGCCGCCGGCGACCAGATTTTCCTCGACGGTCAGGCTCTTGAAGCAGTGGCGGCCTTCCAGCACCTGCACCAGCCCGGCGCGCACCAGATCGCCCGGCTTGCGGCGTGAGACATCGCCGCCTTCGTAGCGGATGGTGCCCGCGTTGACCTGGCCGCGCTCAGCCGGCAGCAGGTTGGAGACGGCCTTCAGCGTGGTGGTCTTGCCGGCGCCATTGGCACCGAGCAACGCCAGGATCTCGCCGCGCCTGATCTCGAAGCTGACGCCATGCAGCGCCGTGATGGCGTGGTTGTAGGTGGCATGAACTGCGTCCACGGCGAGAATGACGTCATCGTTCGGCATGGGCTCTTCTTCCGTGGTCGATGAACCGAAAAGGCCGGGCGCCGCGGAAACCGATCCGTAGCGCCCGGCGTTGATTGATCAGTTGGTGGTCACTGCGTCAGCATCGTCGGCGGTGCGCAGCTTGATGCCCTTCTCGGCGGCATAGGCCTCGGCCGACTTCTCGATGATCGGCCGCAGCAGCGCCCAGTCCGGCGCGATCCAGTCGGAGACGACGTTCCACTTCTTGCCGTCCCACTGCTGGAAGGTCACATAGCCTTCGCCCTCGTGATTGTCCCAGCTGACATTGATCGAGTGGAACAGGTCCTTGGCGCCGAGCGCCTCGACCTTGGCCGGATCAAGCTTGAGGTGTTCGAAGCCCCAGCGGACCTCGTCGCCGGTCAGCGTACGATGGCCGAACTTTTCCTGCGCGACGCGGATCGCCTCGACATTGAGGATGCCGTTGACGATGCCGAGATTGTGGTAGACCGAGCCGATGCGCGACTTGTCTTCCAGATTGCCCTTGCCGGCGCCGTAGACCGTCTTCACGATCTCCTGCACCACCGGGTAGGAGTTGCCGGAAGCCTGGGTGGTGATGGCGGTGTAGCCCTTGGCGGCATCGCCGGCCGGGATCACGTCCTCTTCGGAATTCGACCAGACATTGCCGACGATATGATCGACGGGGAAGCCGACTTTCACAGCCGTCTTCAGCGCCACCGGGTTCATCACGCCCCAGCCGCGCAGGACAACAAAGTCCGGCTTGGCGCGGCGGATCGTCAGCCACTGCGACTGCTGCTCGTTGCCAGGATGCGGCACCTCGATCTGCTGCACGGTGAAGCCGTATTTCTGCGCCAGCAGCTCATAGATCGGGATGGTCTCCTTGCCGTAGGGCGAGCCGTGATAGAGCACGACGATCTTCTTGCCCTTCAGCTTGTCGATGCCGCCTTCCTTGGACGCGATGTAGTTCACGATGCCGGACGTCTCGCTGTAGGGATTGAGCAGCAGCGGGAAGACGTAAGGGAAGACGCGTCCGTCGGTGGAATCGGTGCGGCCGTGATTGACGGTGATCAGCGGCACCTTGTCGGCGGTGATGCGATCGATCATGGCATAGGCGATGCCGACCGAGAGCGGATTCCAGGCGGCGGCACCAGCATGGCTCTTCTGCCGCTCGTAGCATTCGACACCGCGCTCGACCTCATACTGGGTCTCGCATTCGTCCCAGGTCAGCTTGACGCCGTTGACGCCGCCGTCGCGGATGTTGATGAGGTTGAGATAGTCGATGAAGCCGCCGAAGAAGCCGGTGCCGCCGGCCGCATAAGGCCCGACGCGGTAGCTTTGCAGCGGGAAATATTGTTCGTCGGCGTGGGCGGCGGGCAAGGCCACCGACACGATCATCGCCGCGGACAGCGCCGCCGCCTTGATGGTGCTCAGGAAGGTCATGGTCAGGGTACTCCCGGTATGGGCCGTCTTGGGTTCGGCCTCTGGTTCATTTTCGGATGCATTGGCTCAAGTCGACTGCCAGGCGAATAGGAGCCGTTTTCGGATCCTGTCCCACAGCGCCACCAGCCCGTCGGGTTCGAGGATCAGAAACAGGATGATGAGCGCGCCCAGCACGATGCGCTGGCTCATGTCGAGCACGCCCGAGTCGAAGAGATCGCCGAGCAGAAAGCCGCCGAGGCGAGACAGAGCGAGCGGAAAGACCACGATGAGGGCGGCGCCGAAAAAGGCACCGCGGATCGAAGCCAGACCGCCGATGATGATGATGAACAGGATCTGGAACGAGCGATCGAGATCGAAGCCGTCCGGCTCGACGGTCCTGAGGTAGGCGAAGGCCCATATGACGCCGGCGACACCGATGATGAAGGACGAGATGGCGAAGGCGAGAAGCTTGGTCTTCAGGACCGGGATGCCGATGATGCGGGCGGCGGTCTCATTGTCGCGGATGGCGATGAAGTTGCGCCCGGTCTGCGACGAGACCAGCCGGTAAGCAAGGAAGGTGAGGACGCTGACGATGGTCAGCGCGAACAGGTAGCGGCCGATGGCGCCATCGAGAGCGAAGCCGGCTATCGACAGCCTCGGCGCGTCGATGACGCCGGACGCCGAGTCGTTGGAGAACCAGCTGAATTTGGTCAGCGCCCATTGGACGAAGAACTGCGCGGCAAGCGTCGAGACCGCGAGATAAAAACCCTTCAGCCGCAGGCTCGGCAAGCCGAAGACGATGCCGATCGTGGCCGCGACGATGCCGGCTAGGAAAATGCTGCCGATCAGCGGCAGGCCCTCGTCCCGCAGGTTGAAATTGTAGGCGGCGAAGGCGCCCGCCGCCATGAAGGCCGCGCTGCCCAGCGAAACCTGGCCGGCATAGCCGGTCAGGATGTTCAAGCCCACGCCGGCGAGGCTGAGCGCGAGGAACGGCACCAGGATGGCCTCGAACAGATAGCTTGAGCCGATCAGTGGCACGACCCCATAGGCGAAGGCGAGCAGCAGGACGGGCACGACCCATTTCGGCAGCACCGGCGCGGAAGAGAATTCGCTTGATATCGCGGTCATGCTCAGATCCTTTCGACCAGCTTCTGGCCGAACAGGCCGGAAGGACGGATCAGCAGGAAGACGAGCGCGACGACATAGGCGAACCAGCTCTCGATGCCGCCGCCGAAATAGTCGCCGATATAGACCTCGGCGAGCTTCTCGCTGGCGCCGATCAGCAGCCCGCCGACGATGGCACCGAGGATGGAATCGAAGCCGCCGAGCACCAGCACCGGCAACGCCTTGAGCACCACCAGGGACAGCGAGAACTGCACGCCGAGACGCGCACCCCAGAGCAGGCCCGCCACCAGCGCGACAAGACCGGCCGCCGCCCAGACGGTGGCCCAGATAAAGGGCAGGCGCAGGCCAACCGCGAGGGCCGCGAACTGGTCGTCGGCGACGGCGCGGAAGCTGAGACCGATGCGGGTGTAGCGGAAGAACAGCGACAGCAGGAGAACCATGCCGGCGGCAACCACGGCCGCGAAGATATCGAACTGGCTGATCAGCACACCGCCGACTTCAAGCGGCACGTCCTCGATGCCGAGGTCGAGGCCGTGGACCTGCGTGCCCCAGATCAGCTGGGCAGCGCCCTCGATGATGTAGGACAGGCCGAGGGTCGCCATGAACAGCGTGATCGGCGGCTTGTTGGTCAGCGGCCGCAGCACCGTGCGCTCGATGGCGATGCCGATCGCCACCATGATGGCGAAGGTGACGACCAATGCCAGGGCGAACGGAACGCGGCGTTCGACAAGGCTGACGAAGGTGAGTGCGGCGAACAGCAGCATCGCGCCTTGCGCGAAATTGAGCACACCTGAGGTCTTGTAGATCAGTACGAAGCCGATCGCGACCAGCGAGTACATGACGCCGGAGAGCAGGCCGCCGACGAGCACCTCGATGAAGAACTGGTAGTCGAAGTCGGCGATCATATGCCTGCCCCGTCCTCATTGTCCGAGGCGACGCCGAGATAGGCATCGATGACGCGCTGGTCGTTCCTGACTTCGTCGGGCGTGGCATCGGCGATCTTGCGGCCGTAGTCGAGAACGGCAATGCGATCCGACAGGCCCATGACGACGCCGACATCATGCTCGATCAAGACTACTGTGGTGGCGAAGCGGTCGCGCGCGGCGCGGACGAAACCCGCCATCTCGCTCTTTTCGCTCGCGGTCATACCGGCCATCGGTTCGTCGAGCAAAAGCAGGCGCGGTTCGGCGACCAGCGCACGGGCCAGTTCGACCCGCTTCTGCAGCCCGTAAGGCAAGGTGCCGACAAGGCGATCGCGAACGGCGGCGAGGTCGAGGAATTCGAGGATCTGGTCGGCGCGGCTCAGAGTGTCACGCTGCTCGCCGCGCGAGCGGCCCATGCCGAGCACCTGGCCGGCAAAATTGGAGCGGATCTTGTAGGCGAGGCCGGACGCGACATTGTCGAGGACGCTGAGGCCCTTGAACAGAGCGAGGTTCTGGAAGGTCCTGGCGACGCCGAGATGCGCCAGCCGCTGCGTCGGTACCTGTGCATAGCTGGTGCCGTCGAGCAGGACATGGCCGCGATCCGGCTGGTAGACGCCGCTGATGACGTTGATCAGCGAGCTCTTGCCAGCGCCGTTCGGACCGATGATCGCGCGGATCTCGCCGGGGTGAACCGAAAGGTCGATATCGGCCAGCGCGACCACACCGCCAAATGAAAGGCCAATGCCCTGAAGCGAAAGCAGCGGAGCGGCGGCGGCGGACCCTGTCGGCTCGCCGTTGCGTTCGGGCTGCTGCTCCCGCCGCAGAGCTGACGGCAGGCCGCGCGCCAAGACCTCCGGTGCATAGACCGAAGCCTTCATCGCTCCTAAGGCATAACTGGGCAGAGGCATTCCAATGGCCCTCGATTGCATCAGCAGGCACGCAAATCCTCATTGCTGCTCGATGGCTCGAGCGCGCTGGGGAATGTACATTCGAGTGCTGGCCGGAAGCCTGTCCGGCCAGCCCGTGCGGTGACTATTCTGCTGCCAGCGACGCTGCCGCCTCAGCGTTTTCCAGCTCGCGAACAAGCGGGATGACATGCTTGCCGAAATACTCGACCTCATCCTGGAAGTGCAGGAAGCCGAGCAGGATGAGATCGGCGCCGGCACGCTTCAGATCGACGATCCGTTCGGCGACCTGCCTGGGTGTGCCGATCAGGTTAGAACGGAAGCCGTCATTGTACTGGACCAGATCGTCGAACGACGACTTCGCCCAATTGCCCTCGCCTTCCGGCGAGGCCTTGCCGGCATTCTTGACCTCGTGACCGAAGGCGTTGACGGCGTCGGGATTGGCCTTGGCGATGACTTCGGCAAGCACCGCCCTGGCCTCGTCCTCTGTCTCGCGGACGATGGCGAAGGCATTGACGCCGACCTTGACGGAATGGCTGTTGGCCTTTGCCTTGGCCTGGATGTCGTCGACCTGTTTGGCAATTTCGGCCGGCGTGTTGCCGTTGGTGAAGTACCAGTCCGAGACGCGCGATGCCATGTCGCGCGCGGCGCGCGACGACCCGCCCTGGAAGATTTCGGGCAGCGGATGCGGCGGCTTCGGCTTCAGCGAATATTCGTTGAAGCGGTAAAAATCGCCACGGAAGGTGAAGCTGTCCTGCGTCCATATTCCGCGCAATGACCGGATGAATTCCTCCGAGCGGCGATAGCGCTCGTCATGGTCGAGCCAGTGCTCGCCGATGGCGTGGAACTCGCCGCGGAACCAGCCGGAGACGAGGTTGATGGCGACGCGGCCATTGGTCAGGTAGCTGATGGTGGCGATCTGCTTGGCCGCCAGCGCCGGGTTCCATGGCCCAGGCAGGATCGCGGCGATGACCTTGAGCGTGGTGGTCGCGGCCAGCAGATCATGGCTGAATGCCACCGATTCATGCTGTTCGTCGGCGCCGTAGCCGGCGGTGAAGCGAATCTGGCTCAGCGCGTAGTCGAAACCGGCCTTCTCGGCGATTTGCGCCAGCTTGCGGTTGTACTCGGCCGAATGGTTGGTGCGCTGCTCGATGTTGGAGATCACCAAGCCACCCGAAACATTCGGCACCCAGTAGGCGAATTTGATCGCGTCGGATTCTGCGTGTGCCATGCACTGTCTCCCATTCAGGCCGTGTCGTTGATCGGTCCGACCGCAGCCGGGTTTCGCCGATATTTATTATGTTTATAGAATATATATACAAAGAAGGATTTTCCGTTTTTGGAGCCCTATCGGGACGGAAATACCAATTTTGCGCGGCCGACCCGGCTCCCGCTTGTCAGCCCGCGATCGGACCGTGCGCGGCATTGGCGCCGACGCCCTCGGCTGGCGTGTCGAGCAGCCTTGCAATCTCGACCGCGACGGCCTGGGCATGGCGGGCGACCTCCGGCAGGCCCATGAGTTCGCCGAAAGTCCCTCGCGCCAGCGGACCGGCGACGAAGAGTGTCGCGACCGCCCTACCGTCCCGGCCGAGGGCGCGGCTGTCGCGACTTGTCTCGATACCCAGCCCGTATTGGTCGGCCCTGATCAGCCCGGCCTCGGCCAACGAGCGCAATGCCGGGTTCAGCTGAAGCGCCTGCCCATGAGCCGGGCCCGTGGTGTTGATCACGGCATCGAAGCGCGCCGTCTCGATCTGCGTCCGCCCGCGCCGTTGAAAGCTGACCGCCAGGCTGTCGTCCTCATGCTTCGATGCGACAAGCCTGGCGGCAATATTGTCGAATGTGCCGGCTGCATGACGACGGTCGAGCACGGCCGCGACCTGCGGTGCGATCCTGAAGCGATGCACGTCCCAGAATACGCGCAGCTGACGGACCAGCCTTGCCCGTTCCGGCGGAGCAAGTGCGGCCCACAGCACCGGACCCTGCAGGCGCAGCTGGTCGAACACGGACTGCCAGTTGACGTTGGCCACATGTGCCGCTGCCAGCGTAGCGCGGATTGCTTCTAGCAGTTGAAGCGCCGTGGTGGCCGGCACCGACGCAAAGTCGCCGAACGGCTCGCCCCGGATGTCCGGGTGGCCGCGCGAGCGCAGCCCGCGGCGAGACAGCGCCAGGATGCTGCCGTGATGGCCACGGCGATCGAGTTCGGCGACCATGTCGGCCGAGGTCAGTCCGGAGCCGACGATCAACACCGACGTGTCCGGCCCGATCCCGGCAAGCGCGGCAGGGGCGTATGGGTCGGCGATGAAACCTGGCGCTTCCGCCAGCGAGGTCAACGCAGCGGGAACGCCGGGCAGCGGATGCGTCACCGCCAGGACGATGATGTCGGCGGCAACCGGCCCGCTGGAGGTGTGCACGGTCCAGGCCCTGCCATCCGCGTCACGTGCGACGCCTGTGGCGAGACCGCGGACGTGGCGCAACGTGCCCGAGCCGAGCCAGGGCGCCAGCTGCTCGGCGACGTAGCGGCCGAACACGCGCCGGCGCGGATAGACGTCGCCATTCTTCCAGATGGCGTCCGGGTCTTGCTCGAGTTCGCCATTGCGGCTCAACCAGCGCGCAAAGTGCTGCGGATCGTCAGGAGCCATGCTCATTCTGACTGCGGGGACGTTGACCCGATGCGACGGCTCCGCGCTGGAATACGCAAGGCCACCGCCGATCACCGGTCGCGGCTCGATGACGGAAATCGACAGGCGTTCCGGTCGAGCTGTCCGTGCCAAATGCCAGGCCACCGCAGCGCCGGAAAAGCCGCCGCCGATGATGGCGACGCGCAATCGGCGGGCCGGAGGGAGCGCGTTCACGAGGCGCTGGCGAGCGACTTCGGCCGATGATCGCCGGCAATGGTCTCGCCGAACGGGCCGGTGTTGACAGACGAACCAGCGGCCTTCACCGGATGATCGGTTGGCAGTTTCGGCAGCACCAGTTCGCCGAAACGGTAGGCTTCTTCGAGATGCGGATAGCCGGACAGGATGAAGGTATCGATGCCGAGGCGCCGATATTCGTCGATGCGTTCGGCAATTGTGTCGGGGTCGCCGACAAGTGCTGTCCCGGCGCCACCGCGCACCAGGCCGACGCCGGCCCAGAGGTTGGGTGCAATCTCGAGCTTGGCGCGGTTGCCGCCATGCAGCGCGCTCATCCGCGCCTGGCCGACCGAATCCATGCGGGCAAAGACTTTTTGGGCCGAGGCGATCGTCGCGTCGTCGAGCCGGCTGATCAGACTGTCGGCCGCGGCCCAGGCCTGTTCGGTCGTCTCGCGCGCGATGACATGCAGGCGAATGCCGAAGGAAAGCTTGCGGCCGGCCTTCTCGGCCAGCTCCCGCACGCTGTCCAGCTTGCGCTCGACATCGGCGGGCGGCTCGCCCCAGGTCAGATATTTGTCAATCTCCTGCGCCGCCACCACGGATCCGGCGTCGGACGAGCCACCGAAATAGAGCGGCGGATACGGCGTCTGCACCGGCGGAAACAGCAGCCGGCCGTCCTCGATGCGGAAATGCTTGCCCTCGTGCTCGACCGTCTCGCCGCTCAGCACGCGCTTGTAGATCTGCAGGAATTCCTGCGTCACCTCGTAGCGCTCGGCATGCGCCAGGAAGATGCCGTCGCCCTTGTTCTCAAGTGGGTCACCGCCGGTGACGACATTGATCAGCAGGCGGCCATTGGAGATGCGGTCGAGCGTCGCCGTCATGCGGGCGGCGAGCGTCGGCGATTGCAGGCCGGGCCGCACGGCGACGAGGAAACGCAAGCGCTCGGTCAGCGGCACCAGCGCCGATGCGATCACCCAGGAATCCTCGCAGGCCCGGCCGGTTGGCAACAGCACGCCGTAGTAGCCCAGCGTGTCGGCGGCCTTGGCCACCTGCGTCAAATAGGGCAGATCGACGGCCCTGCCGCCTTCGGACGTGCCGAGATAGCGGCTGTCGCCATGCGTCGGCAGGAACCAGAGTACCTTGATACGGCCTGGAATGTCCCGGGTCATGGCTTGCCCCCCGCGGTCGGGCGGCGACCTTCTATGCTTGATGAGATCGGGGGCGGGCGCAAAAGGGTGGGCATGGCGTGGTCCTGTCCGGGTGGAAACCAGATCGCCAGTGCAGATTGCTTATTCCACAAACTGTAGAGTTAGTTTATTCTAAATCCATGACTGCGGTTAGAATTTCTCTCCCCAGGCGATGGAGCCAACCCGGCCCGCCCAGCGCGAAGGCCGCGGGCCTTCGGTATTAACCCGGCAATCGGCCCAGATGGGCAGCGAAGCGCTCCACCATCGCAAGGCCAGCCTCGCCGGGCCGCATCGCCGGGGCGCGGTCGTGTATCGGCATGCCGGTACGGGCGCCAAACAGCCTTTTACCGTAGCAGACCAGGTTCTCGATGCCTTGCATGACGAAGACCGCCGCCGGCAGCATTTTTGCATACTGGGTTTCGGCCGCTGCTTCGTCTCCGGCGCGGAATGCATTGTAGGCGCGCACGGCAATGTCGATGCAATCGGGCGCCAGGATCATGCCGCAGCAACCGACGCGGAAATTGTCGATCAGTTCCAGACCGCCGCGCCCATTTAAGACGGGAATGCGGCCCTCGGTGCGTTCGATCAACCCGGCGATGTCGGTGACCGGACCTTCGCCCTTGATCAGCCGGATGTTGGGATGAAGCGTAACGAGGTCGCGGATTTCGTCCGATGTCAGGCCGCGCCCGAAAAAGGCCGGCGCGTTCTGGATCGCCACCGGCAGGTCGGTCGCCTCGGCGACACGGCCGAAGAACTTGATGTATTCCGATGCGCCATACGACCCAACGAGTGGCGGCTGCAGGATCACCCAGTCGGCTCCGACGCTTTCGGCGTGGCGGATCTGGGATACCTGCTCGGCAACCGAAGAGCCGAAAATGGTGAAGGCGAGCGGCACTTTTCCGGCTGTGTCCTCCGCCGTCCAGTCCATGATCGTCCGGCGCTCGGCCTCGGTGAGCTTGGCGACTTCCGTCGCAAGGCCAAGCGCCGCCATGCCATGCACTCCGGTCGCCAGGCAGATCTCGACCTGCCTTCGCATTGCCGCGCGATCAAGCCGCTCGTCTTTGTCGAAGAGCGCGTAGAGGATGGCGTGGATGCCATGGATATCATCGGGCCGGAAATTCGGCATCCCGGTCACCCTCAATGGCTTTCGCGCGGGATAGCGTGGCCTCGGCTACCGACGAGAAAATCGAGGTCCGCACCACGATCCGCCTGCAGCACACGGTCAACGTAGAGGCCCTGATAGCCGCCGCGCATCGCCGGCTCCGGCGCGGTCCAGGATGCGCGCCGTTTCGCGAGTTCCTGCTCGGACACGTCGAGATGCAGCTTCCGCGCTTCGACATCGAGCTCGATGATGTCGCCGCTCCTGACCAGCGCCAGCGGGCCGCCGACGGCGGCTTCCGGTGCCGCATGCAGCACCACCGTGCCGAAAGCGGTGCCCGACATGCGGGCATCGGAGATGCGGATCATGTCGCGGATGCCTTGCTTGAGCAGCTTCTGCGGCAGAGCCATGTTGCCGACCTCGGCCATCCCCGGATAGCCCTTGGGACCGCAATTCTTCAGCACCATGATCGAATTCTCGTCGATGTCGAGCAAGGGATCGTCGATGTGCACCTTGTAGTCGTCGATATCCTCGAAAACGACGGCACGTCCGCGATGCTTCATCAACCCCGGTGAGGCGGCCGATGGTTTGATGATGGCGCCGTCGGGCGCCAGATTGCCGCGCAGCACCGCAATCCCGCCCTGCCGCGTGAGTGCCTTGTCGCGTGGGCGGATCACCTGCGGATTGTCATTCCTGGCGTCGGCGATGTTCTCGCCCACGCTCCTGCCGGTGACCGTCAGCGCATCGAGGTCGAGCAGGTCGGCGATCTCCTTCATGACAGCCGGAATGCCGCCGGCGTAGCAGAAATCCTCCATCAGGAAGCGGCCGGACGGCATCAGGTCGAGGATGGTCGGCACGTCGCGGCCGTACCCGTCCCAATCGTCCAGCGTAAGCTCGGTGCCGACGCGACCGGCGATCGCCAGCAGATGCACGACCGCATTGGTCGAGCCGCCGATCGCGCCATTGACGCGGATGGCGTTGGCGAAGGCCGCCTTCCTGAGGATGGCCGACGGGCGCAAATCCTCATTGACCATCTCGACGATGCGCCGCCCGGTCATACGGGCGATGCGGCTGCGGCGGGCATCTACCGCGGGATAGGCAGCGTTGCCCGGCAGCGCCAGGCCGAGTGCCTCGACCATCGAGGCCATGGTCGAGGCGGTGCCCATGGTCATGGAGTGACCGGGCGAGCGCGACATGGCGCTCTCGGCATTGGCGAAATCCTGTTCGCTCATCACCCCGGCGCGGACATCTTCGGAGAATTTCCACACATCGGTGCCGGAGCCGATCTCGCGGCCCTGGAAGCGGCCGTTGAGCATCGGTCCGCCAGAGATGACGATCGACGGCAGGTCGCAGGAGGCCGCGCCCATCACCAGCGACGGCGTGGTCTTGTCGCAGCCGGCCATCAGCACGACGCCGTCCATCGGATTGCCGCGGATCGCCTCCTCGACATCCATCGAGGCGAGGTTGCGAAACAGCATCGCCGTCGGCCGCAGATTGGACTCGCCACACGAGAAGACCGGGAATTCGAGCGGCAAGCCGCCGGCCTCCAGCACCCCGGCCTTGATGTGCTCGATCAGGCCTCGAAAGTGCACGTGGCACGGGGTGAATTCGGAAAAGTGTTGCAGATGCCGATCACAGGGCGGCCGTCGAAGGCATCGTCGGGCAGACCGTTGTTCTTCATCCAGCTGCGGTGGATGAAGGCATCCTTGCCCAAACCGCCGAACCAGTGCTGCGATCGTCTCTTGCTCATGGTCTTCCCAGTGTTCAGGCGGGATGCTGCAGCTGGCTCAGCCCACCATCGACGACGAGGCTGGCCGCGTTCATGAACGGGCACTCGTCGGAGATCATGAACACCGCAGCAAGCGCGATCTCGCGCACCGAGGCGATACGGCGGCCAGGATGCAGCGCCATGGTGTTGGCGCGCGCCGCGGCCGGGTCAGGAAAGCTGTTCCAGTAGTCGATCGCCTTCTGCGTCTCGACATAGCCCGGCGCCAGCGCGTTCACGCGCACGCCTTGCCCCGCATATTCCAGCGCCAGCGATTTGGTCAGGCCGAGCAGAGCGTGCTTGGCAACGGGATAGGGGAAAGTGTGCGGGATGATGGTGAAGCTGTGCGTCGAGGCGATGTTGAGGATGACACCGCCACCGCTGGCGATCATCGCCGGCAGCACCGCCTTGCTGCAGTTCCAGGCGCCCTTGACGTTGACGTCGAAATTGCGGTTCCACTCCTCCTCGCTGGTGTCGAGTGGCGTCGAAAACACATTGACCCCGGCATTGTTGATCAGTGCGTTGATCGGGCCGATCTCGTCGCTTGCCCGCCTGACGGCAGCGGCAATCGCGGTGCCGTTGCTGATGTCGGCGGCGATATGTCCGACATGGCCCTGCGGTGCGGCAAGACCGGCGACGGTCTTGTCCAGTAGCGCGCCATCCTGGTCGACCAGGAATAGCTTTGCCCCTTCGGCAAGGCAGGCCTCAGCGATGGCCAGCCCGATGCCTTGCGCGGCACCCGTCAGGAAGATGCTTTTGCCGGACAGGCGCTCAGCCATTTTGGTCACTCCAGTCGAAGACGATCAACGCCGCCCCAATGCCGACGAGCGCAGATTGTCGAGCAGCACCGCCAGGAGCAAAATAACGCCGCGCACGATGTACTGGTAGAAGGCCGGGATGTTGAGCAGGTTCATGGCGTTTTCGGCGATGCCCATGATCAGCACGCCAACGATGACGCCCGACATGGTGGCGCGGCCGCCGGCAAGCGAGACGCCGCCGAGCACGCAGGCAGAGATGACCGAAAGCTCCAGCCCGACCGCCGCGTTGGGCTGGCCCGAAGTGATGCGCGATGCCAGCAGGATGCCGGCGATGCCGCAGACGACGCCCTGGAGGGCGAAAATCCAGATGCGCGTCCTGTCGACATTGACGCCGGCAAGCCGGGAGGCCTCCGGATTGCCGCCGATGGCGAGCGTGTTCTTGCCGAAGACGGTGCGGTTCAACACAAAGCCGAAGATGCCGAAGAGAGCGGCCAGCACCCAGATCGGTGTCGGTATGCCCAACAATTTCGACAGCGCGAGCTGGTAAAAATCAGGGCTGTTGATGCCGACGGCGCGGCCGTCGGACGCGATCAGGGCGAAACCTCGCACGATCTGCATGGTGGCCAGCGTGGTGATCAGCGCGTTGATGCGGAATTTGGCGATGACGACGCCGTTGATGAAGCCGACGAAGGCGCCGGATGCGATTGCCGCCAGAAGGCCGAGCAGGATCGAGCCGGTGGCGTTGGACGCCATCACGGCGACCATACCGGCAAAGGCGACGATCGAGCCGACCGACAGGTCGAAGTCGCGCGCCGCGAGGCAGAACATCATTGTGCAGGCGACGATGCCGACGGTGACCACCGACTGCAGCAGGCCGAGCATGTTGCGGTCCGTGAGGAAGTTCGGCACGAGAGCCGACACCAGCGCGAAGGCAACGAGGAAGATGACGACAAGCCCCTGTTCGCCGAGCAGGATCTTCTTCAACTGATCGGTCATGGCAAAAATCCTCAGGATGCGATCGCGTCGGGGGTTTTCTTGTCGGGAAGAGCGGCGGCCAGGATCGCCTTCTCGGCGAACTGGTCGCGGGCCAGTTCGGCGCTGATGCGGCCACCGCACATCACCAGGATGCGGTCGCAGATGCCCATCACCTCCGGCAGTTCGGACGAGACGACGACGATCGCCATACCGTCCTCGGCAAGCTGGTAGAGCAGTTCGTAGATTTCCGATTTGGCGCCGACGTCGATGCCGCGCGTCGGCTCGTCGACGATCAGAACCCGCACGCCCTGCTCGGACAGCCAGCGGCCAAGGATGACCTTCTGCTGGTTGCCGCCGGAGAGGTTGATGATGTCCTGCCTGCGCGAGGGCGTGCGCACCTTGAGCTTGTTGATGAAGGTTTCGGCGGTCGCGATCTCGCAGGCGCGGTTCAAGACGCCAAAGCGCGTGTGATGGCGCCGCGACGAGATGTTGATGTTTTCCTCGATCGAACGGCCCTGGATGATGCCGTCATGTTTGCGATCTTCCGAGCACAGCACGATGCCGGCCCGGATTGCGCCATGCGGATCGGTGGCGTGGATCACCTTGCTGTCGACAGTGATGGCGCCGCCCGTTCGCGGATCGGCGCCGAAGACCAGCCGCATCAGTTCCGAGCGGCCGGCGCCGATCAGGCCGAAGAAGCCGACGATCTCGCCGGCGCGGGCCTCGAAGCTGGCCGGCGTCCTCAGCTTTGTCCCGGACAGGGCCTCGACCTTCAGCCTGATACCGCCTGCCTTGCGCGGGCGAAACCCCCAGATGTCCGAAATCTCGCGGCCCACCATTTCGGCGACGACCTGATCGCGGGTGACATCTTTCAGCGATGCATGGTGCGCCGCGAGCTTGCCGTCGCGCAGCACGGTCAGGCTATCGCAGAGCCGGAACACCTCATCCAATCGGTGCGACACGTAGATGATGACCTTGCCCTCGCCGCGCAGCCGGTCGATCAGGGCAAACAGGATTTCGCTTTCGCGCGACGACAAGGAAGAGGTCGGCTCGTCCAGCGCGATGACACGCGCGTCGAGCATGATCGCCTTGGCGATCTCGACCATCTGGCGCTCGCCAATGGACAGCGTCTTGACCTTGCGGCGCATGTCGATGTCGATGCCGGCCGATTTCAGCTTGGTGCCGACGTCTTCCAGCATCCGGCGGCCTGCGATGATGCCGGCGCTGGCGGGAAAGCGGCCGAGGCTGAGGTTTTCGGCAACGGTGAGCTCGGGAACGAGCTGCAGTTCCTGGTGAATGACGATGACGCCATTGTCGAAGGCATCCCGGGTCGAGGCATAGGCCTGGACCTTGCCGTCGATGCTTATATCGCCCTCATCGGCATGCTGGTCGCCGGAAAGGATCTTGATCAGGGTGGACTTGCCGGCGCCATTCTCGCCCATCAGGCCATGCACCGCGCCCTTGTCGACGCCGAACGAGACGTCCGACAACGCCTTGACGCCCGGATAGGTCTTTGTGATGTGCGAAAATTCGAGAAAGGACACGGGCTTCGATCCTTCTGTGTGGGAAACAGGCGGCGGATAAGCCGCCGCCTGTTTGTACAGGGAGGATTATTCGATGCCGAGGCCCTGGCGGACCTTCTGAAAGTCGTCCCGCTTGGCCAGTGCGCCGGAGGTCAGGATCAGCTTCTCCGGTTCCTTGTTGTTGGCAACCCAGTCGTACATGTTGAGCGCCGTCTCGTAGCCATGACGCTTCGGCGAGATGATCACCGTGCCGACAAAGCCGGTGGCGGTCGGCTTCTTGAACTCGTTGATCGCCGAATCGGCGCCGCCGATGCCGACGCCGATCATGCCGTCGGCCGGAATGCCGACGCTTTCGGAGGCGCGCACGGCGCCCAGTACTGCTTCGTCATTGAGGCCGAAGGAAACCCATTTCTTGATGTCGGCATGGGCGTTGAGCACGACCGTCGCCGCGTTGAGGGCAGCTTCCGTATCCGTCTTGGCCTGCGGCGCGTCGAAGATGTTCTCGGCCTTGAAGCCGTTCGCCTTCAACACCGAGATGGCGCCTTCGACACGATCGACAGCCGTCGGCAGCTGATCATAGGAGACGCGGATGGCGCCGACCTCGTCGGCCTTCCAGCCGCGCGCCTTCATTTCATCGACGATCGCCTGGCCGACAGCCTCGCCGATCTTGGTGGCCGAGATGCCCATATGCGGCACGTCTTCCAGCGCCTTGCCGTCGGAACCGACCAGACGGTCGTCGACGGTCATCAGCTTGAGATTGTTGGCTGCGGCCTTGGCGACGATGCCAGGTCCGAGCTTCACGTCCGGCGTGCAGACGATGAAACCCTGCGCCCCTTGCGCGCCGAGATTGTCGATCGCCGACATCAGCTTCTCACCGTCCTCGGCGCCGATCTTGACGAGGGTGAACCCCTTTTCCTTGGCGGCCTGGTCGGCGAACTTCCATTCGTCCTGGAACC
This sequence comes from Mesorhizobium newzealandense, assembly GCF_042682145.1. NCBI lineage: Bacteria > Pseudomonadati > Pseudomonadota > Alphaproteobacteria > Hyphomicrobiales > Phyllobacteriaceae > Mesorhizobium > Mesorhizobium newzealandense. The sequence goes on along the minus strand of NZ_JBHUGZ010000014.1, from coordinate 207,838 downwards.
ACGGCTCCTCGGGCTGTTTGACGATGAAGCCGATCTTGGTGTCCTGAGCATAGGCAGAAGCGATCGTCGTGACGGACAGCACGGCAAGCGCGCCCGCGACGAGCGCGGTCTTCAAAAGTCGCATGATTTCCTCCCAGCGATAGGCCGGGCGCTCAGCCCGGATGCGGACTCTCTATTCGCTTTTATCATACTCGTCAATTGATCTGGTATGATAATTAATGTACATGCTCTGAGCAGCGATCGCTGGCGCAACTCGTTTGCATCCGCTAATGCCGGGCCGGTTGTGCGAACTGGCAGGTTCGCCGCCTTGGAGGAGGGCTGAGGTGACCGAGATTTCGAAGAAGACACCGGGCGACACGACGACCCGTCGCCCGCGCGTCATGCCCGACGTGACGAAGGCTATGGCCTCGGACATTTTTTCCGGACGCTATCCGGCCGGGTCCTCCTTGCCGACCGAAAACGAACTTGGCGTCGAATACGGCGTCAGCCGCACCGTCATCCGCGAAGCCCTGAAGGTGCTGGCGGCCAAGGGGCTGGTGCTGTCGCGGCCGCGCGTCGGCACCATCGTCTGCAACGAGGACGACTGGAACATCATCGATCCGCAGGTGCTGGCCTGGCACGCACCGCATGCGCTGGACGACAAGCTCTTCGACGCCATTCTCGAAACACGCCGCGCCATCGAACCGCTGGTCGCCGAGCTTGCCGCCACGCGCGCAACACTGCAGGAGGTCGCCGATCTCGAAGCGGCCTGGCGCGGCATGGCAGGCGCCGGCGAGGACCTCGCCATGTTCTCGCGCTCCGACATCGCCTTCCACCAGATCGTCTATGCCGCAAGCCACAACCCGATCTTTCGCCAGATCGGCAATCTGATCGACACCGGCCTCAAATTCTCGCTGGAAGCGACGGCGGTGATTTCGCTCGACCGGCGCCTGGAAGCGGTGGCGGCGCATCGCGAGGTGGTGGAGGCGCTGCGCATGCGCGACGTCGAGGCGGCGCGTAGCGCCGCAAACAAGATCCTCGACCTTGCGGCGCGCGACCTCGTCAGCGCCAAGAAACTCAAGAACAACTGAGACAGCGCATGAAAATCATCTCGCTCACCACCTACATCGTTCCGCCGCGCTGGCTGTTTCTGAAGATCGAGACCGATGCCGGCGTCACCGGCTGGGGCGAGCCGGTGGTCGAGGGCCGGGCGCTGACCGTCGAGGCGGCGGTCAAGGAGCTTGGTGATTATCTCATCGGCAAGGACCCCCGCCTGATCGAGGATCACTGGACGGTGATGCATCGCGGCGGCTTCTACCGTGGCGGGCCGATCCTGATGAGCGCCATTGCCGGCATCGACCAGGCGCTGTGGGACATCAAGGGCAAGGCGCTCGGCGTTCCGGTGCATGAACTGCTCGGCGGCAAGCTGCGCGACAGCATCAAGGTCTATTCCTGGATCGGCGGCGACCGGCCGGCGGAGGTCGCGGCGGGTGCCAGGGAAATGGTGGCGCGCGGCTTCCTGGCGCTCAAGATGAACGGCACCGAGGAACTGCAGATCGTCGATAGCCACGACAGAATAGATGCCGCTGTGGAGCGCGTCGCCATGGTGCGCGAGGCCGTCGGTCCCAACATCGGCATCGCAGTCGACTTCCACGGTCGCGTGCACCGGCCGATGGCGCGCATCCTGGTCAAGGAGCTCGAGCCCTACAGGCTGATGTTCATCGAGGAGCCGGTGCTGAGCGAAAACCGCGAGGCGCTGAAGGAGATCGCCGCCCTCGGCTCGACGCCGATTGCGCTGGGTGAACGGCTCTACAGCCGCTGGGACTTCAAGTCGGTGTTCGAGGAAGGCGTCGTCGACATCATCCAGCCCGACCTGTCGCATGCTGGCGGCATCACAGAATGCCGCAAGATCGCGGCGATGGCCGAGGCCTATGATGTGGCGGTCGCGCCGCACTGTCCGCTCGGGCCGATCGCGCTCGCCGCCTGCCTGCAGCTCGATGCGGTCAGCTACAACTGCTTCATCCAGGAGCAGAGCCTCGGCATCCACTACAACGCCGCCAACGATTTGCTCGACTACGCCGCCAACAAGGATGTCTTCCGCTACGAGGACGGCTATGTCGCCATTCCCGATGGCCCGGGCCTCGGCGTCGAGATCGACGAGGACTACGTCAAGGAACGCGCCAAGGAAGGCCACCGCTGGCGCAACCCGATCTGGCGCCACAAGGACGGCTCCTTCGCCGAGTGGTGATGGGATTGGCCTTCAGTCGCGCAAGCGCGCCTGAACAAGGAGGCTCGCGAGGTTGGAAATCTATACTCTCACCTGCGCCGCTTCGGGAGACTTCAGTCCATCAACTAGATGATGAATATCCGCCTCGTTCTCGTAGTGCAAGGTAGAGACGAAAGCATCAATCGTAAATTCCGGATCGACCTTGTCTATTTGAGCGAGATGAGCGGACGCAGCGGTCCGATCGCCCAGCCAGTGATACGCCGCCGCGACAAAGGCGTGTTGGTTGGCATCCATCTTCGACAGATGCATGAAGGCCTCGATTGCTTCGGAATATTCGTGGGCTGTGAAGTGAGCTTTCCCAAGATGGCTCCAGAAGCGTTCCGGGTGGTGAGGGTTCAACTGCATCGCCTTGCGAATCCAGTGGGCTCCTTCCTTGGGGCGACCGAGCCAAGTCAAAAGCTCGCCGTGCTGGACCACGACGAGATCGTAGTTTGGATTGAGTGCGAGAGCCCGCTCCTGGTGGTGCCGAGCCTTCGTCAGATCGTTGCGGCTGATGCTAATGGCTGCCAATATCCGTTGGACGTCCGCATCGTTGCTATCCAGTGCTTGCGCCAACTCAAGCTCACGGACGACTTCGTCGAACGCGGCGTCCTTATCAGCGCACCAGCCGTAGCCCCAGGCTTGCCCCAGGATGCAGCCCCGCCAGGCATGGGCATGCGCGTATTCGGGGTCGAGTTCTAGCGCTCGTGTCACCAGCTTCAGCGCCTCCTCATTCTCGGCTCGATTGCTGCGATGGTGGCGGACCTTGGCCGCGAGCACGCATTCGTATGCTGCCATGTTGGCAGGTGTCTTGCGCGCCACGAGATCCTGCTGCGCGGCTTCGACGCGGCCTGGCAGCGTGGCCACGATCGCTGCGGTTAGTTCGTCCTGAATGGCGAAAACATCGTCGAGCTTGCGGTCGTATCGCTCGGCCCAGATGTGTGTATCGGTGGCAGTATCGATCAGCTGCGCTGTCACCCTGAGCTGATCGCCCGATTTGCGGACGCTGCCCTCCACCAGGTATTGCGCGCCCAGCTTCCGGGCGATTTCACGGAGGTTTACCGACTGCCCTTTGTAGACGAAGGTCGAATTGCGCGAGATGACGAACAGTTCGTGCCGGCGCGAAAGTTCCGTGATGATATCCTCGGTCAGACCATCAACGAAAAATTCCTGTTCGGATTCGCCGCTCATATTGGCGAATGGCAGGACCGCAATCGACGGCTTCACCGCGCTGCGCCGGGCCGAGCCGTCCCCCGCTCGCGGATCGGCTGCATCGTCTAGCACGGCGCGCCAGACCCGTATCGGACGAGAGATGTTCTTCAGGACCTTCTCGCCGAGGTCCTCGAACTTGATTTCGAGCCGGTCGAAGACCTGTTCGTACACGGCTTGGGTGACGCACACCCCGCCGACTTCAGCCATCTGTTCCAGCCGGGCGGCGACATTCACGCCATCGCCATAAATGTCGCCCTCATCAAAGATGATGTCGCCGAGATTGATGCCGATCCGGAACTGAATGCGTCCGGCATCCGGCACGTCGGTGTTGCGGCGGCGCATGCGGATCTGCACCTCCGCGGCGCAGCGTACCGCATCTGCCACGCTCTGGAATTCGACCAGCATGCCGTCACCGGTGGTTTTGATGATGTGGCCCTGGTTCTTGGCGATTGCCGGATCAATGAGTTCGATCCGGTGCGTTTTGAGCCGCGCAAGGGTACCCCTCTCGTCGGCTTCCATGAGCCGAGAGTATCCAGCCATGTCGGCTGCCAGCACCGCCGCGAGCCTGTGTTCCATGTTCCAGCCTCGAAACACGCAATCTTGGATGGCAAACGCTGCAATCAAAGCTGATCACGGTCACGCCGCCACCTAAGCGCCGTCCCCATGCGATCGGAAGGCGCCCAGTTATAGCTTTACTCGAAATGAGTGCATGCGGGAAGGAAATCGAGCGCTCCCCATACCCGCTCTCGGCTGCTCGATTGGTCGGCCTGCTCGACGGGGCAAGGTTTCATCCCGAATCCATCGCATTCAGTAGCCAGTTGAACGGCTTCGAAGATGATGGTTTCAGGAAAGTGCTTCGTCGCATTGCCTGGCAGCTTTTGAAGGGGTTCGACCGACTCCCGAACGCGAGGCCGGCCCATCTGGCCAAGCCTGGTGTCAGCGCCGGGACGCGCAACCGAAACCAGTAGACATTCCTGCGAAGTCGGAGATGTGACGCCCGACAAGGCACGGCGCCGCCAGGTTACCCCAATGCCCCGTCCCCTACGGGGCCGGCAATCCGCCAGGCACGCCCGACGAACCTGGCCGTCTTATTAGCTTCTTCTTAAGTAACGCCCGTATCTCTATTGAACTTCTGATAGCCGGCGCGGTAAAAGTCTGCTGAATCGATGGAACGCTCAAATCCATGCCTCTATCACAGGCGAATCGTTGCTGATGTTGCAACTCTGATCAGATTTTCATCGATGCGACTGTTGCCGCTTCGACCTTCCGTTGTTATGCCTCCACAATGCTTTACAGAAACATCCAAGGTCTTCGTGCCATCGCGGCACTAATGGTGGTATCAAGCCATACTTTCTGGTCGCTGGAGCCCTTGAGGGGCCATTGGATCGTGCAATTGGCGGACTCGATCGGTCCGGCCGGCGTCGATCTGTTCTTCGTCATATCCGGCTTTGTGGTCTTTTTGTCCGCCGGGAAAGCGGGGGAAAAGGCCGCCATCGTCGGGCGATGGCAAGCGTTCCGAGGATTTGCCGTGCGGCGCGTGTTTCGCATCTACCCGATCTATTTGATCGCGTTTGGTGCCGCTACGCTGCTGATGACAAAGGTTGAACTTGCCCCGACATCGCTCGAACAGGAACCGTGGTGGAAACTGGCTCTTCTGATCGACCAGCCGAACAACCGAATTCTCGCGGCCTGGAAACTGCAATATGAGATGATTTTCTACACTATATGCGCGTTGGGGATTTTGATCTCCGCGCGCCGCATCCTGCTTGTCCTGGGTCTCTGGTTCGTTGCTGTTTTCTCGGTATGGATCACGGGCGTCTTCACACCATCGGCACCGATGGCGCCACTGGTTCTGGAGTTCGTGTTCGGGATAGTGGTTGCCTTGCTCGTCAAGCGAGGATTCTCAAAATACGCTGTGGCATCCCTGGGCATCGGCATTGGCGGAATTTTGCTCGGAGCGATCGTTTTCCGGCTCTATGGAGCAGGATGGTTTGAGCTGCCTCAGATGTGGCGCGTGGTGTGTTTTGGCCTGCCGAGCGCGTTTGTTGTATATGGATTTGTGGCCATCGAACTTCGGTCGATGTGGCAATTCTCCAAGCGTTGGGTCGCTCTGGGAGATTCGTCCTATTCACTGTATTTGTGGCATCAAATGCTGTTCGCGGTTATGGCGGCTCTGTGTGTGAACTTTGGCCTTGTGGGTAAAGTCCCGCTGATAGCGTTGGCGCTGTCATTCTTGGTGATGGCCATCCCAGTCGCGATGCTGAGTTATCATCAGATTGAAAAGCGTATCAACAAAAGTGACTGGCTGACCCGGCTGGCGGGTGAGGCAAAAAGAAAGCCGTCTGTCGCGCCAGCCGCATACCAGTCGTCCTCCAGCAGGTCGACTGTATGATCTGGCCGACCGACCCAGACCCAGAGCACCTGGTGAAGTCGTTCCGAAAGAGCTGATGACCATGTGGAAGATCGGCCGCAATGTCGGCGATCCGTGCAGCAGCTGGCCTGATATCCTCGATGAGGAGAGTGACTGTTTGGTGGAGCCAATCGGAATCGAACCGACGACCTCTTGAATGCCATTCAAGCGCTCTCCCAACTGAGCTATGGCCCCACTTCCGGCAGTCAACCGGCGCCGTTTCCGGCGAAGAGATCCGGCGCGGGTTGGAGACCGCGCCGTTAGTGCAGGCGGCTTCTAACCCCGCCTTTCGTCAATATCAAGCCTTCGAGAGCCGCTTTTTCTTCACAGGCCAAGAAAGCCCGCAAACGCCTGCTTCCAAGGCCGGATCAGACCTCGTCGTCGTCGTCGCCGACGCCGATCATGTCGGCGACGTCGTCGTCTTCTTCCTCTTCGTCGGCAAGGAAGGTGTCATCCTCGTCGTCGCCGAGATCGACGTCGTCCTCATCGTCGCCGAGATCTGGCAGGTCGTCGCCCTTGACGTCCTCGTCCGCCTCTTCGAGCGAGACGACCTCGACGCCCTCTTCTTCCTCGGCGTCCACTTCCTTCTCGGCCACTTCCTCTTCCTCTTCGAGAGCGGCGATCTTGCCTTCCTCGAAATGGGAACGCGGATAGGTCTTGCCCGTGTAGGGCGAGACGATCGGGTCCTTGTTCAGGTCGTAGAATTTTCGGCCCGTCTCCGGGTCGATGCGTTTTGTGCCAAGTTCGGTTTTTGCCACGGCAAGCCTCGTCAATAAAAGAGTGGTCCCCTTAACCACAGTTTGCTGCGCTGTCAAAGCGAAAAGCCGGCGTCACAAAACCATGCATTGAAAGGCCTCGCGTCAAGTGACGACCATGGGGGATGACCATTTCGGCCCACCGTGATACGAGACCGCCGCAACAAATGAAAAGCGCCGGCCCGCCGGCATTCCGTCCAGGGAAATTCCATGTCTCACGCCGCCGCCCCAAAGTCGGCCACCGCCCGCAAATCACCAGCCCTTGCCGGCACCGCCCGCGTGCCGGGCGACAAGTCGATCTCGCACCGCTCCTTCATGTTTGGTGGCCTCGCCTCCGGCGAGACCCGCATCACCGGCCTGCTCGAGGGCGAGGACGTGATGCGCACCGGTGCGGCCATGAAGGCGATGGGCGCGCTTGTCGAGAAGCGCGGCGCCGAGTGGGTGATCCGCGGCACCGGCAACGGCGCGCTGCTGCAGCCGGAAGGCCCGCTCGATTTCGGCAATGCCGGCACCGGCTCGCGGCTGACCATGGGCCTGGTCGGCACCTACGACATGGAAACAACCTTCATCGGCGACGCCTCGCTGTCCGGCCGGCCGATGGGCCGGGTGCTCGAACCCTTGCGCCAGATGGGCGTGCAGGTGCTGAAGGCGACGCCGGGCGACCGGATGCCGATCACGCTGCATGGCCCAAAACATGCGGCACCCATCACCTACCGCGTGCCGATGGCTTCGGCACAGGTGAAATCCGCGGTGCTGCTGGCCGGGCTGAACACGCCGGGCATCACCACCGTCATCGAACCCGTCATGACACGCGACCACACCGAAAAGATGCTGAAGGGGTTTGGCGCCAATCTGTCGGTCGAGACCGACGAGCGCGGCGTGCGCCACATCTTCATCGAAGGCCAGGGCAAGCTGACCGGCCAGACCATCGCGGTGCCGGGCGACCCTTCCTCGGCCGGTTTCCCGCTGGTGGCTGCGCTGATCGTGCCAGGTTCGGACATCGTGATCGAGAACGTGTTGATGAATCCGACCCGCACCGGGCTTCTGCTGACGCTGCAGGAAATGGGCGGCAAGATCGAGATCCTCAACCCGCGCAATGCCGGCGGCGAGGATGTCGCCGACCTGCGCGTGCGTTATTCCGAGCTCAAGGGCGTCACCGTGCCGCCCGAGCGGGCGCCGTCGATGATCGACGAATACCCCGTGCTCGCGGTCGCCGCCAGCTTCGCCGAGGGCGAAACGCTGATGCAGGGGCTGGAAGAGCTGCGGGTGAAGGAATCCGACCGGCTGTCGGCCGTCGCCGACGGGCTGAAGCTCAACGGCGTCGACTGCACCGAGGGCGAGGCTTCGCTTGCGGTACGCGGCAAACCGGGCGGCAAGGGTCTCGGTCGCCATCCGAACGGCCCGGACACAACGGTGCAAACCCATCTCGACCACCGCATCGCCATGAGCTTTCTGGTCATGGGACTGGCGACGGAAAAGCCCGTCACGATCGACGATCAGGCGATGATCGCGACCAGTTTTCCGGAATTCATGGGGTTGATGAAGGAGCTGGGCGCGGAGATCGAATGAAATACGTCTACGTTCATTGGAGGCATGAGAGGGCAGAAGAGCCATCTCACCTCTGGTATGAGATCGCAGACGATAACTTTCAAAACCGAACAATAGAGTTCTACGCCGATGGGTCGGTCGGTTTCGCCGTTCGTGGCGAAGCCGCAGATGGATCAGATGATCTTGAAATCGGCGGCACAAGAAACTCCACCGAAGGTTTTCCAGATGTTGAAGAGATCAATTCGGACAGGGAATTCGAAGCCCTGGAGATCACGGCAGCCGAGTTCGATCAACAATGGCGCAGGGCGCTTGCGGTACAACGTCATATGACGGGGCTCCTGACCATCGCCATCGACGGCCCGGCCGGCGCCGGCAAAGGCACCCTCGCCCGGCGGCTCGCCGACCACTACCGGCTGAACCTGCTCGACACCGGCCTCACCTATCGCGCGGTGGCCTACGCGCTGATCCAGCACGCGCTGCCGCTCGACAATGTCTCGGCGGCCGAAACCGCAGCCCGCCAGGTCGATCTGGCGAAGCTCGACCGTGCGGTGTTGTCGGCACATGCGGTCGGCGAGGCGGCCTCGAAGGTCGCGGTGTATCCGACCGTGCGGCGCATCCTGGTCGAAAAGCAGCGCGACTTCGCCAAGACGCCGCCGGGCGCGGTGCTCGACGGGCGCGACATCGGCACCGTCGTCTGCCCCGACGCCGACATAAAACTCTATGTGACGGCCAGCGCCGAGGTACGGGCACGACGCCGGCTGGCCGAAATCGAGAGCATCGGCGGCACCGCTGATTTCGCCGAGATCCTTGCCGATATCATGCGCCGTGACGAGCGCGACATGGGCCGCGCCGACTCTCCCTTGAAGCCTGCCGCCGACGCGCACTTGCTTGATACCAGCGAAATGGCTATAGAAGCCGCGTTTCTTGCGGCCATGGCGATCATCGACGACGTGCTGGACAAGAGAAACAAGGCCTGATCCGGGTTTTTCCCTCGTGTTTCCGTTGTCGGAGGCGAAGAAAACACCCATATCGGGCACGAACCAGCCTGCCAGCATTCTTCATGCGCCGGAATTGCCGCTTAAAGAGCGGCCCAGGGCTTTTGTAGCCCGGAACGCCGGCAGGCCAACGCAACGCTAACCCACGGCGCCCGTCCCGCGATAGAAGCGGGGCATTCCAGGAGAAACAATGTCAGCTGCAAATCCCACTCGCGATGATTTCGCGAGCCTGCTCGAAGAATCATTTACCGCCGGCCATTCCGGCGAAGGCCAGGTCGTCAAGGGCACGATCACCGCGATCGAAAAAGACATGGCCATCATCGACGTCGGCCTCAAGGTCGAAGGCCGCGTGCCGCTGAAGGAATTCGGCGTCAAGGGCAAGGACACCACCCTCAAGGTCGGTGACACCGTCGAAGTCTATGTCGAGCGCATCGAGAACGCGCTTGGCGAAGCGATGCTCAGCCGTGAAAAAGCCCGCCGCGAAGAGAGCTGGGTCCGCCTCGAAGAGAAGTTCACCAAGGGTGAGCGCGTCGAAGGCGTCATCTTCAACCAGGTCAAGGGCGGCTTCACCGTCGACCTCGACGGCGCCGTGGCCTTCCTGCCGCGCAGCCAGGTCGATATCCGCCCGATCCGCGACGTCTCGCCGCTGATGCACAACCCGCAGCCCTTCGAGATCCTCAAGATGGATCGCCGCCGCGGCAACATCGTGGTGTCGCGCCGTACCGTGCTCGAGGAGAGCCGCGCCGAACAGCGTTCGGAAATCGTGCAGAACCTCGAAGAAGGCCAGGTTGTCGAAGGCGTCGTCAAGAACATCACCGACTACGGTGCGTTCGTCGACCTCGGCGGCATCGACGGCCTGCTGCATGTCACCGACATGGCATGGCGCCGCGTCAACCATCCGACCGAAATCCTCAACATCGGTCAGACGGTCAAGGTGCAGATCATCCGCATCAACCAGGAAACCCACCGTATCTCGCTCGGCATGAAGCAGCTCGAGAGCGATCCGTGGTCCGAGATCGGCACCAAGTTCCCGATCGGCAAGAAGATCAAGGGCACCGTCACCAACATCACCGACTACGGCGCGTTCGTCGAGCTGGAGCCGGGCATCGAAGGCCTCATCCACGTTTCGGAAATGTCGTGGACGAAAAAGAACGTGCATCCCGGCAAGATCCTGTCGACGACCCAGGAAGTCGACGTGGTGGTGCTCGAAGTCGATCCGGCCAAGCGCCGCATCTCGCTCGGCCTCAAGCAGACGCTCGAGAATCCGTGGCAAGCTTTCGCCAGCAGCCATCCGGTCGGCAGCCAGGTCGAGGGCGAGGTCAAGAACAAGACCGAGTTCGGCCTGTTCATCGGCCTCGAAGGCGACGTGGACGGCATGGTCCATCTCTCCGACCTCGACTGGACCCGTCCGGGCGAGCAGGTCATCGAAGAGTACAATCGCGGCGACATGGTCAAGGCGCAGGTGCTCGACGTCGACATCGACAAGGAGCGCATCTCGCTCGGCATCAAGCAGCTGGCCAAGGATACGGTCGGCGAAGCGGCGACTTCGGGCGAACTGCGCAAGAACGCGGTCGTCACCTGTGAAGTCATCGGCGTCAAGGATGGCGGTCTGGAAGTGCGGCTGGTCGACAGCGGCATCGAGACCTTCATCAAGCGCTCCGACCTCAGCCGTGATCGCGACGAGCAGCGCCCCGAGCGCTTCACCGTCGGCCAGAAGGTGGACGCCCGCGTCATCGCCTTCGACAAGAAGACCCGCAAGCTGCAGGTCTCGATCAAGGCGCTGGAAATCGCCGAAGAGAAGGAAGCGGTCGCCCAGTACGGCTCGACCGACTCCGGCGCTTCGCTGGGCGATATCCTGGGTGCCGCGCTGAAGAAGCAGGGCAGCTAAGTCCTCTGCCCCACCGCCTTGCGCGGTGGTCACTTCAAAACCCCGCCGGAGCGATCCGGCGGGGTTTTTCTTTACGGTAAGATAAACTTCCTCGCGTATTTGCCAGCAATCCGAGGAGGCTTTCCATGCGCAATGACGACGATTGTTCCGCTCCGGGATCTTCGTGGTTGCTGCGTCTCTACACCAGGTCGCCGGCCTTGTTCTGCTTTTGCGGAATGGCAATCTTGATGATTGCCCTCTGGTCCCTGGGCTTCCAGCTCAACGGCGATGTGGACGACCTCGTCAAACTGCATGAAGTCCGCATCTTGCTTGAAACGGGCAACATCTTCGACCGGACGCTGCCCGGCGTTGCCCAACCGGAGCCCTATCTCTCGCATTGGCCATGGATCGTCGACCTGCCCTATGCCGCCTTCGCGCGTCTGCTCATGCCGCTTGCCGGCTTCGAGCCGGCGTTGACGGTGGCAAGCTTTGCCGTCCCGCTGCTGCTGTTTGCGCCCGCGCTCTATTTCTACAATCGGCTGGTGATCGCCATGGGCTTTGCCAACCCGGCCGTTGCACTGCCGCTGGCTTTGATCTTTGCCGCGCGCAGCTTTTTCGAATACGCCCCGGGACGGATCGACTACCACAATCTGCAGATACTGCTTTTGCTGGCGGCGCTGGTTTTGATGCTGTCGCAAAACCGCTTTGCTGCCTTCGTCAACGGGCTGCTGGCGGCCTTGGCGCTTGCGATCAGCGTGGAATTCGCTCCGTTCTATGTGCTGGTGATGGCAGTCTATGCCTTTGACTGGATCTTCGGCCGCGAAGAGGGTGCAGACAGGATTGTTGGCTTTGGGCTGGCATTGGCCTTGGGCGGGGTCGGCCTGTTCGCCGCGATCGTGCCGCCTTCAGCCTATGCCGCCGTCAAATGCGACACCTATTCGGCACCGCATGTGACGGCACTGGTCGCGGCCGGGCTGTCATTTGCCGTGGTGCCTTTGCTTGTCGGCCGACGTGGCGGATGGGCAATGCGGACGGCAATTCTGCTGGTGTTCGCGGCCGCCAGCGCGGCGGCGCTGGCGCTGTTGTTCCCGCAATGCCTGGCCGGCCCCTATGCTTCGCTCGACGCCTATGTGCGCGACAACATGCTCGAGAGGATTCCTCAGGAATTGAGCCTGTTTCGGCGCCCTGATGTCGTTCTGTCGGCGAGCTTTCCCAGCATCGTGCTGCTGTTCGTCGGCGCGCTCGCCCCGGGTGTCCTTTGCCTTGGGCCGCACGGCCGAAGCCGGCCCCTCGTCATCCTGGCGCTGTTCTCGCTGCTCGCGCTGGTGCTGTCGATCGATTACTTCCGCTATTTCCGCTATCTTCCGGTTTTTTCCGGCATCGGTCTGGTCTTCGTGCTGGCGAGTTTGCTGCCGCCAGATGCCAGACTGGCCCGCACATTGAAATCTCCCATGTCGTTGGGATCGCGTGGATACGCGCTAGTCCTGCCCGGCCTCGTTTTGTCCGCGGCGATAGCGCTTTACCAGCTATCTGTGAGGCCAGCCCCGGACGCCATTCCCGCCGCCGAGTTCGCCGACAGTTGCGATCTCACTCATTTCGAGCCGCAATCAGGTTGGCCGGCAGCCACCATCGTTCTGACGCCACCATTGATCGGAGCGCATTTTCTCGCTCTTGCCGAAGGTCCCAAGGTGGTGACAGTCCCCAACCACCCGTCGGCCCATGGAATCGAACGCAGCTATCGTTTTCTCGATCCTTCGACCGCCGACCCGCGCGCGTTTCTCGATGCCTCCAGAGCGACACATGTTGCGCTTTGCGCGCACAGAGGCCCGCCGTCGCCATATCTCGAAGCCGCCTATCCATTCGCGGCCGCGCTGATGGAGGGCCACCCGCCGTCATGGCTCAGGGAGTGTCCGACGGATGCGTCCTCGCCGCTGCGCCTCTACAGCTACCGAAATGCCGATGGATCGGATGCCGCCTGCCCTGTTTCGACGGCTTCCGCTCAGGCCCGGCCGTAAAGCGGCACCAGCGTGCCGCTCATCGCCTGATTGGCCGGCGAGGCGAGATAGGCAATGGCTTCGGCGGCCGCTTCGAGGCTTACCCATTTGGTGACATCGGCATCCGGCATGTCGGCGCGGTTTGCCGGCGTATCGAGCGTCGATGGCGCCACGGCATTGACCAGGATGCCCTTGCCTTTCAATTCCTCCGCCATCGCCACCGTCATGGCGGCCACCGCCGCCTTGCTGGCAGCGTAGGCGACCATGCCGCCGCCGCGCCGCGGGTCGAGCCCGGCGCGCGCCGTGACATTGACGATACGGCCCGCAGAGTCCGACGCCAGCATGGAGCGCACCGCCGCGCGGCAGCACAGGAAGGCAGTGCGTGCATTGGTGTCCATCATTTCGGCAAAGGATGCCGATTCGATCTTTTCGACCGGCGCTGCGGCGAAGCCGCCGGCCAGATGGATCGAGCCCCACAGGCCGGGTACCTGGCTGTAGAACGCCTCGACCTTGGCGGAGTCCGAGAGATCGACATTGTGCACCAGCTTGACACGGTCATGCGCGGTGAAGGGGAAATGCGCGGGCGCCGCGGCATGGGCATTGGGCACATGGCAGATCGCGCCCTCGCCCAGCAGTTTGCCGACGACCGCACCACCGAGTGCCCCGGTTCCGCCGGTCACGACAATATGCCTGCCTTCAAGTGTTTCCGTCATCCTGGACCGCTCCTGTCATTTTTTTGTAGTTAGGTCGTTTCTTGTCCCGCGCCCGACGCAGAGCGTCGCGCCTTTCGTACGATCACTCAATTGATATCTCGACATGGCAGTTGTTGCGTCTTTGCATGCATCAGCCCGTCAGGCAGCCGGAATCCAGGCCGGCTGAGGCATGAAGCCGTTGCGCCGCCACCCTTCAGTCGACTGTGATTTCGATGACGCGCGGCAATCCGGTTGCCCGTGCGCGTTGCAACGCATCCGCTAGCGCGTCGATGTCGGCAAGCCGTTCGGCGCCAAGGCCATAGGCTTCGGCCAGCTTGCAGAAATCCGGCGGCGCCGGCGACACGCCGACCGGCTCGACGCCGACATCGAGCATCGAGGTTTCGATCTCGCGGTAGCCGCGGTTGTTCCAGACAACGAAGATGACCGGCGCCTGGGCGTCGAGCGCGGCGCCCAGTTCCGGCAGCGTGAACTGGAAGCCGCCGTCGCCCGTCAGGCAGACGACTGGCGCATCGGGTACCGCAAGGGCAGCGCCAATCGCAGCCGGCGGGCCATAGCCGAGCGCGCCGAAGCCGGTGGCGGCATTGAACCAGCCGCCTGGCCGATCATGGTCGTAGTAGAGGTTGGCGGCATAGATCGGCTGCGTCGAATCGCCGACGATGAACGCACCCGGCAGCGCATCGCGGATCACCTCTACGGCACGTACCTGCGCCTGCAGCGTCGGATTGATCTCGGCAAAGGCCGCTTTCCGAGTCGCAGCGGCGCGCGCCGGGCCAGCTTGGCTCGCCGTACCATCGCCGATTTCCTCGAGCAGCGCTTCGAGCGCCTCGGCGCAATCGGCCTGAATCGACACCGTCGCCGGGCGGCGGGCAAGCTGGTCAGCGCCGATATCGATGCGGATCAGATTGGCGGGCAGGACGAAACCGCCATCGCTGTAGCCGTCATAGTCGGTCGGGCCGAATTCGGTGCCGGCGGCAATGACCAGATCCGCTTCGGCCATCAGCGCCCGCACGGCCTTGAGGCTGGGACTGGCCGGCACGCAAAGCGGATGGGCATGCAAGAGGCCGCGCGCATTGGCGGTCTGGACGACCGGCGCTCCCAGCCGTTCGGCCAGCCGCCGCAATGGCGCCTCGGCGCGTTTGGCGCCGCCGCCGACAAGGACCAGCGGACGGCGCGCCGCGGCGACGAGTTTGGCCGCGCTGGCAATCGCCGCGCCGTCCGGCGCGGGCGGCGATGCATTGCTCAGCATGGCAGCGATGCCATCCGCCGGCTTGACCATGACGTCGGTCGGGATTTCGATATGCACCGGGCCGGGCCGGGCCGATGAAAACAGAGCGAAGGCCCGCGCCAGCGCGCCTGGCAGTTCACCGGCCTCGGTGACCCGCTGCGAAGACAGCGCCACTTTCTCCATCATGCCGCGCTGGTCGGGCAGTTCATGCAGATGGCCCAGGCCCTTGCCCAGCGTCGGTGTGGCGTTGACACCCGAGATCACCAGCATCGGCACCGAATCGGCGCGCGCTTGTCCCATGGCGGTGATGGTGTTGGTGAGGCCCGGTCCGGTGATGACGAAGGCGACGCCCGGCCTGCCGCTGGCGCGCGCATAGCCGTCGGCCATGAAGCCGGCGCCCTGCTCATGGCGCGGCGTGACATGGCGGATCTTCGAGCGCGCCAGCCCCCGGTAGAGTTCGACCGTATGCACGCCGGGAATGCCGAAGACCATGTCGACGCCATGGGCTTCGAGCAGCGAAATGAGCGCCTCGCCGACGGTGGTCCCAATGGTGGTCATTGGCGAAGCACCGGTCGCGTCAGGCAGGTCGGGCCACCCTCGCAAGCGATGCAGAGCGCATCCGCCTCGAAGGTGGAAACCGTGCAACCGGCCGCCTGCATGGCAGCAGCCGTCCTCGGAAAACCGGCGACGGCGATCACCTGGCGCGGCGCCGTCGGCAGCACGTTGAGACTGAGCCCGTTGGAAGCATGGAACTCGTCGGCATCGCCCTCGACCAGCTTGATGCCATGCGCGCGCAGCAACTGGTAGAAGGCGGCTGGCAGCAGAGGTGCGTAGACCAGCGCCAGATCGTCGGCGAGCGGACTGCTCACCGACATCAGATGCAGGCAGGCTTCCTCGCCGTGCCAGAGCGGCAGATCGAAGCCAAGAACCGAAATGCCTTTGGGCGCAAGCAGGTTTGAAAGCTGCTGGATGCCATTCTGGTTAGTGCGCACGCCTCGGCCGACGGCCAGCGTGTTTGCATCCACCCAGACGCAGTCGCCGCCTTCCACCTGGCCAGGGCTTTCAATGCGGCCGAGGGTGGGAATGCCCATGCGTTTGTACGCTGCTTCGTGGAGGCCGGGTTCAGCCCGGCGCAGCGCCTTGCCCATGGAAAGAATGATCGCGCCATGTTCGGTCATCAGCGACGGATCATGGGTGAAGACGGAATCGGCCAAGCTGTCATCGGCCTCCGTCAGCCATTCGATCTCGGCGCCGGAAGCCGAAACCAGCTGTGTCAACCGCTCATGCTGGGCCGCGGCCTTTCCCGGCTCGAAACCCGGGCCGTAGTACCATTCCTGCGCCCTGGCATGACGCATGGCGCTGGCGGCGGACCGCATAAGCACGCGTTTCAGCGGCCCGGCCATGGACTGCGACCCGTATGATTTGCCCACTAATTTCTCCCGAGACGTCCGTTGCCGCCACTAACCACTACAGCAAGCTGTGATCAATAGTCCAAAAACCATGGTTGACGGAGGCAAGCGGAACGGTCCATCTTGAGAACGGGAACTCTGTCAGTGACGGTTAATGGGTAAAAGAATCCAGCAGCGACGGGCTCGACCACTCCGCGGAGCGTCGAAGGGATGATGTCGCAAGGCGCTGCATCCGCACTGAAACACACGGCGCAAGACGGCGCCGCCGAAGCCATCCATGTCGAGAACCTGCACAAGAAGTTCGGTGAGTTGCATGTGCTGAAGGGCGTCTCGCTGTCGGCGCGCGACGGCGAGGTTATCGCCATCATCGGCGGCTCAGGCTCGGGCAAATCGACGCTGCTGCGCTGTATCAACTGCCTGGAGAACCCGACCAGCGGCATCATCCGCGTCAATGGCGAGGAGATCAAGCTGAAGGCCGACAGCCACGGCCACACGGTTCCGGCCGACCGCAAGCAGATCGAACGCATCCGCTCCAAGCTCGGCATGGTGTTCCAGAACTTCAACCTGTGGAGCCACATGACGCTGATCGAGAACGTCATCGAGGTTCCCGTGCATGTGCTCGGCGTCAAGCGCGACGTGGCGATCAGCGAGGCCGAAAAGCTGCTCGCCCGCGTCGGCCTGGCCGAAAAGCGCGACGTCTATCCGGCCTATTTGTCGGGCGGCCAGCAGCAGCGCGCCGCGATCGCCCGGGCGCTGGCCATCAATCCGCGCGTCATGCTGTTCGACGAGCCGACCTCGGCGCTTGACCCCGAACTGGTCGGCGAAGTGCTGAAGGTGATCGGCGACCTGGCGCGCGAAGGCCGCACCATGGTGCTGGTCACCCACGAGATGAAGTTCGCCCGCGAGGTCGCGACGCATGTCGTCTATCTCTACAATGGATTGGTCGAGGAAGAAGGACCGCCGGAGCAGATCTTCGGCGCGCCCAGATCCGAAAGGCTCAAGCAGTTCATCCGCAACATCGGCTAGGACAGGCCGGGACGGAAGAAAACCGGGAACCAACAACAAACTGGGAGTCGTGAAATGAAAACTGTTCTGAAGACATTTGCCGCAGCGCTGCTGCTGGGCGTCGCCGCCATGGGCGTGGCCAAGGCTGATCCGGTCAAGATCGGTGTCGCCGCCGAGCCCTATCCGCCCTTCACCTCGCCGGATGCTTCGGGCAAATGGGTCGGCTGGGAGGTCGAATTCATCGACGCCGTCTGCGCCGAAGAGAAGCTCGACTGCGTCATCACGCCGGTTGCCTGGGACGGCATCATCCCGGCGCTGACGACCAAGAAGATCGACCTCATTGTCAGCTCGATGTCGATCACAAACGAACGCAAGAAGACGATCGACTTCTCCGACAAATACTACAACACGCCGACGGCGATCATCGGCCCCAAGGACCAGAAATTCGGCTCCGCTCCGGACGACCTCAAGGGCAAGGTCATCGGCGTCCAGGTGTCGACCGTGCACGCCGTCTACGCCAAGAAACACTTCGGCGCCACGGCTTCCGAGATCAAGGAATACCAGACCCAGGACGAAGCCAACAACGATCTTGCCGCCGGCCGCCTCGACGCGGTGCAGGCCGATTCCATCGCGCTTGGCGAATTCCTCAAGTCGGACCAGGGCAAAGCCTGCTGCGATCTGAAGGGCATGGTGGCTCCGGACGATGAAGTGCTCGGACCGGGCGTCGGCGCCGGCGTGCGCAAAGAGGACACCGACCTGAAGGACAAGATCAACGCCGGCATCAAGGCCATCCGCGCCAATGGCAAGTATGACGAGATCTCGAAGAAGTACTTCGATTTCGATATTTACGGCGGCTCGACGCAGTCGAACTGACATCGCCAACGCATGAGCAACAACCGCACGGCATCCGCCGTGCGGTTTCGCCGAAACCTGTCCACGCACGCTTTCCGCTGACGACAATCGACAGCGGCTGACGCCAGCAATTCGGGGGCGACGCTGATCGACGCATTTCTTTCGGCCTCCGCGGCCGGCATCATCGAGCTTCTCTCGCCCTACCCGCCGGGCTGGGGCGGAACTCTTTTGGTTGGACTGCTCCATTCGATCGAGATCGCGCTGGGCGCCACGTGCCTCGGTCTTCTGATCGGCACCGGCGGCGCTTATGGCAAGCTCTATGGCGGGCCGGTGGTGCGCGATCTGCTGGCGGTCTACACCACTGTCGTGCGCGCGGTGCCCGAACTGGTGCTGATCCTGCTGCTCTATTATGCCGGAACCGACCTGATCAACCAGGCGCTGACGGCGATGGGGTATCAGCGCGTCGACATCAGCGGCCTTGCCGCCGGCATCGCCGTGCTTGGCTTTGTCCAGGGCGCCTATTCGACCGAGGTGATCCGCGGCGCGATCCTGGCCATTCCGCAAGGCCAGATCGAAGCCGCGCGCGCCTACGGAATGTCTCCCGGCCTGCTTCTGCGGCGCATCACCTTGCCGGCCATGCTGCCCTTCGCCATACCGGGCCTCGCCAATCTCTGGCTGATCGCCACCAAGGATACCGCCTTGCTGGCGGTCGTCGGCTTCTATGAACTGGCGCTGGCAACGCGGCAGGCCGCGGGCGTCACCAAAGCCTATTTCACCTTCTTTTTCGCTGCGGGCGTGCTTTATCTGCTGCTGTCGCTGTTTTCGAATTTTATCATCGGCCGTGTCGAGACCTGGTCGCGGCGCGGCATGCCCTCGCTCAAGGAGGCGCGCTGATGGCGAGCGAAGCGGCCATCATCAACGTCGTCGCGCGAACGTCGCTGTGGCTGCAGCCGCACCGCATCGTGCTGATCCTGATTGCACTTGGCCTGGTTCTGGCGGCCGCCTTTTTCATGCGCTGGGACTGGCTGCAGCAGTACTATGAGATGGGACTGATCGGCATCTGGCGCTCGCTGTGGATCCTGGCCGTTACCTGCGTGCTGGGCTTTCTGCTCGCCGTGCCGCTCGGGCTGGCGCAGGCCACCGGCTCCTTCTGGTTCGCCGCACCGGCCAAGGTGTTTTGCACGGTGATCCGGGGCACACCGCTGCTGATCCAGCTGTGGCTGCTCTATTACGGCCTGGGCTCGCTGTTTCCGCAATATCCGTGGATCCGCGAATCCTGGATGTGGCCGTATCTGCGGCAAGCCTGGCCCTATGGCGTGCTGGCGCTGACCTTGTCTTTCGCCGGTTATGAGGGCGAGGTGATGCGCGGCGCCTTTGCCGGCGTTCCCAAGGGCCAGCTCGAGGCCGCCCGCGCCTTCGGCATGAGTCGCTGGAAGGCATTTCGCCGCATCTGGCTGCCGCAAGCCATATACCGGGCGCTGCCGACGCTGACCGGCGAAACGGTGCTTCAACTGAAGTCGACGCCACTGGTGGCGACGATCAGCGTCATCGACATCTTCGCCGTTTCGTCCAAGGTGCGGCAGGACACCTACCTCACCTACGAACCCTTGCTGCTGCTGGCGCTGATCTACATGACGATCACCGGCATTCTGGTCTTCGCCTTCAGCAGGATCGAGGCGCGGATCCCCAACAAGATCGGCTAGCAACGCACAGGCAACTGCCTTGGTTGGGGCGACGGACACGTCCGCCGCTTTTCTTGCAGTTGCGGACGATTTTCAACACAAACGCCGCCTCATGTGCTGCTACTCACAGGTTCAGCCAACTCAAACAGTTACCGGAATCGTAGGACGGCCATGATGCAACTCAGTCTCGACCAGGCAAAAGGACTGTGCCGGATGGCGGCACTTGGCGCCGGTGCCAATGAGGAAGCGGCGCAATCGCTCACCGCCTCGATCGTCGCCGCCGAGGCGGAAGGACTTTCGACCGTCGGCCTTACGCATTTCATCGACTATCTCGAGGCGCTCGAAGCCGGACGCATCGACGGCAATGCCGACCCGGTGATCACCCGGCCGGCGCTGGCGGTCTATCTCTCCGACGCGCGCGGCGGGCTGGCGCATACCGGCTTCGACCGCACCATCGACGACCTCGCCAAGGCCGCCCGGTTGTTCGGTGTCGCCATCTTCTCGCAGAAGAACGCCTATACATGCGGCGCGCTCGGCTACTTCACCGGAAGGCTGGCAGCGCTTGGGCTGGTGTCGTTCGCCGCCACCAACGGGCCGGCCGTGCTTGCCGGCTCGGGCTCGGTCAAGCCGGTCTACTGCACCAACCCGATGTCGTTTGCAGCACCCGCCGCCGACGGCGCGCCGCTGGTCATCGACCAGTCGTCGAGCGCCACCGCTTTCGTCAACATCCGCAAGGCGGCGGAGGACGGCAAGAAAATCCCCGAAGGCTGGGCGCTGGACGCCAGCGGCAACCCGACCACCGATCCGGCCGCCGCGATGAAAGGCGCCATGCTTGCCTTCGGCGGCCAGCGCGGCGCCAACATCGCGCTGATGGTCGAAGTGCTGGCGGCGGGCTTGTCGGGCGCCAACTGGTCGCTCGACGCGCCATGGTTCAGCGGCGGACCGGACAGTCCCGGAACCGGGCTGTTCGTGCTTGCCGTCGAGCCCAAGCTGCTCGATCCCGACTTCGAGCAGCGCATGAAGGACCAACTCGATCGGCTGCGGCGGCGCTTCGGCGTGCATGTGCCGGGACGTGCCCGGGCCGAGGCCGCCGAGAAGGCGCAAGCGCGGGGCATCACCGCGCCCAAGGCGGTGGTGCAGCGCATTTCCGAATTCGCCGCGCGTTATTCTTCTTAAATAATCCTTTATTTATCAAATAGTTATCTGAAATACGTCCGCTCAAGGCGCGGTGCGGTGCAAACTTTTTTGCGCGCCGCTGAACCTTTCCGCGCATCGCTGCGACCCAGCTTTGTCCAGGGCAAGGCGAGCTTGCCCGATCCACACCGAGGGAAACAGCAAACCGAAACGAAAGCCTGCTTCACGCGGAGGAAGTCCCTTTGCGCCTCGGAAACCCAACCCAAATCAAAAGGAAATTGCCATGACCAACACCAAGATCACCATGCTGACCGCCGTCCTTCTTCTCGGCTCGTTCATGGGCGCCACCCAGGCGGCCAGTTTGAAAGCCGCGCCGGTGAAACCGTCCGCGCCCGGCGTCATCACCGCTCCGAGCGGCGGTGCCACCGAGGATCATTACTGCAAGAACGGCCACGCAAAATTCGCCAACTGCAGCGCCGATTTCATCGCCGCCTGCAAGAAGGTCGGCGGCACCATGTCGGATGTTCAGGGCTGGGGTGGGCGTACTTGCTTCACGCCCTCCTGATACCGTCTCAGGTCAGGCCGCTCCGTCGGCCCCTGGCTTCGCATGGATGTCACCCGGAAAACCCCGCTTCGGCGGGGTTTTCTGCGTCACTCCATGGCCTCGGAGATCGCAAGCTCCAGTGGTGCAGGATGCGTCAATAAAACATGTTTCTAAATGTCGACTTTTGTTTATTTGACTTCGACCGGCCCGATCGGCCGTCTGCACCGATCAGCAAACAGAGGAGTCACAATGTCGGCAAGCACGGACAGTCCCCGCAACAACCTTGTCATCCCGGTCCTTGGCAGGCTTTACGCAGCCTTGCATGATGGCGCGGAAACCGTTCTTCGCACTGTTGCCGGTGCGTTTCTCGCCATCCATGGCTCGCAGAAGATCACCGATCCTTTCGGCGCCGCCGAAATGGTCGAGGGTCTCGGCTTCTATCCCGGCGCTTTTTGGTCGTTGCTGCTGGCCTGCACCGAATTTTTCGGCGGGATTTTTCTCGTCATCGGTCTTTTGACGCGGCCGGCCGCCTTTGCCGGCCTGTTCGTGCTGCTGGTCACCGTCTGGTTCCACTGGGTCACCATGGGTCAGGGTTTTTCGGGCGCGGAGAAGTCGCTTCTGTGGGCCGCGATCCTGCTGTTCTTCGTCATTCGCGGCGGCAACCGCCATTCGGTCGACGCCCGCATCGGCAAGGCGTTCTGACAAGGTCGAAACAAGGGCGGCAGCGACGACGCGTCGCCCTTTGCCTTCGACGCAAAACGGATTATGAAACGGCTTCAGCCAAGCTTGCGAGCGCCGGAGCCAGCCATGACCGAAATCCTGCAGACCCCAAAGCTCGTCGTCGTCTTTGGCGGGTCGGGCTTTGTCGGCCGCCATGTCGTGCGCGCGCTGGCCAAGCGCGGCTATCGCATCCGGGTCGCCTGCCGGCGGCCCGATCTTGCCGGCCATCTGCAGCCGCTCGGCAATGTCGGCCAGATTCAGCCGGTCCAGGCCAATGTGCGCATGCGCTGGTCGGTCGACCGCGCCGTGCAAGGCGCTGACCATGTCGTCAATCTGGTCGCCATCCTGCATGAGAGTGGCCGGCAGAAGTTCTCCGCCGTCCATGAGTTCGGCGCCCGCGCGGTGGCCGAAGCGGCGCGCGCCGTCGGAGCTGGCCTCACCCATATTTCGGCGCTTGGTGCCGATCTGAACTCCGGATCGGACTACGCGCGCACCAAGGCGCTTGGTGAAAAGGCCGTCCTGGAGACGATCAAGGACGCCGTGATCTTCCGTCCGTCGATCAACTTCGGGCCCGAGGACGACTTCTTCAACCGCTTCGCCAACATGGCGCGCTATTCGCCGGTGCTGCCGCTGATCGGCGGCGGCCAGACCAAGTTCCAGCCGGTCTACGTCGGCGACGTCGCCGAGGCGGTAGCGCGCTCGGTCGAGGGCAAGGTCGATGGCGGCCAGATCTACGAGCTTGGCGGCCCCAAGGTGCTCACCTTCAAGGAATGCATGGAAGAACTTCTTGAAGTGATCGAGCGCAAGCGCCTGCTGGTGCCGGTGCCGTGGTGGGTGGCCAACATCCAGGCCTCGATCCTCGGCCTCTTGCCCAATCCGCTGCTGACCAAGGACCAGGTCATGCAGCTGCGCGAGCACAACATCGTTTCTGACGCGGCGGCCAAGGCCAACCGGACATTGGCCGGGCTCGGCATCCAGCCGCAATCGATCGCCACGATCCTGCCCAGCTACCTCTGGCGCTTCCGCGCCGCCGGCCAGTTCCAGCAGCGCAAGCCCGCGGCTTAATTCGACAGCCCCAAGGTGTGTTGAGAGTACGTCAGTACCGGAACTAACGACGCGTGACCTGCATCGGCAGGCCACCTTGCGGCTGGGTGGTCAGCTTCTGCACCGGCCAGGGTTTCGTTTCGGCGGTGGTGTCGAAACGGAAGCGCGACAGCATGATGGCGAGCGCGATGATCGCTTCCTGCATGGCGAAGCTGGCGCCGATGCAGACGCGAGGACCTGCGCCAAACGGCAGATACTGGAAGCGGTCGATTTTTTCGCGGTTTCCCGGATGGAACCGTTCGGGCAGGAAGGCGTCTGGCCGGTCCCACAGCTTCCTGTGGCGATGGACGACCCACGGCATGACCAGCACCGCAGCATACTTCGGGATATAAAGATCCTTCCACATTTCCGGCTCGATCGGCTCGCGGTTGATCGACGGCGCCGGCGGATAGAGCCTGAGCGCTTCGTCGAAGGCGGCATGGGTGAACGGCATGGCGTCGAGCCATTTCGTCGGATCGGGTTCGCGCGCCAGCACCTGGTCGATCTCCTGCTCGACCCTGTCGCGCTCCCATGGCGATTCCGCAAGGCAATAAAGCGTCCAGCCGAGTGCGCGCGCCGTGGTCTCGTGGCCGGCGCCGATGAAGGTGATGATGTTGTCCTCGACCTCGGCCCGCGTCAGCCCCTCCGGCCCCTCGGCCTTGAGCAGGAGTGTCAGGAAATCCTGCGGTACGGCATCGGGATCGCGCTTGAATTTCGCTTCGCGCATCTTGACCGTGTCGGTGACGATCTTGCGGAAATAGGCCATGGTCTTGCGGCCACGGATGCGGGTCAGCCGCGGCAACCAGTCGGGCGCGCGCAACAGGTCGAGCGGATCGACGCGGCCCATGGTCTCGAACAGGCGGTCGATCTGATTGGCGAAACTGCCCGGCTCGCCAGCAATCTCGCCGGAGAACAGCGTTTCGGCCAGGATGTCGTAGGTGAGCAGCGTCATGTCATGGGCGATGTCGGACGTGCCACCATCTTCGTAGCGGGTGACGAACTCTTGCGTGCGCTTGAGCATCGGCTGGGCGAAGCCGAAGATGTGGCGCGGCGTGAACACTGGCGCCATCGCCTTGCGCGATCGCTTCCAGACCTCGCCCTCGGCGGTCAGCAGGCCGTCGCGCAGGATCGGCCGCAGGATCTTCTGGCGCACCGTCGCCATCTTGTAGTTCTTGGCGTTGTCGACCAGCACATGGCGGATGAGGCCAGGATCGTTGGCGACGACCAAATGTCCGCCAACGCCATTCACCGAAATCCAGGGCTCGTTGTAGGTGTGCTCACCCCACAGTTCGAGCGGGTTGCGGTAGACGATGCGGATCATCTCCAGCGTCGAGGGAGGCGTCGTGCGCGGCTTTGGCGCAGGGGGAACGAACGGGGCGGGCTGGATGTCCATGGGATGCTCCGCTGATACATCAATGTAGTGGCTGGCAATCCGGGCGTCCATGTGACCGAACGGCAAGCCGAAGTGGGAAGACAGAGGGTCTGTTCAGCCGAATGTGACCGTTCGCCCGGAGGTGCCGCCTTGTCCGCGGTCGTGCTCTGCCGTAGGTGACAGTCACCAACAGATACTGCCAGTCGAAGGAGCCCGCCTTGAAGCACCAGTTGAACATCATCATCGGCAGCACGCGGCCCGGCCGTTCCGGACCGGTTTTTGCCGAGTGGCTGGAGGGATTCGCGCGCGAGCACGGGAAATTCGAACCGGTGCTGACCGACATCGCCTCGTTCAATCTGCCAGTTCTGGACGAGCCGCATCACCCCAAGCTTGGCAACTACCAGAACGACCACACCAAGGCCTGGTCGAAGGCGATCGATGCCGCCGACGCCTTTGTGTTCGTGGCGCCGGAATACAATTATTTCGTTGCTCCGGCGATCGTCAACGCGATCGACTATCTCGCGCGCGAGTGGAAGTACAAACCCGCCGCCATCCTCAGCTATGGCGGCGTCTCCGGCGGACTGCGCGCGGCGCAAGCCCTCAAGCCGCTGCTGACCGCAGTGGGTGTAATGCCGATTTCCGAAGGGGTTTCCCTGCCGCTGTATCAGAAACTGCTCGAGAGCGATGGCTCTTTCCAGGCCAGCGAGCAGGTGCAGGGCGGAACCAGGACCATGCTGGACGAGCTGTTGCGCTGGTGCGAGGCTCTGAAGCCGATGCGGGCGGCCTGAAAGAGCCGGTTTCAGCCAAAGGCCCGGCTTGCTCGCGCCATAAAGAGGTGGAATGGTCGGCAAACGACTGAGCCGGGGGCGGTTCGACTTGCGCTTGCTGTTTGCCTTGCTGCTGATGCTTACGACCACCGCCGCGGCGGTGGCGGAGCGGCGCGTGGCGCTGGTCATCGCCGATGACGACTACCGCCTGATCCGGCCGCTCGCCAATCCGGTCAATGACGGCGAGGCGATGGCAGCGGCGCTGAAGAAGCTCGGCTTCGAGGTCTTCCTCGAAACCAATCGCGATCTCAGGCGCATGCGCCGCGCGCTCGACGATTTTCGCGAGGATGCCAAAGGTGCCGACGTGGCGCTGGTTTATTTCTCCGGCCATGGCGTCGAAATTTCTGGCGACAACCGGCTGCTGCCGATCGATGCCGACGCCTCTTCGCTCGCGGCGCTGGAGAAGACCAGCCTGCCGCTCGAAGAGGTGCGCGACACCGTGGCCGCCACGGCCAAGGTCGGGCTGATCGTGCTCGACGCCTGCCGCAGCGACCCCTTCTCGGGCAGTGGCGGCGAAGGGCGCGGCGCGACGTCCCTGGCAAAGGACGTCACTGAGAAGGTCAAGCCGGGACTTGGCCGGATTGGCCGTGCCGAAAACATCCTGTTCGCCTTCTCGGCCGCACCGGGCGAGACAGCGGCCGACGGAACCGGCCAGAATTCGCCGTTCACGACAGCGCTGACCAAATATCTCGGCACCGACGGTCTCGAGATCCGCTCGGTGCTGACGCTCGTGCAGCAGGAGGTCTATGACCTGTCGCGCGGGAAACAGCTGCCTTATGTCGAGAGCGGCCTGCCGAAGCTGTTCTTTGCCACGGCGGCCAAGGAGCAGTTGCCGGAGCGCGAACGCCTGCTGCTCGCCATGGCCGACGTGACGCCCGAAATGCGCGGCGAAGTCGAGCAGATCGCCAGCGACGCCGACATGCCGCTGGCGCCGCTCTATGGCGCGCTGATCGGTTCCGACACCAGCCATTTGTCGGCGGACAGCCTGAACGCCAGGCTGCACGAGGCGGCCGACGCCTTCGTCAAGGTGCGCAGCGAAATGAAGACGCTCGCCTCCGACGATCCGCAAGTAGCGGAGCTGCGCCGGCAGGCCGAGGAGCAGCTGTCGCTCGGCGCTTTCGATGGCGCACGCGCGATCCTCGCCAGGGCCGCCGACATCGACAACGTGTCGCGCAACGCGCTGAAGGCCAATTTCGTCAGCCGCACGCTGTCCGAAGCCGCGACGCGTTTTCTGTCAGGCGGCGCGGCGCGCGCAGACCTCGACTATGCCAACGCCATCAAGGATTATGAATCGGTGTTGGCCCTCTATGGCGAAGCCGGGCAAACGGCGCTGACGCCGGACGAGGCCGACCGTCATATCCGTACGCTGGATGAGCTTGGCAAGCTCTACACCCTGGTCGGCAACACCGATGCGGCGGGCCGCGCCTTTGCGGCGCTGGTGTCCATTCTCGAGCTGCGTTCCGGCCGGGAGTCCGATCCGAGCGTCAAGCGCGATTTCGCCGTCAGCCACATCAAGCTCGGCAACATCAGGCTGGCACAAGGCGACCTGCCGGCAGCGCTGCAGAACTATCAGACCGCCAGAACCATGCTGCGAGATCTGACGGCGGCCGAGCCCCAGCATCTGCCGTGGTTCGGCGACTTCGCCATGGCCGACGACAAGATCGGCAACGTGCTGGTGACGCAAGGCGATCTGGCGGGTGCTTCACATATCTACCAGGAAAGCCTGTCGATCAAGAAACAGCTCGCCGACCATGAACCGGATCGCGCCGAGCTGCAGCGCGACCTGACCATCAGCTATGACGAGATCGGCGCTCTGGCGCGCACCGCCGGCCAACTGGACAATGCACAGGCGGCCTATGAAGAGAGCCTGAAGATCCGGCTGGCGCTGGCCGAGAAGAAACCGCAGGATGCCGAGCGGCAGCGCGATGTCTCCGTCAGCCATACGACCATCGGCGACCTCAAGCGCGAGCGCGGCGATGCGGCGGGCGCGCTCGCGGCCTATCGGGCGGGCCAGGCGATCGCCGAACAACTGGTGGACCGCGATCCGGACAATAGCGAGCTGAAGCGCGACCTGTCTGTCGGCAACGCCAAGATCGGCAATGCGCTGAGCGACCAGGACGACTGGCCGGCGGCGCTGGCCGCCTATCGGGAAGCCTTGGGGATAGCCCGCGTGCTGGCGGCCGGCGACCCCGCCAACACGGACTGGCAGCGTGATCTCTCGATTTGCCTCGAGAAGGTCGCCGGGATCCTGGCGATACAAGGCGACCGGGCGGGCGCGCTCAAGGCCTATACCGACAGTTTCGCCATCGCCGACCGGCTGGCCAAGCTCGATCCCGCCAATGCCGACTGGCAACGCGACCTGTCGATCACGCTGTCCGAAATCGGCATGCTCAAAGTCAAGCAGCGCGACATCAAAGGCGCGCGGCAGGCCTTCCAGGACAGTCTCGACATCCGCCAGCAACTCGCCGACGCCGATCCGAACAACGCCACCTGGCAACGCGATCTGGTGGTCGCCATGATCGATTACGCTCAGGTTGCCAAGAATCCCAAGGCGGTGCTTTCCCAAGCGCTCGACATGACGCTGGAGCTCGACCGCAGCGGCCGGCTGGCGCCGCGCTACCAATTCATGATCAAATTTCTGCGCGAGCGGCTGGCGAAGCTCGAGGCGCGCCGTCAATAGCCGGCTCATCCCTCGGGAAATGCCTGCAAACCTTGGAAAAACCGCCTTTTGCGCCTATATCTACGCAATATCAAAGGCGCGATTCGGGGCCGATTTTTAGCGCCGTGCTAGCGGCATCCAGACAACAGGTTTTCATGAGCGACCAGATCGAAAACAACAACGGCGCTGAAGCCGAATACGGCGCCGATTCCATCAAGGTTTTGAAGGGGTTGGACGCTGTCCGCAAACGCCCCGGCATGTATATCGGCGACACCGACGACGGTTCCGGCCTGCATCACATGGTCTATGAGGTGGTCGACAACGCCATCGACGAGGCGCTGGCCGGTCACGCCGACCTCGTCACCGTGACGCTCAACCCCGACGGTTCGGTGACGGTGATCGACAACGGCCGTGGCATTCCGACCGATATCCACACCGGCGAAGGCATTTCGGCGGCCGAAGTGATCATGACGCAGCTGCATGCCGGCGGCAAGTTCGATCAGAACTCCTACAAGGTGTCGGGCGGCCTGCATGGCGTCGGCGTCTCGGTGGTCAATGCGCTGTCGGCATGGCTGAAGCTCAGGATCCGCCGCAACGGCCAGATCTTCGAGATGAGCTTCACGCACGGCAATGCCGACGCGCCATTGAAGGCCACCGGCAGCTACGAGCAGAACAAGGTTGCCGGCACCTATGAAGGACGCAGCGGCAGCGAGATCACCTTCTTTCCGTCATCCGAAACCTTCACCATGGTCGAGTTCGACCTCGGCACGCTGGAACACCGGCTGCGCGAGCTCGCCTTCCTGAATTCCGGCGTGCGCATCGTTTTGACCGATGCCCGCCATGCCGACGTCGTGCGCCACGAGTTGCACTATGACGGCGGTCTCGAGGAATTCGTCAAATATCTCGACCGGGTCAAGAAACCGCTGATCGACAAGCCGATCGCCATCAAGGCCGAGCGCGACGGCATCACCGTCGAAGTGGCGATGTGGTGGAACGACAGCTACCACGAGAACGTGCTGGCCTTCACCAACAACATTCCGCAGCGCGACGGCGGCACGCATCTGGCCGGTTTCCGAGGTGCGCTGACGCGCCAGATCACCGGCTATGGCGAGTCTTCTGGCCTGACCAAAAGGGAAAAGGTGGGACTGATCGGCGATGATTGCCGCGAGGGGCTGACGGCGGTGCTGTCGGTCAAGGTCCCCGACCCGAAATTCTCCTCG
Source organism: Mesorhizobium newzealandense (assembly GCF_042682145.1). Taxonomy (NCBI): domain Bacteria; kingdom Pseudomonadati; phylum Pseudomonadota; class Alphaproteobacteria; order Hyphomicrobiales; family Phyllobacteriaceae; genus Mesorhizobium; species Mesorhizobium newzealandense. Next base: position 178,367 of record NZ_JBHUGZ010000014.1, on the reverse strand, counting down.
CAGACCAAGGACAAGCTGGTCTCGTCCGAGGTCCGTCCGGTTGTCGAAGGTCTGGTCAACGAAGCGCTCGGCACCTGGCTCGAGGAACACCCGGCCGAGGGCAAGGTGGTCATCGACAAGGTGATCCAGGCAGCGGCCGCCCGCGAGGCGGCACGCAAGGCGCGCGACATCACCCGCAAGAGCTCGCTCGGCATCACCTCGCTGCCCGGCAAGCTGGCCGACTGCCAGGAACGCGACCCGGCGAAATCCGAAATCTTCATCGTCGAGGGTGACTCGGCCGGCGGCTCGGCCAAGGGCGGCCGTTCGCGCCAGAACCAGGCCATTCTTCCGCTGCGGGGCAAGATTCTCAATGTCGAGCGGGCCCGCTTCGACCGCATGCTCGGCTCCGAAATGATCGGCACGCTGATCACCGCGCTCGGCACCTCGATCGGCAAGGACGAGTTCAACGCCGACAAGCTGCGCTACCACAAGATTATCCTGATGACCGACGCCGACGTCGACGGCGCCCACATCCGCACCTTGCTGCTCACCTTCTTCTTCCGGCAGATGCCGGAACTGATCGAACGCGGCCACCTCTACATCGCCCAGCCGCCGCTCTACAAAGTGACGCGCGGCAAGAGCTCGCAATACATCAAGGACGAGAGCGCCTTCGAGGAGTTCCTGATCGGCTCAGGGCTCGAGGAGGCTTCGCTTTCGCTGGGCTCGGGCGAGGTTCGGACCGGACAGGACCTGCGCAGCGCCATCGACGATGCGCTGGCAGTGCGCCAGCTGATCAACGGGCTGCACACGCGGTACAACAGAGGCGTGGTCGAGCAGGCGGCGATCGCCGGTGGCCTCAACCCGGACGTCTTCACCGATCTCGGCCGCGCCGATGCCATGGCGGAGCGTGTCGCCAAGCGGCTCGACATCATCGCCGAGGACACCGAACGCGGCTGGACCGGCCGCATGTCGACCTCGAACGAGGGCATCGGCGGCTATGTGTTCGAAAGAACGGTGCGCAGCGTCAAGGAATTCGCGCATCTCGATCTCGGGCTGATCAATTCTGCCGATGCGCGCCAGCTCGACCGCTATGCGCCGCGCCTCACCGAGGTCTATGGCGAGCCGCCAGTGCTGCGCCGCAAGGATGTGACCGAAACCATCTCGGGGCCGCTGGCGCTGCTCAGCGCCGTCTTTGCGACCGGCCGCAAGGGCCTGACCATGCAACGCTACAAGGGTCTCGGCGAGATGAACGCCGAACAGCTCTGGGAAACCACGCTCGATCCGAATGTGCGCTCGCTGCTGCAGGTCAAGGTCAATGACGCCACCGACGCCGACTCGCTGTTCTCGCGGCTGATGGGCGACGAGGTCGAACCGAGGCGCGAGTTCATCCAGGACAACGCGCTGTCGGTCGCCAATCTGGATATTTAAGACCGAAGCGATGCTCTGAAGAAGCTTGCCAGGGCGGCGTTCAGGCGCCGATGAAACGCGGCCCGGTCGAAGCCGGGTGCGTCGAAGCAAATCGTTGGAGCGGCGGCGCGCAGTTGGGCGCTGCATGGGGCAAGAACGCATAGTGGCCCGCCTGGGGTTCGACGTGATACTCTGGTGGTCGAGGCAGCGCCGAACGGACGTGTTCTTCATACCAGGGGTTGGGTTGATGCTGGTCGTTGGCCGCGCGCCATATGAGCACCGGGATTTGAACCGAAGCGAGGCCGGCGCGGTCGAAGGTGAAGCCGAACGCGGGCGCGGCAGCTGCGATGGCGCGGATTCGCCGATCAGGCTTCCACGCGTCTGGCGGTGGTTGGACCGCTTCTGCAACTGAATGGATCCCCGCTCTCGCCAGCGCGGTGCAAAGATCGTGCTGGGGATTTACCGCGCAGTATGGGCCAATCCGTTCGAGGTTGGGTATTCCCCCCGCTTCGACGAGTACGGTGAAGCCGCCATTCGAGAACCCAAAGGCGCCGATACGCCGCGGATCGATGTCGGCGTGTCCCCGCCAGTCCTTCAGCATGAAATCGATCAGCCGGCTTAGTTGGGCGGGCCGGCGCCATGGCATCAGTACCTTGCTCTGGTCGTCGTAGGTATCGCCGGCATGGCTGACCGCGGCTACGACGAACCCAGCTCTCGCCAACGCGAGCGCCGTATCATAATGACCGGCGTAGGATCCGCCGCCTCCATGCGAGATCACGATGAGCGGCAGCGCACGGCCTTTTACCGGACCGGAAGGCGCGACGCGCTGGTTGGAGCTTTCCAGCGGCACATCGTGCGGCTCGGCGGTTGTCGGGTACCAGATACCGGCAGTCAGCGACGGTTCGCCGCCATTGGGAACGCGAACGACTTCAAAGCCCACGGGGGAAAGATCCGCGATGCCTTTGGCAACCAGACTGGCCGACGTCGCGCCAATCGGCGCACCAGCTGTAGCGGTGAGAATCCCGCCCCAGGTGAACAGACCAGAGAGCAAGACCAGGCCGACGAAAATTGCTGAGCGTGGCCTGCGGACAGCAGCCCAAATCCGCCGGGCTTTTGTTTTTCGCTCCTCCAGGAATGTCTTCTGAGTCATTTGTCTTCCTACTCGGCAAGGAAAAGTGTGTCTTCCTACTCGGCAAGGAAAAGTGGCGCTTCGAAGGAATTGGCAAGGCTTATCCCGCTAGTTCCCGTTCACCATGTCTGGCGCGCCCCGTCCGTCAATGTCCCATGGCAAATCATTTGAAAGCCCGCCGGAACAGAAGTCCCTGAGGGACATTGTGACGATATCGACCACAATTTCTCACAGGAGGCCTTCATGGGACGCGGTATCTTGCTCTGGTTGCTCGGAATCCCGATTCCAATCATCATTCTGATCATGCTTTTCGTACGGTAGGGGGAATACATGCAGTCCACCCTATCGGCTGTCGATGTTTCCTCATCCACAGAATCCTCCACCACGGCCGTCAGCTGGGGGCCGATCATTGCCGGCGCCTTCGCGGCCTCGGCGTTGACCTTCATCCTCATGCTGCTCGGCTCAGGGCTTGGGCTGAGCATGGTTTCACCCTGGTCGGGCTCGGGCGCTTCGGTCACCACCTTCGCGGTGTCCACCGCCATCTGGCTGATCATCGTACAATGGCTGTCCTCCGGTGTCGGCGGCTACCTTGCAGGGCGGCTGCGCACCAAATGGGTCGGCATCCACACCGACGAGGTCTATTTCCGTGATACCGCGCACGGCTTCCTCGCCTGGGCGCTGGCCACCTTGCTCGTCGTCGGCGTGCTTGGCTCGGCTCTCTCCGCCGCGCTTGGTTCAGGCGTGCAGGCAGTCTCCACCGTGGCTTCGGGTGCCGCCATGGGAGCGTCGGCCGGTGCTTCGACCAACGCCGGCGGCGCATCGACTGACAATCCGACCTCCTATCTGGTGGATTCGCTGTTCCGTCCGGCCGATCCGAGCAAGCTCGCGGCCGCCAATCCGGACAGCGATGCTGCCGCTGTCGGACAGGCCTCGCGCATCCTGATCGCCAGTGCCACGGCGGGTGAGATCTCGGCCGACGACAAGACCTACCTCACGCAGCTGGTCGCCGCCCGCACCGGCTTGTCCGAGGCCGACGCCAAGGCGCGTGTCGATGCTCTTGTTGCGAAGGTTGAGGACGCCAAGGTCAAGGCCAAGCAGGCGGCAGACACAGCCCGGAAAGGCAGTGCGACTTTTGCACTGCTTGGTGCACTGTCGCTGGTCATCGGTGCCTTCATCGCCAGTGCTGCAGCGGCCCTCGGCGGCAGGCAGCGCGACGACGAGGAAGCGGTGTTCATCACAAGCCGCTGAACCGGCTCCGCTCGTTCAGAAGCAAAAAGCCCGGCCGCGAGGCCGGGCTTTTCTGTGTGTTTGGTCGCGCCGTGGCCGGCTCAGTGATCCATGGCCTTGACGATTTCCTCGGTCATCTTCTTGGCGTCGCCGAGCAGCATCATGGTGCCGTCCTTGTAGAACAGCGTGTTGTCGATGCCGGCATAGCCGGAGCCGAGCGAGCGCTTGACGAACAGGCAGGTGCGGGCCTTGTCGACATCGAGGATCGGCATGCCGTAGATTGGCGACGACTTGTCGTCCCGCGCGGACGGGTTGGTGACGTCGTTGGCGCCGATGACATAGGCGACGTCGGCCTGCGCGAACTCCGAGTTGATGTCCTCGAGTTCGAACACCTCGTCATAGGGCACGTTGGCTTCGGCGAGCAGCACGTTCATGTGCCCGGGCATGCGGCCTGCCACAGGATGAATGGCGTACTTCACATCGACGCCGTTGGCCTTGAGCTTGTCGGCCATTTCGCGCAGCGCGTGCTGCGCCTGGGCGACCGCCATGCCGTAGCCCGGCACGATGATGACTTTTTGCGCGTTCATCATCAGATAGGCGGCATCGTCGGCCGAGCCTTGCTTGACCGTGCGCTCGATGCCGTCATCTGCAACTGCCGCTGTCTCACCGCCAAAGCCACCGAGGATGACCGAGATGAACGATCGGTTCATGCCCTTGCACATGATGTAGGACAGGATCGCGCCGGACGAGCCGACCAGCGCGCCGGTGATGATCAGCGCCAGATTGCCGAGCGTGAAGCCCAGCGCCGCCGCGGCCCAGCCCGAATAGGAATTCAGCATCGAGACGACCACCGGCATGTCGGCGCCGCCGATCGGGATGATGAGCAGGACGCCAAGCGCAAGCGATGCGGCAACGATCAGCCAGAAGATGAGCTTCGACTCGGTGGTTACCAGCAGGATGATCAGCACCACCAGCGCGATGGCCAGTGCGGCGTTGATGAAGTGGCGGCCGCCGATCATGATCGGCTTGCCCGACATGCGGCCGTCGAGCTTCAAGAAAGCAATGACCGAGCCGGTGAAGGTGATGGCGCCGATGGCGACGCCAAGGCTCATCTCGATCAGCGCCTGGGCATGGATGTCGGCGACGGTGCCGATGCCGAAGCTTTCAGGGGCATAGATGGCGGCAGCGGCCACCATGACGGCGGCAAGGCCGACCAGCGAGTGGAAGGCGGCAACCAGCTGCGGCATCGAGGTCATGGCGATGCGCCGCGCGGTGACCGCACCGACCGAGCCGCCGATGGCGAGGCCGAGGACGATCAGCCAGTAGCGGCCGGCCGACGGGACAGACGGGGCCGCCAGTGCCAGCGTGGTGGCAATGGCGATGCCCATGCCGATCATGCCGTAGAGATTGCCCTGGCGGCTGGTGGTCGGATGCGACAGGCCGCGCAGCGCCATGATGAACAGGACGCCGGAGACGAGATAGAGGAAGGACGCGAAGTTGGCGTTCATGGCGCTCTACTTGTCCTTCTTCTTGTACATGGCCAGCATGCGCTGGGTGACGAGAAAGCCGCCAAAAATGTTGACCGAGACCAGCATCAGCGCGACGAAGCCGAAGCCGGCGGCAATGCCTGAGGCGGCGATGCCGACCGCAAGCAGCGCGCCGACGACGATGACCGAGGAAATGGCATTGGTGACGGCCATCAGCGGCGTGTGCAGCGCCGGGGTCACCGACCAGACGACATAGTAGCCAACGAAGATCGCCAGGATGAAGATGGCAAAGCGGAAGACAAAGGGATCGATGGCACCACCGGACAGCGCGTGCGCGGCATCGCCCGCCGCATCGGCACCGCCGGGCGCATTGGCCAGGTTCTGCACCGCAAGCCGGACGGCGGCGGACGCCTGATCCAGCTGGTCGAGGGCTTTCTGCAAGGTCTGATCCATCACGCGATCCCCTTCGGCTTGGCAGCGGGCGACTTGGACGAGGGCGACTTGGACGAAGGCGACTTGGGTGCTGCAGCTTTCTTTGAAGCGGCTTTCTCAGGCGCGGATGCGTCGGCAACCATTGTCCTAGCCGGGATTGCGGCCGGCTCGACATGGGGTTGTTCCGCCGCCTTGGCAAAAGCCGGATGCACGATCTTGCCGCCATCGGTCAGCATGGTTGCCTTGACCAGATCGTCGTCGCGGTTGATGGCGAGCGTCTTGGTGGTCTTGTCGACCAGCGTTTCGACGAAAGCGTACAGGTTCCTGGCGTAAAGCAGCGAGGCCGATGCGGCGACGCGGCCCGGCACGTTGAGATGGCCGACAATCTTGACGTTGTTGGCGGTGGTCACGACCTGACCCGGCACGGCGCCCTCGACATTGCCGCCGCGCTCGACCGCAAGGTCAACCAGCACCGAGCCCGGCTTCATCGAGTCGACCATCGCCGCCGAAACCAGTTTTGGCGCCGGACGGCCGGGGATCAGCGCCGTGGTGATGACGATGTCCTGCTTGGCGATATGCTCGGCGGTCAGCGCCGCCTGCTTGGCCTGATACTCCTTGGACATTTCCTTGGCGTAACCGCCGGCAGTCTCGGCCGCCTTGAATTCCTCGTCCTCGACGGCGAGGAACTTTGCGCCGAGCGAGGCGACCTGTTCCTTGGCGGCGGGGCGCACGTCGGTGGCGGTGACGACGGCGCCAAGCCGCCTTGCCGTGGCGATCGCCTGCAGACCGGCGACGCCGACGCCCATGATGAAGACTTTCGCCGCCGGCACCGTGCCCGCCGCCGTCATCATCATCGGCAATGCCCGGTCATATTCCGAAGCGCCATCGATCACCGCCTGATAGCCGGCGAGATTGGCCTGCGAGGACAAAACGTCCATCGACTGGGCGCGGGTGATGCGCGGCATGAATTCCATCGAGAAAGCGGTGACGCCGGCCTTGGCCAGAGCGGCGACAGCAGCATCGTTGCCGTAGGGATCCATGATGGCAATGACGGTGGTGCCAGATTTGTAGCCCTTCAGCTCGGCTTCGCCTGGCCGGCGCACCTTCAGCACCACGTCGGCCTTGGCGACATCGCCGGCCTTGCCGATGACTGCGCCCGCCTTGGCGAACTCCTCGTCGGGAATGCGCGACCGCGTGCCGGCGCCGGTTTCGACAACCACGTCGAGACCCAGCCCCGCCAGCCGCTTCACCGTATCGGGTGACGCCGCAACACGTGGCTCGTTCGCGTCTAGCTCACGAGGGATGAAAACCGTCTGTCCCACCGCATGATCCTTTCGGCCGGAAGCTGTTTCCCGCAAGACGCCGACCGGCCTCGCGGCGGCGCCGTGGACAAGGTATCGGAAAAGTCTATCGGAGGATAAAGGCGCCGGCGGCCAGAATCAGAACGAACAGGATGGTCGCCGAAAAGAAGCCGCCCGCGAAGAAGCCAAAAGCCATGGCCAGGAGTATGGCGAGGCAAAAGAGCGATCCGTATTTGGCCAGCATAAGAAAACCCGCATAGGTGCGGTCATGCTCGGGATAGTCCATCTTCGCGCCCAGTTCGACAGGACCGGTCGGCGTGTGATCAGCCATAGCAATACCCCTTCGAAGACATCTTTCAGGCACATAGCGAAAAGCCGGGCTGAGAGCAATGGCGCTATTGCCGCATCACAGCCGACAACTGCCTCAAAGGAAAATTGAAGCCGGCTTGCCGGAGCCGGACTAAAGCCGGCACCCGGCTGGCGGGCCTGCTGCCGGATTGCGCCTTGACCCTTGTCCCTGGGTCAAGCCGTCTCATGCAGGAAGATGCTCCCGAGGCGATCGTCGCCGCAGCCCTGCGTTTCTTCGCCGGCTGACGGCCCCTTCAGCGGACGAGGTGCGGGAAAAGCCCGAGCAATCCGACGACGATCAGATAGAGCGCGACGATGTAGTTCAACAGCCTTGGCATCACCAGGATCAGCACGCCGGCGATCAGCGAGATGAGCGGGGTGAGCGCAAGCGTGGAAATGGTCATGTCCGGTTCCTTCTGACAAATCCGTCGGGATGATGACAAAGACTAGGGCGACAGCGCCGCCGTCATCAAAACGCGGAAGTGGTCGGAAAGCTCCAGACGCTTACGAAAATCGCGAGGCCTCAGGCGGCGTCGCGATAATATTTCGCTGTTGGCACGACCGACAGGGGTGTCAGTCCGTTGATGGCCGGATTGGCAAACATCAGCCGCTGTTCCATCGGCGTCGACCTGAAGAACGGGAACCGTTCGAGCGTCAGACGCATATTTTCGCCGGAAGGGATTTCGAACAGTGCGATCGGAGCAAGAACGCCCGGAAACACTTTACCCTCGGTCCTCTGCACGGCATTGAAGTAACGGGCATAAAAATTGGAATGCTCGAGCTTGACCGGCGTAAGCACCGAGTTCTGGCCAAAGTAACACGAGGCCACCATGGCAAGCCTGAGTGTCAGGAAAGGCAGCACTCCGGGCGCCGGCGCGCTGTCGGGATCGGTTGCGAACCGGGTTCCGTCGATGAAGGTTTCGCCGCGGGCAAGTCGCTCGATCAGGATTTCCGGATAGGCATCCACGGAGGGCGAATTCGGGTGCTCGCTAGAAATGTAATGGAAGCGGATCGTGCTGACCAATTCGCCATAGCAATAGACACCGAACCGGTAGGAATTGGGCAGATCGTCCCAACGATCCTCGAACATTCCGCTGGCGATCGGGCCGCACATGCCTGAGCGCAGGTAGGATTTGTAGCGAAGTCGGTAGATCGCCTCCAAATCCTCGCCGCCTGCAATGAGGCGATAATCGACATGCTCCAGCAATTGCATAATCGATCGGTTCAGCACTGAATCCCCGGCTGTGCTGACCACGCCAGACGCATTCCTTGCAGCCCTTGCAGCATCCATTATCTGTCCTCGAAATTCCGCCTGCGGATAAGCTATTCGAGCTGAAATGAGACACAAGCTGAAATATCGAAGTTGTTGATTTACCTTCTGTTAACCTTAACGGCCGTGCGCCCGTTTGAGAATGTTTGTTGGTGAGCAATTCGCGTGAGAAGGATGCCGCCGAGGGCGATGTGGATCATGGCGTCCTGAGACTTCGATGCGTTTCGAAGTCGCGCATCAGGAGGCTCCATGACATGGCCCAGCCGAACGTTCGCTCGACGACCCAGCGCCGAGGCAGGACTTCGAAACCCTTCGCTATCGAGCCCCCAGCGTTCTCACACGGACCCTGCGGAAGACCCTTTTCAGCAGCATTGCGAAAAAGCAAAAATCGTGGCGGTGCCCTGATTCTGAAATTCGCATGTGTTCGATATCAAGGGGCAGTGCGAGTCTCGAAAGACGCTAGGAATCTCGATCAAGCGAACTTCGAAACTGCGGCCCTAACGGGCTGTCCGTTTGCCGGTGAGACGCAGGTCCGCGACGAATGGCCAGGTGACACTCGACATCGTCTCGATACCCGACGCACTAAGCGCGGCACCGAAGAGGAAGCCTTGCACGAGATCCGGTTTGACCTGCAAGGCCAGGATCTTGAGCTGCTCGAAGGTCTCGACACCTTCGACGGTCACGGAAAGTCCGAGCGGTCGCGACAGATTGACGATGCCCTTGAGCAATTCAAGCGAACGGCTGTTCTGGGTGACGTCGATCAGGAACGAACGGTCGATCTTGATCTTGTCGAGCGGCAGCTTGTGCAGGTAGCTCAGGCTCGAATAGCCGGTGCCGAAATCGTCGAGCGCAATGCGCACGCCAAGCTGCTTCAGCTCCTCGATGTACTGGCGCGTCAGCGACTTGTCGTCGAGCAACGCCGTTTCGGTGACCTCGATCTCCAGCCGGCCGGCGGCGAGGCCGGAGCTGGTCAACGCATCGCGAACCTTCTGGACGACGTCGCGGTTGCGGAAATCCTTGGCGGAGAGATTGACCGAGACGCTGGTCTGGTCCGGCCATTTGGCGCATTCGGTGCAGGCCGCCTGCAGCACGAAGGTGCTGATCTCGGAAATGATGCCCATTTCCTCGGCCAGCGGAATGAAGATGCTGGGCGAGATCGGCCCGAGATCTGGATGGTCCCACCGGCACAGCGCCTCGCAGCTGGCGATACGCATGGTGTTCATCGCCACGATCGGCTGATAGACCACCCGCAGGGCCTTGCTTTCCACGGCGGTGCGCAGATCCGCCTTCATCAGCTGACGGTTGCGGAAGGCGGCATCCATCGAGGCCTCGAACAGCCGCCAGCTGTTCTTGCCGAGTTCCTTGGCCTTGTAGAGCGCCAGGTCCGCCTTGACGATCATGGCGTCGACATCGGTATCCTTGACCCGCGACAGCACCGCGCCGCCGCTGGCCTGGATGCGCAGCCCGTGACCTGCGACGTCGACCTCCCCCTGCAAGCCGGCGAAAATCTCGTCGAGCTGGCCGGTCAGATGGCTCTCATCCTCGACGCGGTCGAAGAAGATCATGAATTCGTCGCCACCGAAACGGCTGACCGTGATGCCTTGCCCGGCAATAGCGGCAAGCCGCTCGGCGACGGCGTAGATCAAACCGTCGCCGATCGGATGCCCTAGCGTGTCGTTGACGCTCTTGAAATCATCAAGGTCGAGCACTGCCAGCCCGCAAAGACGGTCGAGGTCGCCGGACGCCATGGCCTCGCCGACCAGTTCGTGGAAATAGGCGCGGTTGGGCAGGCCGGTGAGGTTGTCGTAGCGTGCCATGAAGCGGATCTTGTCTTCCGCCTCGACACGGGCGGTGACGTCCTCGAAGGTGATGACGCCCAGTTCCTGGCTGCCTTCGCGAGCCGAGAATTCATAGTGCTGGCCGTTGGCGAGGGAAACCAGCACCTTGCGGTCGCGGCCCTCGCGCAGGGCGCGGGTCAGCTGGGCTTCGATATAGCGGCAATCCTTCGGCGCCAGCATGCCGCCGGCGACGCCACGCATCAAAAGACCGTGGATCGACCGCCCGAGCAGTGCATCCGGCGACTTGAGCGACATCAGATGCGCGGCCTCGGCATTGGCCACCGCCACGCGCCCGTCCGGGCCGAGCATGACAAGGCCGTGCGACATGGTGTTGAGGGCGCGATCGAACCGGCGCGCGAGCTTCCTCGCTTCCTTGTGGCCGATGACCGCCGAGAAAAGCACGTTGCGGACGTGGTCGGCGCTGTTGATCGTGATGAAAGTCAACGGGATGATCATCAGCCCCAGAAGGACCGAGGGGACATCCATGCGTAGCAGGAGTCCAAGCGCTGCCGGACCAATGAAGGTCACGGAAAAAATCCGCACCATGCGCGGAGATCCGTAGTTCCGGCCAACAACCGTAACCAAGGTTGCCAAGGTCAGCGACGTCGCGGCCAGTTCGGCAAAGGGATCGGGATACACATAGATCGATATGAAGCATAGCGTGCCCAGCCCGAGGCCCTGCAGGCTGCCCTTGAGGATGTAGTTGCGCTCCCACTGCTGCGCCTCTTCAACATTGGCTATTACACCGCCAGCCTTCCTGAAGGCGCGAATGCCGAAGTAGCGGAAAAGGCTGATGGACAGCAGAACAAAAGAGAAAGCCAGGAACAACGGATTGTGCGTGCGCAAGTAGATCATGAATCCGAGGATCCAGTAGCACGCACCGCCGATCACCAGCATGTGGGCGTTGTCGAACAACGACCGCACAAACTGGATATAAACATCCGCAGGGATGTTTTCGGTCTTTGTTCTGCCCATACCGTCGGCCCAACGCTAGGCCTTGTCATGCCACACCCGCCTTAAGAAAGGCTTAGAACAGTGGTTTTGGCTCGGTTGCCGAGGGTGCGCGAATGCCGGACAGACCGGGAAATCAAGCTTCAGGTAAACAAGGCCATCATTCGGCGGCCTGAAGTTTCGGCCGTGCCGGCGTGCCCGACAGGCGTTCGAGCAGCCTTTGGCGTTCGCCGGCGGCCTTTTCGGCGCTGGCCTGGCGGACGTGGCCATAGCCGCGAATGAGGGCCGGCACCGAGGCAAGGGCAATTGCCGCATCGACCCCGGCCGGCGCCAGCGATCTGGCGACCAGCTCCAGATCCGCTTCGTACTGCGCAAGAAGCTGCCGCTCCATGCGCCGCTCGGCGGTGTAGCCGAACAGGTCGAAGGCGGTGCCGCGCAGGCCTTTCATCGCCGCCAGCAGGCGAAAACCCTTCATCATCCAGGGACCGAAGCTCGATTTCCGCGGCGTGCCGTCATTGCCGCGACGGCCCATGATCGGCGGCGCGAGATGGAATTCGAGCTTCTCGTAGCTCTGGAACTGTTTGCCCAGTTCGGCGGCGAAGGAGCCGTCGGTGTAGAGCCGCGCCACCTCGTACTCGTCCTTGATCGCCATCAGCTTGAACAGGTTCCTGGCGGCAGCTTCCGACACCGCGGTCGAACCGGGCACGGCCTTGGCTTCGGCGGCGCGCAAGACGGCCAGCTTTTCAGCGTAGCGCCTGCCATAGGCGGCGTTCTGATAGGCGGTCAGGAATGCGACGCGGCGGGCAATGATGTCGTCCAGCGTCTCGGCGACCGCGGCAGCCTGCCCGGTCTTGCCCGGCTGGGCGACGAGGCCGCGCACGAAATCCGGCTGATGGGCGGCACGGCGGCCCCAGCGGAAGGCGGCGATGTTCATCGCCACGGCTTCGCCATTGAGCTCGATCGCTTTCTCGACGGCCTCAGCCGACAGCGGCAAGCCGCCGTGCTGGAAGGCAAAGCCGAGCATGAACATATTGGCGCCGAGCGAATTGCCGAACAGCGCGGTGGCGGTGCGCGTGGCGTCGAAGAAATGCGCCTTGTCCTCGCCGGCGGCGGTGCGGATCGCTTTCTTCAGGCGCTCGACCGGCAACGAGAAATCGGCCGAACGGGCAAATTCGCCGGGCATGATCTCGGCGGTGTTGGCGAGGAAGATGGTGTGGCCCTCGCGCACCGCGGTCAGCACTTTTTTGGCGCCCGAGACGACGAGGTCGCAGCCAAGCACGAGATCGGCCTTGCCGGCCGAAACGCGGATGGCATGGATGTCGTCGGGGGTACGGGCAATGCGGACATGGGTGAACACCGAGCCGCCCTTCTGGGCGAGGCCGGCCATGTCGATCATGCCGCAGCCCTTGTCCTCGAGATGGGCCGCCATGCCGAGCACCGCACCGACGGTGACGACGCCGGTGCCGCCGACGCCGTTGATGATGGCCGCCCAGCCCTGCTCGCCAAGCGGGAATTCGGCGGGCACGGGCACGCCGTCGAGCGGGTCGGCCTTGCCGGCCGTGCCCTCGGCCTTGCGGATCTTCGCGCCGTGCACGGTGACGAAGGACGGGCAGAAGCCGTTGACGCAGGAGAAATCCTTGTTGCAACTCGACTGGTCGATCCTGCGCTTGCGGCCGAACTCGGTCTCGACCGGCTGGATCGAGACGCAGTTCGACTGCACGCCGCAATCGCCGCAGCCTTCGCAGACCAGTTCGTTGATGAAGATACGCTTGTCGGGATCGGGAAAAGTGCCGCGCTTGCGGCGACGGCGCTTTTCGGCGGCGCAGGTCTGGTCGTAGAGCAGCACCGATACGCCCTTGATGCCGCGCAGCTCGCGCTGGACGAGATCGAGGTCGTCGCGGTGGTGGATGGTGGCGCCGGCGGGGAATTCAGCCTTGCCGGCATATTTATCCGGCTCATCGGTGACGATGGCGATGCGGTCGACACCTTCAGCCCGCACTTGCCTGGCGATCATGTCGACGGTCAGCCCGCCTTCATGCGGCTGGCCGCCGGTCATGGCGACGGCGTCATTGTAGAGGATCTTGTAGGTGATGTTGGCGTCAGTCGACAGGGCGAAGCGGATCGCCAGCGTGCCGGAATGGTTGTAGGTGCCGTCGCCGAGATTCTGGAAGATGTGATCGCGCTTCGAGAACGGCGCCTGGCCGACCCATTGCGCGCCCTCGCCACCCATCGCGGTGAAGCCGAGTGTGTTGCGGTCCATCCACAGCGCCATGAAGTGGCAGCCGATGCCGGCCGCGGCAATCGAGCCGTCCGGCACCTTGGTCGAGGAATTGTGCGGGCAGCCGGAACAGAAGAACGGCGTGCGCGAGCCTATGTCGGTGGCGTCCGCCAGCATTGCCTGGAACTGCCGCAGCTTTGCCACCCGCGCCGAGATCTCTTCCGACGGACCGATCGTCCGCACGATCCGCTCACCAAGCGCAATGGCGATCTCGTTGGGGTCGAGAGCACCCTTGGCCGGGAACAGCCAGTCGCCGCGCTCGTCCTTCTTGCCGACAATGACCGGCTGGGTGGCGGTGCCGTAAAGGCTTTCGCGCAATTGCACCTCAATCAGCGAGCGCTTCTCCTCGACGACGACGATGGTGTCGAGGCCGCGGGCGAAGTCGGCGATATGATGCAGGTCGAGCGGCCAGGGGCAGCCGACCTTGAACAGCCGCACGCCGATGCGGTTGGCCACCGCCTCGTCGATGCCGATGTCCTCCAGCGCCTGGCGGACATCGAGATAGCTCTTGCCCAGCGTGATGATGCCGAGCTTCGGGTTGCGGCCGCCCGAATAGACGATGCGGTTCAGCCCGTTGGCATGGATGAAGGCGGAGGCTGCGGCGCGCTTGTGTTCATGCAGCCGCTCCTCCTGGCCGAGCATGTCGATCTCATGGCGGATGTTGAGGCCACCGGGCGGCATGTCGAAATCGGGCACGACGATGCTCAGCCGTTCGAGCGCGGCATCGACCGAGGCTGTCGATTCGATGTTGTCCTTGACGCATTTGATCGCCGCCCAGGTGCCGGCAAAGCGCGACATGGCAAAGCCGTAGAGGCCGTAGTCAATGATCTCCTGGACGCCGGCCGGGTTGAGGATCGGCACCATCGTGTCGACGAACAGGAACTCAGTGGCGTGCGCATTGGTCGACGATTCGGCCATGTGGTCGTCGCCCATCAGGGCGAGCGCACCGCCATGCCTGGACGAGCCGGCGAGATTGGCATGGCGGAACACGTCTCCTGAACGATCCACGCCCGGACCCTTGCCGTACCAGACCGAAAAGACGCCATCATGGGTGCCCTCGCCCAGCAGTTCCGTCTGCTGCGATCCCCAGCAAGCGGTGGCGGCAAGCTCCTCGTTGAGGCCGGGCTGGAAGACGATGTCGGCCTGGGCAAGCTGCTTCTTCGCCTTCCACAGCTGCATGTCGAGGCCGCCGAGTGGTGAGCCACGATAGCCGGAGACAAATCCGGCCGTGTTCAGGCCGGCGCGACGGTCGCGCTCGCGCTGCATCAGAAGCATGCGGATGACCGCCTGTGCGCCAGACAGGAAGATGCGCTCCTTTGAGAGATCGAACTTGTCGTCGAGCGCGACGTCGTGCAGCGTCATCAGGCATTTCCTCTGCGGAGGCCGCGCGGGGGCAGGCAGCCAACGTCGGAGTCGGATGACGCATCCTTTCTCCCCTTGCAAGACAGGTCAAACAAAATCGAAGGTGCCAGGCAACGCGCAACGAACAGTCCGCGGCGATCCCGAATCGGTGCGAAACCGGTCCGCGGACGTCGCCCGGCGCACGAAAATTTCCGCGTGGCCGGACCTGTCGGCGATGCGTCAGATGCCCTTCGAGCAATCCGGCTTCGGTTCGCCCGGCAACTTGCCGTCGGGATGGCCGACGAGATCGGGATTGGCCGTGTAGAGCTGATCGATGACCAGCGGCCGGTCGGGCAGCACCGACTGGTCCTCCGTCGACATCAAGGTGGTATCGATCTTCTGCAGGATGGCGCCGTCCGCGCCCTTGATGCTGATGGCAATCGCATAGGGCTTGTTCTTGACGACGCAGGTCAGGGCCGGGCTCTCCAAAGTCACCTTGTCGAGCTTCGGCCAGACCTTCTGCTCGACCACCAAAGGCGCGCCGCCGGCGGGATCCTGGAAGCTGGCGACCGCCACCTGGCCGTCTCCCATCGGCTGCAGCGGCCGCAGCGTCACGACATAGGTCGCCCTGGCGAGACGGTAGTTGAAGACGAATATCTTGCCGGAAATCTCGAACAGCTTGCCTTCGTTATTGCCGGTATCGCGGCAGGCGCCGAGCGCAACGGCGGCAATCAAGGCACCGCCGACAACGATCGAACGGGAAAATCCTCTAAGCATCCTTGACCTCATTGGCCGCCATGCGGCGGCGGCGATAGTGACGACTTGCCTTCTGACGGTTGCCGCACACCGCCATGTCGCACCAAAGACGGCTGGAATTGCGGCTTCTATCGACGAACAGCCAGGTGCAGTTGGGACAGATCCTGAGCCTCGCGACGGTGTCGTCGCGCAGCAGCGACAGGGCGGAAACGGCCAGCGCCGCCTCGAAGGCGATCGGCGTCAGGGGATCACCGAACGGCCTTCCCGGCGCACCGATCTCGGTCCGGCTGCCAGCCAGCCCCGCCGCACAGGCCGTCAGGAACCCGGGCAGATCGGTGGTGGCAACCGTGCCTTTCGACACCGCGCCGCGAAACAGCCGGTCCGTCGCCTCTCGGATCGACAGCACGACGGGTGCGATTGCCGCCGGCGACGATACCGCCAGTTGCCTGTCGCCCAGCTCGGCGGCGCGAAAGCCGCTCGCCGCATCGGCGAAGCGGGCGATCTCGGCCGGATCATCGAAGCGATCGAAGGTTCGCTCCGGATCGCCGCGCAGCACCACGGTGTTCGCCGTGTCGAGCGCAAGCAGGCCGCCAGTGAAGCGGTGTGGGGTCCAGGATACCGTCATGCCGGAAATCTAACCGATAAATCGCATTTGACAAGTTAGATTCAGCGATGCAAACCTTCGCAGGGATGCGGTTACCCGCAGCCTTTTTTGAGCATGTCGTCGTCACAACCGTTGCTTCTGGACGGCATGATCCGAGGGTTTTGCATGCTCTACTTCTTCCAGCAGGTGCTGAACGGGCTGCATTCGGGCGCGCTCTATGCGCTGCTTGCCTTCGGCTATGTGCTGACCAACGGCATCCTGCACCGCACCAATCTTGCCTATGGCGCGCTGTTCGCCTTTTGCGGCCAGACGATGATCCTCACCGCGGCCTTCGGCTATCAGGTGCTGTGGCTGACGCTGCTGGCGGCGGTGGCACTCGGCATCGTCTCGGCTTTCCTCTATGCCGCACTGGTCAGCCATGTCCTGTCACGCAGCGTCTTCGAACCGTTGGCCGACCGCTCGCCCAATGCGATCGTGGTGACGACGCTCGGCATCCTGCTGCTGTTGTCGGAGGCAAGCCGCATCGCCGCCGACACCCATGATCTGTGGCTGCCGCCGATGCTGGCGCAGCCCATCATTTTCGCGCAGGACGCGACCTTCAGGGCAACGCTGACGCTCATTCAGCTCATCGACTGCGCGGTGGCGCTGGCGGCAATCGCGCTGGCCGCCTGGGCATTTGCCCGCTCCAGTTTCGGCCGGCGCTGGCGCGCCGTCTCCGACGACCCCAGGGCCGCCGCGATGTGCGGCATCGACGTGCGCGGTGTGTTCCGGCATGCCGTGCTGTTCAGCGGCTTCTGCGCCGCGCTGGCCGGCGTCATGGCCGGCCTGTATTACGGCAATGTCAGCTTCGGCTCCGGCCTTGTCTACGGGTTGAAGATCCTGTTCGTGACCGCGGTCGGCGGTTATCTCTCGCCGCCGCGCGCGGCGCTGGGTGCGGCCGCCTTCGGCATGGCCGAATCGCTGTGGGCCGGCTATTTCCCGGTCGAATGGCGTGACGCCTGGATGTATCTGTTCCTGGTCGCCACGCTGGTGCTGATCGGTGCCGGCCGCGACACCGGCAAAATCGCCTGAATCCCTCAGACTTTGGTTGCATGACGCGGGGGCAGACCGGCGATATCCGGCCCTGCCCTCCCATGCGATGACATTTTGCTGCCTCTATCCTTGTTGACCCGTCCGGCCACGCGCGGCATACCGTTGGGCCACGCGGCGTGACGGATCGAGGGGGAGCCGGCACGCCTCCGTACAAGGGAGGACTGCATGCAAGGGCTGCTCGCTCTGTCGCGGGGTATCGATCGCCTCAATGAATTCATCGGCAAATGGGTGTCGTGGCTGATCTTGCTGGCGATCCTGGTGAGCGCCGCCAACGCCGTCATCCGCAAGGTGTTCGACATATCCTCGAACGCGTGGCTGGAGCTGCAGTGGTATCTGTTCGGCGCCGCCTTCATGCTGGCAGCCGCCTATACGCTGAAGCAGAACGAACATATCCGCATCGACATCGTCTACGGCCTGTTTTCGCGCCGCGTGCAGCACTGGATCGACCTGCTCGGCCATATCCTCTTCCTGATGCCGTTCGTGACGCTGATGGTGATCTATTTCGTTCCCTATGTATCGCTGTCATTTCGCAGCGGCGAGATGTCCAACAATTCCGGCGGGCTGATCATCTGGCCGGCCAAGGCCATCCTGCTCGTCGGCTTTTTCCTGCTCGCGCTGCAGGGCATTTCCGAGATCATCAAGAAGATCGCCATCATGCGCGGCGACATGGACGACCCAAACCCCTTCATCTCCGCGCATGAGCAGGCCGAACTGGAAGCCAAGGCGCTAGCCGACGAGGTGCGCTCGTGATGGAGTTCATCGCCCAGAACATGGCGCCGATCATGTTCGCCTCGCTGATCATCTTCCTGCTGATCGGCTACCCCGTCGCCTTTTCGCTGGCCGCTAACGGCTTGATGTTCTTCTTCATCGGCGTGCTCCTCTCGCCCTATTCCGGTGGATCGATCAACCTCGCCTGGCCGCTTCTGCACGCCCTGCCGGATAATTTCTACGGCAGCCGGGTGATGTCGAACGACACGCTGCTTGCCATTCCGTTCTTCACCTTCATGGGTATCGTCCTCGAGCGATCAGGCATGGCCGAAGACCTGCTCGACACGATCGGCCAGCTGTTCGGACCAATCCGCGGCGGCCTCGCCTATGCGGTGATCTTCGTCGGCGCGCTGCTGGCGGCGACCACCGGCGTGGTGGCGGCTTCCGTCATCGCCATGGGGCTGATCTCGCTGCCGATCATGCTGCGCTATGGTTACGATCGCCGGCTGGCATCCGGCGTCATCGCCGCGTCGGGTACGCTCGCCCAGATCATCCCGCCGTCGCTGGTGCTGATCGTTCTGGCCGACCAGCTGGGCCGCTCGGTCGGCGACATGTATGCGGGCGCGCTGATTCCCGGTCTTGTCCTGACCGGCCTTTACGCGCTTTACATCCTGATCGTTTCGATCTTCCGGCCAAAACTGGTGCCGGCGCTGCCGCTGGAAGCGCGCACGCTCGGCCATGGCGTGATGTCGTTGCTGGTGGCGCTGGCGGTAACGGCGGCCATCTCCTATGCGGCGTATCGCTATCTCGCGCCTGCGCATGGCGACAATGCCGACATTCTAGGCGCCACTGCCGGCGTGCTCTTCATCTACATCGTGGCAATTGCCGACAAACGCCTGAACTTCAACATGATGTCCAGGCTGGCGCAGCAGGTGATCATCGTGCTGATCCCGCCACTGGCGCTGATCTTCCTGGTGCTGGGTACCATCTTCCTCGGCATCGCCACCCCGACCGAGGGCGGCGCCATGGGTTCTGTCGGCGCATTGATCATGGCGGCGGCAAAGGGGCGGCTGTCGCTGGACGTGGTCAAGCAGGCACTGACCTCGACGACGCGGCTGTCGTCCTTCGTGCTGTTCATCCTGATCGGCGCGCGGGTATTCTCGCTCACCTTCTACGGCGTCAACGGCCACATCTGGGTCGAACACCTGCTGACCTCGCTGCCGGGCGGCGAAGTCGGCTTCCTGATCGGCGTCAACCTGCTGGTCTTCTTCCTGGCCTTCTTCCTCGACTTCTTCGAACTGGCCTTCATCATCGTGCCGCTGCTGGCGCCGGCTGCCGACAAGCTCGGCATCGACCTGATCTGGTTCGGCGTGCTTCTGGGCGTCAACATGCAGACCAGCTTCATGCATCCGCCCTTCGGCTTCGCGCTGTTCTACCTGCGCTCGGTCGCCGCCCGCGTGCCCTATCTCGACCGCCTCACCGGCAAGCAGATCGCGCCGGTGACCACCGGACAGATCTATTGGGGCGCGGTGCCCTTCGTCTGCATCCAGGTGATCATGATCGGGCTGACCATCGCCTTCCCGCAGATGGTGATGCATTACAAGGGTACGGTGGTCGATCCCGGCACGATCGACTACAAGGTGCCGGAGGTACCGGGCCTGTCGCCGCTTGGCACACCGCCGGCTGACGGCGGCACGGCGCCGGCCGCTCCTGCCGCGCCTGATCTGTCGCAACCGCCCAGTTTCGGCGACACGCCGCCGGCCAAACCGGCGGCACCGCAGCCGGACCTGTCGCAACCGCCAAGCTTCAACTGAACCGGCATGGCCACGATCATGAAAGCGGTTCGGTTGGAAGCGGTGGGCAGCATCGCCCTGCGCGAAGTCGAGAAGCCTGAGATCGGACCGGATGAGCTTCTGGTGCGCGTTGAAGCCTGCGGCGTCTGCGGCACGGACCGGCATCTGTTCCACGGCGAATTCCCGTGCACGCCACCGGTGACGCCCGGGCATGAATTCTCCGGCATCATCGAGGCAATCGGAAAATCCGTCTCGGGCTTTGCCGTTGGCGACCGTGTCACCGGCGACCCCAACATCGCCTGCGGGCGTTGCGCGCACTGTCATGCCGGGCGGGCCAACCTCTGCAGCAACCTGCGCGCCATCGGCATTCATCGCGATGGTGGCTTTGCCGAATATCTTGCCTTGCCGCAGAAGCAGGCTTTCATCCTGCCTGCCAGCCTGAAACCGGCGCATGGTGCCTTCTGCGAACCGCTCGGCTGTTGCCTGCATGGCGTCGACCTGGCCGAAATCAGACCAGGCAGCTCGGTGGCCGTGCTTGGCGGCGGCGTGATCGGCCTGCTCACCGTGCAGCTCGCGCGTCTCGCCGGAGCCACGACCATCATACTGTCGACCAGGCAAGCCTCGCGGCGCGCGCTCGCCGAGGATCTCGGCGCCACGGCAACGATCGATCCGACCGCCACCGATGTCATCAATGCCGTCACCGGACCAGCGGGCCTGGCGCCAGGCGGTGTCGACGTCGTCTTCGAATGCGCGGGCGTGCGAGAGACCGTCGAGCAGTCGATGCGGCTGGCCCGCGCCGGCGGTACGGTCGTCATCGTCGGCGTGACGCCGCAAGGCATGAAAGCGGAATTCGAGCCCTTCGACCTGCTGTTCCGGGAATTGAAAGTGCTCGGCTCGTTCCTCAATCCCTTCACGCATCGCCGCGCCGCCGAGCTCATTGCATCGGGCGCAATCGAGATCGACCGGCTGATCTCCAGGCAGGTGGCGCTCGAAGACGCGGCAGCGGTGATCGCCAATCCGCCGGCGCCCGGCGAGGTCAAGGTGCTGGTGGTGCCGCATCCGGGCTGAGCGGCCCGGCCGTCGCTTGGCCTTGTGCGCGCTTGCCGGCAACCCATCGATCGGCTATTGGGTGCGCGCCGAAAAAGACATGACCGGTTCGGTAGTCCGGTCTCTTCCGTTTTTGAACGGAGGCCTGTTCGCCGCATGATTTGCGGGAGAACCCGCGGCCGGCAAGCGAGGCGAAAGTCCGTGGGCCGGTTGGGTCATGTCCGGATTTCCTGAAGCCACGGCCCCGCCGGTTCACGGTCTGCAGCCAAGCCTGTCCGCCTTTCAACACGCGACAGGACAAAGACCATGAAACTGAACCATGCCAATCTCGTCACCACCGAAGTCGCAGCTCTTGCCGGCTTCTTCACCAGCCATTTCGGCTTCGAGCTTCTCGCCATGCGCGGCAAGGACGCCTTCGCGCTCCTACGGGGAGCCGACGGCTTTGCCCTCAACCTCATGACACCGGGCAAGGGAGGGGCGGCCACCTATCCAGACGCATTTCACGTCGGCTTCTTCGTCGGCAAACCAGACATTGTGCACGCCAAGCAGGCCGAGCTTGCCGATGCGGGCCTCACGCCGGGCGAGGTCCAGGAGCTGACGCGCGGCGGCGTCAATTCGACCACCTTCTTCTGCCTTGCGCCCGGCGGAATCCTGGTCGAGGTCAGTTCCTCGCCAGCCTGAAAAGAAAGACCCCGGGCGAGCAGGCCCGGGGTCTCTCCAAGGGAGGCAATGGAATGGTCTACAGCTTGCCGTTGCGCTGCTGAACCATCATGAAGGTGTCGAAATTGTATTCGGCCACCTGCGCCCAGAGATAGTGCTCCTTGCGGAAGCCCTTGATCGATTCCCAGATCTTCTTGAACGGCGCGTTGGTGGCTTCCATTTCGGCATAGACCTCGTTCGCCTTTTCGAAGCAGGCGGCCATGATGTCCTGGCTGAACGGGCGCAGCTTCGCACCACCGGCCACCAGCCGCTTCACCGCTGCCGGGTTCAGAGAATCGTATTTCTGCAGCATGTCGGCATCGGCAGCCTGGGCGGCAGTGCGCAGGAGCGACTTGTAGGCCGGCGAAAGCTCGTCGTATGTCGCCTTGTTGAACATCAGATGGACGGTCGGGCCGCCTTCCCACCAGCCGGGGTAGTAGTAATAGGGCGCGACCTTGTAGAAGCCGAGCTTCTCATCGTCATACGGGCCGACCCATTCGGCGGCGTCAATGGTGCCCTTTTCCAGCGCCGGATAGATATCACCGCCGGCGATCTGCTGCGGCACGACGCCGAGCTTCTGCACCACCTTGCCGGCAAAGCCGCCAATGCGCATCTTGAGGCCGGACAGGTCGGCGACGGTGTTGATCTCCTTGCGGAACCAGCCACCCATCTGCACGCCGGTGTTGCCGCCCGGCAGGCCGAAAAGACCCTGCGTGGCGAGAAACTCGTTGAACAGGTCGATGCCGCCGCCATGGTAGTGCCAGGCATTCATGCCGCGCGCGTTGAGCGAAAAGGGAACCGCCGCACCGAGCGCCCATGTCGGGTCCTTGCCCCAGTAATAATATGCCACCGTGTGGCAGGCCTCGACGGTGCCGGCCGTGGTGGCGTCGGCGGCCTGAAGGCCTGGCACGAGTTCGCCGGCGGCAAAGACCTGGATCTGGAAGTTGCCGTCGGTGGCTTCCGACAGCATCTTGGAGAACACTTCGGCGCCGCCATAGATGGTGTCGAGCGACTTGGGGAAGGACGAGGCCAGTCGCCAAGTCACCTTGGGATTGGACTGGGCTATTGCCGGCGCTGCGAGCGTGGCCGCCGCCGCTGCAGCACCGACGCCGGTAACACCAGCCTTGCGAATGAATGAACGACGATCCATGCAGTTCCTCCCTTTTGGACCAACAGACCGACGTTCGGGAATCCTCGCTCCCGCATCGGTTCGCGCGAAACAATACACGGGCAAGAAGTCGAGTCCAGCGCGGCGGCCCGATTTGACGGCGAAGCCCAGCTGCCCTGCAACTATAGTCTAACAGGCCGTTCGTGGCCCATGCGACTCGCCGAAACTTGTCATGGAAAAATGCCGGCGGATCGCCTATTTTGTGGGCAGGACACCCTTTGCCAGATGGAAAACAGAGCCAAAATGCATCAGCCGCTCGTCGCCATATCGACCGACGTCCGTCAGTTCGACAACTACACTTGGCATGCCGCCCCGCAGCAATATCTGGAAGCGGCGATTGCCGGTGCCGGCGTGTTCCCGCTGCTGGTGCCATCGTTCGGCGACAGGCTCGACTTCGACGAACTTCTGTCGTCGGTCGACGGCGTCATGGTCACCGGCTCGAAATCCAATGTGCATCCCTCGCTCTACGGCGGCGATGCCAGTGAGGCGAATGGCCCCTATGACCCGGCGCGCGACGCCACCACGCTGCCGCTGATCCGCAGGGCGGTGGAGCGCGGCGTGCCGCTGCTCGCCATCTGCCGCGGCATCCAGGAGATGAACGTGGCGCTTGGCGGCACGCTGGGCACCGAGATACAGGAGCGTGAGGGTTCGCTCGACCACCGCGCGCCGGTGAGCGACAAACAGGACGAACGCTTCGCCATCAACCAGACCATTTCGATCAAGCCCGGAAGCTGTCTGGCCGGCGTGTTCGGTGCCGGCGACATCAAGGTCAATTCGCTGCACCGCCAAGCGATCGACCGGCTCGGCCCGAAGCTGCAGATCGAGGCGGTGGCGAGCGACGGCACGGTCGAGGCGGTTTCGGTGCGCGACTCACGCGCCTTCGCCGTCGGCGTGCAGTGGCATCCGGAATATTGGGTCAAATCGGACAGCAACTCGGCCAAGATTTTCCGTGCCTTCGGCGATGCCGTGCGGCAGCACGCCGTGGCGAAAGCCGGTGCGCGTGCCGCTGCGGAATAATCAGTCCCTCTGATCACCGGTGGCCGCCAGCGACAGCAATGGCGCGGCCGGGGCATAGGATTCATAACCCTCGCCGTCAGCAACGGCGAAGGTGACGATCGGATCGACGCCGTTGGCGCTGAAGGCAACAGTGCCGTCCTGTTCCTCCCGCCAGAACTTTGCCCGCTCGATGCCGGGCAGGAGCCGGCGGCAGTTCGGTGCCACCGTCAACAGCGACAGGTCATCCGAAACTGCAGCGCCGCGCGTGACCGCGCAGTTGCCTGCATCGCCATTCTCTACCAGCCTGAAGCGGTTGGACGGCGCGACCTCACCGGCGGCACTGTCACCACTGCCATCATGCAACAGCTGAACGCCGCCAAACAGCGCGACGGCGGCGATCACTACGGAAAGCATCTTCATCGTCGTCATCCCCGTACCCGGAAGAATGATTTCATAGGGTTAAGCGGACGTTAATAAGTGTGGCAATGCAGAGCATCAATGGCTGGTGGGGCCGAAAACAAAACGCGTCGGACTATTGCGGGACAGCCGGCGAATAGCGATCGGAAAGGAGCTTGAAGAGCCATTCGCGCTCGACATCGGTGGCGGCCGAAGCGAGCTCGACTCGCTGGGCGCCAGCGTCGACTGTCAGGCGGTTGCATGTATCGCCCTCGCGGAGTCTCAGCGATTTGAGCTGCATCCGGTCGATTTTGAGTTCGTTCCGTTTCGGAAACAGAGCGGACCATGCAGGGAATGACCTGGCGATGGGCATCTTGAAGGGCGGCATTCCCGGATCATAGACGAGACCAGCGACCTCGAGCTTTATGATTTCAGGCACGGATCTCTGGAAAACGCGGCGAATGGACAGCATTGCGAACAGGCCTCCGACAGTCCATGCGCAGAGCCAGAATACGAGAAATGCCGTTCCGCCTCCGACTGGCATTGTCAGAAGCCGACGGGCGGCGGAAGCCTCACCCACAGCCCAGCCGCCTAGCCAGAAAAGAATGAATACTCCTGCCAGATAGACGGTAGCGGGTGGTTTTGGATAGGGAATCGTAACGATTTGTTCCCGGCCACTGGTGACAACCGAGATCGTGGAATTTTCGGGAGGCTTCACAGCCATCGAGTTTGCCTTTTTGGCTAGCCGGCAGCCTTGACATTCACAGTCTCCGGCACTGGCGTCAGCGGCCGGCGCTCGGTGAACCAGGACACCAGATTGTCGACGCAGAGATCCGCCATGGCGCGGCGTGTATGATCCGAGGCCGAGCCGACATGCGGCAACAGCGAGGTGTTCGGCGCGTCGAGCAGCGCCTTAGGCACGTTCGGTTCGTCGGCAAAGACATCGAGGCCGGCAGCGGCGATGGTGCCGTTGGCAAGCGCTGCCGCGAGCGCTGCCTCGTCGACCGTGCTGCCGCGACCAATGTTGACGAACACACCGTTGGCGCCAAGCGCCGACAGGATTTCGGCATTGACCGCCTTCTCCGTCGAGGCACCGCCGGGCGCCACCGAAATCAGCGTGTCGACCACTTCAGCAAGGCCTTTCAGCGTTGGATGATACTGGTAGCTCAAACCTTCGACCTGGCGCCGGTTGTGGTAGGCGACCGGCAGGCCAAAAGCTTCCAGCCGACGGGCAATGGCCAGCCCGATGCGGCCCATGCCGAAAATGCCAACCTTGCGCCCGCGCAGGGTCAGCCGGCTCAAAGGATAGTTGCCGTTGCGCACCCAGCTGCCGTCACGCAGCCAGGTTTCGGCGCGCGGCAGGTCGCGGACAGTGTTGATCAGCAGCCCGATTGTCGTGTCGGCAACCTCCTCGGTCAACACATCCGGCGTGTTGGTGACCATGATGTTGTTCGCGGCCGCATGGCCGGCATCGACCGAATCATAGCCAACGCCGAAGGAGGCGATGAGTTCGAGATTGGGCAATGCATCCATCATCGCCGCGTTGATGCCGGCGAACGAGGCAATGGCGCGCACCTTGCTGCGCATCTCATCGGTGACCAGGGCCGGATCGGCGCGTTCGATTCTGACCCTGTGGAACGTACGGTCGATGCGGTCGATCGCATGATCGTTGAAATCGCCCGGCACCAGAACGGCGACGGTCTGCAATTGTTCGGCCTTGGTCATGCACGCTCCACCGGCTTGCCGGTCGACTGACGCACATGCAGTTCCGGCTTGATCAATTCCTGCGACGGACGCACCGTCTGCCCATTCAGCTTGTCGAGCAGCGCGCTGGCGGCGCGGCGGCCAACCTCGCGCTGGCCGTTCCAGACGGTGGTCAGGGCCGGCGTCGCGATCGCGGCCTCTTCGAGATCGTCATAGCCGGTGACGGAGATGTCGACGCCCGGCACCAGGCCGGCACGCGCAATGCCGTTCATCAGGCCGATGGCGACAAGGTCGTTCCAACAGCAGGCGGCCGTCGGCTTGTCCTTCAGCGCCAGGAACTGCCCTGAGGCCTCGAACCCGGCCTGTTTGGTGCGCGGGCCGGCGATGCGCCAGGACGGCCTGACCTCCAGCCCGGCCGCCTCCATGGCGTTGACATAGCCCTGGTAGCGATCGCGCCCGGTAGAGGTCTGGTCGGTGCCGCCGATCATGGCGATGCGCTTGTGGCCGAGCGAGATCAGATGGTTGGTGGCGAGCCCGGTGCCATAGGCGTCGTCGCCGCGAAAGACGGGCACGTCGGCGCCCTCGACGGTGCGCGCAATCAGCACCGCCGGCAGGCCGTTCTCCTCGGCCATCAGGATGTCGGAAGCCGGTGTGCCGATGGCCGGCGACATGATGACGCCGTCGGCGCCAAGCTGCAAAAGCGTGTCGATGAAGGTGCGCTGCTTCTCCAGCTGGTCATAGTGGTTGGACAGGATGAAGGTCTGCCGGCTGCGGTCGAGTTCGCTTTCGATCGAGCGCAGGATCTCGGCGAAGAACGGGTTCATGATGTCGTGGACGACGACGCCGACAATGCCCGAACGCGAGGTGCGCAGGCTGGCGGCGCGTCGGTTGTAGATATAGCCGATGGCGCGGGCGTGTTCCTTGATGCGGTCGCGAGTGGCGCCGGCAACCAGCGGGCTGTCACGCAGCGCCAGCGACACCGTGGCCGTGGATACTCCGAGCGCATCCGCGATCGTCGAAAGCTTGATTTTTTGTGCCAGCGCCTTGCGCTCCCCGAACGACCTGAGTTCCAGACCTAAACTGTTTAAAGGCGGCGTTATGCCATCGATCGGCGGCAAATCAAAGTTTTTTTGCCAACGCTTCCGCCTCGACATCCGAGGCCGCGCGGCTCTGCAGCCGAAGCCGGTGCTCGCGATGGACGATGTAGAGGCCACTGGCGACGATGATGGCGGCGCCAACCAGTGTCCAACGGTCGGGAAACTGCTTGAAGACGATCCAGCCGGAAATGATCATCCACACCATCTGCGAATAGGGATAGGGCGCCAGTGCCGTGGTCGTCGCAAGCCGGTAGGCCTGGACCAGCAGCCAGTGGCCGACGCCGCCGAACACGCCAAGCATAAGCAGCACGAACCAGTGCCAGCCGTCATGCGGCAGGGAGAACGAAAACGGCAGCAAGGGCAAGAGCAGCACCGCCGGCGCCAGTGCCGAGAACAGGATGAGGCTTTCCGACGTCTCGCTCGCCGACATGCGGCGCGTCATGATGACGTAGAAGCAGTTCGACAGCATCGAACCGAGCGCGAAGAGGTGCCCGATGCCGAAGACGCCTACGCCTGGCCGGGTGATGATGAGAACCCCGGCGAAGGCAGCCAGGATCGCCAGCCAGCGCCGCCAGCCGGCCCATTCGCCAAGCAACGGACCGGCAAGTGCGGTGATCACCATCGGCCCGAAGAAATAAATCGAGGTGGTCTCGGCCAGTTGCAGGGACCTGAGCGCCAGGATGTTGAACATGGTCGAGCCGAACAGGAACAGACCGCGCAGGATATGGGCCGGCAGGTTGACCGGTCGAAACCGCACGGGTTGGCGCCAGCCGCGCAGAAGCGTGCCGACCAGCACGACATGCACGGCAAAGCGCACCCAGGCGACGATCAGCGCGGATACGCCGGCCAGGACGAGATATTTGCTGCTGGTGTCGAGGAAGGTGAAGAAGACATAAGTGGAAAGCATGCAGAGGATCGCCACCGGCGGCGTTGCGCTTTCTGGATGTCTTTGGGGAGCATTCACTTGCAGGCCGGATGGAAAGCTGGGCTGAAGCCCACCTTTGCGGGAAATGTGGCTTGCCAGCAAGCCAATTGTCGCCCGCCGCAACGGCAAAGCCGGCTGGCACAACAACAGCCGCCGGCAGGCTTAGTCCATGCTCCCCGATGCTAGGCGTGCATGCGGGCACCCTTGGTGATCTTGTCGACGATCTTCTTGTCGGCGCGAAGCGCGATACCGACCACCTTGGCGTCATCGGGCGCGAATTCGGCGAAGACGGCGCGGTTGGCGACATCGTGGCCGGTCGCGAACATCTCCTCGACATAGAGCGATGTCGTCACGCCGCGCTCCAGCGTGCGCCGGTGGATCGTCCCCAACGTCGCCTGGTCGGCGGACAGCACGATGACCGGCTGGATCGACAGTGGATTGTAGAGATTGCCGGCGCGGTCGCGGTAGGGTTCGCCGATGATGTCCGCAAACTGGGCGACGATGCCGCTGGTCAGGAAAGCGGTGACGTTGAGTTTCTGCCAGACCGGCAGATCCTCCCTGAGCACGATTGCAAATTTCGTATCGAACATGAGACATTGACCATTCGAGTTTGTGCCCCAATGCGAGGCTGCAGGAGAAGATGTCGCACGATCTAGGCAGCCAGGCCTTCGAGGGTCTTGGACGTTTGTGCGTTGATGCAGCGGAAAACTGCATCATTTCCGCCTCGGACCCTGCCGGCATGGAGCGGATTGAGGCGCGCTTCCATGGCAGCGCCTTCGACCTGCATCGCCACGACACCTATGCGATCGGGGTGACGCTGCACGGCGTGCAGACGTTTCGCTACCGCGGCGCGACACGCCACAGCCTGCCAGGCCAGATTATCGTGCTGCATCCCGACGAATTGCATGACGGCGGCGCCGGCACCGAGGACGGCCTGCGCTACAGGATGCTCTATCTGGAGCCGTCGCTGATGCTCGACTGCCTTGGCGGTGCGTCGCTGCCCTTCGTCAGGGAAGGCGTGCTGACGGACGACACCTTCTGCGCAACGCTGCTTTCGGCGCTGGGGCCGCTGGAAGAGGAACTTGACGAGCTGTTCGTTGCCGACTTCCTCGCGCGGCTTATGCAAAGCCTGGCCCGGCATGCCGGCCAGCCAGCGAAGCCGATGGCCAGAACGGCATGGCGGTCGGCCACGCTGGCGCGCGACTATCTCACGGAGAACTTCGGCCGCCCCGTGCGTTCGGACGAACTGGAAGCGATCACCGGGCTCGACCGCTATGCCCTGTCACGACATTTCCGCGCCGCCTTCTGCACAAGCCCGCATCGCTTCCTGGTGATGCGCCGGCTTCAGAGCGCACGGCGAATGATCGCCGCCGGCGAGCCCCTGGCGCAGATCGCCATCGCGGCCGGCTTCAGCGACCAAAGCCATTTTATCAGGCAATTCAAGAAGGCGTTCGGCATGACGCCCGGGCGCTGGTCGTCGCTGATCCAGGGCGCTGCTGCGGCGGCGGCTTGATCGTTGCGCCGGGATCAGGCGATCAGTCGTCCGTCTCAGCGTCGTCGTCGATCAACACCAATTCCTCGTTCGAGAGGTTGGCCTCGATGCGGGCAAGCAGCTTGAACAGCGCCTTCTGGTCCTTCTTGTCGAGGCCCTTCAGCGCCTGCTTTTCGGTCTTCTTCACCGATTTCTCGATGGCGTGGATGATGTCGCGGCCAGTGTCGGTGAGGAAAATATGAGCCTGGCGAGCATCGGCCGACGAGGCGCGCTTTTCCAGGAAACCCTGCGCCTGCAGCCGGTTTATGGTCTTGGTGATGGTCGGCGGGCGCACGCCGAGGCGCCCGGCGAGATTGCCCGGCGTCTGACCGTCCTCACGGTCGAGCGCCAGCATGATCTGGTCCTGGCCGGCATAGAAGCCGTGCGCCAGAAGCCGCGCCGCGAGCGCGGTTCTTGCCAGCCTTGCCGCCGAATGCAGCCGGCTCATTGTTGCAGTCTTGTCCGCCTTGGCCATGGTCATCCCTCTTCGGCCGTACCGGTGCGATCAGCATAGACGCAGCCGGCCGGTTGGCAATCGACGATCAAAAAGATTCCGGCGCTCCAAACAGCTTTGCCGGCAAGCATTGTGGTGTCCGCCGTGGCTAATGCCAGATGTTTATTTCAGTTAGATGACAAACGACTTTTCGCGACAGGAGTTTTCGCCGCGGGCGACGTGCGTGAGGATATGTGGCTCAGCCGGGCTTCACCGCGACGATCATCAGCGCCTGATAGGCATCCTCCACCTCGCGCAGCGCGGCCTGCGACAGCGGTCCGGCCTGCCTGGCGATGCCGTCGCTGGCGTTCGAGGTGTCACGCTTGCCGGGCCGGTCATTGTACGGCGCGACCGTAGTGAAGATCTGCTCGCTCAGACTGTCGGGAAAAAACAACTGGCCGGTCATCACCGAACTGTCGTCGGGGAAGACCTTGAAATGGATATGGGTAGTGCGGCCTCGGTACCAGCCGGGATAGATGGTGGCGAAGGAACCGATGCCGCTTACATCGGTCTTCTGCCAGCCACGCAGGAAGATCTGGCCCGACGTGTCGACATCGCGGCCGTCACCTTGTCCCGGGTAGCCTGAATAGGCACCTTGCGCGTCGCAATGCCAGATGTCGACGCGGGCGCCGGCAAGTGGGCGGCAGGCCGCGTCGACAATCTGCAGCCTTACAGCGAGGGCAAGGCCCTTCTTGCCTTCGGTGACATCGGCACGTTCGAGTTTCGGGTCGAAATAGAACGGCCCCTCGGTCACTTCAGGTGTGATGGCGCAGACGCCGGCACCGGTTTCGAACAGGGCCAGTCCGGCATAGGGAGAGGTCCTGGTGGCCGAAGACTGGGCGGCCATTGCCGCGGCCGGCAGGAAGGCACCACCGCCGGCGGTCACCGCGATCAAGCCGAGCGCCTTGCGCCGGCTCAAGGAGAAGGAGGATGGCTTGCCGGACATATCGTGCCTCTCGAATTGGCCTCCCGCGTCCTGATCCAGGCTGCGGTGGCGGCTCTCGCCAATGAAAATCGGTAATGTCGGCAAGCCTGTTTGGCCCATCGGTTTGCCTCGTGCAAAAGCCCGGCACACATCCTATATGGAGCCGACAATCCCTTTTTCGAGGCCCTGGATTTCCAAAGGCCCGTATTCTTCGAGGCAAGCCATGAGCGACGCACAGACGCAGATCCCCGTAACCGTTCTGACCGGCTATCTCGGCGCCGGCAAGACGACGCTGCTCAACCGCATCCTGTCGGAAAACCACGGCAAGCGTTACGCCGTCATCGTCAATGAGTTCGGCGAAATCGGCATCGACAACGAATTGATCGTGGAATCCGATGAGGAAATCTACGAAATGAACAATGGCTGCGTCTGCTGCACGGTGCGCGGCGACCTGATCCGCGTCGTCGAGGGGCTGATGCGCCGGCCGGGCCGTTTCGACGCCATCGTGGTCGAGACCACCGGCCTCGCCGATCCGGTGCCGGTGGCGCAGACCTTCTTCATGGACGACGACGTGCGCTCCAAGACCAGGCTCGACGCGGTAGTGACGCTGGTCGACGCCAAGCATCTGCCGCTGCGGCTCAAGGATTCCAGGGAAGCCGAGGACCAGATCGCCTTCGCCGATGTCGTCGTGCTCAACAAGACCGACCTCGTCACCCCGGAAGAACTCGCCAAGGTCGAGGCGACGATCCGCGCCATCAATCCGGCGGCGAAGATCCATCGCACGACACGCGCCGGCGTCGCCTTGTCCGAAGTGCTCGACCGGGGTGCTTTCGACCTGTCCAGGGCGCTGGAAAACGATCCGCATTTCCTCGAGGCGCATGACGATCACGATCATCATGACCACGATCACGATGGCCACCACCACCATGATCATGACGGACACGACCACCACCATCACGCGCATTCTTCCGATATCCATGACGTGACGGTGCAGTCGGTGTCGCTGCGCGGCGGCGAGATGGACTCGAGGAAATTCTTCCCGTGGATTGAGAAGATCACCCAGATGGAAGGCCCCAACATCTTGCGGCTGAAGGGCATCATCGCGCTCAAGGGCGACGACGAGCGCTATGTCATCCAGGGCGTGCACATGATCATCGAGGGCGACCACCAGCGCGCTTGGAAAGACGGCGAGAAGCATGAGAGCCGGCTGGTCTTCATCGGCCGCGAACTCGACGCCGAGCGGCTGAAGAAGAGCTTTGACGCCTGCCAGGCGGCAGCTTGACGCCAAGCAGGGTAGTGTGGAAAAGGAGCTATCGGTCTAAAGACCGATAGCCTTACGCCGTGTTGGCAAACTGCGTGCCGGATGCCCGGCAAATTTCATGACAAAGCGAGTGCGCAGGTCGGACTTGTGCGCCAATTTCGCAACCGAGATAGAATACTTATCCTTACGTCATCCAACTTTTTTCGCGAGAGAGAGGACGATTCTTCCGTCTTGGTGACCTTGCTCCCGAGTTGGCGCGGTCTGGCGAGAATATCCTGGCTTCCTGGGGTTCCCTCGATGGCGATGACGATCAGCGAATCGTCAACTTCATCGACACTTCGGACCTTTGGACGAGGTTATATGTCGTCATGCATGAAGCCTACCTGGAAACCTATTCACCTCTGTTCGCCAAAAGCAGGAAATTGAACTAGCCCATGCCAACCGTCGCCCCGCTTGACCTCGAAGGCCATTGCATCGCCGCCGTGTTTCTCGGCGACGTGCCGCATTTCGCGCTGGCCGATGGCGCTGTGCATCGGCTCGACCATGGCCACAAGACAGTCCAGGCCAATGACGGGCTGCTCGCCGCTTTCCATGATACTGCCAATGACCGGCTGATCACCGGTGGCGAGGACGGCAAGGTGTTTGCCGTGAAGGCGGGCGGCAACATCCAGGAACTGGCGAGGGCCGGGAAAAAGTGGATCACCAGCGTCGCCGCCGGGCCGCAGGGCGCCATCGCCTATGCGACGGGCAAGACCGCCTTCGTGCGTTTTGCCGACGGCAAGACCAGGGAATTCGTCCATCCGCGCTCGGTCGAAGGGCTGGCCTTCTCACCCAAGGGCATGCGCTTCGGCGTTGCCCGCTACAATGGCGCGACGCTGCATTTCCCGGCCGCCGAGGGCAAGCCGGTGGAGCTCGAATGGGCCGGCGCCCACACCGGTATCACCTTCTCGCCGGACGGCGCGTTCCTTGTCACCACCATGCAGGAAAACGCCCTGCATGGCTGGAAGCTCGCCGACGGCAAGCACATGCGCATGACCGGCTATCCCGGCAAGGTCAAAAGCCTGTCGTGGAGCGTGAAAGGAAAATGGCTTGCGAGTTCCGGCGCGCCGGCGGCGATTGTCTGGCCGTTTTCCGGCAAGGACGGACCTATGGGCAAGGCGCCGCTGGAACTCGGCACACGCGGCAACGGCATGGTGACGGCGGTGGCCTGCCACCCAAGCCAGGATGTCGTCGCCGTCGGGTATGATGATGGCATGGTGATGGCGGTGCGTTTTTCCGATGCCAAGGAAGTGCTGTTGCGGCGACCGGGCAAGGGCGCCATCACCTCGATGATGTGGGACAAGGAAGAACGCCGCGTCGCCTTCGGCAGTGCTGCCGGCGACTGCGGCGTCATCGACATCACCGCGTAGTTTCAAAACTGCGGATCACTCGGCGCCACAGGAAACCTTGCCGGTCAGATCGGCGGTCTTGCCATCGCCGTCCTTGTCAGCCGTACTGTCATAGACGGCAAGCGTGTACTGCCCGTCATAGACGCCTTCGTCGCTGGTCTTGGTCAGGATCGTCAGTTCGACATAGTTGTAGGCATCTGCGAGATGATGCTCCTGGTAGATGTTCAGCCGCAACTCCTTGTTGTCGAGCCAGTACTGGGTCAGGTTGGAATCCTCGAACGTGGTCTTGCGCAGGTCGTCACCAACGGGCCGCCCAAGAATTTCAAGGTTGCCGTTGAAATTGAAAGTCGGGCCGCCCATGCCTCTGGTGACGCCGGCGCCGACCTCGAATTTCACCGCCGTATCGTCGACATTGCACCAGATACCGCCGGAGGCGAAGGCCGTGCCGGCCGACAGGAACAGCGCCGCCGCACAAATGATCGTCCGCATTTCCCCTCCCCGTACGCCCATTGCCGTCCACATTGGTGCCGACTTCGGGTTCCAGGTCAAGCACCGCCACCAGCGGCTGAGCCAATGCAGGGCAGATGCGCGGCCGATTGCGGTTGCGGACATTGATTGGCTAAGAGGGACCGACCAAAGGGGTTTTCATGCACAGCAGCGACGCTTCAAGGACGTCCATCGGCGGCATCGATCGAGACCGCATTGCCGATCTGCGCGAGATCGAGGGGGCAGCCTTCCGCAAGGCGCGGCCGAAATCACTGGCGAAGGTCGGCAATGGCCTGCCCGGCTTCTTCGGTGGCGTGCCGATGCACTGGATGAATGACTGGCCGACGCCGTTTCCGATCCTGGTCGACAGCGCCAGGGGCGCCACGATCACTGACATCGACGGTATCAGGCTCGACGATTTCTGCCTCGGCGACACCGGCTCGATGTTCGGCCATTCGCCGCCGCCGGTGGCGCGCGCCATCCGCCGCCAGGCCGGGCGCGGCCTGACCTATATGCTGCCCTCCGAAGACGCGCTCGCCATCGGGCCACTGCTGCAGCAGCGTTTCGGCCTGCCGTTCTGGCAGATCGCGACGACGGCGACCGACGCCAACCGCTTTGCGCTGCGGGTTGCCCGCGCCGTCACAGGGCGCGAAAAGATCCTGGTCTTCAATGGCTGCTATCATGGCTCGGTCGACGAGACGATGGTGCGGCTGGTCGATGGTATTCCGGTCAACCGGCCAGGGCTGGCCGGCGAATTCCGCGACCTGACCCGCACGGCCAAGGTGATCGAGTTCAACGACGTCGCCGCTCTGGAAACCGCCCTGAGGGACAAGGACGTCGCCTGCGTCATCGCCGAGCCGGTGCTGACCAATTCCTGCATGGTGCTGGCCGATCCGGGCTTCCATGACGCGCTGCGCAGACTGACGCGTGAAGCCGGCACCCTGCTTCTGATCGACGAGACGCATACGATCTCGACCGGCCCCGGCGGCTACACCGGGAAGTACGGGCTGGAGCCTGACTTCTTCGTGCTGGGCAAGCCGATCGCCGGCGGTGTGCCGGCGAGCGTGTGGGGCATGAGCGACGATGTCGCCTCGCGCTACGTCGGCTACAACAGGACCAAGGAGCCGGGCTATTCCGGCATGGGCACGACGCTCTCGGCCAATCCGCTGCAGTTCGCGACCATGCGCGCGACGCTGGAAGAGGTGATGACCGAGGAAAACTACGCCCGCATGGACCATCTGGCGCGGCAGCTCGATGCCGGCCTGACCGGCGTGATCGACCGCTTCCGCTTGCCCTGGCATGTTGCCCGCGTCGGCGCCCGTGTCGAGTTCATCTGCGCGCCCGGTCCGCTGCGCAATGGCGCCGAGGCGGAGACGGCGCATGCGCCGGAACTGGAAGCGGCCATCCATGTCGCGCTGGTCAATCGCGGCGTGCTGATCGCGCCCTTCCACAACATGATGCTGATCTCGCCGGCAACCAGCGGTGCCCAGGTCAACCGGCTGATCACCGCCTTCGGCGCGGTTGCGGCAAAGCTTGCGGCATGAGACAAGCTGACCGATGGGCGCGCCAAGCAAAGCCGGACAGATCATGACCTCACCTTCGGGCTCGACGCCCACCGAGGCGCAAGCCTTTCTCGACGCCCATCCCGAGATCGAAGCCTTCGATATCGTGCTGACCGACGCCAATGGCGTCGGCCGCGGCAAGATCGTGCGCCGGCATGAGCTGAAAAGCATTTTCGAGGGCGGCCGGCATATGCCGATCTCGATCCTCGGCCTCGACATCACCGGGGAGGACGTGCACGAAACCGGGCTGATCTGGACCACCGGTGACGGCGACCTCAGGGCCTGGCCGATCCCCGGCACGCTGGTGCCGCTCTACGGTACAAATCCGCCGCGCGGCCAACTGCTGATGGCGATGTATCACCTCGACGGCCAGCCGATGTCGTCGGATCCGCGGCTGGCGCTGGCACGGCAGGTGGAGATCCTGGCGGCCAAGGGTCTTTATCCGGCCGGCGCCTTCGAGCTCGAATTTTTTCTCCTTGCCAATGAGCGCGATGCCGACGGCAAGGTGCAGCCGGCGCGCGCCGTGCTCGATGGCCGCGTCTCGGGCAAGACGGAAGTCTATTCCGTCGATCATCTGCACGGCATGGAGCCGCTGTTCTCAGACATCTATGCGGCGGCCAAGGCGCAAGGCATTCCGGCCGAGACGGTGATTTCCGAGTATGCGCCCGGCCAGTACGAATTGACGCTGAACTACCGCAAGGACGTGATGCGGGCAGCCGACGATCTGGTCATGCTGAAGCGACTGGTGCGGGCACAGGCGCGCCGTCACGGCGTCACCGCCTGTTTCATGGCCAAGCCGATCGAGAAATATGCTGGCTCGGGCATGCATTTCCATGTCTCGCTGCAGGACAAGGCCGGCCGAAACGTCTTTGCCGAATCCGGCGGCGAGAGCTGGTCGCTGCCGTTGCTACAGGGGCTCGGTGGCCTGATCCAGACGATGGCCGAATCGATGCTGGTGTTTGCGCCGCACGCCAATTCCTGGCGGCGCTTCGTGTCGCAATCCTATGCACCGGTGGCGCCGACCTGGGGTGTCAACAACCGTTCAGTGGCACTGCGCGTGCCGGCGGGCGATGCGAAGAACCGGCGCATCGAGCACCGGCCGTCCGGCGTCGACGCCAACCCCTATCTGATCGCCGCGACGGTGCTTGCCGCCATCATCAAAGGCCTCGACGAAGGTCTCGACCCTGGCCCGGAAACGACAGGCAATGGTTATGAGGCAGCAATCACGCGCACGACGATGCCGGTCGACTGGCGCGCCGCCATCGAAGCAGCCAGGGCGTCGAGCTTCCTGAAGGGCGCGCTCGGCGAGGACCTGCACCGCACCTTCGTGGCGATCAAGCAGTCCGAATACCTGCGCGTGGCGCGCACGGTCAGCGAGTTGGACTACCACCTCTATCTGCACGAGGTGTGAGCTAATCGTCGGCAGGTTCAGCGGATCAGGATCGCTCGTAGGTCGTTGACATTCGTGCCCGTAGGGCCGGGTACGAACAGATCGCCAACCGCGTTGAAGGCCGTCCAGGCATTGTTGCCGGCGAGCATTGCCTTGGCGTCCACAGCCGCTGCGCGCATGCGCGATACGGTCGAGCCATCGGCAAAGGCGCCGGCATTGTCTTCCGAACCGTCGATGCCGTCCGTGTCGGCGGCCAGCGCGTGGATGCCTTCGACGCCACTGATGCCGATGGCGAAGGCGAGCAGGAATTCCGAGTTGCGGCCGCCCTTGCCCTTGGCGCGCAGCGTCACCGTTGTCTCACCGCCGGACAGGATCAGAACCGGCTTTGGAAATGGCCGGTTGCGCGTCGCCACTTCGCGGGCGATTGCCGCATGGACGCCGCCGACCTCGCGCGCTTCGCCCTCGATGGCATCGGAGAGGATGACGGCTTCGACGCCTTGCCGCTTGGCTTCCGCCGCCGCCGCTTCCAGCGACACGCCGGCGGAGGCGATCAGGTGCACCTCATTGCGCGAAAAGCGTTCATCCCCGGGACTTGGTGCATCGGCGGCCGGCGCGTTGATATGCGCCATCACCGAGGCCGGCAGCTTCATGCCATAGGCTGAGATCGACGCCAGTGCGTCCTCGCGGCTGCCGGTGTCGGGGACGGTCGGACCGGAGGCGACCAGCGCCGGATTGTCGCCGGGAATATCGGAAACGACCAAGGACACCACTCTGGCCGGCCAGGCGGCGGCGGCCAGCCGGCCGCCCTTGATGGTGGAGATATGCTTGCGGATGGTGTTCATCGCCGCGATCGGGGCACCGGAAGCGAGCAGCGCCTCGTTGACGGCAATCTCGTCGGCCAGCGTCAGGCTGCCGGCAGGCGACGGCAACAGCGCCGAACCGCCACCGGAAATCAGCGCCACGACCAGATCGTCCGCCGTCAGACCCTGGACCTTGGCAAGCAGGCGTCGCGAAGCTTCCAGCCCAGCGGCGTCCGGAACCGGATGTGCCGCCTCGATGATTTCGATGCGCTCACATTTCGCACCATAGCCGTAGCGGGTGACGACCAGCCCTTCGATCGGGCCGTCCCAGACCTTCTCGAAGGCCGCCGCCATCTGCGCAGAGCCTTTTCCGGCGCCGATGACGATGGTGCGGCCACTGGGCTTCGCCGGCAAATGATCCCGGATGGTTCGCTCGGGATCGGCGGCGGCGACGGCAGCGTCGAAAATGGCGGTGAGGAAGGCCTTGGGATCGCTCATTTTTCTTCCGGGGGCAGTACCAACCCGCGCTTGTCGATGCCCAAATGATCGCACAGCGCCTCTACGACGACGCCATGATCCTCGCGCTCCGGCAGGCCGGAGACGGCGATCACACCGATGACACCGGCACCCTTGACGGTGACCGGAAAACCACCACCGGCCAGCACATAGTCAGCAATATCCAGCCCTTCGCCGATCTTGAAGGTGCGATCGGGGCGCTGCTGCTCCAGCACGCTGCGATAGGTGCTTTTCAGGAACCGCTTGACGACATTGATCTTGCGCCGCGCCCAGTCGGGATTGGAAGCGTTCGAGCCGGGCATCGCGGCATAGAACAGCGGCCGGTCGAAGGTTCTGATATCGACGATAACAGGCAGGTTCTCGGTCAGCGCGCGGTCACGGATGGCCGAACCGATCTTGAAGGCGACGGCCTCATCGAAGGCGGGGAAGACAAGAACTTCTTCCTGTCTCTTGATCAGAGCGATGTCGTCAGCAACGGCCATGTCGTTCCCCTGTCAACTTCGCCGCACGCTTTGACCGATGGCTGCCGCCGGGTCAAGCAAAGAACACATCGAAGCGTTCTACGTCGCCATGTCGGTCTTGGCCGCCCGCCCGGCGACATAGACCTCACGCACGGCGCGGTCGTCGCCCAGCGTCTGCAGGAGAAACAGCTCCTGCGCCAGTGTCTCGACCGTCTCCATCCTGAGCCGCATCGCCGGCGTCGCCCTGGCGTCGAGCACGACGATGTCGGCATCGGTGCCTGCGTCCAGCGTGCCGATCTTTTCCGCCACCGACAGTGCTTCGGCATTGCCGCGCGTCATCTGCCAGAAGGACTGGAAGGGATTGAGCTTCTCGCCGTTCAGCGCGATCACCTTGTAGCCTTCGTCCATGGTGCGCAGCATCGAATAGTTGGTGCCGCCGCCGACATCGGTGGCAGCGGCGATACGGATCGGATTTTCGCGGCGGCGGAAGCGCTGATAGTCGAACAGGCCGGAGCCGAGGAACAGGTTCGAGGTCGGGCAGAACACCGCCACCGAGCCCGTTGCCGAGAGCGCGTCCGCCTCGCGCTTCGACAGATGGATGCAATGGCCGAAAAGGCTCTTTTTGCCCAACAGCCCATAGTGCTCGTAGACGTCGGTGTAGTCACGCGACCACGGGTAGAGTTCCTGGGTAAAGGCGATCTCGGCGTGGTTTTCCGACAGATGCGTTTGCATGTGCAGATCGGGATGTTCACGGCAGAGCGCGCCCGCCATCTCCATCTGCTGCGGCGACGAGGTGATGGCGAAGCGCGGTGTAATCGCATAGTGCTGGCGCCCCTTGCCGTGCCATTCCCCGATCAGCGCCTTGCTGTCGTCATAGCCGGATTGCGGCGTGTCGAGCACGCCGTCGGGCGCATTGCAGTCCATCATCACCTTGCCGGCGATGTTGAGCATGTTGCGGTCATGCGACTCGGCAAAGAAGGCTTCAGCCGACGCTTTGTGCACCGAGCAGTAGGCTGCCACCGTCGTTGTACCATGGCGCACCATCTCGTCGAGGAACAGCCGTGCGATCCGGCGGCCATGCTGCGCATTGGCGAACTTCGTCTCCTCCGGAAAGGTGTAGGTGTTGAGCCAATCGAGCAGTTCGGCTCCATAGGAAGCGATGACCTGCATCTGCGGGAAATGCGCATGCGCATCGATGAAGCCCGGCAGCAGCAGATGCGGCCGATGGTCGATCTTCCTTGCGCCCTCGCCGGCCTGTTTTTCGACTTGCGCATAGGCGCCGGCGGCGACGATCCGGCCGTCGCGGATCAGCAGGCCGCCATCCTCCTCATAGCGCCAGGCGGAATGATCATCGATGGTCTCGGGCCAGCGCACGAAGGACAGCGTGCGGCCGCGCAGAAGTGTCGAGGTCATGCTTATTTCCCTGCGCCTTCGAACCAGGCCACCAGCTGCGCCCGTTCCTTGTCGGTGATCTGGGAGACGTTGGCGGGCGGCATGGCGTGGCTGCGACCGGCCTGCAGATAGATCTCGCGGGCATGGTTGGCGATGTCGGCGTCGGTGTCGAGCATCACGCCGTTCGGCGCGTGGTAGATGCCCTCATAGACCGGCTCCGCCGCATGGCACATCGAACAGCGGCCGAGCACCGTGTCGCGCACGGCCGGGAAGTGCGCGGAGGCGACATAGATCTGTGCCGCGGCGGACTCCTTGGGTTCGCCGGTCAGCACCTTCGGCGCGGTCGACAGCCAGATGATGATGATGAACAGCACAAGGGCTCCCAGCCAGGTCCAGGTCGGGTTGCCCTTGCGCGCATGGACGCTGTTGAAATAGTGCCGGATCAGCACGCCGATGATGAACACCAGCGAGGCGATGACCCAGTTGAACTGCGTGCCGAACGCCAAGGGATAGTGGTTCGACAGCATCAGGAACAACACCGGCAGCGTCAAATAGTTGTTGTGCAGCGAGCGCTGCTTGGCGATCTTGCCGTATTTCGGATCGGGCTTGCGGCCGGCGATGAGGTCGGCGACGACGATCTTCTGGTTGGGGATGATGACCATGAAGACATTGGCCGACATGATCGTCGCGGTGATGGCGCCGAGATGCAGGAAGGCGGCACGCCCGGTGAACAGATGAGTGAGCCCCCAGGCGATGAACACCAGCACGCAATAGAGCACCAGCATCAGGCCGGTGTCGCTTTTTCCCAGCGGCGAGCGGCACAACAGATCGTAGACCACCCAGCCGACGCCGATTGTCGCCAGTGACAGCAGGACGCCGACCGGAACCGACATTGGCAGCACATTGGGATCGATCAGGAACAGATCCGCTCCGGCATAGTAGACGACGCAGAGCATGGCGAAGCCAGACAGCCAGGTGGCGTAGGATTCCCATTTGAACCAGGTCAGGTGCTCGGGCATCTCGGCCGGCGCCACCAGATATTTCTGGATGTGGTAGAAGCCGCCGCCATGCACCTGCCATTCTTCGCCAAAGGCGCCGACGGGCATGCCCGGACGCTGGCGCAGACCGAGATCGAGCGCAACGAAATAGAAAGACGAGCCGATCCAGGCGATGCCGGTGATGACATGCAGCCAGCGCACCGCAAAGCTCAGCCAGTCCCAGAAAATCGCGAAATCCATCATTGAAGTCGTCCCTGCCGATGACGCGACTTTACGGTGTCGCGCGCAAACGGAAAGAGGCGAGGTGTGCGATGACTTTCAAAAAAAAATGGAAAATACTACAGTCGTTGCACGCAGCTGGATGAAAGCCACGAAATCCGCATGGCCTATCTCGACAACATCGCCGTCTTCGTTCGCG
Organism: Mesorhizobium newzealandense; assembly: GCF_042682145.1. NCBI lineage: Bacteria > Pseudomonadati > Pseudomonadota > Alphaproteobacteria > Hyphomicrobiales > Phyllobacteriaceae > Mesorhizobium > Mesorhizobium newzealandense. Next base: position 136,773 of record NZ_JBHUGZ010000014.1, on the reverse strand, counting down.
TCGTCGAACTCGGCAATCTGTCGGCGGCCGGCCGCGACATGCGCATCTCGCCGGCGGTCGCCTCCAACCGCATCAAGGAACTGGAGAAGCACCTTGGCGTGCGGCTGTTCAACCGCACCACACGGCAATTGATGCCGACCGAGCATGGCACGGTTTTTTATTCGGGAGCCAAGCAGGTGCTGGAGGCGATCACTGAAGCGGAAGCCGCCGTCTCGGCGCTTTCCGGTCAGCCGCGCGGCACCATAAAGGTGACGGCGCCGCTCGGCCTCGGCCGCCGACTGGTGGCCTCGGGCATTCCCGACTTCCACGACAAATACCCTGACATCGAGGTGCGGCTGAGGCTGTCCGACCACAATGTCGATATCATGAAGGAAGGCATCGACGTCGCATTCCGGCTCGGCATCATCGAGGATTCCAGCCTCAGGATGCGCGGCATCATGGAATGCGAACGCGTGCTGGTGGCGGCACCGAAATATCTGGAGGCGCGCGGCGAACCAATTGAGCCGCAGGAACTGATCGGCAAAAAGCACGACTGCCTGATGCTGCGTTACTCCGGTGCACGCGAATATGTGTGGACGCTGCAGACCCCTACCGGTCCGCAGAAATTCGAAGTGCACGGACCCTACGACACCGACGACGGCGATGTGCTGACCGGCTGGGCGCTGTCCGGGCGCGGCATCATCAACAAGCCGCGCTTCGAGGTCGAGCCGTTCATCCGCGACCAGCGGCTGAAGGTGATCCTGAGCAGCACGCCACCAACGCCGGTGCAATTTGCCGCCGTCTATCCGCACAAGAAGCTGCAGGACCCCAAGGTGCGGCTGCTGCTCGACTTCATGGCCGAGCGCTGCCAGCGCCTGATCAACGACCTGCTTGCTGGCAAATAGGGGCTGGCGGGAAAGTGATGGCTGGCCGGCAAGTGACCGGTAGTTGGCCCAGCGCCAGCGGTTGCCATTGCTGGATGTGACGAACATAGTTCCGATGGTATTTCGTCTTGCAGGGACCATCGATGGACAACGGCGCCACAATGCATCTTGCCGTTTCGCCGTTTCCGGGAACCACCGATCCATCGTCCGAGCCGGAATTCAGCCTTCTGGCGCGGTTTGTGCAAAAGACCGACGCGGCCGGGCTGGATATGGTGATTTTCGCCGATTCCGCACCGGCGTCCGGCAGCGATGCAGCAAACAGGCAGGTGCCCCTCGAAGCGACAACGTTGCTGGCCGCGCTGGCGACGGTGACAAGCAGGATCGGCCTGGTCGCCGCGGCCTCGACGGTCGCCCACCAGCCCTACAATCTGGCCCGCCGTTTCGCCTCGCTCGACATCATCAGCCATGGCCGCGCCGGCTGGAACGCAACCATGGCGCAGGACCCGCGTGACGCAGCCAATTTCAGCCGTCCGGAAGGTTTTTCCGGCGACGATTTTCGCCGCCGCACTGAAGAATACATCGGCATCGTTCAAGCCCTATGGCAGGGCTGGGATGCCGACGCGCTCAAGTTCGACAAGAGCGGCGGCCGCTTCCACGACCCCGAAAAGATGCATCTGCTCGACCACAAGGGCGAATTCTTTTCCGTGCGCGGACCGCTCAACGTCGCGCGCTCGCCGCAGGATACGCCGGTGCTGGTGCTGTCCGGCCTGTCGGTATCAGACATGGATATTGCCGCCCGCACCGCCGATGTCATCCTGCTGGAGGACGGGCCACTCGAGAGCACGAAAGCCCGGTATGACGATCTCAAACGCTGCGTTGCTGCCTGCGGACGCGACCCGGGCGCCGTGAAGGTGCTGATGAATGTCTCGCCCGTCACCCATGGTACCGCCAAGCCGACCGTCGCCGACAGTATGGAAAAAGGATTCCGGTCGAAAAGCTGCGACGGGTTCAACATGTTGATGCCGGCCCAGTTTTCGGCGCTCGACGATTTCGTCGATCTGGTTTTGCCGGAACTGCGGCGGCGTGGCCTGTTTCGAGAGAGCTATCGTGGCGCGACGTTGCGCTCGCATCTCGGGCTGACAGCGGGAGGCGCAGCATGACGACCACCGCTCCCCGCCAGATGAAGCTCGGCGCCTTCCTGTGGGCGACTGGCCACCATATCGCCGCCTGGCGCCACCCCAAGGCGCATGTGACGGCCGGCATCGACATCGACCATTACATTCAACTGGCGCGCACGGCGGAAGCGGCGAAGTTCGACATGGTCTTCTGCGAGGACGCCGCCGGCCTGCGCGAAGCCAATGTCGGCATCGCCAGCCAGACGTCACGCTCGATTGGCTTCGAGCCGATCAGCCTGCTTTCGGCTCTGGCCGCCCAGACCAGCCGCATCGGTCTCGTTTCCACGGCCTCGACAAGCTACAACGAGCCCTACGGGCTGGCGCGGACCTTCCTGTCGCTCGACCATCTGAGCGGCGGCCGGGCCGGCTGGAACCTGGTCACCTCGGCCAGTCCCATCGAGGCCGCCAATTTCGGCTCAACCGGATTGCGCCCGCATGCCGATCGCTACGAGCGGGCACGTGAGTTCGCCGAGGTGGTCACGGGGCTTTGGCGCGGCAAGCCCGGCGGGGCTTCCGGTTCCGGTCATGATGGCCAGAGCTTTTCCGTGCGTGATGCGCTCGACCTGCCGCGTTCGCCGCAGGGCGCACCGGTGCTGGTTCAGGCCGGCGCCTCGGAGGTCGGACGCGACCTTGCCGCCCGCACCGCCGACGTGGTGTTCACGGCGGCGCAGACTTTCGAGGAGGCGAAGGCTTTTTACGACGATCTGAAGGGGCGTCTGGCGGCCTATGGACGCGAGCCGGACGACATCAAGATCATGCCCGGCGTCGCACCGGTGGTGGCGGAAACCGCGGCGCAAGCCCGGGAAAAATATGAGGAGTTGCAGGAACTCATCCCCGACGATGTCGGCGTAGCACTGCTGTCCAGCTATCTCAGCATCTCCGACCTGTGGCGCTATCCGATCGACGGGCCGCTGCCGGAGCTGCCGCCCAGCGAAGGCATGCAGAGCCGGCAAGTGCTGGTCATCGAGCAGTCACGTCGCGACAACCTGTCCATCCGCCAGCTGGCGCGGCATTTCGCCGGTGCGCGTGGCCATTGGCGCATCGTCGGAACGGGGGCCCAGGTCGCCGACGAGCTGCAGTCGCGGTTCGAAGGCGGCGCGGCCGACGGCTTCAACGTCATGCCCTCTTACTTCCCCGGCGAACTCGATGCCTTTGCCACGCTGGTCGTGCCGGAACTGCAGCGGCGCGGCCTTTTTCGCAAAGAGTACGAGGGCCGCACCCTGCGCGACCATCTGGGCTTGAAACGGCCCAGCTGAGATTAATGGCGACGGCGGCTATGCTTCGTCCATCATCCGGGCAGTGCCTGAAACCCTGATCGAGCTGCCGGGCGTGGGTGGAATGTCGGCACGCAGGCGTGAGCGCATGCCCATGTCCTCGCCCTGCACGACATCGATCGCTCCGCCATGCGGCCAGCCAAGGTCGCGCAGGTAGCCGGCGAAGGCGGCCGTTGACGCTCCTGTTGCCGGATCCTCATAGACGCCGCCGGAAGCAAACGGATTGCGGGTGTGGAAAAGCCGCGGCGTTTCAGCATAGGCGAGCAGGATGGTCACCAGCCCTTCGCGCCGCATCAAGGCTTGGCCGGCTTTCAGATCGTAGCGCATGGCGGCCAGCGCCTCGCGCGACCTGAGGGCCAGAACAAGATGATCCGCACCGCCATGGATCAGTGCCGGCGGAATGGCCGGATCGAGATCGCCGGACGAATAGCCGAACAGCGCCACCGCTTCGGCAACCCCGCTGAAGCCGACTTGCTGCGTGTCGGCGGCGACTGCAAAGCGGCAGCAACATTCGGGCCATCGCGGAACCCTTCAACTGTGATGCTCGCCTGGTTGAGCTTCAGGGGAAAAATCCCATCGCCAAACTGCCGGACCAGCGCCGCCCCCAGCGCAATGGTGGCATGGCCGCAGAAGGGAACCTCTGATTCCGGCGAGAAATAGCGGACACGCCACCCGTCATCCTCGGGTGCGGCAAAGGCCGTTTCCGAAAAACCGACCTCCGCCGCAACACGCTGCATTTCGACCGCGTCGGGCAAGACATCGCCTATCAGGACGCCGGCAGGATTGCCGCCGGTGTCACCATCCGAAAAGGCTGCGATTTTGAGAACGTTCATCTGTGTCCGACTCATGCTGGAATGCTGGTGGATACAGCAAACGCGCTTTTCGGCGATTCTGGAAACGAAGAAAGCGGTGAACTGCGGTGACCTCGGCCGGGTGAGCAGAGGATCAGAAATTTTTGGCGAACTTCGGCAACCTGCGCTTGGCAAAGCCATTTAGCTGCTCATGCCCGCCATGGTATGACGTATAGCTTATTCTGGTTCTCTGGGAACGAACCTGAAAATCGCCCGACCAGTTGCGGCCGGCCCATTCGACATCCTCCCACCGAACAAATCGCGTCGCCATGAATGGCTGTCGAATTCCTATGCCCTCAGCAGTCCAGAAGACAACGCTCGCATAGAAAAACCAAACCCACCCAATCAGGCCGAGACCTGCGCCAATCAGCAGTCCGTAAAGCCAGGGGAGCTGTTCGCTGCGCGTCTCATTCCACCCGGCAATCGCAAATGTCGCGAGAAGACCCACAAGCAGGATGGAAAAGGCATGGACAAACCAAGTGGCGCGCAAGGTCCGTTCACCGGCTTGTCGCCCAGCGCTTGTTCGTGATCCAACTGCAATGGCCGCCGAAACTGCCAAGGCACTTAAAAGGCCTACTACCAGCTGTTTCAACCGACCGCCGCTTCATGTCCAAGGGTCTTGTGTTGGCCCACCGATGATGAGTGCCCAACCAGCGCCGTCATGATCTCGGCGGCCGCGAGCGCTGCGATGACTTGCGGGCGCTTGTCCTTGACGGCATCGCCACCGATCGGCGAGACGAGGCGGGCAAGCTCCACCTCGCTGCCGTCCGCCGATTTCAGGTACCAGTTCTTGAACGTCGCTTTCTTGGTCTTCGAGCCGATCATGCCGACATAGGCGGTGTCGTCGCGTTTCAGTGCTTCCGCGACGATCAGGAAATCCAGCGCATGGTCGTGGGTTAGGATGGCGAAGGCCGTGCCGGCCGGTGCATCGCGCACCATCGCTTCCGGCATCGGCGTCAGCCGCGTCTCGACGGTTTCCGGCATGCCCTCCAGCGCCTCGGCCCGCGTCTCGATGACGACGGCATGCACAGGAAGAAGGGCCACCGCGGAGGCCAGCGCCTGGCCGACATGGCCGCCGCCGAAGACATAGACATAAGGCAGTTCAGCCTCTTCGGTTTCCGCCGCTAGGACCAGCTCGGCTGCCAGCGAGGTATCGACGAGCCGGATCAACACTTCAACGCGCCCTCCGCAGCATTGACCAATTTCGGGGCCGAGCGGCACGTCGAGGGTCGCGCAGACCTCGTCGACCTCGATGCGGGCTTGCTTGTCCCGACGGCCTTGGCCGGCCGGTGAAGAACCCAGCATCTGCCGCGCCTTGTCGATGGCCATGTACTCGAGCTGACCGCCGCCGATCGTGCCAAAGATCGCCGCTTGCGAGACGAGCATGAAGGCGCCTTTCTCGCGTGGCGTCGAGCCTTTGGTGCCGGCCACTTCGACCAGGGCAACCCGGCCGGCTGCGGCGAGAAAGGCTTTCAGGCTTTGCACTTTCGAGTTCATTTCTTGCATTCCCGATTGGGAAATATAGGCTTTTTCGGCTTGAATTGCACGTTTTGGCGGATTCAGGCGTTGGCCTTGACCTCGTTCTTCAGCCGCTCGATCGCCATCAGCACCCGTTCCGGCGTTGCCGGAGCATCGAGGCGCGGACAGATCCTGTGGTCGGCGACGCTGGCCACCGCATCCGACAGCGCATGCAGAACCGCCATGCCGTGCGGCAAGGGCGGCTCGCCAACCGCCTTGGAACGATGGATGGTCGGCTCATAGGCCTGCGACCAGTCGGTCAGCGCCACGTTGAAAATCTTCGGACGATCCGACGCGAGCGGGATCTTGTAGGTCGACGGCGCGTGCGTGCGCAGACGGCCCTTGTCGTCCCACCACAGTTCCTCCGTCGTCAGCCAGCCCATGCCCTGGATAAAGCCGCCCTCGACCTGGCCGATGTCGATCGCCCGGTTCAGCGAGCGGCCGCAATCGTGCAGGATATCGGCGCGCTCGACGACATATTCGCCAGTCAGCGTGTCGACCGATACTTCCGCGCAGGCCGCGCCATAGGCGTAGTAATAGAAGGCGTGGCCCTGGCCCTTGCTGCGGTCCCAGTGGATTTTCGGCGTCTTGTAGAAGCCGGCAGCCGAGAGCTGCACGCGTGCAATGTAGGCCTGCTTGACCAGATCGTTGAAGCTGACTTCCTGGTTGCCGACGCGCACCCGGTTGGGCAGGAACACCACCTGGTCGAGCGGGACCTGATATTTCTCGGCGGCGAAGTCGGTCAGCCGCTGGCGGATCTGCCGGGCGGCGTTCTGGGCCGCCATGCCGTTGAGGTCGGCGCCCGAGGACGCCGCCGTCGGCGAGGTGTTCGGCACCTTGGCCGTGGTGGTGGCGGTGATCTTCACCCGGTCGAGGTCGATCTGGAATTCTTCCGCCACGACCTGCGCCACCTTGAGGTGCAGGCCCTGCCCCATTTCGGTGCCGCCATGATTCATGTGCACGGAGCCGTCGGCATAGACATGCACCAGCGCGCCGGCCTGGTTGGACTCGGTCTTGGTGAAGGAGATGCCGAACTTGACCGGGGTCAGCGCCAGGCCACGCTTGATGAAGCGGCTGTTGGCGTTGAAGGCCGATATTTCGCGACGCCGCCGTGCATAGCCGGCACTTTCCTCGAGCTCGGCGACGATGCGGTGGATGATGTTGTCCTCGACCTTCTGGTGATAGGGCGTGACGTTGCGGCTGCCGATCGCCTCCATCGGGTCGTAGAAATTCAGCTTGCGTATCTCGAGCGGATCCCTGCCGACCGCGAAGGCAACCTCGTCGATGACGCGCTCGGCACCGACCATGCCTTGTGGACCGCCGAAGCCGCGGAAAGCGGTGTTGGAAACGGTGTTGGTGTAGAGCGGAGCCGATTTGGCCAGCACGTTCGGATAGAAATAGGCGTTGTCGCAATGGAACAGGGCGCGGTCGCCGACCGGGCCCGACAGGTCGGCGGAGAAGCCGCAGCGCAAGGCGAAGGTGAAGTCGACGCCGAGAATGTTGCCCTTGTCATCGAAGCCGACCTCATAGTCGATGGCGAAATCGTGCCGCTTGCCGGTGGCGGTCATGTCCTCGTCGCGGTCGAGCCTGATTTTGACCGCGCGCTTGTGCTTCTTGGCCGCGATCGCGGCGATCGCTGCACACTGATTGGCCTGCGTTTCCTTGCCGCCGAAGCCACCGCCCATGCGGCGGACTTCCACCGTCACGGCATGGCTCGGCACACCGAGCGCATGCGCGACAAGATGCTGCGTCTCGCTCGGCCCCTGGGTCGAGCAATAGACGATCACCTCATCGTCCTCGCCGGGGATGGCGAGCGAAACCTGGCCTTCGAGATAGAAGTGGTCCTGGCCGCCAAGCCACATGCGGTTCTTGATGCGGCGCGGCGCGGCTTGAATGGCAGCGGCCGCATCGCCGCGCCGCAGGGCCAACGGCGTGGTGACCTGCCTGTCCTTCACCGGATCGAGGTCCCAGATGTCGATCACAGCCGGAAGCTCGTCATAGTCGATCTTCGCCAGCCGCACCGCGCGGCGCGCCTCGTCGCGCGTCTGCGCGATCACCGCGAAGATCGGCTGGCCGAAGAACTGCACCTTGCCTTCCGCCAGCACCGGATCGTCATGCATGTTGCTGGGCGATACGTCGTTCTCGCCGGGCACGTCGGCATAGGTCAGCACATCGATGACACCCGGTGCGGCCCGCACCGCCGAAAGGTCGACGCTCTTCAGAATGCCATGCGCAACCTTCGACAGGCCAAGCCCGACATGCAGCGTGCCGGCCGGTTCCGGCATGTCGTCGATATAGACGGCACTGCCGTTGACATGCTTGTGGGCGGAATCGTGGCGTTGGTCGGTGGCAACGCCGCCGGTGATCTTTTCAGCCCTGGGATTGGGTGTGGCGTGCTTGTTCATCATGCCGCCTCATGCCTTGAAACCTGGATCGGCTCCTTGGTGCCGCTGGTCTCGGCGAAGAAGCGCAGCAACAGATTGCGCGCCGCCAGCGCCCGATACTCGGCCGAGGCCCGCATGTCGGTGAGCGGGGTGAAATCCTTGGCATATTCGGCCATCGCTGCCTCGACCGTCTGTTCGGTCCACGGCTTGCCGCGCAGCGCCTTTTCGACAGCCGACGCCCGCTTCGGCGTCGCCGCCATGCCGCCATAGGCGATGCGCACATCCGCGACCGTGCCATCCTTGGCCAGTGTCAGGAAGAAGGCGCCGAGTGCCGCCGTGATGTCCTCGTCGCGGCGCTTGGTGATCTTGTGGACGGCGAATTTCGTGCCCTTGGCGGGGATGGGAACGTGCACCGCCTCGACGAATTCACCGGGCAGCCGGTCCTGCTTGCCATAGGCAATGAAGAAGGTCTCCAGCGGGATCGTCCGCCGCTTCTTGCCCTTGCGCAGCGTCAGCCGCGCGCCGAGTGCGATCAAGGGCGGTGGCGTATCGCCTATCGGCGAACCATTGGCGATGTTGCCGCCGATAGTGCCCATGTTGCGCACCTGTTCGCCACCGATGCGGTCGAACAGCGGCCCCAGCGCCGGGATACGTTTGGCGAGCGTCGAGAACGCCTCGGTGTAGGTGACACCGGCGCCCATGGTGATGACGCCCTTGTCTTCGGCGATGGTGCAAAGCCCGTCGAGATCGCCGATGAAGATCGCCGGCGAAATATCGCGCATGTGCTTGGTCACCCACAGGCCGACATCGGTCGAGCCGGCGACGATGGTGGCGCCGGGTTCCTTGTCCAGCAGGGCGGCGAAATCATCGACATTAGCCGGCACGATCAGCCGCTTCTTGGCCGGGCCGATCTCGATCCGCGCGCCGTCATGCATGGCCTCCAGCCTCGCGGTGATCGCCTTGCGCTCCACTGCCAGCGGGTCCTTCGCCACCTTGCCATAGCTGGAGATGGCGTGTGCGGCTCGTATGATCGCCTCGTAGCCGGTGCAGCGGCAGAGATTGCCTTGCAACGCCTTTTCGATGGCTGCGTTCGATGGGTCTGGCGATTTCATCCACAGGCCATAGAGCGACATGACGAAGCCCGGCGTGCAGAAACCGCATTGCGAGCCGTGGAAATCGACCATCGCCTGCTGAACCGGGTGCAACTGGCCGGGAAGGCCGCGCAAATGCTCGACCGTCACGACATGGGTGCCGTCCAGCGAGCCGAGGAAGCGAATGCAGGCATTGACGCTTTCGTAGACCAGCCCGCCGGCCGAGAGCTTGCCGACCAGCACGGTGCAGGCGCCGCAATCGCCCTCGGCACAGCCTTCCTTGGTGCCGCGCAGCGAACGGTCGAGCCGCAGCCAGTCGAGCAAGGTCGCGTCCGATGCCACCGACGAAAGCACGACATCGCTGCCATTGAGAATGAAACGGATCTCGTTGCGGATGCTGACCTTGGCCATGCTTCAGCTCCCCCTGTAGGTCGAGTAGCCATAGGGCGAGACCAGCAGCGGCACATGATAGTGCACCGGTTCGGCCATGCCGAAGCGGATCGGTATCACGTCGAGAAAGGCCGGTTTCGGCAGGCTCAACCCCTGCTGGCGCAAATAGTCGCCCGCGGCAAAGAGCAGTTCGTATTCGCCGGTGCGGAACTCCGCGCCGACAAGCAGCGGCGCATCACAGCGGCCGTCGGCATTGGTGACAACGGTCTTCAGACGTGTGCGCGCGTCGCCCTCGAGGTGATAGAGCGCAATCGACAATCCCGCCGCCGGCTTGCCGGTCGCCGTGTCGAGGACATGGGTCGTCAGACGCCCGCCATCGGCTATCGACGTTTCTGCCACTGGCCGCCTCCCATCAGGTACAATCGAACATGTTGTTGAATTGTGCGCCAATTAAAGGCGATGCATAAGTCCCGGTCGAGCGGAGTGCGACAAAAACACTTTCAAAAATTTTCGGGGGAATGCGCAAGCAGCCCTTTCGATATCCTGATCATACTTCGGGCAATGCCCGGCGGGAGGGACGATGCGTTACATCAGAGACATGCGCGGCTACGGAGCCAATCCGCCGGATCCGAAATGGCCAGGCGGGGCGCATGTCGCCGTGCAGTTCGTCGTCAACTACGAAGAGGGCGGCGAGAACTGCGTCCTTCACGGCGACAAGGCGTCGGAAGCCTTCCTGTCGGAAATCGTCGGCGCGGCACCCTGGGTGGGGCAGCGCCATTGGAACATGGAATCGATCTACGAATACGGCGCCCGCGCAGGCTTCTGGCGGCTGCATCGCCTGTTCACCGAGGCCGAGGTGCCGGTGACCTGCTACGGCGTCGCCTCAGCCCTTGCGCGCTCGCCCGACCAGGTCACGGCGATGCAGGAAGCCGGCTGGGAGATCGCTTCGCACGGGCTGAAATGGATCGACTACCGCGACCACAGCGCCGAGGACGAGCGCCGTGATCTCGAAGCGGCGATCCGCCTGCACTACGAGGTGACCGGCCAGCGCCCGACCGGCTGGTACACGGGCCGCACATCGGTCAACACGGTGCGGCTCGTGGCCGAAGAAGGTGGCTTCGACTATGTGTCGGATACCTATGACGACGAACTGCCCTACTGGTTCGAGCATGCGGGTGGGGCGCAGCTCATCATCCCCTACACGCTCGACGCCAACGACATGCGTTTCGCCACGCCGCAAGGGTTTAACTCGGGCGACCAGTTCTTCGCCTATCTGAAGGACAGTTTCGACACGCTCTATGCCGAGGGCAAGGCTGGCCAGCCGCGGATGATGAATATCGGCCTGCACTGCCGCCTCGTCGGGCGACCGGGCCGGGTGGCGGCGTTGAAGCGCTTCGTCGACTATGTCAAATCGCACGACAAGGTCTGGCTGGCGCGGCGCATCGATATCGCCCGCCACTGGCAAGAGAACCATCCCTATCAGCCGGCGGCACTGCGCCCGTCGAAAATGGAATTCGAGACGTTCGTCCACACCTTCGGCGGCGTCTTCGAACATTCGCCATGGATCGCCGAACGTGCGTACGAGCTGGAACTGGGTGCGGCACACGACACGTCAGGCGGCCTGCACAACGCGCTCTGCCGCATCTTTCGTTCCGGCAGCGAGACCGAGCGGCTTTCGGTGCTCAATGCCCATCCCGATCTTGCCGGCAAACTGGCCAAGGCCAGGCGGCTGACGGCCGAATCGACCAGGGAACAGGCCTCGGCCGGTCTCGACGCGCTGACCGACAAGGAACGCGAACTGTTTTCCAAACTCAACGCCGCCTACGTCACCACCTTCGGCTTTCCTTTCATCATAGCGGTGAAGGGCAAGACCAAGGAGGCGATCCTGGCGGAATTCGAGGCGCGCATCGGCAACGGCCGCGGCGTTGAATTTGAGACCGCCTGCAAACAGGTCGAGCGCATTGCGCTGCTCCGCCTCAAGGACATGCTTCCGCAATAGGCTTGAACCCATGGATACGATCAGGATGCCCGACCGAACATACTACGCGCCGCATGGCGGCCATCCCGGCCAGAGCGAACTTCTGACCGGCCGCGCCGTCTTCACCGAGGCCTATGCCGTCATCCCCAGGGGGGTGATGCAGGACATCGTCACCAGTGCCCTGCCGTTCTGGGACAAGACCCGCGTCTGGATATTGTCGCGGCCGCTGTCCGGTTTTGCCGAGACGTTCTCGCAATACATTGTCGAGGTTGCGCCCGGTGGCTCCAGCGAGCGGCCGGAACCCGACGCCGGCGCCGAGGGCGCCCTTTTCGTGGTCGAGGGCGAATTGACGGTTCTGCTCGCCGGCAGGAAGCATGTGTTGCGGCCGGGCGGCTTCGCCTTCCTGCCGCCGGCCAGCGGCTGGACAGTTCGCAACGAAAGCAAGGCCGCTGTCCGCTTCCACTGGATTCGCAAGGCTTACGAGGCGGTCGACGGTCTCGACGTGCCGGAAGCCTTCTTCACCAATGAACAGGAAATCGCGCCGACGCCGATGCCCGGCACCGAGGGCCGCTGGGCGACGACGCGTTTCGTCGATCCGGCCGATTTGCGCCACGACATGCACATGACCATCGTGACGCTGGAACCCGGCGCGGTCATTCCCTTCGCCGAGACCCATGTCATGGAGCATGGGCTCTATGTGCTGGAAGGCAAGGCGGTCTACCGCCTCAACCAGGACTGGGTCGAGGTCGAGGCCGGCGACTATATGTGGCTGCGCGCCTTCTGCCCGCAGGCCTGCTATGCCGGCGGCCCGGGCAAATTCCGCTATTTGCTCTACAAGGACGTCAACCGCCACGCCAAGCTCGGCGGCGCCGGCATTGCAAGGCGGGCGCCGTGACCCGCATCATCGCGCGGCCGCTGACCCGCGAGGGCTTTGCCGCCTTCGGCGATGTCATCGACATGGGCGGCGACAACCACTACCCGATCAATGGCGGCAGGGCCGAGCGCTACCACGATCTCACCACGGCGCAAGCGACTGGGCCGAACGCCCGCGTGGTGATCTCGATGGTGCGCGGCACGCCCTACGAATTGCCGCTGAACCTGACCATGGTAGAGCGCCACCCCTTCGGCAGCCAGGCCTTCATTCCGCTGTCGCCACGGCCATTCCTGGTCGTCGTCTGCCATGATGGCGACGAGGGTCCAGGCGAGCCGCACGCCTTCATCACCGCGCCCGGACAAGGCATCAACTATTCCCGCAATCTGTGGCACGGCGTGCTGACGCCGCTCGGCGAGGCTCAGGATTTCCTGATCGTCGACCGTGATGGCGACGGCTCCAACCTCGAAGAGTTCCATTTCTCGCACGCCTACGAGATCCATCTCCCCGACGAGAGCCTGTAATGACCGACATTTCCCTGATCGACCGGCTGCTCGATGTGATCGAGCAGGACATCGTGCCGAAGACGGCAGAAGGCGTTGCTCACGGCAACAAGCTGTTCGGCGCAGCGATCCTGCGCAAGGACGACCGTTCGCTGGTGCTGGCCGAGACCAACAACGAGATGGAAAACCCGCTCTGGCATGGCGAGGTGCACTGCCTGAAGCGCTTCTACGAAATGCCCAAGGCAGAACGCGTCGATACGAAAGACGCCATCTTCATCGCCACGCACGAACCCTGCTCGCTCTGCCTGTCGGCGATCACCTGGACCGGCTTCGACAATTTCTACTATCTGTTCAGCCATGAGGATTCGCGCGACAGCTTCGCCATCCCGCATGACCTGAAGATCCTGAAGGAGGTCTTCACCCTCGATCCCGGCGGCTACAATGCCGAGAACGCCTACTGGAAGAGCTTTTCGATCCGCAGGCTGGTGCGGTCGCTGCCCGAGGCCGAGCGCCAGCGCCTGGAAATGCGGATCGGCAAGATCTCGACACGCTATGACGACCTGTCCGAGGCCTACCAGGCAAGCAAGGCCGAAAACGACATTCCGTTGAATTGACGCGGATTGACCAGCCGAATTCGTTGGCTGGCCCACGACGCGATGCCACCGGCTCCATCATCTGGCGATCCTGGAGTCCCGCATGAAAACCGTCACCGAATTTCCCCGCAAGGTCATCGAATTTCCGGACATGGGGATCGTCATGCCCGACGGCTGCCGGCTGTCGGCGCGGGCGTGGATGCCGGAAGATGCCGGCGACGACCCGGTGCCGGCGATCCTCGAGCACCTGCCCTATCGCAAGCGCGACGGCACCATCTTTCGCGATCAGCTGACGCATCCCTATTTCGCCGGCCACGGCTATGCGTCGATCCGCGTCGACATGCGCGGCAATGGCGATTCCGAAGGGCTGATGGACGACGAATATTCCGAACAGGAATTGCAGGATGCCTGCGACGTCATCGCCTGGGCGGCATCGCAGCCCTGGTGCAACGGCAATGTCGGCATGATGGGCATTTCCTGGGGCGGCTTCAACTGCCTGCAGGTGGCGGCCAAGCAGCCGCCTGCGCTGAAGGCTGTGATCAGCCTGTGTTCGACCGTCGACCGCTATGCCGACGACATCCACTACAAGGGCGGCTGCCTGCTGATCGAGAATTTCGGCTGGGCCTCGACCATGCTGTCCTATTCGTCGCGGCCACCGGACCCGCTGCTGGCCGGCGACAACCGGTGGCGCGATCTGTGGCTGACGCGGCTGGAAAACCAGCCCTTCCTAGCGCCGCTGTGGTTGAAGCACCAGCACCGCGACGCCTATTGGAAACGCGGCTCGATCTGCGAGGATTTTTCGGCCATCCATGCGGCGGTGCTGTCGATCGGCGGCTGGCATGACGGTTATCGCAACACCGTCTCGCATCTGGCCACCAACATCGAAGCCCCGGTGAAGGGCATCATCGGACCGTGGATCCACAAATATCCGCACTACGCTGCACCCAAGCCCGCGATCGGCTTCCTGCAGGAGGCCCTGCGCTGGTGGGACCGCTGGCTGAAGGGCATCGATACCGGCGTCGAGACCGACCCGGCCTACCGTGCCTATGTCATGGACAGTGTCCGCCCCGCCCGCTGGCATCCCGAGCGGCCCGGCCGCTGGGTAGCGGAGCAGGAATGGCCGTCGTCCACCATCAAGACGCAATCGATCGAGCTTATCGCCGACGGCAGCAAGCCCGCCATCGTCGCCTCGCCGCAAAGCTGCGGACTGGCCGGCGGGGAGTATTTTCCGTTCACCTTCGGCCCCGAACTGCCCGGCGACCAGCGTCCCGACGACGCCTCGTCTGTGTGTTTCGACCAGCCGGAACTCCGTGATGCGATCGACATCGTCGGCGCGCCCGAAGTTGAGGTGCGGCTATCCTGCGACCGCCCGCAGGCCAACATCGCGATCCGGCTTTGCGACGTGCATCCAGACGGTGCGTCTGAGCTGATCTCCTACGGCGTGCTCAATCTGACGCATCGCAAGTCGCACGAATTCCCCGAGGCGCTGGCTCCGGGCGAAACCGTGTCCGCGCGCGTGGTGCTCGATCAATGTGCCTATCGCGTGCCGGCCGGCCACCATCTGCGCATCGCCGTGTCAAACGCCTATTGGCCGATGATCTGGCCGTCGCCGGAACCGGTCCGGCTCGCTCTGTCGGCCGCGACGCTGGCCCTGCCGCTGCGCCCGTTGGCGACAGGCGACGACGTGACGTTCGCCGAGCCGGAAGGCGCCACTCCCTGGGCGACCGAGACGATCCGCGCCGCCAATTCCGAGCGTCATGTCGACCGCGACGAGAAGACGGGAATTGTGACGCTTTCCATAACGGATGATTTCGGCGAGGTGCGCGATCTCGACCACGGCCTGGCCCATGGCAGCATTGCCCGCGAGACCTGGACGATCCATCCCGACCATCCCTTGTCAGCCTCGGGGAAAACGCACTGGACACAGACCCTGTCGCGAAATGAATGGTCGGTACGCACCGAAACAACAGCCGAAATGCGATCGGACGCGCAAAACTTCATCGTCAGCGCCCGAATCGAGGCTTATGAGGGCGAAACTCTCGTTTTCGAACGTAACTTCGAGGAGAAGGTGCCGCGCGTATTGCTTTGAGCACGGATTTCGTTGGTCCAAATGCGACGTACGATTTACGCCACGGCATGTCGCATTCGGTCTTGCTTACCGCTTTCCCTTGCGGTCATTATTCTCCTCACAAGAAACAAGAAAATCGACCGCAGAGTCGAACCAACAGAGTGAGGAACTCAACATGTCAAACGAACTGGAATTCCTTAGCCGGCGAGTCGCATCCGGCAAACTGAGCCGTCGCGATTTTCTCGGCCGGGCGGCCGCGCTCGGCGTCACCGCGACCTTCGCCAACTCGCTGCTTTCTGGAGCGGCGCGCGCGGCAGGTCCGGTCAAGGGTGGCACACTGAAGGCCGGCCTGGTCGGCGGCGAATCCACCAACAGCCTCGACCCGGCGCTGATGATGACGCAGGTGCCCTTCGCCTTCGGCAAGTGCTGGGGCGAAATGATTGTCGAGCTATCGCCGGAAGGCAAACTCGAGAACCGCATTGCCGAGGAGATCGGCTCTTCGGACGACGCCAAAGTGTGGACGCTGAAAATCCGCGACGGCGTCGAATTCCACAATGGCAAGACGGTGACCGCCGAAGACGTGGCCGCCACGCTCGAGCGCCATTCGGACGAGAAGTCCAAGTCCGGCGCGCTGGGCTACATGAAGGGCATCGAGACCATCAAGGCGAGCGGCAAGGAAGTCGTGCTGACGCTGAAGGAAGCCAACGCCGACCTGCCCTATCTGCTCAGCGACTACCACCTGATCGTCCAGCCGAATGGCGGCAAGGACAAGCCGGATGCAGGCATCTCGGCCGGCCCGTACGTGGTCAAGACCAACGAGCCCGGCGTGCGCCACGGCGGCGAGCGCTTCGCCAACTATTGGCAAGGCGACAAGATGGGCCATGCCGACCAGGTCGAAGTCATCGTCATCAACGACGCGACGGCGCGCACGGCGGCCCTGCAGGGCGGCCAGGTCAACATGATCAACCGCGTCGAGCCGAAGATAGTCGACCTGATCAAGCGCCTGCCGGGCGTCACCATCCGCAACCATGCTGGCCCCGGTCACTACGTGTTCATCATGCATTGCAACACGGCGCCGTTCGACAACGCCGATTTGCGCATGGCACTGAAGCTGGCGATCGACCGCGAGGAAATGCTGGACAAGATCCTGCGCGGCTATGGCTCGCTCGGCAACGACTTCCCGATCAATTCGTCCTATCCGCTGTTCACCGAGATCGAGCAGCGCAAGTACGACCCCGACAAGGCCAAGTTCCACTTCAAGAAGTCGGGCCATGATGGCGCCGTCCTGCTGCGCACCTCGGATGTCGCCTTCCCCGGCGCCGTCGATGCAGCACAGCTCTACCAGCAGAGCGCGGCCAAGGCCGGCATCACGCTGGAGATCAAGCGCGAGCCGGGCGACGGCTACTGGAACGAGGTCTGGAACAAGCAACCCTTCTGCGCCTCCTACTGGGGCGGCCGCTCGACGCAGGACCAGATGTATTCGACAGCCTATCTGTCGACGGCGGACTGGAACGACACGCGCTTCATCCGTCCGGACTTCGACAAGATGGTGCTGGCGGCCCGCGCGGAACTCGATGAGGCCAAGCGCAAGGCGTTGTACCACGACATGGCCGTCATGGTGCGCGATGACGGTGGCCTGATCCTGCCGATGTTCAACCAGTTCATCGATGCGACCGGCGCCAAGGTCGATGGCTGGGTCGATGATCCGCATCAGGAATTGATGAACGGCTACGCCCTAGCGAAGTGCTGGCTGCAGGCCTGAGCCGGCTTTGCGGATATGTCTTCACCCATTCTGAAGCTAATTGCCCAGCGCGTTGCGCTGGGCATCGTCCTGTTGTTGGCCGTTTCGGTCCTGATCTTCGCCGGCACCCAGATCCTGCCCGGCGACGTCGCGCAAGCCATTCTCGGACAATCGGCAACACCGGAGTCGCTCGCCAATCTGCGCGAGCAGCTCGGCCTCAACGATCCCGCCTATATCAGGTACTTCCACTGGCTCGGCGGCGTCCTGACCGGCGATCTCGGCACAGCCATGTCGAGCGGCCAGGATATCGCGACGTCGATCAAGGGCCGGCTGTGGAACACGCTTTTCCTTGCCTTCTGGGCGGCGATCGTGGCCGTGCCGCTGGCGATCATCCTCGGCCTGATCGCGGTGCGCTACCGCAATGGCTGGGTCGACAAGCTGATCTCTGGAGTGGCGCTGGCCTCGACCTCGTTTCCTGAATTCTTCATCGGCTATGTGCTCGTCTATTTCTTCGCCGTGAAGTGGCAGATCTTCCCCGGCATCTCGACCGTCTATGACGGCATGCCGTTCGGCGAACGCATGCAGGCGATCGCCTTGCCGGCGACGGCGCTGACGCTGGTGGTGCTGGCGCACATGATGCGCATGACGCGCGCGGCGATCCTCAACGTCATGCAGTCGGCCTATGTCGAGACGGCGGAACTGAAAGGCCTGTCGGCCTTCAACGTCATCCGCAAGCACGCCTTCCCCAATGCGATTGCACCGATCATCAACGTCGTCATGCTCAACCTCGCCTATCTGATCGTCGGCGTCGTCGTGGTCGAGGTGATCTTCGTCTACCCGGGCATGGGACAGTACCTCGTCGACCACGTCACCAAGCGCGACGTGCCGGTGGTGCAGGCGGTCGGCCTGATCTTCGCTGCCGTCTATATCAGCCTGAACATCATTGCGGACGTCGCGGCGATCGTCGCCAATCCGCGTCTCAGACATCCGAAATAGGGGGGCGGATATGCTCGATATCAAACGCATCCCCATCCCCGCGCTGATCGGCATCGTGCTGACGACACTGTTCGTCCTGGCGGCGATCTTCGCGCCGTTGATCGCGCCGCACGGCAATGGCGAAATCGCCGGGGACGTCTGGGAGCCGATGTCGGCGACCCATTGGCTGGGCACCGACAATCTCGGCCGCGATCTCTTGTCGCGCATGATCTACGGCGCCCGCATCACGCTTTTCATCGCGGTGCTGGCCACCGCGCTGTCGTTCTCGCTCGGCGCCATCCTCGGCTTCTCGGCGGCGGTGTTCGGCGGCTGGTTCGACACGCTTTTGTCGCGCCTCGTCGACCTCCTGATGTCGATCCCGACGCTGATCATGGCTCTCGTCGTGCTCTCCGTGCTGCCGACCAACCTGGTGACGCTGATCCTGGTGATGGGCGTTCTGGACTCGACCCGCGTTTATCGTCTGTCACGGGCTGTCGCCGTCGACATCAACGTCATGGACTATGTCGAGGCGGCGAAGCTGCGCGGCGAAGGCAGCGCCTGGATCATTTTCCGCGAGATCCTGCCCAACGCGCTGTCGCCGCTGGTTTCGGAACTCGGCCTGCGCTTCATCTATGCCGTGCTGTTCCTGTCGACCCTGTCCTTCCTCGGCCTTGGCGTGCAACCGCCGGATGCCGACTGGGGTGGCATGGTCAAAGAGAACAAGGACGGCATCGTCTTCGGCATTGCGGCAGCCCTGATCCCTGCGGCGGCAATCGCCTTGCTGGCGATTTCCGTCAACCTGGTTGCCGACTGGGTACTCAACCGGACGACAAGCCTAAAGGGAGGACGCGGGTGATGGCTGACAGCAAAGCGAAACCTGGCCTGCTGCTCGACATCCGCAATCTGCGCATCGAGGCCACTGTCTTCCCGCCTGGCGAGCCGCCGAAGAACATCGTGCTGGTGCACGATGTCTCGTTGACGCTAGAGAAGGGCAAGGTGCTTGGTCTGATCGGCGAATCCGGCGCCGGCAAGTCGACCATCGGCCTGTCGTCGATGGGCTATGGCCGCGGTGGTGTGCGCATCACCGGCGGCGAGGTGATCCTGAACGGCCGCGACATCCTCAAGGGCGGCAAGGAGGGCTTCCGCAAGCTGCGCGGCCGCGAGGTCTGCTATGTCGCACAGTCGGCGGCCGCCGCCTTCAACCCGGCGCACAGACTGATGGACCAGGTGGTGGAAGCCACCCTGCTGCACGGTACGGCGACGCGTGCCGAGGCCGAGAAGCGCGCCGTTGCGCTGTTCAAGAAGCTCAGCCTGCCGAACCCCGAAACCATCGGCGAACGCTTTCCGCACCAGGTTTCGGGCGGCCAGCTGCAGCGCGTCATGACGGCGATGGCGCTTTGCTCCGAGCCGGACCTGATCGTCTTCGACGAGCCGACGACCGCGCTCGACGTGACGACGCAGATCGACGTGCTGGCGGCGATCAAGGACGCCATCCGCGACACCCATGTGGCGGCGCTCTACATCACCCATGACCTTGCCGTCGTCGCCCAGGTCTCGGACGAGATCATGGTGCTGCGCCATGGCCGGCTGGTCGAATGGGGTGGCACAAGGCAGATCATCAAGGAACCGCGTCAGGAATACACCAATGCGCTGGTGTCGGTGCATGAGATCGAACATGCCGAGCAGAATCCGGGTACGACGCCGTTCTTATCGGTGAAGAACGTCACTGCCGCCTATGGCCGCAGCCACATCAAGGTGCTGAAGAACGTCTCGGTCGACATCTATCCGGGTCAGACGCTGGCCGTCGTCGGCGAATCCGGCTCCGGCAAGTCGACGCTGGCGCGCGCCATCACCGGGCTTTTGCCACCCGAAGAGGGAACAGTCACCTTCGACGGGCGCCCGCTGGCAAACCGGCTGGCCGACCGGCCGAAGGAGGATCTGCGCCAGCTGCAGATGATCTACCAGATGGCCGACGTGGCGATGAACCCGCGCCAGACCGTCGGCACCATCATCGGCCGGCCTCTCGAATTCTATTTCGGTATACGCGGCCGCGAGCGCGACAAACGCGTCGCTGAACTGCTCGACAAGATCGAGATGGGCAAGGGCTTTTCCGACCGCTACCCGGCCGAGCTTTCCGGTGGCCAGAAACAGCGCGTCTGCATCGCCCGTTCGCTCGCAGCCAAGCCGAAGCTGATCATCTGCGACGAGGTGACCTCGGCGCTCGACCCGCTGGTCGCCAATGGCATCTTGAAGCTGCTGCTCGAGCTACAGAAGGAGGAGAGCGTCGCCTACCTGTTCATCACCCATGACCTTGCCACGGTGAAGTCGATCGCCGATTCGATCGCGGTGATGTACCGCGGCGAAGTTGTGCGCTATGGGCCGAAGAGCAAGGTGCTGGCGCCGCCCTTCGACGCCTATACCGACCTTCTCCTGTCATCGGTCCCCGAGATGGAGATCGGCTGGCTGGAAAAGGCGATCAAGGGACGGCGCATGGCCAGCGCGGGGAACTAGGGCAATTCCAGGAAAAGTGTGAAACGGTTATGCGCTAGGCGAGTGCTGGCTGAACGCCTGACGAGCCTGGCCGTCAGGCCCGGGACTTTATCCCTACCCCTGTGACAAGACTGCAAGGAGCCGCCCATGGCGCTCAAGACCAAGTTTTTGCTGATCATCCTTGACGGCGTGCCCTACAGGAACTGGCGCCGGCTGATGGGCAATCTCGAAGGCTGGGTGCAATCGGGCGAGGCGAGCGTCTGGAAGATGCGCTCCGTGCTGCCATCGACCTCGGCCTGCTGCTATGCCTCGATCCACACCGGGGTTTCGCCGCAGGTGCACGGCATCCTGTCCAACGAGAACCGGTTCCGTGTCGAACAACCCGACATCTTCTCCGAAGTCAGCAAGGCCGGCGGCAAAACCGGCGCGGTGACCCATTCCTACTGGTCGGAATTCTTCCGCGCCTATCCGTTCGACCTGGTCGAGGACATGGAATTCGACGAGCCAGGTGGGCCGATCACGCATGGCCGTTTCCACACCATGACCGGCTACAATCTTCGCAACCAGATGACGCCGAGCGACGTCGACCTGTTCGCGACTTTGACCATGTTGACCAGGCGCCACGGCATCGACTACGGCATCCTGCACACCTGCACGCTTGACTCGATGGGCCATCGCTTCGGCCATGACTGCCAGGAGATGGACCATGCGGTGTATGCGATGGACGGCATGCTGGCTGCCTTCCTGCCGCGCTGGATCGAGGCCGGCTACGAGGTGATGGTCACCGCCGACCACGGCCAGACCGATCGTGGCCACCATGGTGGCCATGACGACGAGATGCAGGATTTCGCGCTGTACTATTTCGGTGCCGGCAAGGGACCGCTGGCCGACACGCTGCTCGACCAACTGCAACTGGCGCCGACCATCCTGAGCCGCCTCGGCGTGCCTGTGCCGGCGACGATGAAGGCGAAGCCGTTCTTGAGCTGAACGGGCGCCTTCCCTCCCCTTGTTGGAGAAGGTGGATTGTCGCGAAGCACCAGCGCCGCCCACCCTACGCTACTGCTTCGGGCGTTCGTCCCTTCAATCGACAAATCATTGTCGATTGACCCGCCTTCGGCGGGACGTTCCTCACCTCTGGCAACCGCCCCGCTCTTCGGTTAGCCTCCAGAATTCCTTGGCGGAGGATGAACCTTTTTGGACCTATCAGCGACAGAGCAGACAGGAGCCAGGCGGCTCGACCGGCCATGACGGCAGCGACGGAGACCGATCGCGCGCTTGTCGACCGGGTCGCGAAGGGCGACCGTGCCGCCGTGCGGCTCCTGTTCATGCGTCACCACGCGCGGGTCTACCGCTTCGTGGCGCGCCAGACGGGATCGGAAATGATGGCTGACGACATCGCCAACGAAGTGTTCCTCGAACTGTGGCGGCAGGCGCCAGGCTTCGAGGGACGCTCCGAAGTCTCGACCTGGCTGCTCGGCATCGCCCGGTTCAAGGCGCTATCTTCGTTGCGCAAAAAGAAGGAAGACTGGATCGACGACGAGGCCGCCGCCGCGGTGCCCGACAGCGCCGACACGCCGGAAGTCGTCACCATGAAGGAAGACAAGGCGGCTGCCTTGCGACGCTTCACCGACGCCTTGCCGGAAGAGCACCGCGTGGTGATCGATCTTGCCTACTATCATGGGCAATCGGTGAGCGAGATCGGCGAGGTGCTCGGCATCCCGGTCGCGACCGTCAAGACCCGGATGTTCTACGCCCGCAAGAAACTCGGCGAGGCCCTCAAGGCCGCCGGTTACGACAGGGGGTGGCCATGAGTGCCGCTGAAAAGATGTCGCGCCGCGACGAAATGGAAACGCTGCTGCCGTTCTATCTGAACGGCTCGCTGGAAGGCTCGGACCTGGAAGCCGTCGAGGAATGGCTGGCCAGCGATCCCACAGCGATGGCAGCCCTTGGCGAAGCCGAAGCCGAGTTCTCCGGCGCGACAGCCGCCAACGAAGCGATCCGACCGCCGGCCGATGCGCTAAGCCGCTTCGCCAGGGCGCTCGACGCCGAAGCCGGGCCAGCTCGCGCGCCGGCAAGCTCGTCCTGGCTGGCGCAGGCCTGGGGCCGCTTCATGGCGGTGCCGGTCGGTGTCGCCTGGGCGGCGGCCGCGGTTCTGCTGGCCCTGATCATGGTGCAGTCGTTTGTTCAGCCCGGCGGCAAGGGCAAGGATTTCGAGATTGCCGGATCGGAAGGCGATCTGGCGAAAATGCCGTTCGCCCTGGTCAAGTTCAAGCCGGATGCAAAGATGTCGGACATTTCGGGCTTTCTGGGCAGCAACGGGATGAAGATCGTCGGTGGACCGACCGCCGATGGCGTGTTCCGGCTTGGCATTCCCGCTGCCAACGCAGCCGACTACACCAAGCAGCTTGGCCTTATTGCCGCCCAGCCTTTCACCGAGACTGTGATCGAGGGAAGGAAACCGGTTGATGGCGGTTGAGGCGGCGGTCATTCGATGTGCGGCAATGCTGGCGGCGGCGATGACAATCGCCGCCGTGCCTGCGTCGGCGCAGACCAACGCCGCCAATCCCGACCAGACGAAAGTCGACTGCAACGACGCGAGCAATGCGGCGGGAGCCGACTGCGCCAAGGACGGCAGCGACACAAAGGGGGGATCGGGCGCGTCACAGCCCGGCGCCGTCTTTCTGCCGGCCCTGATCGTCGACCTGTTCCCCAATCCTGTCGCCCTGCCGGCACCAGTGCCAACACCACTGCCGCCGGAGCCGGCGACGCCGCCTGCCAACAATCAAGCCGGCCCCCCTCCAAGTGGCCCGATTGTCTCGCCGACCGATCTCATCGCCGTTCAGCCGCCGCGCGCGGTGGTCGGCGATTTCGTGCCCGACGAGGTGCTGGTGACGGTCGACGGCGATGCCGGCGCCGTGCAGCAGATCGCCGCGTCCTTCGGTCTCGAGGTGCGCTCGCAGCGGCAGTCGCGGCTACTCGGTACCACGCTGGTGCGCTTCGGCATTCCCGATGGCCGGCCCGTCGGCGTCGTGCTGGCGCAGCTGGCCGCTGACGGCCGCACCCAGCGGCGCGAGCCCAACCATGTCTATTCGCTGCAGCAGGCGGCCAGTATCGTCAATTATGCCTTCGACCGCATCGCGCTCGACGCCAAACAGGCCAGCGGCGAGAACGTCCGCATCGCGGTGATCGATACCGGCATCGACGACAGCAATCCGGCGCTGTCGGGCGTCATCGCCGGGCAGTTCGATGCCATGCCCGACGTGCCGATCGAAAAGCGCGATCACGGCACGTCGGTCGACGGGCTGATCGCCGGCGTCGGTGCGCTGGAGGGCATGGCGCCGGGCGCCAGAATCTACCACGCCCGCGCCTTCGAGGGCGGCAAATCGACCAGGGACGTCATCCTGTCGGCGCTCGACTGGGCGGCGGAGCAGGATGTCCGCATCATCAACATGAGCTTCGTCGGGCCGAAGAACGACCTGCTCGGTGTCGCCTGCCGCAATGCAAGGGCGCTCGGTATCGTGCTGGTCGCCGCCGCCGGCAACAACGGGCCGAAGGCACCCTACGGTTACCCAGCCGCCTTCGACGGCGTCATTGCGGTGACCGCCACCGATGCCAGGGACGGGCTGATGCCGCAGGCCAATCGCGGCGCCTATGTCTTCATCTCAGCGCCCGGCGTCGAGATGGTGGCGCCGAGCGGCGCCGGCTCGGACGTAGTCACCGGCACCTCGTTTGCGGCGGCGATCGTGACCGGCGCCATCGCCAATCTCATCCATGCCGCGCCGGATCGTACGGCCGACGAGATCGAGAAGGCGCTGGCAGCAACGGCGAAAGATCTCGGCCCCAAGGGGCGCGACAATGATTTCGGCTTTGGGCTGCTGGACATCAAGGCCGCGGAGTCTGCGAAGGAGTAGGTCAGCGACGGCTCACGTCGCGGTTGGCCGAGGACGCACCAGAAAATAGAGCGCGACGATGTGCGTGATCATCAACAGAGGTACGTAGATGATCGGGATCGCGTAGGTGGCGCCCAGTTCCCCAGCGCGTTGGGGAAGGCCTACCTGGATGGCGTGGTAGTAGTCGAGGATGAGGTCGACCGTCCCGACGAGATTGAAGGCGACGACGAACGGCCAGAAGAGCTGGCGTATCCTCACCGTGAGCAGCGCCAGCATGGCCAGCACCCCTGTTGCGAAGTCGCCATAGGCGGCGAATACGGCGAAGCCGGCGGGCAGATCGGGGCTCACGACGCCCGGAAGGATGAAGACGAGCCCGAAGAAGCGGAAGCTGTGCAGTGTAGCGATGGCGCGATGCGCCGCGACCCGGTCCATAGAGCTCAGCCATGGCAGACCGTATGCACTGAGGCAAAGCAGCCACGCGACATAGCCCAGAACGAGGTGGGTTTCGAACAGGATTTCCGTGGACATTTGGCCTCCTCTCGACAGTTGGCTACGCGGCCTCGAACACCGCGCTCGGGACGCAGGCAGCCGCTCTGGCACGCCGGTCGCGCGATTGGTGGTCGCGCACACCGTCAACTCCATCGATCACTGCAAGGTGTCTGCGAGCTTTCAATCGGTTACCTAAGCCCGCTTCCTTAATTCGACTATCCGCTGTAATCACAACGACCCATGAAGCAGAACTACACAGTCCGTCACGGTGCGCTGGAGGGCGTCGAGGCGTTCCTGGCTGTCGCCAGGCATCGCAACTTCCGCCGCGCCGCCGCGGATCTCGGCGTGACGCCGTCCGCCGTGAGCCAGGCGGTGCGCGCGCTGGAAGCACGCATGGGCACGGCGCTGTTCGTCCGCACGACGCGGAGCGTCGGCTTGACCGAGCCTGGCCAGCGCTTCCTCGACCGTGCCGGCCCTGCTTTCGAGGAGCTCGTCGCGGCCGGGGAGGCCGTGCGTAACGTCGGCCAACGGCCGGCCGGCCTGCTACGCCTGTCCGTGCCGCGCGCCGTCGTGCCGTTGATCCTGGAGCCGATGATCGCATCGTTCTGCCGAGCCTATCCCGAGATCGAACTGGAGATCGCCGCGAGCGACGAGATGGTCGATCTCGCGACCGGCGGATTCGATGCCGGCATCCGCCTCGGCCAGTTCATCGCGACTGACATGGTCGCGGTGCGGCTCACTCCGCCGTTCTCGTTCGTGGTCGTCGGCAGCCCCGATTATCTCGAGCGCCACGGCCGCCCCGAACGTGTCGAAGACTTGCGCCACCACGCCTGCTTGCGCTTGCGCCGTTCGAACGGCGCCATCGCGCCCTGGGCCTTCGTCGACGGCAACGGCGCGATCGAGGCGATGGTCTCGGGCCCGCTGATCGCACACGACTATCCGACATTGCTCGGGGCTGCCATGCAGGGCGTCGGGCTGGCGCAGACGCCTCGGCCCGTCGCCGAACGTCCGATCGCCGAAGGGAAACTCGAGCCGGTGCTGGACGGCGTCGCCGCCACGACGCCGGGCGTCTTCCTCTATCATCCCGGTAAGCGCCAGGTGTTGCCGAAGCTGCGCGCCTTCATCGAACACCTCAAATCCGCGGCCTGAGATGTCAGAACCCCGTCTCTTGCTTGCGTTGGTCTCGCCACTGCCGGTGGCGGCGAGATTTTGATCGTGGCGTGAGCCGACAGCGATGCTATCTTGCCCTCGTACCCCGGGGGGAGACCATGCGGATCGCGGTGATCGGTTCAGGCGGCATCGACCGCTGTCTCGACGGTTGGCTGCTGGCGAAGGCGTCAAGTTCATCGTGCACCGCGCCCGCCTCGAAGCGCTTCAACAGTCCTGGCATCAGGGCGTGCGGCAAATGACGAGTAACGCCAATGTCCTTGATGCGGTGGTCGTCGGGGCCGGCTGGGCCGGCCTGGGCGTGAGCCATTCGCTGGCACGGCGAGGTCTGCGCCATAGCATACTGGAGAGAGGCCGTATTGGGGAGACCTGGCGCACACAGCGGTGGGATTCTTTCCGGATGAATACCCCCAACGTGCAGACCGTAATGCCAGGCGACTCCTATGACGGCCCAGATCCATCCGGTGCCCTGCCATGCAGCGAGTTCGTCGCCCTCCTTGAGGACTTCGCCAGGCGCAACGGGCTCCCGGTCGAACCGGACACTGCGGTGACCGAGCTCGCCCGTGGGCACGAGAATGGCGAGTATCGGCTAACAACCTCGCGTGGCACGGTTTTGGCGCGGAACGTGGTGATCGCAAGCGGTCACTTGAATCGTCCGGTGCGCCCGATTTGGGCCGCTTCGTTGACGCCCGGTCTTCGCCAGATCGACGCTTCCGATTACCGCAGCGCAGCCGATCTCCCTGGTGGCGCGGCGCTGGTTGTCGGAAGCGGCCAGTCGGGTGCCCAGATCGCGGAGGACTTGGCAACAGCAGGCCGAACAGTCTTCCTTGCCACCAGCCGGGTCGGACGGCTCTCACGCCGCTACCGAGGACGCGACATCATGATGTGGCTCGTCGAAAGCGGGTTTCTCGACGTGCGTCGAGAGGAGATCATCCGTCTTGCGGAACGCATTCCGCCTCGTGGTTTGCTGGGGGCAGAATACACGCTAAGTCTCCAGGCCCTCAGCGCCCGAGGTATCGTGCTGCTTGGGCGGTTCACGGGCGTCGAGGAAGGCGGCCGTCTCTCGTTCGCCGACGATCTCGAAGCGCATGTTCGCTTTGCGGACGAAGCCTCCGCCAACGTCAAACGCTATATCGACGAGTATATCAGCCGCTCCGGGATAGATGCCCCCGTTTCGGAACCCGACCCAGCGGAGACTGTCGCAGCGCATCTGCCAAATCCGACTGTCCGTTATCTCTATGTTGCCGAGTCCGTCATCACGACCGTGGTGTGGTGCACTGGCTTCCGGGGCGATTTCAGTTGGGTGAGTCTCCCCGGGATCATCGACTCGGGTGGACAGCCCATTCACGAGGATGGCGTGGCCGCGCTGCCGGGTATCTACTTCGCCGGGCTGGATTTCGCCTCCACGCGCAAATCAGGCACAATATTGGCGATTGCCGAGGAGGCACATCGCCTTGTCGAACATATCGTGGGGCGCTCATGACGGGCTGGACACAGTCGAGAAGCTTCTAAACCGCCCAGACCAGCAACGTCTTTGCACCGCCACCGACGGGATATCCCGAGTGCCGCGATTCGGTTCCCGCGGAACACATGGCATTTGGCACGTGCATTCGCATTTGCAGGGGTCGACTTCGGTCGTTCGAAGCGATCGGGTTTTGATTCCTGGAGCGTTCCACGGAAACTGCGAACGGCTTCTATCTCTTTGTTTTGACGCAATTCCGGACGGAAAACCGTCTCACACTTTTCCTGGAATTGCTTTCGCGCCGGCGACCGAACCCCTGACCACAAGGTCGACGGGCCAGACCTCGCCACGAGCGCCCTCTTCCAGCCCCGAAATCCGTGCCGCCAGCCGCTCGGCGACACGCGCGCCGGCCAGACGGATCGACGAGCGCGTCGTCGACAGCGGCACCGAAAAATTCTCCGGCCGCAGCCAGGGGAAGACGTCGTCATGGGCGATCAGCGACACGTCGCCCGGAATGGTCAGGCCGAGGTCGCGCACCGCGCGCACGACGCCGAGCGCCATGATCAGGCTGGAGCAGGCGATCGCCGTCGGCGGGTCGCCCTCCTCCAGCAAACGCCTAGTGGCGCGATAGCCGTTCTCCTCGGTCATGACCACCGAGCAGACATGGCGGTCGCCCAGTGCCAGCCCGCTTGCCACCAGCGCTCGGCGCACGCCGCGCTCGCGATGGATGGCAAAGGTCTCGCGGTCGTCACCGTTGATCAGCGCCAGCCGCCGGTGGCCGAGCTGGATCAGCAGCCGGGCGGCCTCGTGGAAGGCGCCCTCATTGTCGATGTCGGTGAAGGGATAGTCGAAATCGAGGCCTTCGCTGCGGCCATGGACGATGAAGGGAATGCCGAGCGCGTTGACCAGCGCCACGCGGCGGTCGGCGGGCCTCGGCGAGGAGATGTAGACGGCGTCGACCTGGCGGTTGGCGACGATACGCCGGTAGGTCGTTTCCTGGTCGTCGGCGTCGGCCGGCGACAACACCAGGTCGAGTTCATGCG
Source organism: Mesorhizobium newzealandense (assembly GCF_042682145.1). Taxonomy (NCBI): domain Bacteria; kingdom Pseudomonadati; phylum Pseudomonadota; class Alphaproteobacteria; order Hyphomicrobiales; family Phyllobacteriaceae; genus Mesorhizobium; species Mesorhizobium newzealandense. The sequence goes on along the minus strand of NZ_JBHUGZ010000014.1, from coordinate 107,957 downwards.
ATCGGGCATAGTCGCCGAGCCCGGACAGGAACTCGACGAAATGCGGATCGATGTCGACCGACGCACCGGTCGGCAGGACATAACCGATCATGCCGGTCTTGCCTGTCGCCAGCCGGCGCGCGCTCGGGTTGGGCCGATAGCCGTGACGCTTGGCGGCGTCCACCACCCGCCGACGCGTTTCCTCGTTGACCTCGGGATAGCCGTTCAGCGCACGGCTTACCGTGGTCTGCGAAAGCGCCAGCATATGGGCGAGCTGCTTGAGGTTCAAAGGAGGCCTCCACGCCTCAAAGCGCTTTTAATTCGAGTGGATCTGGGCGTCACGAGAGACGCAGCGACATGAAGATGAGCATAGGCGCGCTTTGGACGAGTTTGAAACAAAAATTGCTGCTGCACTGCCACAAAAGCATGCTGCAGCGCACTTTTTGCGCGTCGAAAGCCAAAAATTAAATCGATTAGCCAGTCACCCTCTTGACTTCCGAGCGATTCAATGGCGAGATCAAAAAAGCCAAAGCGCTTTGGAAGACTCTTCGAAAGGTTGCGGTTCCTTTCTGACTGAGTCACAGTCCTGCAGCGTCGGCGGGCGGAATGGAGGTTCCGTCCGGTGTTTGTGACCCCACTGGGAGGAATACCGATGAAGAAAATGCTTTTGCTGGGTGCTGCGTTTGCCACGCTCGCCCTGAACGCGCCCGCGCAGGCCGAACTGAAGTTCAAGCCGGGCGAGGACCCGCGCTTCAACTGGGCGAATTACGAAGAGCTCAAGAAAGTCGACCTCAAGGGCGAGACGCTGACGATCTTCGGTCCGTGGCGCGGTGAGGACGAAGGTCTCGTGCGCGGCGTTCTCGACTATTTCTCGGAAGCCACCGGCGTCGAGATCAAATACTCCTCCTCGGAGAATTACGAGCAGCAGATCGTCATCGACACGCAGGCTGGCAGCCCGCCCAACATCGCCGTGCTGCCGCAGCCGGGCCTGATCCAGGACCTCGCATCGAAGGGCCTGCTGACGCCGCTCGGCGACGACACCGCCAAATGGGTCAAGGACAATTACGGCGCCGGCCAGTCATGGGTCGATCTCGGCACCTTCAAGGACAAGGACGGCAAGCCTGGCTTCTTCGCCTTCCCCTACAAGGCCGACGTGAAGTCGCTGGTGTGGTACTCGCCGGATAATTTCGAGGAAGCCGGCTACAAGGTGCCGAAGACGCAGGAAGAGCTCGCCGATCTCGAAAAGAAGATCGTCGCCGACGGCGGCAAGCCGTGGTGCATCGGCCTCGGCTCCGGCGGCGCCACCGGCTGGCCGGCGACCGACTGGGTCGAAGACCTGATGCTGCGTACCCAGCCTCCGGAAGTCTACGACAAGTGGGTGAAGAACGAGATCCCGTTCAACGATCCGGCGGTGGTCAACGCCATCGATATCTTCGGTAAGATCGCGACCGACGACAAGATGGTCGATGGCGGCGCCAAGGCGGTTGCGGCGACCGATTTCCGCGACAGCCCGAAGGGCCTCTTCGCGGTGCCGCCGAAATGCTACCTGCACCATCAGGCGTCGTTCATCCCGACCTTCTTCCCGGAAGGCACCAAGGTCGGCCAGGACGCTGACTTCTTCTACTTCCCGCCCTACGCCTCCAAGCCTGAACTGGGCACGCCCGTGCTCGGCGCCGGTACGCTGGCGATGATCACCAAGGACTCAAAGTCCGCGCGCGCCTTCATCGAATTCCTGAAGATGCCGCTCGCTCACGAGATCTGGATGGCCGAGGGCGGTTTCGTGACGCCGTTCAAGGGTGTCAACAAGGCTGCCTATGCCAGCGACGCGCTGCGGAAACAGGGCGAAATCCTCGCCAATGCATCGACCTTCCGCTTCGACGGTTCCGACCTGATGCCGGGCAAGATCGGCGCCGGCGCCTTCTGGACCGGCATGATCGACCTGGTCGGCGGCAAGTCCGCGCAGGATGTCGCCACCGACATCCAGAAGAGCTGGGACGCCATCAAGTAGGCAGCCGGCCGGCTCGGCGACTGAACGGCCGAGTGCTTCATTCTCGCACTGGATCCGGGCCCTGCCGGCCCGGATCCGACGGCGGCCCGCGCCGCAGCCTTTCGTCCATGAGCGCATAGACATGAAGCGCGATCGGCATGTGAACAGGTTTCCGCTGCCGATGACGCTCCAAACAACTGAATCGGCGCCTGGTCCCGTCACCAAGGTCATTCCTTGGCGGATCATGCGCAGGGGGAGGGACCCGTGGCGGCTCAGATTTTCTCGGCCATATTCGTCATCATCGTCGGGGTCGGCGGTTGCGTCGCCTATTTCTGGGGCGCCAACAAGCTGGTCGACCTGATATTCCCGTCGCGCGGCGTCGCCGGCGCGGCGGCCATCGACAATCTGCGCCGGCAAGGACTGGTCCGGCCATGGCTGTTCGTCGGTCCGGCAATGATCATCCTGACCATCTACCTGATCTATCCGGTGGTCGAGACGCTGAGGCTGTCGTTCCTCGATCGCGGCGGCATAAACTTCGTCGGCTTCGCCAATTATGAATGGGCGTTCGGCGATCGCGAGTTCCGCAACTCGATCCTCAACAACATCATCTGGCTGGCGGTGGTGCCGGCCGCCTGCACCTTCCTCGGTCTGATCATCGCCGTGCTCACCGACAAGATCTGGTGGGGCACGATCGCCAAGAGCCTGATCTTCCTGCCGTTGGCGATCTCCTTCGTCGGCGCCAGCGTGATCTGGAAATTCATCTACGAGTATCGCGGCGAGGGCCAGACCCAGATCGGCATCCTCAACGCCATCATCCAGCATTTCGGCGGCCAGCCGCAGGTCTGGATATCGCTGCCGTTCTGGAACAATTTCTTCCTGATGGTGATCCTGATCTGGATCCAGACCGGCTTTGCCATGGTCATCCTGTCTTCCGCCTTGCGCGGCATCCCGGAAGAGACGCTGGAAGCCGCCGTCATCGACGGCGCCAATCCGTTCCAGATCTTCTGGAAGATCATGGTGCCGCAGATCTGGGGCACGATCGCCGTCGTCTGGACGACGATCACCATTCTGGTGCTCAAAGTGTTCGACATCGTGCTGACCATGACCAACGGCCAGTGGAACAGCCAGGTGTTGGCCAATCTGATGTTCGACTGGATGTTCCGTGGCGGCGGCGATTTCGGCCGCGGTGCCACCATCGCCATCATCATCATGATCGCGGTCATTCCGATCATGGTCTGGAACATCCGCCAGGCGAACAAAGAGACGGGAGGACATTGAGATGGCCGTTGCGACCGGAAATTCCTTCGCCAGCCGCTTTGGCGTCCACATTGCCGTCTTCATCTTCGTCGCCATCTGGACCATGCCGACGCTCGGCATCCTGGTGTCGTCGCTGCGCGACAAGGACCAGATCATCGCCTCGGGCTGGTGGAATTCGTTCTCCAGTTCTACCCAGACGGAAGCCGGCCGGCTGCCGGCCGCCTCGACGCAAGTCGAAAAGGACGGCAAGTTCGTCCTTCAAGGCAACATCTTCGGCGACGGTGCTCACCGCAACATCAGCGCCTTCGGCGTCAAATCGGCGGCACCGACGCAATATCCCGCCGGCACGTCAGCCGATCTCGGCGACGGCGTGACCCTGCAGCTTAACGCCGACGGCAGTTTCGTCATGCAGTCGCCGAAGGCTTTCGAAGGCGATCGCGGCCAGCGCGTCTACTATGCCTCGTCGGCACCACCGAAATTTACCACCGACAACTACAAGACGGTGCTGTTTTCGGAAGGCATCGGACGGTCGTTCATGAATTCGCTGACCGTCACCATCCCGGCGACGGTCATCCCGATCCTGATCGCCGCCTTTGCAGCCTATGCGCTGGCTTGGATGCGCTTTCCCGGCCGGGCGCTCTTGATTGCAGTCATCATTGGCCTGCTGGTGGTGCCGCTGCAGATGTCGCTGATTCCGCTGTTGAAGCTCTACAACGGTGTCGGCGCTTTCTTCGGCATGCCGTCGAAGACCTATCTCGGCATCTGGCTGGCGCATACCGGCTTCGGCCTGCCCTTCGCCATCTACCTGCTGCGCAGCTACATTGCCGGCCTGCCGCGCGAAATCATGGAATCGGCGCGCATCGACGGCGCCAGCGATTTCGAGATCTTCGTCAAGATCGTGCTGCCGCTGTCGTTCCCGGTGCTGGCTTCGTTTGCCATCTTCCAATTCCTGTGGGTATGGAACGATCTGCTGGTGGCGATGGTTTTCCTGGGTACGGAGGCAGACCAGATCGTGCTGACCGCCAAGCTCAACGCGCTGCTGGGCTCACGCGGCGGCGATTGGGAGATCCTGACGACATCGGCTTTCGTGACCATCATCGTGCCGCTGATCGTGTTCTTCTCGCTGCAGCGCTATTTTGTCCGCGGGCTGCTTGCCGGCTCGGTGAAAGGAGGCTGAGACGATGCAATCCGCTTTGAAGGCCAGTTCGAAGCCTGACCTCGCCGTCGATCGTGACTGGTGGCGAGGTGCGGTGATCTACCAGATCTATCCGCGCAGCTACCAGGACTCGAACGGCGACGGCATCGGCGACCTGAAGGGCATCATCGGCCGGCTCCCCTACATTGCAGGGCTCGGTGCGGACGCCATCTGGATCTCGCCGTTCTTCAAGTCGCCGATGAAGGATTTCGGCTACGACGTCACCGACTATTGCGACGTCGATCCGATGTTCGGCACGCTGGCCGACTTCGATGAGTTGACCGCCGAAGCACACAGGCTGGGCTTGAAGGTGATGATCGACGAGGTGCTGTCGCACACCGCCGACAACCATCCCTGGTTCAAGGAGAGCCGGTCGAGCCGCAGCAACCCGAAAGCCGACTGGTATGTCTGGGCGAACTCCAGGCCGGACGGCACGCCACCCAACAACTGGCTGTCGATCTTCGGCGGATCGGCGTGGCAATGGGACACCAGCCGCCAGCAATATTATCTGCACAACTTCCTGGCCGAACAGCCCGACCTCAACTTCCACAATCACGAGGTCCAGAACGCGCTGCTCGACGTCACCCGCTTCTGGCTGGAGCGCGGCGTCGACGGCTTCCGGCTCGATACCATCAATTTCTACTTCCACAGCCAAGGCCTGGAAAACAACCCACCGCTGCCGCCGGAGCAGCGCAACGACCAGACCGCACCCGCGGTCAACCCCTACAACTATCAGGACCATATCTACGACAAGAGCCGCCCCGAGAACCTCGGCTTCCTCGAACGTTTCCGCGCCCTGCTCGATGAATATCCGGCAACCGCCGCGGTCGGCGAAGTCGGCGATTCGCAGCGCGGGCTGGAAGTGGTGGCGGCCTATACGGCCGGCGGCAAGCGCGTGCACATGTGCTACTCGTTCGACTTCCTGGCGCCGGAAAAGATCAGTGCGGCCAAGGTCCGCTCGGTGCTGGAATCCTTCGGCAAGGTCGCCAGCGACGGCTGGTCGTGCTGGGCTTTTTCCAATCATGACGTGATGCGCCCGGCCTCGCGCTGGGCGGCTGGCGAAGCCGATCCGACCGCCTATCTCAAGGTCATCTCGGCGCTGCTGATGTCCTTGCGCGGCTCGGTCTGCATCTACCAGGGCGAGGAGCTTGGGCTCGGCGAAGCCGACCTCCGCTTCGAGGATCTGCAGGACCCCTACGGCATCCGCTTCTGGCCGGAATTCAAGGGCCGTGACGGCTGCCGCACGCCGATGGTGTGGGACGGCAGCGCCACGAATGGCGGCTTCTCCTCAGCAAAGCCCTGGCTGCCGGTGCCGGCCAAGCATCTGTCGCAAGCGGTCAATGTCCAGCAGGGCGACGAGACCTCGCTGCTCGAGCACTACCGGCGCTTTCTCACCTTCCGCCGCGCCCATCCGGCGCTGGCCAAGGGCGACATCACATTCATCGAAAGTGCGGGCGACACGGTCGCCTTCACACGCCGCGCAGGCAACGAGCAGATCGTCTGCGCCTTCAATCTGGGAGCTGAGCCAACCAAGGTTGACCTTGGCAACCGATCGCTGCAACCTTTGCCCGGGCACGGATTTTCGGGGCAGGCGAGCACCGGCTCCATACAGCTCGGCGGCTACGGCGCCTGGTTCGGACGCATCGACTGAATTTCAAAATCACTGGGAGGAAACCAATGGCCGATGTCACGCTAAGACAAGTGAAGAAGTCCTACGGCAATCTGAACATTCTCCACGGCATCGACCTCGATATAAAGTCGGGCGAGTTCATCGTCTTTGTCGGCCCGTCGGGTTGCGGCAAGTCGACTTTGCTGCGGTCGATCGCCGGGCTCGAGGAAATCACCTCCGGCGAACTCAAGATCGCCGGCGAGGTCGTGAACGACGTGCCGCCGTCGAAGCGCGGCATCGCCATGGTGTTTCAGTCCTACGCGCTCTACCCGCACATGACCGTCTACGACAACATGGCGTTCTCGATGAAGATCGGCAAAGAGAACAAGGCCGAGATCGACCGCCGCGTGAAGCAGGCGGCCGAAATCCTGCAGCTGACCAAATATCTCGACCGCCTGCCCAAGGCGATGTCGGGCGGCCAGCGCCAACGCGTCGCCATCGGCCGCGCCATCGTGCGCAATCCGAAAGTGTTCCTGTTCGACGAGCCGTTGTCGAACCTTGACGCGGCGTTGCGCGTCGCCACCCGCATCGAGATCGCCAAGCTCAAGGAATCGATGCCCAACACGACCATGATCTACGTCACCCACGACCAGGTCGAGGCGATGACGCTAGCCGACCGCATCGTGGTGCTCAAGGAAGGCCATATCGAGCAGGTCGGCACCCCGATGGATCTCTACAAGAAGCCCGGCAATCTGTTCGTCGCCCAGTTCATCGGCTCGCCGGCCATGAACATCCTGCCGGCGACCATCGACAAGACTGGAAACCCGACCGTCGTCAGCCATGTCGGCGGCCGCAAGGCGACGGTACCGATCGCCACGCCGGCATCGGCAAACGGTGCTTCGGTGAGCTTCGGCGTCAGGCCGGAGGACCTGACGATCGCCAGCGGCGCGGACTATCTGTTCGAGGGAACGGTGGACTATGTCGAGCAGCTCGGCGAGGTCCAACTTGTCTATGTCGACATCGGCCGCGCCGACCTGCCGCTGGTGACCAAGATGCCAGGCAATGTCGAGGTCAAGCGCGGGGCGACGCTGCGGCTGAGCGCGGACGCCAGCGACCTTCACATCTTCGACGCCGACGGGCACTCCTTCTCGCTCCGTCAGCCGGAAGCAAAGGCGGCCTGAGGTCAGGACATCGGAGGCGCATAAAAAGCAAAAAGCGGCGGGCACGGGCCCGCCGCTCTCTGTTTGGAGATCAGCTTCGGCTGTTGGTTAGCGGCCGAAGAGGTTCCGGTCGCTGCCCTGAGGGGCGGACTTCTGTACGTCGCCCGACGAGTTGAGCAACTTGTAGACGGGCGATTCGCTGTTGCGGATCGAGCCCGTATTCGAGACGTCGACGTTGACGGTCGCCTGCTTGTTGATGTCGGTGCCGCCAACATTGTCGTTGCCGGCATAGGCGCTGCCGGCGGCAATCAGAAGAGCGGCGGCAGTAAGAGCAATCTTTTTCATTTTTGATACTCCGGTATTTTCGAATTCGAGGCGGCAGGTTGACCCGCCGCCTCGCCGTCGGATGCTAGTTTCGGATGTCAGTTGTTGCCGAACAGGTTGCGGTCACTGCCATGGGTGACAGGCGTCTGCGCAGCCGGCTCGGACTTCTTGGTGGAAGCCGTGTACGAGTTGTCGACCGAGGCGGCAGGCTGGTTGGCGCCGTTGGAGCCAAAGTTGTCGCTTCCGGCGAAAGCGCTGCCGGAAATGGCCAGAACGGCGGCGGCAGCAATAAGGATCTTGTTCATTTCAGCTCTCCTGAATTTTGAATTTCTGGATTTTGCCAGGGCGGCGGGCGAGCCCGCCACCTCCTGGGAATCGGCGTTAGTGGCCGAAGAGGTTACGGTCGCTACCCTGGACAGGCGTCTGAGCAGCCGGTTCCGACTTCTTGATCGAAGCGGTGCGCGAGCTGTCGACAGCAGTGGCCGCCGCGGCGTTCGAACCATAGTGGTCGCTACCGCTAGCGAAGGCGCTGCCGGAAATGGCCAGAAGGGCGGCGGCAGTGAGAATGATCTTTTTCATTTTTTGGTACTCCAGTATCTTTCCGTCCGTCTAGCGGCGTGTCTTGGGATGAAATCGCGTCGTTCGGACCGCCCCGATGTGGGAAAGCCATCCAGCCATTTCCAATCACGAAGTTGTTCCGCGTGGACCAAGAATCTGCCACTTGAAATTGTGCCAAGAGCGTCTACACCAGTTGTTTTTCTTCGTAATATCAATTAGTTATGTAAAATCGGCACCCCGATCACCAACTGTGTCGGAGGCCCAGCGTTCACACCGTCCTGCACGCACCGTCAACAGAAACGAACCGTTCGGTTCGATTTTAGAGACTGCTAATAGTCACTTTTCGAAACCGTTAACCTTTCTTGGGCCCTGGCAAGGGGTCGGATTCGAGGAGATTGCAGCCGGCTATGGCTGCCGAAGAGATCGGATTTCGGCTCCGCAATCGCCAGCCGGAGCATTTCGCATGCGTGTCGCGCCGCATGGATACGATGTCGTTTTCATGCCGATGGCGCGCCCGCGATCGTGATTAGATCATGTCATCTCAGGTGCCGCTTCGTGACGACGAAGCGGAGAATTGGGAAGCCGGTCAGAATCCGGCGCTGCCCCCGCAACGGTGGTGGAGTTCAAGTCGCAACGGGAGACCACTGGGCAAACGCCTGGGAAGGTGTCGCGACCGTCCGCAAGGACACTCCAGAGCCCGGAAACCAGCCCGAGATATTTGAACTCGACTGATCGCGGTGGGCGGTCAAGAGGTGGATAGTGCATGTCCGGCGCTTCGCCGGCCTGCGTCCGATCCTTCCTCCATCACCACCAGTTCAGTCCTTGGCTATGAGGACAGGACATGGACGCGCGCAACGACATGCTGAGGCTGCTGCAGGGCCGCAGGAACGGCTTCTCGCTCGAGCAGCCCTTTTACACCGATCCCGACTATTTCAAGCTCGACATGGAGCTGATCTGGTATCGCGACTGGCTGTTCATCGGCCATGATTGCGAGCTGCCGAAGCCGGGCAGCTACATTACCGCGCAGATCGGCGACTATCCGGTCGTGCTTGTTCGCGACCAGAAGGGCAATATCAACGCCTTTCACAATTCCTGCCGCCATCGCGGCAGCCGAGTCTGCAATTCAGACAAGGGCACGGCGGCAAAGCTGGTCTGCCCCTATCACCAGTGGACCTATGAGCTGGACGGAAGGCTGTTGTTTGCCCGGCAGATGGCAGACGGGTTCGACAAGAGCCAGTTCGGCCTGAAGCCGATCGCCTGTGAAAGTGTCGGCGGCTACATCTTCATCTGCCTGGCCAAGGAGCCGGCGGATTTCGCACCGATGCGGGCGATGATCGAGCCCTACCTTTTGCCGCACCGGCTGCGCGAGGCCAAGGTGGCGTTCGAGTCGACCATTGTCGAGAAGGGCAACTGGAAGCTGGTCTGGGAAAACAACCGCGAGTGCTACCATTGCGCCGGCAATCACCCGGAGCTTTGCAAGACGTTCCCGGAGGCACCGACGGTGACCGGCGTGCAGGGCGCCGACAGCGACCCGGAAATGCTTGCGCACTGGGCGAAATGCGAAGCGGCCGGCCTGCCGAGCAAATTCCGCATCGATGCGGCCGGACAGTACCGCGCCACCCGCGCGCCGCTGCTGCGCGACGCCGTCAGCTACACCATGAACGGCAAGCGGGCGGTGAAGAAGAACCTCTCCGACACCGTCTCTGCCGACCGGATCGGCACCTTGATGCACTATCACTATCCGACGACATGGAACCACATCCTCATCGACCACGCGGTGACGTTCCGCGTGCTGCCGATCAGCGCCACGGAAACGGCAGTGACGACCAAATGGCTCGTCCACAAGGATGCGGTCGAAGGCGTCGACTACGATCTCGCCGAACTCACCCATGTCTGGACCGAGACCAACGACCAGGACCGCCGCATCGTCGAGGAAAACGCCTTCGGCATCCTGTCGCCCGCCTACGAACCAGGGCCCTATTCGGAGCTGCATGAGGGCGGCGTAATCCAGTTCGTCGAATGGTACGCGTCGTTCATCGGTCCGCGGCTTGCCGAAGGCGGCCGGCCGGCGCTGCGCAGCGTTGCCTAGTGCATGGCGCTCAAAAATGGCCCCTGGTTTTGAGACAACGACATGCAAGGAAACAAGACCTGAAGCGCGTCGCATGAATCCGTTTCGAAGCGACGCGCTTTGGTGCATGTCGCCCAAGAGTGCGCAGCGGTTTTGGGATCACGACATGCACGGAATAAAAGGGACAAGAGGATGAATGCGATGACGGACCTTGGCCTCTATCGCCATCTCGACCAGATGACGCCCTGGAACGACAGGCTCCAGGTGCTGGAAGTGATCGGCGTCAGTGACGAAGCGCCTGATGTGAAGACCTTCACCTTCCGCTCCGACAACCAGACCTGGTTCCGCTACAAGCCGGGCCAGTTCGTGACGCTGGAACTGCCGACCGCCGATGGGCCGCTGATGCGCACCTACACGCTGTCGTCTTCGCCATCGCGGCCGTTCTCGATCGCGGTGACGATCAAGGCGCAAGCGGGCAGCATCGGCACACGCTGGATGTTCGACCATCTGACGCCCGGTTCGCATGTGAAGGCCTATGGGCCGACCGGTGACTTTTCGCTGCACAGCCACCCGGCGGCCAAGTATCTGTTCATTTCGGCCGGCTCCGGCGTGACGCCGATGATGTCGATGCTGCGCTGGCTGAACGACTGCGCGCCATGGACCGATGTCGGCTTCGTCAATTGCGCCCGGCGCCCCGAAGAAATCATTTTCCGCAAGGAGCTCGAACTGCTGGGCAGCCGCATGCCCGGCCTGTCGCTCGGCTTCATGATCGAGGAGCGGTCGAGCCGCGAGGGCTGGTTCGGACATATGGGCCGCATCGACGCGATCCGGCTGCCATTGCTGGCGCCCGATTTCCGCGAGCGCGAAATCTTCTGCTGCGGCCCTGATCCCTTCATGCGCGCCGTGCGCGGCATGCTGGACTCTGCCGGCTTCGACATGACGAAGTACCATCAGGAGAGCTTTGCGGCGCCTGTCGTGGAGGAGATCCCGGCACCGTTCACGTCGCCGGCGGAAGACGGCGCCGCCGTCATCGTCGAAGCCGCGACGCCGATCCGCTTCGCGCTTTCGGATGTCGATGCCGAATGCGTCGCCGGCCAGACCGTGCTGCAGACGGCGCGGGCTTCCGGCGTGCGGATTCCCGCCGCATGCGAGTTCGGCCTGTGCGGAACCTGCAAGGTGAAGAAGGTCGCAGGCGCCGTCGAGATGAGCCACAATGGCGGCATCCTCGACCACGAGATCGACGACGGCTTCATCCTCGCCTGTTGCTCAAAGCCGCTTTCGGCGCTCGAAATCGAGGCGTGACCGATGGGCGATGCCGAGCCTCGGAACGGCGGCTACGAGAAACTTCTCGGAAGGACCGTGTCCGTTCAAACTCCGTAGCGTTCGGTGCGGATGATTTCCGCCGCAACGCCGGCATCGATCAGCGCCCGGGCGGCGGCCGAAACGAAGGCGTTGGAGCCGCAGACGAAGGCGACATCAGGCGGTCCGGGCAACCGCGCCATGGATTGTACCATCATGGCGACATCCACCCGCCGCGAATAATCGGCTGGACGGCGCGCGGCTTCGCGCGTCAGCGTCAGCACCAGGTCGAAGCCGTCCTTGCGATCGTCGAGGGCGATCAGCTCGTCACGAAAGATCACTTCGTCCCAGATCCGGGCTGAAAAGACCAGAGCGACGGGCACCGTCGAATTGCGCGCGACGCGATGACGGACCATCGACATCAAGGGCACGACGCCAGAGCCACCGCCGACCAACAGAAGTGGCCCGCCATCGTCATCGGGCCAGATGAAGTGCCCGCCGAGCGGTCCGCGCAGTTCGATTTCGTCGCCAACTGCCGCGATCTCGTGGAAGAATGGAGAGACCTCGCCATCGTCGAGTTTCTCGATCGCCAGTTCGATCACCCCGTCCGTCTTGGGCGCAGAGGCAATCGAATAGGAGCGGCGCGCCTGATAGCCGTCCGGCGCTGTCAACCTGACGTCGACATGCTGACCGGCCCGGTAGGTGAACGGCCGCGATGGCTGGAAAAAGAAGCTGGTGACGCGCGGCGTGCGCTTTTCGATACGGACGATCCCGGCCGTTTGCCATGGCGACTGCGGCACTTGTTCGTCGCTCATGGATCGTTCGTGTAGCGCTGCTCACGCCATGGATCGCCATAGATATGATAGCCGCGCAATTCCCAGAAACCCGGCTCATCGCGCTCGGTGAACTGGAGGCCGTTCAGCCATTTGGCCGATTTCCAGAAATAGAGATGCGGCACCAGCAACCGCGCCGGGCCGCCATGGTCCGACGTGATCGACTTGCCTTCGTAATACAGCGCGACCATCGCCTTGCCGGCGGTGAGGTCCTTGGTCGGTACATTGGTGGTGTAACCGTCGAACGAATGCGCCAGCGTGAAGGCGGTCGGCGGCTCGATGCCGGCATCGGCGAGAATATCGTCGATCAGCACGCCTTGCCATGGCGTGTCGAACTTGGTCCACGCGGTCACGCAATGGATGTCGCGTGTCATCTTGGTCAAGGGCAGGGCGTTGAACTCGGCCCAGTTCCATTTCTTGATCGGCCGCGGCCCGTGCTTCAGCGTGAACGACCACTCCTCGGTGCGCACCCGCAGCGTCGGGCCGGCTGACAGGACCGGAAATCCCTGCTCGAGATATTGCCCGGGAGGGATGCGCGCGTCGCCGTCGGTCGGCGGGCGCCGTCCGGAAAGGAAACCTCGGGTGACCATTGCGGCAATCCCCCTGTATCGGGCCATCTGTCAGCCCTCATGCAGTTTTCTCGAAGATACCGTGGCGGGCAACCGAAATCTTGACGAACGGGATCGGCGGGCTCGTTCGTCGCCGAGGCCGCCGATCCTGCACTCGATTGAGCGCTAAGTGTCAGCCATTGGCAAACGGCACCGCGACATAAATCTGGCCGCCGTCGCGCTCCAACAGCAACAGCACCGATTTCCTGCCGGATTTGCCGGCCTGGGCAATCGCCTGGGTAACCTGCCTGGCGCTCTTCACCGGCACCTGATTGACGGCGATAATGATGTCGCCGGCCTGGATTCCGGAAGCCGCGGCCGCCTTGTCGGGATTGACGCTGGCAACCACCGCGCCGTGCTGATTGTCGGCAAGGCTCATCTGCTGGCGAATGTCGGGCGTGATGTCCATCAGGCCAAGGCCCATCGCGGGGACTCGATTGCCTTGCCCGGCGCTGGGCGCACCGGACCCGTCGGTCACCGACGCGGTCTTCACATCGTCGCTGTTGCGGCCGACATCGACGGAAATCTGCACCGCCTTGCCCTTGCGCCAGACCTCAAGCGATTCCCGGGCGCCGGGCGCCACGTCGGCGACGGCCCGCGACAGGTCCTTGGGATCCTTCACATCCTGTCCGGCGAAGCTGGTGATGACGTCGCCGGTCTCGACCCCGGCGCTGGCGGCCGGCGAGCCGTCATTGACCTGCGAAACCAGCGCGCCGCCAGGATGATCGAGCCCGATGGCGCTCGCCACATCCGGCGTCACCGGCTGGATCTCGACGCCGAGATAGCCGTACTGGATGGAACCGTCCTTCATCAGCTTGGCGACCACCTTCTGGGCCTGGTCGGATGGAATGGCGAAGCCGACGCCGACGCTGCCGCCATTGGGCGAATAGATCGCCGCGTTGATGCCGACGACATTGCCGTTCACATCGACCAGCGGACCGCCGGAATTGCCATGATTGATCGGCGCGTCGATCTGGATGAAGTCGTCGAACGGGCCGCTGTGCAGATCACGGCCGCGCGCTGAGACAATGCCCGCGGTGACGGTGGTGCCGATGCCGAACGGATTACCGATCGCCAGCACCTGGTCGCCGGTCATCAGCCTGTCGGAGTCACCCCATTTGACGGTCGGCAACGGCTTGTCGGCTTTGACCTTGAGCACGGCGAGATCGTTCTTGGCGTCTCGGCCGACGAGCTTGGCGGGAAGCTCGGTGCCGTCGTCGAGCGTCACCTTGATCGAAGAGGCGCCATCGATGACGTGGTTGTTGGTGACGATGGTGCCATCGGCAGCGACGATGAAGCCGGAGCCAAGTGCCTCGGCGCGCTGCGCCTGTTCCTGCGGCGGTGTCCTTGGCGAGGGCATGCCCTGGTCGCCGAAGAACTGGCGAAAATATTCGTCGAACGGCGAATTCTCGAGCGGCATGCCGTCGTCCGTGCTTTCCGGCTGTGCCTTCATGACGGTGGTGACCGTCACCACCGCCGGTTTGTCGGCAGCCACGATGGGGGCGAACGAGCCGTTGGGTGCCGTGATGCCGGCGACAGGTGTCTGGGTCGTGGGAACGGCGTTGCCCGCACTTTGGGCGAAAGAGATGACAAAGGGGGATATGATCAGCGCAGCGCCCAGCAAGGCCGCGACGCGATGTCTGCGAAGGATATCTGACATGGTCGTTTGTCCGGGCGAGAGTTGATCCTGCGCTGTGGCCGCCTCCGTTGGAAACTGACCATCCGGCGTGTCGAGGGTCGCGATTGCCCGTCTCGCCTGGCACGGCAACCGACCGGATCGACAGCCCTGCATCTAGGGTGCGTATTGGCCCGATTTAGGGTTTTCAGGCGACCTTACGAAGATTTAATTTCCGGACGGCGGCCGGTCACAATGTCGTCAAGCGACGGGCCAGGCGTCTTCCCAGCCTCGCGGAGGCATCAGACCGCGCCGGTTCGCCCGAGATAGGCCGTTGCAATCTCGTGCATGCGCTTGCCGTCGAAGCTCGGCCCGTGACCGCCGTGGCCGATGCGGACCGGCAGGTCGAGCAGGCGTTGCATCGTGCGGCGATAGGCTGTTCGGTCCGAATCCGGCAGGTCGTCGATCAGCGTGTCGTCGTAGATGGCGTCGCCGCTGAAGAACAGGCCATCGGCCTCGTCGAACAGCGCGATCGAATCCGGCGAATGACCGGGCAGGTGCAGCACGCGAAACCGACGATCGCCGAGATCGACCACATCGCCCTCGTCAAGCGTCCGTGTCAGCGGCGCGGGTGGTATCGCATAGTCGGCGGCCTTCCAGCCCGGCGCAGGCAGTTTGGAGACGGCACCGTCGAGATCGTGGAACATGTAGGCGTAGGTCGCGGTGTCATCCATGCTCTCGAACTGAGCGGCACTCATCCTTGGCCCGGCCCGCAACGGGAATTCGTGCAGCGAGCCGACATGGTCGAGATGGATGTGGGTGGCGACGACCAGCAGCGGCTTGCCGGCCGGCGTTTCGATCTCCGGCGCCAGCGGACAAATGCCCATGCCGGTATCGACCAGCAGGTCGACATCGCGGCCGCGCAAATGCCAGATGTTGGCGCGGACGTAGTCATGCACGAACGGCTCGGTCAGCATCGTCGTCTTTTCGTCGACGATACTCTTGCTGAACCAGCCCGGCATCACGTGTGAGCCAGGCATCACCTGTGAGCCTGCATCAGACGAACGGCTTCCCGACCTTGTACTTTTCCGGCACCAGCCGCCTGAGGTAGGCCATGCCGGCATCGGACAGCTGATTGACGTCGGGCTTCATGAAATCGTCGGGCATGTGGCGGGTCTTGCCGGCGACGTTCTTCAAGGGGACCTTCTTCAACACCGTCTTTGTGCCGTCATATTGCAGCGCCACCGAGCCGCCGCCCTGTTCGGCGACGGTGACAGCGAAGGCGCCGGCATCGAACGCCTCCTGCGCGTCGACCGCGCTGATGGCGCCGATATAGCCGCGCGGCATATAGCCGAGCGCATCGACGCGGGCCCGCTTGCCGGGCAGGCCTTCGGCCAGCGCACGTTCGAGAGCGGCCGGCAGGTCGCTGCCCGACAGCTTGACGTTACCATGCGCGTCGCGCTCCAGCTTCTCTGGCGGCACCAGGCTTTCGACCAGCGCCTTGCCGTCGGCGGTGCTGACACCTTCCGACACCGCGACGATGCAGCGCTTGTGGCGATCGAGCGTGGCGCGCACGTCGTCGATGAAGCCGGCGGCCGAGAACGGCCGTTCCGGCACATAGACGAGGTGCGGGCCGCTGTCGGGGTCGAGTTGCCAGGCCGCGGCGGCTGCCGTGAGGAAGCCGGCGTGCCGGCCCATGACGATGCCGACATAGATGCCGGGCAGAGCGCGGAAATCGAGGTCGACGGACAGGAAGGCGCCGGCGACGAACTCGGCCGCCGAGATGAAGCCCGGCGTGTGGTCGTTTTCCTCAAGATCATTGTCGATGGTTTTCGGCGCATGGACGAAGGCGATCTTGCCGCCGGCGGCGTCGGTCAGGATCTGTTGCGTGCCCGACGTGTCGTTGCCGCCGATATAGATGAAGGCGTCGGCGCCGGCCTTCTTGAGGCCGTTGAGGATCACGTCACAATAGGCGGCATCCGGCTTGTCGCGCGTCGAGCCAAGTGCTGCACTTGGCGTCCCGGCAATCAGCCGCAGCCGGTCTTCGGGAATGGCGGAGAGGTCGACATAATTGCCGTCACGAATGCCGCGCACGCCGTGGATGGAGCCCAGCACCTTGGCGCCAGGATGCCGCTTGCGGATCTCCAGCGTCGCCCCGACCACCGTCTGGTTGATGACGGCGGTTGGGCCGCCGCCCTGCGCGATAACAAAAGTTCCGGCCATTCCTGACGTCTCCCGAGCGATGAATTCGCAGGCACATTCGCCTGTCTTGCGGCATGGCGCAACGGGAGAACCAGAGCATGATCGCGAAAAGTGGCAACCGGTTTTCGCCAGAGATCATGCTCGGGCAAAAGATCAGGTGGCCGCACCGCGGCCACGATCAGACGACGACGACCGGGTTCTTCTTGGTGACGCGGCTGTAGAGGTCGATGATGTCCTGGTTGATAAGGCGCACGCAGCCCGACGACATCGCCTGGCCGATGCTCCACCATTCGGGCGAACCATGGATGCGATAGCCGGTGTCCTTGCCGTCCTGGTAGATGTAGAGCGCGCGGGCACCAAGCGGGTTGGTGAGGCCGCCGGGCTGGCCGGCCTGCCATTTCACCAGTTCCGGCTTGCGGGCGATCATCTCGGGCGGCGGTGTCCAGGTCGGCCATTCCCTGCCGTACTGGATGTTGGCGCGGCCGGACCAGCGGAAACCGTCCTTGCCGATGCCGACGCCGTAGCGGATGGCATCACCACCCGGCTGGACGAGATAGAGCATGCGCTCCTGCAGATGGACGACGATGGTGCCGGGCGCCTCGCCCGTCGTGTCGACGACGATCTGGCGGCGGAATTCCGGCTTGACCTTGAGATAGGGCACTTCCGGCACGTTGAAGCCGCCATCCGTCAGCGAGGCATACATAAGGTCCGGGCTGGTGATGTGCTTGTCGACGCTGATGCTCGGCCGGATAGGCCGCAATGAACTGGTGACCGTGTCGTCGAGTTCCAGCGCCGGCAGGCCGCCGCCCGAGGTCGAACAACCGGCGGCGCCGAGCAGCGCCAGCGCCCCTGCCCCGGACAGGATGGCGCGGCGGGAAAGTTGATGATCGGTTTCGATTGCGTCGCCGTTTCGCGGCGGCGTCAGACCTGGCGGCAACTCACGCATATACCCAACCCTACGCTGTCGGCGGGAAGCACAGTCCGGCCGGATGGAACGCATTTTCATCATTCATGGTTGATAAAGCGTGAAGGCCTTGTACTGCCTGCGTTTGCGCGTTGCCTTGCTGGCGTTCGACCTGCCGCCCGGCCGTCGACCAAAGCGCTGCAGCACAAAAAGACTTCCGTCGGGTCATATTCAAGGCGCCGGCGTTTCCTACCCCTCTCAGGCAGCTACCGAGGGGGATCCATGTGCAAGACCTTAAAAAACCGACATCAAGCTTTTTGCCGCGGCCATTGTCGCTGCGGCAATCGTTCTCGGCGCCAATGTCAGCCTGGCCGATATCGTGAGCACGCTGAGCGGAGCGAACTGACACCGATCTGCCGTTGGCGAAATTAGGGAAATCGCCCCTTTACATTCTCCCGGCGCCAAGGATTTATCCTCTTCTTTACGCTCAAAGGAGACGAGCATGTCCTTCGAAAACTGGGCCGCCTTCGCTGCCGCATCGACAATCCTTCTCATCATTCCGGGTCCGACCATCCTTCTGGTCGTGTCCTACGCACTGGGCCAGGGCTGGCGCACCGCCCTGCCGATGGCTGTCGGCGTGGCGCTGGGCGACTTCACCGCGATGACATTGTCGATGCTGGGCATCGGCGCGCTGCTGGCCGCTTCGGCGACCGTCTTCACCATCCTGAAGCTGATCGGCGCCGGCTATCTGATCTATCTCGGCGTGAAACTGTTTCGCGCCGGTGGGGCGCTGAAAGCCGAACCGCGTACCGACGCGGTGTCGTCTGCAAAGATGATGGCTCATGCCTGGCTGGTCACCGCGCTCAACCCGAAAAGCATCACCTTCTTCGTCGCCTTCCTGCCGCAGTTCCTCGACCGGCACGCCGATTTCTGGACGCAGATGCTGATCTTCGAGACGACCTTCCTGGCACTCGCCTTCGCCAATGCCTTCGGCTATGCGCTGATCGCGGCGCGCGCCCGCAACGTCGTGCGCAATCCCAAGGCGATCCGCATCTTCAACCGCACCGGTGGCACGCTGCTGGTCGGCGCCGGCATCGCCACGGTGGCGATGCGTTCGGGCAATTGAGGGTTTTCAGAACTGAACACCGGCGGTCAGGGTTAGGCGCTGGCGCTGCCGCTCATCTGGCTACCGCCATCTTTTCCCCGTGAAGGGACGGGGAGAAAGGCGCGCTCGTCGACGATTTCGCCAATCACCAGCGTCGCAAGAAGAGCTCCGAGGGCACGGCCGGCTGGGCGATGAGAGGCGGCGAAAACTTCGGCGGTCTGCACGAATACAGCCGTCGCAAATCGGCGTCACCTGAAGATCTTGGCCTGCTCACCATTTGACGCTGACGCCGAGATTGCCCTCGAGAATGCGGCGCTTGTCGCCGCCGAGATTGGTGGTGTAATCGCCGGTGGCGAAGATGCTGACCTTGTCCGTCACCTTGGCAACGAGGCCGCCGCCGAACTCGAACGAGGTCGATCCGCCCTCAGTCGAGATGTCGGTGGTGTCGAAATTGACGTGGCTGGTGCCGCCGAAATCATGCCAGATATTGGCTTTGAGGTAAGGCTGCAGCGCCGTGCCGTTGATAACAGTCTCGCCCTGCAGCCGCACGCCCAGCCGGCCGGCGACGCTGTCGTCGGGATCGAAGGAAATCGACGAGAAGCGGTCCGTGGTGTCGTCGAGCGACAAATGCTGCCAGACCAGTTGCGCCTGCGGTTCAAGCGTCCAACCTTGCGCCAGCGCAATGGTATAGCCGCCCTCCAGCGAAGCGGTGACGCCGGTGCCGTCGACGTCGATGCCGACGTCGCGCGAAGAGGTTGCGTTGCCGCCGAAGAAGGTGGCCATGACGACGCCGTCCAGGTACCAGCCGCCCTGGCCAATACGGGTCCAGTAGCCGCCGACGCTGGTGCCGTCGAGATCGATGCTGCCGACGGACAGATTGTTCCATCCCAGTGCTTGGCCGCGCACGTCACCTTTCATGATGGCATAGGCGACGAACAGGCCGGCGCGATCGATCTGGCCTGACGCCGTCTCGCGGCCGAACAGGTCGAAACCCGCCTGGAAGCCGAACAGAGTGCCATCGAAGGACGGCGACACCGTTCCCGTCCAGCCCATCTCAGTGTCCTGGCCGAAAACGCGGCCCCAGACCGGCGACAGCTCGGTGTCCGACAACAGACTCTGCTCGCCACGCCGTTCATGGAAGGTGCCGAGCGTCGTCATCGCCAGATGCTCTGCCACCGGCGGCAAGGCCGAATAGACCGGGACCTCGATGCGATAGAGCGGGATCTCAGCTGCTTGCACCGCGGTCGCTCCTGGTGTTGGCGGCGCCGGCTGCACAGGCGGCGGGCCAACAGGCGGCGTCGGCACTGGAAGAGCGGGCGCTGCGGTTGGCACCACCGGCGGGGGCGGTGGTGGGTCCGCCGGCGGCGCCGCTTGCGGCGGAGGCGGCGGCGCCGGTTCCGGATCGCTGGCCTGCACCGGCGGCGTCGGGTCGACCGGTGGGGTGTTGATGTCGCCCTCGGTCGGCGGCGGCGTCGGCGGCAGCGCGGACGCCGGCGGCGGCGGCGGCTCGACCGCAGGCGGTTCAGGTTCCGGCGGCGGCGTCGGTTCGACCGCCGGCGGCGCCGGTGCCGGTGCCGGCGGGGTCGGCGGCGTCACTGTCGAGCGCAGATACCAGTTCTCTTCACTGCCGGCGCTGCCGGCGCTGACGCCGCCCTTGAACAGATAATATTCGAAGGCACCGGCGGCGACCTGCGTGTCGAGGGCGAAAGTGGTGGCGCCGGAGGTGGCGCCGTTGACCGCCTGGACGACCATGATGCCGTCCTGCGTGGTCTCGGCGCCGGCGCCGCCGAGATTGATCACCGAGATGCCGGTCGAGCCGGACGCCGTCCCGCCCGACAGCACCAGCCTGTCGGATGCGGAGGAATCATCGCCAAGCTCGGTCTGGATGAACAGCAGGCCACCGATGCCGGTATAGTTGCCGGAAATCGTCAGACGGTCGGTCGCGCCGGAGCCGCCATTGGTCAGGTCGATGCGTCCGGCATTGGTGACCTGCGCCAACTGGCCTGCCGTAAAGGCCTGGATCGAGGCGTTGAAGCCGCCGCCGCCAAACAGCGTGCTCGAGGCGTCGACGCTGAGTGCGCCGGTGCCGGTGCCGCTGTCGCCAAGCACCAGATTGCCGTCCAGCGTCAGCTCGGTATCGTTGCTGGCGCCGATGCTTTCCCAGTTCTGCAGCCGGCTGATGCCGTCGAGCTTGACGTTGTCGAGGGTCAGCGCGTCGGTGCCGAGGCCCCCGGTTATTGTATCCGTGGCGCCGAGATTGGCGTTGGTGAGGTTGCTCAGCCTGGCGGTGTCGTTGTCGCCGCCGAGATCGACAGCACCGTATATGATGCCGCCATCGTTCCAGACGAAGCTGTCGACGCCAAAGCTCATCAGGATATCGCCACCGACCGTGACGCCGGTGACCGTGACGCTGTCATTGCCGCCGCTGACGCTGATGTTGCCGCCAATGGTACCGCCCGACAGGATGATCGTGTCCTGGTCGAAGCCGGTGACAAGGTTGCGGTCGATGGTGCCGCCCGACATGTTGAAATAGTTCTTGTCGAGTTTCATGTTGACGCGGCCGATGCGGCCGCCGGTCATGACAGCACGGTCGCCATCGTCGAAGAAATCGACGATGCGCCCACCCGTCAGGTGAAGGTGTCGAGGCCGTCGCCCTGGTTGAGCGAACCTACCTGGCCGCCACTCATGTTGAAGTCGTCGATACCGGCGCCTTGCTGGACATTGCCGGCGACGGTGCCGGCGCCAATGGTGAAGAAATCCGTGCCGCCGCCCTGATCGACGGTGCCGGTGATGGTGCCGGACTGCATGTCGATGCGGTCCGTGCCGACGCCAAAGGTGACATTGCCTGATATCTGCCCGGTCCCGCCGGCGGGAAAATTCAGCGCGTTGTCGCCGCCATTGTCGGTGAGGCTGCCGCCCGAATCCCCGCTGTCGCACGTGAAGGTGTCGTTTCCGGGAGACGGAACGAGTACGCATGCGGCGAAGGCCGCGGAATTGGGCAGAAACGCCAGCGCCGTAGTTGCAAGAACGCTAATAAACCATGGATGTATCTGGCGAGGCCTTCGCTGCAGCAAAGCAATCGTTTCACACATGTCTTCCAAACATCTGTTTGGAAGCTTCATTTCTAAGTGCCGCATCGCGTCCCCTCTCAGATCGCGATTTCAAGCCCTTTGCCCGCGCCGTAATGAAGCCACAATTCGTTCGATTTTACAAAGGCTAATCTGTGCCTCATGGTTGATAAACTGCAAAACCCACTGGAATAGAACAGCACAGTGCGTGGTTGGCGTGTCTGTGGCCCATGCTTTAGGATCGCGCTGGGCCGAAGGATCGAGGGCCCATCGCGGCTCGATCGGAGGACATTGCATGGCAATCAGGGACGAATTCGGCCTGACACTGTCGGGCGCAACGGAGGCGGGGTTCACGCCCTACAGCCAGGCTGTACGAGAACTGCAGTGCTTTATCGGCGATCCCGTAGCCTCCGTCGACCGCGCCATTGCGGAAGATCCCGGCTTCGTCATGGCGCATGTCTTCAAGGGTTATCTCTTCGGCCTCGCCACCGAGCGAGAGGCGACGGCCGTGGCCAAGGCTTGCCATGAGGCGGCACTGCCGCTTGCCGCGACCACGCGCGAGCAGGCGCATGTCACAGCCCTTGGTCATCTCGCCAACGGGCGCTGGCATCATGCCGGCGGCATTCTCACGGATATCGGCATCGACTTCCCGCTTGACGCGGTGGCGCTGCAGACCGGGCATCAGATCGATTTTTTCACAGGCAATGCCCGCATGCTGCGCGACCGCATCGCCGGCGCCCTGCCATCCTGGCAAAGCGGCATGCCGGGCTACCACGCCATCCTCGGCATGCAGGCTTTCGGGTTGGAGGAGATGGGTGACTATGCACGAGCCGAGAAGCTTGGCCGCGCCGCGGTCGATCTGGAGCCGCGCGACGGCTGGGCCCAGCATGCCGTCGCCCATGTCATGGAGATGCAAAGCCGGCAAAGCGACGGCATTGCCTGGATGCGCGCCAATCCCGAAGCATGGACGAAGGAGAGCTTCCTCAAAGTGCACAATTGGTGGCACCTGGCGCTGTTCCACTATGACCTCGGCGAGGCCGACGAGGTGCTGTCACTCTATGACGGCCCGATCTATGGCGAGCGATCGGCACTGGCGCTCAACATGGTCGATGCCTCGGCGATCCTGTGGCGGCTCTATCTCGGCGGCGCCGATGCCAGCGACCGCTGGGCAGCGCTCGCCGCCAACTGGGCCCCCAAGGCCGGCGCCGGCAATTATGCCTTCAACGATGCCCACGCGATGATGGCCTTTGTCGGCGCCGGGCTCGACGCGCCTGCCCAAATCCTTCTAGAGGCACAGCGCGAGGCCATGCGCGGCAGCGACGACAACGCCGTTTTCACCCGGGATGTCGGCCATCCGCTGACGCTCGCCATCAAGGCATTCGGCGCCGGGAACTATGCCGAGACCGTTCGCCTGATCCGGCCGATCCGAGCGATCGCCCATCGTTTCGGCGGCAGCCATGCCCAGCGCGACGTCATCGACCTGACACTGATCGAAGCTGCCCTGCGGGCCGGTGACGGTGGGCTGGCCAGGGCGCTTGCGGCAGAACGTTCGATGGCGCGTCCCGACAGTCCGCTGTCAGCGCTGCTTTCGCGACGCGCCGCTGATTTGTCAGAGAATTGACCCGAAGCGGATCTTGTCTTAAAAACTGGCCAAGCCAGATTTTTTCGAGATCCGAAAAAATTAATGGCATGGGGAGGAAAACATGTATCTCGGCCTCGATCTGGGCACGTCGGGCGTCAAGGCGCTGCTGATCGATGCCGGCCAGACCGTCATCGGCTCCGGCCATGCATCGCTCGACGTATCGCGGCCGCATCCGGGCTGGTCGGAACAAGATCCGTCTCACTGGATACGCGCCTGCGAAGAAGCAATCGCCGAACTGAAGGCTTCCCATCCAGGGCAGCTTGCCGCCGTGAAAGGCATCGGCCTGTCGGGTCAAATGCATGGCGCGACCCTGCTCGATTCCGCCGACAAGGTGCTGCGGGCCTGCATCCTGTGGAACGACACGCGCAGCCATGCCGAGGCGGCCGCACTTGACGCCGACCCACGCTTTCGCCAGTTGACCGGCAACATCGTGTTTCCCGGCTTCACCGCGCCGAAGCTTGCCTGGGTGAAGAACAACGAGCCCGCTGTCTTCGCCAAGGTCGCAAAAGTGCTGCTGCCGAAGGATTTCCTGCGGCTCTGGCTTTCGGGCGAACACATTTCGGAAATGTCGGATTCGGCCGGCACCTCCTGGCTCGATGTCGGCAAGCGGCACTGGAGCGCAGACCTGCTCGCCGCGACATCGCTCGATGAAAAGCAGATGCCGTCGTTGGTCGAGGGCACCGAGAAGGCCGGCGCCTTGCGCGCCGAACTTGCCGCAAAATGGGGCATGCCGGCCGGCATCCCGATCGCCGGCGGCGCCGGCGACAATGCCGCGTCAGCCTGCGGCATGGGCACGGTGGGCGCGGGCCACGCCTTCGTCTCGCTCGGCACCTCGGGCGTGCTGTTTGCCGCCAATGCTTCCTACCTGCCCAACCCGGCAAGCGCCGTCCACACCTTCTGCCACGCGCTCCCGAACACCTGGCATCAGATGGGCGTCATCCTGTCGGCGACCGATTCACTGAACTGGCTGGCGGAGATCACGGGCAAAGGCGCCGGCGAACTGACCGCCGAACTCGGCGATACGCTGAAGGCCCCGAGCGGCGTGTCCTTCCTGCCTTATCTCTCGGGCGAGCGCACGCCTTACAATGATTCCGCCATTCGTGGCGCGTTCACAGGCTTGGCACATGAATCGAGCCGCGCCGTGCTGACGCAGGCCGTGCTCGAAGGCGTCGCCTTTGCCTTCCGTGACAGCCTCGAAGCCTTGGCCACAGCCGGCACGACCTTGACGCGGGTGACGGCGATCGGCGGCGGTTCGCGCTCGCGCTACTGGCTGAAAGCGATCGCCACCGCCCTTGGCCTGCCCGTCTACATTCCCGCCGACGGCGATTTCGGCGCCGCCTTCGGCGCGGCCCGGCTTGGCCTGATCGCGGCGACGGGTGCGGATCCGCTCAGCATCTGCACGGCACCAGCAACCGATGCGACGATCGAACCGGACGCAGCCCTGGGCGGCGCCTATGCGGATGCCTATCAACGCTACCGGGCGCTGTATCCGGCCATCAAAGGAGCCACGGCGTGAGCGGTTTCCCACCCTCGTCGCGGCCCATCAGGACGGCGTTATTGTGCCGGCACCTTGTCGAGAAAGCCGGTAACGCTCTTGAGGCGACCGTTCTCGATGATGCCGATGTCGGTGCCTTCGATGATCGAGGGAGTGCCCTCCGGGCCGAGATTCCACGAGAAGCGGATCTTGTCGGCAAAACCGTCCGGCGTGCCCTTCAGCGAGAACCGGAAGCCGGCGAAACGCTGCTGCACGCCGTCAATCAGAGCCGCGACCCCTTCATGGCCGTCGCCCTGCATCAGCGGATCGCGATAGCTTACGTCCTCGGTGAAGGTCGCCTTGAGCAATTCGGCCCGGCGTTCCGCGTCGCTCTCGTTCCAGGCGATGATGTAGTTTTTGGCAATCGTGTTGAGGTCGGTCATGGTCTGTCTCCTTCGTTTGACGGTTTTGACATGAGCCTTTTCGGCCAGCGGAAGAGCGAAACCAATTACGCCTGAGGTAATCAGGGCGATCTATTCGAAAGAGGACAAAGATCATGAGCAGCGGTTTTTTCGGCGACATCAAAGAGATCAAATACGAGGGGCCGGATTCGACCAATCCGCTGGCCTACCGGTTCTACAATCCCGATGAGGTGGTGGCCGGCAAGCGGCTGGAAGATCATCTGCGCTTTGCCGTCGCCTACTGGCATTCCTTCGCCTGGCCGGGTGGCGATCCTTTCGGCGGCCAGACCTTCGACCGGCCGTGGTTCCCGAAGGCGGGCGGCACCGACACGATGGAGCTGGCAAAGCTGAAGGCCGATGTCGCCTTCGAAATGTTCTCGCTGCTCGGCGCACCCTATTTCTGCTTCCACGACGCCGACGTGCGGCCAGAGGGCAAGGATTTTTCCGAAAGCGCAGCGCGCCTCGATGAGATCGCCGACTACTTCGCCGGAAAAATGAAGCAGACCGGCGTTAAGCTTTTGTGGGGCACGGCCAATCTGTTCTCCAATCGCCGCTTCATGTCGGGGGCGGCCACCAATCCCGATCCGGATGTCTTTGCCTATGCGGCGGCCACGGTGAAGCACTGCATCGACGTCACCAAGCGGCTGAAGGGCGAGAACTATGTGCTGTGGGGCGGGCGCGAGGGCTATGAGACGCTGCTCAACACCGACCTTGCGCGTGAGCAGGAACAGGCGGGCCGGTTCCTCAGCCTCGTCGTCGACTACAAGCACAAGATTGGTTTCAAGGGCACCATCCTGATCGAGCCGAAGCCGCAGGAGCCGACAAAACACCAGTACGACTACGATGTCGCCACCGTCTACGGCTTCCTCAAGCGCTTCGGACTGGAGAAGGAGGTCAAGCTCAACATCGAGCAGGGCCACGCCATCCTGGCCGGCCATTCCTTCGAGCACGAACTGGCGCTGGCCAATGCGCTCGGCGTCTTCGGTTCGATCGACATGAACCGCAACGACTACCAGTCGGGTTGGGACACCGACCAGTTCCCCAACAACGTGCCGGAAATGGCGCTGGCCTATTATCAGGTTCTGCAGGCCGGCGGCTTCAAGACCGGCGGCACCAATTTCGACGCCAAGCTGCGCCGCCAGTCGCTCGATCCGCAGGATCTGCTAATCGGTCATATCGGCGGCATGGATTCCTGTGCACGTGGCCTGAAGGCCGCGGCCCGCATGGTCGAGGACAAGGCGCTGTCGGGTCCGCTGGCCGAGCGTTATGCCGGTTGGAGCACTGCCGAAGGCAAGGCGATGCTTGCCGGAAAGCGCATGCTGGAAGACATCGCCGAGCGCGTGGTCAAGAAGAAGATCGAGCCGCAGCCAAGGTCGGGCCGCCAAGAACTGCTGGAAAACATCGTCAACCGGTACGTGTGAAACCCGATCCCTGGACCGACATCCACCACCTCTGGCTGAAAGCCGCGGCAAGAGCCTTCTGCTAGTCAGCCACTTCGCGCAGGCCGCCAAGATCGCACGTCTTTGTCAGCCTGCGCGAGTTCAAGGTGCCGCGCCGCCGAAAAGGCCACGCGGCGGCTGGCAGGAGACGAAAGTGGCAGAGGATCGATTCATCGTGCGTCGGGCGCATGCAAGCGATATCCCGGCGTTGAAGCGGGTGCTGCAGGAAACGTTCGAAGGCACATGGCTGCCGCACATCACTGACGAATCGGCGCAGCGCTACATCGAATCGGATACTGGCGGTCGCTATGTCGACCAGAGCTGGCCGGAATTTGCCGTTGCCGAGATCGACGGCGACGTCGCCGGGCTGATCCATTGGCGCGCAGACTTCATCGAAGCCCTACATGTGATAGCGTCGCGCCAGGGGCAAGGCGTCGGCCGCAAGCTGCTTTCCCATGCCGAACGGGCGATCGGCACTGCCGGATTTGGGCAGGCGCGGCTGGAAACCGACACGTTCAACCTGCGCAGCCAGACGCTCTACAGAGCGGTCGGCTATGTCGAGAGGGATCGCTACCCCGACGACGAATGGGACAGCGGTTTCACCACCGTGCTGTTCGAGAAGCGGCTGTAGAAGCTCCGACCCGGCCTGGCCAGGCGCGGGAACGGCTTTGCGCAAGGCCGGCTCCGACGACACGGTTTTGCCCTTTGCCGCCCCTCAATAACCTCGCTCTTGCCTTCAAACAGCCGTCACGTATCTCGTATAAGACTGGCTCGTGGCGGAGAGGAAGAAGGAGGCGAACCGATATGCAAAACGAACGTGAAATCGACGCCCTGCTCTCACCTGGCGAGGCCGGATCGATCATCGACCGGTTGATGGCAATGCCGCATCCGAAAGACGGCACGCAGCGCACAAACGAATGGGATCGCGCGGTTGCAGCGCGACTTGAAACGGTGCTGGCCAAGAGCATGCGCTCGCGCATTGTCCACGAAAGCCGCGATGTCGCTTGATGGTCCCTGTGGTTTGACGAACGGAGGCTGTTTCGTCATCCTTCACCGATGGTACGCGCGGTGCTTCTGGACCTTTTGGGTGTCGTCTACAATGGCGACACCCCGATAGCGGGCGCTGTCTCGGCAACCGAGCGCCTACGCAATGCGGGCTTGCCGCTCCGCTTTGTCAGCAACACAACTCGCTCACCACACAAGGCAATCATCGCGCAACTTACCGCCTTCGGCGTCGAGGTTGGAGAAGAGGAATTGCTGACGCCGGCGCGTGCCGCCGTTGAATGGCTGCGCAGGCACGGCCTCACACCGCATCTGCTCGTCCACCCCAACCTGGAGCCTGAGTTTTCCGGACTGGACGGCGCAAATGGGCGGGCCGTCATCGTCGGAGATGCAGGCGAAGCCTTCGATCATGCCAGGCTCAACCGGGCGTTCCGCGAGCTGGTGGCCGGCGCCGATTTTGTGGCGCTCGCCACCAATCGCACCTTCAAGGATGCAGACGGTCTGCTCAGCCTCGACACGGGCGCCTTCGTTGCCGCCCTCGAATTCGCCAGTGGCCGAAGCCCTGTCGTGCTCGGCAAGCCGTCACCGGACTTCTTTCTTTCGGCGCTTGCCAATATGAACTGCTCGGCCGCCGATGCGGTCATGGTCGGCGACGATGCCGAGAGCGATGTCGCCGGCGCGCTGCGCGCCGGGCTTGGTGCGGCGCTGCTTGTGCGGACAGGCAAGTATCGTCCAAACGACGAAACACGTTTCAGTCCGGCCCCCACGGCTGTGGTAGATGACCTCGCCGCTGCGACCGACTGGATACTCACTAACCGCGCCGTAGTCTGACTGGCGCCTCGCCAAAAGCTCTCGAAAACGCTCTGGAAAACGCGGCGGCGGACGAAAATCCGGTCCGCCCGGCAATATCGGCCATCGCCACCCGCGTATCGACCACCAGCCTGCGGGCTGCACCAAGGCGAAGCCTGAGATAATAGGCACCCGGCGTCTCGCCGATCGATTTGCGAAAGATGCTCTCCAGCGTCCGCGCCGTCACGCCGGCGCGCTTTGCCACCGCTTCTATGGTCAGCGGCTGGTCGACATGCGATTCCATCAATCGGATGGCTTGCGCCAGCCGCGGATCGTAGCCGTCGAGCCGGCCGAGCGAGACCAGAGGCTGCGCGTCGGTGGCGGCGCGTGCCTGGTCGTAGATGAAGACGCTGGCGACATCGAGCGCCACCGCCATGCCAAGGCGGGTGCGAATGAGATGCAGCATCAGGTCGAAGGTCGGCGAGGCACCGCCCGAGGTGAAGACCGGCCCATCGATGACATAGCGATCCGGGCGGACATCGACGCCGGGGAAGGCCGACGAAAAATCCTCCATGTCTTCCCAATGGGTGGTGGCGCTGCGCCCTTCCAGCAGGCCGGCCCGCGCCACCAGCCAGGTGCCGGCCTCGACGCCGCCGCAAGCGCGCGCCGTCCGTGCGGCGCGCCGCAAGCCTGAAAGCAGCGCCGATGTCGCGTAATTCTGGGTGCCGAAACCGGCGACGACGACAAGAACGTCGGTTGGCTCAGCCGCGTCGAACCTGCCACTGACCGCCACCGGCAGGCCGCAGGTGGTGACCGGAGCCTCGCCAGTTACCGAGACCAGCCTGAAATCGAACAGGGTCTCGCCGGAGATGCGGTTGGCGGCGCGCAAGGGATCAACGGCCGACGCCACACACATGATGGACGAGCCGGAAAACACCAGCAGCGTCACCTTGAGCGGCGAGCGCTCGGCGCGAAAGATCGTTGGTTTTTCGCTTTTGATCATATGCCCTTCGTAAAACGCAAAACAGTTTCCGACAAGTCAGGCATTGTTGGGGCAGCTCTTGTGCATGTCGTTGTCCCAAACCGGTTCCCACTTTTGGGCGACATGCGTGGCAATCTTGATTGGGAGGATTTCGATGCCGCTTGCGATGAACCGTGAGGTTTTCATTACCTGTGCCGTGACCGGTTCCGGCGGTTCGCAGGATCGCAGCCCGCATGTGCCGCGTTCGCCCAAGCAGATCGCCGATTCGGCGATCGATGCGGCCAAGGCGGGTGCCGCGATCGTCCACTGCCATGTCCGTGAGCCCGAAACCGGCAAGCCCAGGCGCGACGTGCATCTCTACCGCGAGGTGACCGAGCGCATCCGCGCGGCAGACGTCGACGTCATCCTGAACCTGACCGCCGGCATGGGCGGCGACATGGTGTTCGGCTCGCCGGAAGCGCCGCTGCCGCTGAATGAAAAAGGCACCGACATGGGCGGCGCCACCAACCGCATGGAACATGTGCGCCAGTGCCTGCCGGAAATCTGCACGCTCGACTGCGGCACCATGAATTTTGCCGAAGCCGACTATGTCATGACCAACACGCCGGGCATGCTGCGGGCCATGGGCGGCATGATGACGGCACTCGGCGTCAAGCCGGAGATCGAGGCCTTCGACACCGGCCATTTGTGGTTCGCCAAGCAGCTGGTCGAGGAAAAGGTGCTCAACCCGGATGCCTTGGTGCAGCTCTGCATGGGCGTGCCGTGGGGGGCGCCTGACGACCTCAACACCTTCATGGCGATGGTCAACAATGTGCCGTCGACCTGGAACTGGTCGGCCTTCGCCATCGGCCGCAACCAGATGGCCTATGCCGCCGCCGCAGTGCTGGCCGGCGGCAATGTCCGCGTCGGGCTGGAAGACAATCTGTGGCTCGACAAGGGCGTGCTGGCGACCAATGCGCAATTGGTCGAGCGTGCCGCCAGCATCGTCACCAATCTGGGCGCCAGGATCCTTGGACCCGAGGAAGTGCGCAAGAAGCTGAACCTGACCAAGCGGGCGCCCATCGCCGCTTAGGCCGAAGTGCTGGGAGGTCGGCATGGCAACAGTAAAATTCACCGCGATGAAGGATGGCGACCGGGACGACTACGAGTTCCTGACCGCGCATGAAATCGACTACGCGGCTCGGACCGGCGAGCGGCTGCTCGCCGCGCTGGTCCAACTCGATGAGGGCCTGTCCGGCTACAAGATCACCCGGCTCGGCCATTCGCTGCAGGCGGCGACGCGCGCCTGGCGCGATGGCGCCGACACCGACTGGATCGCCTGCGCGCTTTTGCACGACATCGGCGACATCTACGCACCCTACAATCACGATGAGTATGCGGCTTCAATCCTGAAGCCCTTCGTGCGCGAGCAATGCACCTGGGTGGTGGAGAAGCATGGCGACTTCCAGCGGCTCTATTATGCCCATCACCTCGGCGGCAACCGCCATGCCCGCGACCGCTTCGCCGGCCACGCCTATTTCGGCGACTGCGACCAGTTCTGCGAGCGCTGGGACCAGTCGAGCTTCGACCCCGACTATGACACGCTGCCGATCGAATTCTTCCGGCCCTTCGTGCTCGAAGTCTTTGCCCGCAAGGCCTACGACCCTACTGTGATCCGCGCCGGCGAGCGCGTGCCCCTCATCGATCCCACAACCGCCACGACAAGAACCGGAGCTTCCGCATGAGCATCATCAACAAGGCAGCCGCCATCGGTGGCGGTGTCATCGGCGCCGGCTGGGTGGCGCGGCTGCTGCTCAACGGCATCGACGTGTCGATCTTCGACCCCGATCCCGAGGCGTCGCGCAAGGTCAGCGAAGTGATGAAGGGCGCGCGCCGCGCCTACAAGCAGATGGTGCCTGGCGGCCTGCCGAAAGAGGGCAAGCTGACCTTTGCCAAGACCATCGCCGAGGCGGTGGCCGATGCCGACTTCATCCAGGAGAGCGTGCCGGAACGGCTCGATCTCAAGCACCGCGTGCTGGCCGAGATCGACGCCCATGCGCCGGCCAACGCCATTGTCGGTTCGTCGACCTCCGGCATCAAGCCGACAGACATGCAGGTGGCGATGAAGAAGCATCCGGAGCGGCTGGTCGTCGGCCATCCGTTCAACCCGGTCTATCTCCTGCCGCTGGTCGAGATCGTCGGCGGCGAGCAGACCTTTCCCGAGGCGATCGAGGTCGCCAAGGAGATCTATGCCTCGATCGGCATGAAGCCTGTCGTCATCCGCAAGGAGATCGAGGCTTTCGTCGGCGACCGCCTGCTCGAAGCCGCATGGCGCGAGGCGCTGTGGCTGATCAAGGACGGCATCTGCACGGTCGAGGAACTCGACGACATCATGCGCTACGGCTTCGGCCTGCGCTGGGCGCAGATGGGCATGTTCCAGGTCTATCGCGTCGCCGGCGGCGAGGC
Source organism: Mesorhizobium newzealandense (assembly GCF_042682145.1). Taxonomy (NCBI): domain Bacteria; kingdom Pseudomonadati; phylum Pseudomonadota; class Alphaproteobacteria; order Hyphomicrobiales; family Phyllobacteriaceae; genus Mesorhizobium; species Mesorhizobium newzealandense. The sequence goes on along the minus strand of NZ_JBHUGZ010000014.1, from coordinate 75,952 downwards.
CGGCATGCGCCACTTCATGGCGCAGTTCGGTCCGTGCCTGAAGTGGCCATGGACCAAGCTGATGGATGTGCCGGAGTTCAACGACGAGCTGGTCGACCTGATCGCCACGCAGTCCGACGACCAGGCGCATGGCCTGTCGATCCGCGAACTGGAAAAGATCCGCGACGACAATCTGGTCGCCATCATGGACGCGCTGTCGAAACAGAACAAAGGCAAGGGCTGGGGCGCCGGTGCCCTGCACAAGGACTACACCAAGCAACTGGCCAAGCTGGCGGCCAAGAAGCCGACCGCCTCCAAGGCGGCCGAGAAGGCCAAGGCGAGCAAGCCGGTGAAGAAAGCCGAAAAGCCGAAGAAAAAAACCGGCAAGAAGAAAGGCTGAGACCATGGATTTCGGGCTGTCGGAGGAACAGAAGCTCATTGTCGAGACGACGCGTGCCTTCGTCGAGAACGAGCTTTACCCGCATGAACGCGAGGTGGAACGCACCGGCGTGCTGCGCCGCGAGCTGATCGAGGAGATCAAGGCCAAGGCGATCGAAGCCGGCCTGTACGCCGCCAACATGCCGGCGGACGTCGGTGGCGCGGGCTTGGATACGGTGACTTGGCTGCTCTACGAAAAGGAACTCGGCCGCGCCAACTATGCCCTGCACTGGACCTGCGTGGCGCGGCCCTCCAACATCCTTTTGGCCGGAACGCCGGAGCAGCGCGAAAAATATCTGTTCCCTTGCATCCGTGGCGAGAAATGGGACTGCCTGGCGATGACCGAGCCGGCTGCCGGTTCCGACCTGCGCGGCATGAAGGCGACCGCCGTGCAGGACGGCGACGACTGGGTCCTGAACGGCACCAAGCATTTCATCAGCCATGCCGATCTCGCCGACTTCGCCATCGTCTTCATGGCCTCGGGCGAGGAGGATTCGCCGCGTGGCAAACGCAAGAAGATCACCGCCTTCTTCGTCGACAAGGGGACCAAGGGCTTTGCCGTGCGCGACGGCTATCGCAACGTCTCGCATCGCGGCTACACCAACGCCATCCTCGAATTCGACGATTGCCGGCTTCCCGCAAGCCAGGTCCTTGGCGAGGTTCACAAGGGATTTGACGTCGCCAATTCCTGGCTCGGCGCCACCCGCCTGCAGGTCGGTGCGACCTGTCTCGGCCGCGCCGAGCGGGCACTAGGCCATGCCGTCGAATATGCCGCGCAGCGTCAGCAGTTCGGCCAGCAGATCGGCAAGTTCCAGGGCGTGTCGTTCAAGCTCGCCGACATGGCGACCGAACTGAAGGCCGCTGACCTGATGGTGTTCGAGGCCGGCTGGAAGTACGATCAGGGCACCGTCACCGATCAGGACATGGCCATGGCCAAGCTGAAGGCCACCGAAATGCTCGCCTTTGTCGCCGATGAAGCGATCCAGGTCCATGGCGGCATGGGGCTGATGGACGACCTGCCGCTGGAGCGCATCTGGCGCGACGCGCGCGTCGAGCGTATCTGGGAAGGCACGTCCGAGATACAGCGCCATATCATTTCACGGGCGCTGCTGCGCCCGTTTGGAGCCTGAGCATGATCCCGAAAAGTGGTATCCGGTTTTTGCTAGAGACCATGCTCCAACGAGAAGACCATTATGCATAAACTCGAACGTCTCCTGCGGCCGAAGTCGATCGCTGTCTTCGGCGGTGCGCAGGCTGCGGCCGTCGTCGCGCAGTCGATCAAGATGGGCTTTGCCGGCGAAATCTGGCCGGTGCACCCGACCAAGGATGAGGTCGCCGGCCGCAAGGCCTATCGTTCAGTGGCCGATCTGCCCGGTGCGCCGGACGCTACCTTTGTCGGTGTCAACCGCCACCTGACCATCGAGGTGATCAAGGCGCTGGCCGAGCGTGGCGCCGGTGGCGCCGTCTGCTTTGCCGCGGGGTTCCTCGAAACCGAGGCCTATGACGACGATGGCGAGCGGCTGCAGGCTGAGTTGGTCGCTGCTGCCGGCTCGATGCCGATCATCGGGCCGAACTGCTATGGCCTGATCAACTATGCCGACGGCGCGCTCCTGTGGCCGGACCAGCATGGCGGCATCAGGCTGGCCGAGGGTGGCAAAGGCGTCGCCATCATCACCCAGTCGTCCAACATCGCCATCAACATGACGATGCAGAAGCGCGGCCTGCCGATCGCCTTTCTGATGACCGCCGGCAACCAGGCGCAGACCGGCCTGTCCGAAATGGCGCTCGGCCTGATCGAGGACGAGCGGGTCACGTCGCTCGGCCTGCATATCGAGGCTTTCGATTCGGTGGCCGGCTTCGAGCGATTGGCGGCGCGAGCCCGCGAGCTGAAGAAGCCGATCATCGCCATGAAGGTCGGCCGCTCGGAACAGGCCAGACAGGCGACGGTCTCGCACACCGCCTCGCTGGCCGGCTCGGACGCGGCGTCGGGCGCCTTCCTGAGGCGGCTTGGCATCGCCCGCGTCGATTCGATCCCCGCCTTCATCGAGGCGCTGAAGCTGCTGCACGTCACCGGACCCTTGCCCGGCTATCGTCTGTCGTCGATGAGCTGCTCGGGCGGCGAGGCGTCGGTCATGGCCGACAGCGCCGAGGGCCGCTGGGTCAATTTCCCTGAACTGACCGGCAAGCACCGCGCCCATGTCAAATCGACGCTCGGGCCGCTGGTCGCGGTGGCCAATCCGCTCGACTACCACACCTTCATCTGGAACAACGAGCCGGCGATGACCGCCACCTTCACCGCCATGGTGTCGGGCGGCTTCGACCTCAACATGCTGGTGCTCGACTTCCCGCGCCCCGACCGCTGCTCGGACACCGACTGGTGGGCGACGCTGCGCGCCTTCGAATCGGCGCTGAATACCAACAAGGCGCAGGGCGCCATCGTCTCCTCGCTGCCGGAAAACCTGCCTGAGGAATACACTGCCGGGCTGATGGCGCGCGGCATGGTGCCGCTGTTTGGCATTTCCGAAGCCATGGACGCAGCCCAGGCGGCTGCCTTCATTGGCTGGGCGTGGCGCGAGCCGCAGGCGCAGCCGATCGACACGTCCGCCTCCGGCGCGCCCGGCGGCGACCACATCACGCCAGACGAGGCCGAGGCAAAATCGCGGCTGATCAAGGCCGGCCTGCCGGTGCCCAAGGGCGAACGCGCCGCCAACGCGGTCGAGGCGGTGATCTCGTCGATGGCGCTCGGCTTTCCGGTGGCGCTGAAGGCGCTGGGCGTCACTCACAAATCCGAGGTTGGTGCTGTCAGGCTCAACCTCAAGGACGCCGAATCCGTCAGCACGGCGGCGCATGACCTGCTGCCGCTCGGCACCGGCCTTTATGTCGAGCGCATGGTACGCGACGGTGTCGCCGAACTGATCGTCGGCTTCACCCGCGATCCGATGTTCGGTGCGGTGATGACGCTGGGCACCGGCGGCGTGCTGGTCGAGCTGTTGCGCGACAGCGTCACGCTGATGCTGCCGGCAACCCGCGACGACATCGAGGCGGCGTTGCGCGGCCTCAAACTGTTCCCGCTGCTCGAAGGCTATCGCGGCCGGCCGAAAGCCGATGTCGCGGCGGCTATCGACGCCATCTCGGGCATTGCCGCCTTCGTGCAGACGAATGCCGGCGAGATCGAGGAACTCGACATCAACCCGCTGATCGTCTGCACCGAGGGCAAGGGCGCCTGGATCGCTGACGCGCTGCTGGTGCTGGGAGACAAGAAGAATGTCTGACGTCATTTCGACCCGCCGCGAGGGCACCATCCTCGAGGTGACGCTCGACCGGCCCAAGGCCAACGCCATCGACCTGAAGACCTCGCGGCTGATGGGCGAAACCTTCAAGGCCTTCCGCGACGATCCTGGCTTGCGCGTCGCCATCGTCAAGACCGCCGGCGACAAGTTCTTCTGCGCCGGCTGGGATTTGAAGGCGGCTGCCGGCGGCGATGCGGTCGACGGCGACTATGGCGTCGGTGGCTTCGCCGGCCTGCAGGAACTGCGCGACCTCAACAAGCCGGTCATCGCCTGCGTCAACGGCATGGCGGTCGGCGGTGGCTTCGAATTGGCGTTGTCTTGCGACCTCATCTATGCCTCCGATCATTCCTCCTTCGCGCTGCCCGAAATCCGCGCCGGCACCCTGGCAGACGCGGCGACGATCAAACTGCCGAAGCGCATCCCCTATCATGTTGCCATGGACCTTTTGCTCACCGGCCGCTGGATGGATGTCGCGGAAGCGCATCGCTGGGGCCTGGTCAACGAAGTGCTGCCCAAGGAGAAGCTCGAAGACCGCGTCTGGGAGATCGCCCGGCTGCTCGCCGGCGGCCCGCCGCTCGTGTTTGCCGCCATCAAGGAGACGGCGCGGGTGGCCGAAGCGCTCACCTTCCAGGACGCGATGAACAAGGTAACGCGACGCCAGTTGCCGACCGTCGATGCCCTTTACGGCTCCGACGACAATATGGAAGGTTTTCGCGCCTTTGCCGAGAAGCGCGACCCGGTGTGGAAGGGGAAGTAGCGGCAGCCCGGCTCCCATGACCGACTACAGAACCCTCATCGACGCCGAGACCTGGGCGTTCATCGATCGGACCAATTCTTATTATCCGCCCGATACGATCGACTACACGATCGCACAGCAGCGCGAGATCTATGACCGCATGTGCCGCGAGTTCTTCGCCGGCTATCCCGACGGCGTTGCGGTTGAAACCTCCGCCATTGCAACGCCCACGCACGACATCCCGATCCGCATCTACCGAAGCGCGTCGCAGGCAGAGACGACGGTGCTCTATTTCCATGGCGGCGGTTTCATCCTCGGCGGGCTGGACAGCCACGACGATGTCTGCGCCGAGCTGTGCGCACGCACCGGCTTTGAGGTGGTCTCGGTCGACTACCGGCTGGCGCCGGAACACCTGCATCCGGCGGCTTTCGACGACGTGATGAGCGCCTTCGAATGGGCCACTACCACCCGCTCGCACCCTATCGTGCTTTGCGGCGACAGCGCCGGGGGCAATCTTGCCGCTGCCGTCAGCCATGCGACGCGCCACCACGCGAAAAGACCGATCGGCCAAATGCTGATCTATCCCGGCCTCGGCGGCGACCGCTCGAAGGGATCTTATGTTAGGCATGCCGAAGCACCGATGCTGACCATGCGCGATCTCGAATTCTACAAGTACATCCGCACCGGCGGTCAGGATCGCAGCGGCGACACGACACTGGCCCCGCTTGCCGACAGCGACTTTTCCAACCTGCCGCCGACGGTGCTGATCACTGCCGAGTGCGACCCGCTGTCGTCCGATGGCGCAGCCTATCGCGACCGCGTCATCGCCGCGGGCGGATGGGCATATTGGTTCGAGGAAGCTGGGCTGGTGCATGGCTATCTGAGAGGCCGGCACATGGTCGGCCGCGCCCGCGCGAGCTTCACCCGCATCACTGAGGCGGTATCCGCCCTTGGGCAGGGTATCTGGCTCTGACGAGCGATTTCATCGCCTGACGGTTCGAGCCTTATTGCACCGAGGCGGCCGCCGCCCGGCCGGCGCTGCGGCCGGAAAAGATGCAGCCGCCGAGGAACGTGCCTTCGAGCGCCGCATAGCCATGCACGCCGCCGCCACCGAAGCCGGCGGCTTCGCCGACGGCATAGAGCCCCGCGACCGGCTGGCCGTCGGCACCCAGCACGCGGCTGTCGAGATCGGTCTGCAGGCCGCCCAGCGTCTTGCGGGTCAGGATATTGAGGCGCACCGCAATCAGCGGGCCACTTGCAGGGTCGAGCATCTTGTGCGGTTTTGCCGTGCGGATCAGCCGGTCGCCGAGATAGGCGCGGGCGCCGCGCAACGCGGTGATCTGCATGTCCTTGGAGAACGGATTGTCGAGCTGCCGGTCGCGGGCACGGATCTCGCGCTCGACCTGGGCAAGTTCAAGCAGCGGCTCGCCGCCGGCCAGCGCGTTCATGCGGGCGACCAGTGTCAGCAGGTCCGACTCGACGATAAAATCCTCACCCTTCTCCATGAACGCCTTCACCGGACCCGGAATGCCCGATGTGGCGCGGCCAAGCACCTGGCGCCAGCTCTTGCCGGTCAGGTCGGGGTTCTGCTCGGAACCCGACAGGGCGAACTCCTTCTGGATGATCTTTTTGGTCAGGATGAACCAGGAATAGTCGAAGCCGGTGCTCATGATGTGGCTGAGCGTGCCCAGCGTGTCGAAGCCGGGATAGAGCGGCACCGGCAGGCGCCTGCCCCTGGCATCGAGCCACAGCGATGACGGGCCGGGCAGGATGCGGATTGCATGGTCGGTCCAGATCGGCGCCCAGTTCTTGATGCCCTCGACATAGTGCCACATGCGGTCGCGGTTGATAATGTTGCCGCCAGCCGCTTCGGTAATCGCCAGCATGCGGCCGTCGACATGGTCGGGCACGCCGGTGATCATGCGCTTCGGTGCCGCGCCCAGCCGCTGCGGCCAGTTTTCCCGGACAAGTTGATGGTTGGCGCCGATGCCGCCGGAGGCGACGATCACCGCTTGCGCCTTGAGCTCGAAATCGCCTGATATGTCGCGCGAGCTCTTCTGGCCGCGCTCGACCGTGCTCGGCTGCAATATGTTACCGCGCACGCCGTTGACGGTGGCACCCGAGCGGGTCAATTCGTTGACGCGGTGGCGGAATTTGAAGCGGATCAGCCCGCTTTTCTCGGCTTCGCGGACGCGCTGGACGAAGGGTTCCAGCACACCGGGCCCGGTGCCCCAGGTGATGTGGAAGCGCGGCACCGAATTGCCGTGGCCGACGGCATTGCCGCCGCCGCGCTCGGCCCAACCGACGACGGGAAAGAATTTCAGGCCGCGCTGCATGAGCCAGGAGCGTTTCTCGCCGGCGGCAAATCCGACATAGGCCTCGGCCCATCGACGCGGCCAGAAATCCTCCGGGCGGTCGAAAGCAGCGGTGCCCAGCCAGTCCTCGAGCGCCAGATCATGCGAATCGCGGATGCGCATCCGCCGCTGCTCGGGCGAATCGACGAGGAAGAGGCCACCGAACGACCAGAACGCCTGACCGCCCAGCGACTGTTCCGGCTCCTGGTCGACGATGATGATTTTCTTGCCGGCCTCGGCAAGCTCGGCGGCGGCAACCAGCCCGGCAAGGCCGGCGCCGACAATGATCACGTCCGCATCTTCAGCCATCTTTTACTCCCCCATTAGCCGGCTGAATCAATTCCAGAAAACGTGTGAAATGGCTTTCCGTCCGGAATTGCGTCAAACAAAGGGCTAGACGGCCTCCCAACCGTCCTTGCCGCCGGCGCGGAAGATGGCGTCGATGACCTTCTGGTTGAGCACGGACTCCTCCAGCGTGAAGACGCGTTCCTTGCCGCCCTGCGCCGCCCGCGCAAAGGTCTCGACCTCCAGACGGTATTGCTGCGTGCCGGGGAAGCGGAACACTTGCGCGTCGGTGTGGTTCTGGTTGTGCAGTTCGACGCGGTGATGGTCGTAGAGCCCGGCGTTGAAGGGCGAGAACACTTCGATGAAACCCTTCTCGCCATGGAACACCATCCCCTGGCGCGCCGCCATCTGCGTCGACAGGTAGAAGGACAGCTCGAAGTCGCCGAAATCGGCGCGGATCGAGGAGTAGATGTCGGTGCCGAATTTCTTGTCGCGCTCGATCGTCGCCTGCACGCGCAGCGGCTCCTTGCCCGTGGAAAAGCGCGTCGAGACAGTCGGATAGACGCCGATATCGGGCAGCGCGCCGCCGCCGAGATCGAGCTGGTTGCGCATGTTGTTGGGGTCGACATTGTAATAGGAGAACGCGCCCTGCACATGCCGCAGCCGGCCGATGGCGCCGCTGGCGATGAGGTCGCGCACCTTGATCCATTGCGGGTGGTAGACGACCATGAAGGCCTCGCAGACCAGCACTTTTTTGGCATCGCGCAGCTTGATCAGGGGGAGAATGTCCTTGGCGTCGAGCGCCAGCGGCTTTTCGACCAGCACATGCTTGCCGGCCTCGATCGCCTTGGCCGTCCATTCGACGTGCTGCGAGGTCGGCAGCGGGATGTAGATGCCGTCGACCTCGCTGGAGGCGAGCAGGTCCTCATAGGAGCCGAAGGCGTGGCGCGCGCCGAAGCGTTCGGCCAGTGCCTTGGCCTTCGACAGGTCGCGGCTGGCGATCGCCGACAGAACGCCGTTCTCCGCCTCGACCATTGCCGGCAACAAATGCTCGCGGCCGATCTTGGCCGTCGACAACACACCCCATCGGAACATCAGGCTTCTCCATCGCGATTACAGGCGACGAGGTTTGCCCGAAATCGGCGGAAAAGCCAATGCGGGTGCCAGGTCTCCTCGCCCCACGAAGTGTGGAGCCGCGCAGTGGGTGTTGCACAGCCGTCTGCTTTGACGTATAGGACCGCCGTTCAAGAAAACCGCCCGGCAGGGCATGCCGTGGCGGTTTCATTTGCTTTTCGGGCTTTGGTCGGCCCGAAGCGAACAAGAAGCGCGATAGTGCGCCAACAATACGGAGTAGCAAAATGCCCAAGATGAAGACCAAATCCGCCGCCAAAAAGCGGTTCAAGATCACAGGTACGGGTAAAGTCCTGTCGGCTGCGGCCGGCAAGCGTCACGGCATGATCAAGCGTTCCAACAAGTTCATTCGAAATGCCCGCGGCACGATGGTTCTGGCTGAACCGGATGGCAAGAAGGTCATCAAGAATTTTCTGCCGAACGGCCTCTAAGGCATTCGGTCCGGACACGTTTTAAGGAGATCATGACATGGCACGCGTAAAGAGAGGCGTCACCTCGCACGCCAAGCACAAGAAGGTCCTGAGAGCCGCGAAAGGCTTCTACGGCCGCCGCAAGAACACCATCCGCATCGCCAAGCAGGCGGTGGAAAAGTCGATGCAGTACGCGTATCGCGACCGCAAGAACCGCAAGCGCTCGTTCCGCGCGCTGTGGATCCAGCGCATCAACGCCGCGACGCACGAGCACGGCCTGACCTATGGCCGCTTCATCGACGGCCTCAACAAGTCGGGCATCGAGATCGATCGCAAGATCCTGTCGGACATGGCCATCCATGAGCCGCAGGCTTTCGCCGCACTGGTGGCCAAGGCCAAGGTCGCGCTCGAATATCTGAAGAACACCACGCCGAACGCTTTTGAAAGCGCTGTCGCCTAAGACCAGCGCTTCCCAAGCATTCGAAATTCTGATTTGGGGAACCCGCGCTGGCACGGCTGGCGCGGGTTTTCTTATGCCTGATGTAACCAAAATGGTGACGACGAACCCAAATGGTGTCGGTCGCCCGATCGAGAGAGCTTCGCCGTGAACGCCACTGCTGGAAATCTTGAAGCCCTGGAAGCCTCGTTGCTTGCCGACATCGCGTCGGCCGCCGATGAACCGGCCATCGAGGCCGTGCGCATCGCTGCCTTCGGCAAGAAGGGCACCGTGTCCGAGATGCTGAAAACGCTTGGCGCCATGACCGCCGAGGAGCGCCAGCTCAAGGGCCCTGTTATCAACGGCCTCAAGAACCGGGTCACCGAGGCGCTGACGGCCCGCAAGGTCGAGCTGAAGGACGTGTCGATCACCGCCCGCCTGGCCGCCGAAAAGGTCGACGTGACGCTGCCGGTGCGGCAGTCGCCGGCCGAGCGCGGCCGCATCCATCCGATCAGCCAGGTCATCGACGAGATCGCGGCGATCTTCGGCGACCTCGGTTTCTCGATCGCCGAAGGTCCGGATATCGAGAGCGATTACTACAACTTCACCGCGCTGAATTTCCCGGAAGGCCATCCAGCGCGCGAGATGCACGACACCTTCTTCTTCCAGCCGGACGAGAAGGGCGAGCGCAAGCTTTTGCGCACCCACACGTCGCCGGTGCAGATCCGTACCATGGAGACGAAGAAGCCGCCGATCCGGATCGTCATTCCTGGAAAAACCTACCGGCAGGATTCGGACGCCACCCATTCGCCGATGTTCCACCAGGTCGAGGGGCTGGTGATCGACAAGACGGCCAATGTCGCCAACATGAAGTGGGTGCTTGAGGAATTCTGCAAGGCCTTCTTCGAAGTGCCCTCGGTCAAGATGCGCTTCCGGCCGTCCTTCTTCCCGTTCACCGAACCCAGCCTCGAGGTCGACATCCAGTGCGACCGCTCCAGGCCCGGCGAAGTGCGCTTCGGCGAAGGCTCCGACTGGATGGAGATCCTCGGCTGCGGCATGGTGCATCCCAATGTGCTGCGCCATGGCGGGCTCGACCCCGACGAATATCAGGGCTTTGCCTGGGGCATGGGCATCGACCGCATCGCCATGCTGAAATACGGCATGCCGGACCTGCGCGCTTTCTTCGACGCCGACGTCCGCTGGCTGTCGCATTACGGTTTCAGGCCGCTCGACATGCCGACGCTGTTCGGAGGCCTGAGCGCATGACAGCGCCCCACGCCGGCGGCTGCCGCTGCGGCGCCGTGCGGTTCGAGGCCTCGGCCGAACCGCACCACGTCAGCTATTGCCATTGCGGCGATTGCCGGCGGGCCAGCGGCGCGCCGGTATCGGCCTTTGTCGGCTTCCTGGTCGATCAGGTCGCGTTCACCGGCAAGGCGCTGAAGATGTACGAGAACGGGCCGGTGACGCGCTCGTTCTGCGGAGTCTGCGGCTCGCCCATCGCCTATGTCGACGAGCGGCTGGAGGACGACATCTATTTCATGCTCGGCGCCATGGACATGCCGGCCGATTTCAGGCCGACCCTGCATGCCTATGTGAGCGAGCAGCTTCCCTTCGTGCACATGTCCGACGATCTGCCGAGACATCTGAAAACAAGCGTCAAAAGACCAGACGGAACAGTCCAATGAAATTCACCCTCTCCTGGCTCAAGGACCACCTCGAGACCGACGCCTCGCTCAACGAGATCGTCGAGCGGCTGACCTCGATCGGCCTCGAAGTCGAGCATGTCGACGACAAGTCGAGTCTCAAACCGTTCGTCATCGCCAAGGTGCTGACCGCCGTGCAGCACCCTGATGCCGACCGGCTGCGGGTGCTCACCGTCGACACCGGCGACGGCAAGGCGCCGGTGCAAGTGGTGTGCGGGGCACCCAACGCGCGCGCGGGCCTGATCGGCGCCTTTGCCGCGCCCGGCACCTATGTGCCCGGCATCGACGTGACGCTGACGGTCGGCAAGATCAGAGGCGTCGAAAGCCATGGCATGATGTGTTCCGAGCGCGAGCTGGAACTTTCCGACGAGCACAACGGCATCATCGACCTGCCGGCCGACGCACCTGTCGGCACCAGCTTCGCCAGCTATGCGCATCTCGACGATCCGCTCATCGAGATCAACCTGACGCCCAATCGGCCGGACGCGACTAGCGTTTTCGGCATCGCCAGGGATCTGGCGGCGAGCGGGCTTGGCAAGTTGAAGAGCGCTGCGATCGGAGCGATCTCCGGCACCGGCGAGACGCCGGTCAAGGTGACGATCGAAGCGCCGGAACTGTGCCCCGGCTTTGCGCTGCGGTTGGTGCGCGGCGTCAAGAACGGCCCGTCACCGAAATGGCTGCAGCAGCGGCTGATCGCCATTGGGCTTCGGCCGATCAGCGCACTGGTCGACATCACCAACTACGTCGCCTTCGACCGCGGCCGGCCGCTGCATGTGTTCGACGCCGGGAAGGTTGCCGGCAATCTGACCGTGCGGCGGGCGCGCGATGGCGAAAAGGTGCAGGCGCTCGACGGCCGCGAATACACGCTGACGCCGGAGATGTGCGTCATATCAGACGAGGACGGCGTCGAGTCGATTGCCGGCATCATGGGCGGCGAGCATTCGGGCTGCGACGAGAACACGTCAGACGTGCTGATCGAATCGGCCCTTTGGGATCCGATCACCACCGCCCGCACCGGCCGCACGCTCGGCATCATCACCGACGCACGCTACCGTTTCGAGCGCGGCGTGGACCCCGAATTCATGGTGCCCGGCGTCGAACTGGCGACCAGGCTGGTGCTCGATTTCTGCGGCGGCACGCCGACGGAAATCGAGGTGGCTGGCTATGCCGGCCATATCGGGAAGATCGTTTCCTTCCCGCTTTCGGAAGTGAAGCGGCTGACCGGCATCGAGGTGCCACGGGCGGAAAGCCTCGACATCCTGTCGCGCCTCGGCTTCGAGCCGCAGGGCTCGGGCGATGTCGTCGATGTGAAGGTTCCGTCATGGCGTCCCGATGTGGATGGCAAGGCCGACTTGGTCGAGGAGGTCATGCGCATCCACGGCGTCGATAACATCGCGCCGCAGCCGCTCGGTGCGCATGACGCGGTCAATGCAAAAATTCTCACCACGCTGCAGGTCCGCACCCGCACGGCCAAGCGCGCGCTCGCCGTGCGTGGCATGATGGAGGCCGTCACCTGGTCGTTCATCCCGGCCAGGCACGCCGAACTGTTCGGCGGCGGCCAGACGGCGCTGAAGCTCGCCAACCCGATCGCCGCCGACATGTCCGACATGCGGCCGTCGCTGCTGCCGGGGCTGATCGCCGCTACCCAGCGCAATGCCGACAGGGGCATCGGCGACGTCGCCCTGTTCGAAGTGTCGGGCACCTATGAGGGCGACGGCGCCGACCAGCAGCGGCGCGTGGCCGCCGGCGTGCGGCGCGGCACGGCCAAACTCGACGGCTCGGGCCGCAATTGGGCCGGCAATTCAGGCGCCGTGGGCGTGTTCGACGCCAAGGCCGATGCGATCGCCGCACTCGAAGCTTGCGGTGCGCCGGTCGACCGATTGCAGGTCGAGGCCGGCGGTCCGGCCTGGTATCATCCCGGCCGTTCCGGCACCATCAAGCTCGGCCCGAAAACCGTGCTCGGCACCTTCGGCGAGTTCCATCCGAAGACGCTGGAAGGGCTCGATGTCTCCGGACCGCTCTGCGGCTTCGAGGTGTTCGTCGATGCCGTGCCGGAGCCGAAAGCCAAGCCGACGAAAACCAAGCCGAGGCTGGAACTCTCCGCCTTCCAGGCGGTGAAGCGCGATTTCGCCTTCGTCGTCGACAGGACGGTCGAGGCCGGAACGCTGATCCGTGCCGCGTTGGCCGCCGACAAGAAGCTGATATCAGGCGTTTCGGTCTTCGATATCTTCGAAGGCGCATCGCTCGGCGAGGGCAAGAAGTCGATCGCCATCGAAGTGTCGATCCAGCCGGTCGAAAAGACCCTGACCGACGAGGATTTCGAGGCCTTGGCCAAGCGCATCGTCGAGAATGTCGGCAAGCAGACCGGTGGCGTGCTGAGGACTTGAGGGATTGCGGGCAAGTGGCGAATCGCCCTCCAAAGGGTGATGGACCATTTGCGCTATTCAGGGCTCCCGTTCGACGCGCAACGCGCGGCGTTTCTCGACATCGTGTCGACAGATGCGTTGCTGAATGACGCCCTGGTTCGGGCGCGGCGTCTTGCCTTACCCGACTGGCTGCTGGTCTCCGGCGCGCTCTACAACACCGTCTGGAACCGGTTGACCGGAAAACCGTCTGGTTACGGCATCAAGGATGTCGACCTGTTCTATTTCGATGAGAGCGATCTCTCCTATGAAGCCGAGGATGGCGTGATTGCCACTGCCGCCCCGATCTTCGCCGGGCTGCCGCTACCGGTCGAGGTGCGCAATCAGGCCCGTGTTCATCTCTGGTATCCCCTGAAGTTCGGACAACCGTGCCCGCGCCATACGAGTTCCAGCGACTCGGTCCGCCACTTCGCCTCCAAAACCCACGCGGTCGGCGTCCGTTTCGATGCGGATGGGCAGCTTGACCTCGTGGCGCCGTTTGGCCTCGACGACATCTTCTCGTTTCGCATCACCCCGAACCGGTCAATGGACAACCGGCAGACGCACGAGGCCAAGGGCGCGCGTGCGAAGGCCAATTGGCCGGAGATTACGGTCGTGCCGTGGTGAGTGTTCACCCTCCCCTTGTGGGGAGGGTCGCGAAGCAAAGGCCGCAAGGCGGCTTTTGCGAAGCGGGGTGGGGGTTCTCGTAGGGCGCTAGCCCCACCCCGTATCGCTGTCTCCACTTCGCTGCGACAGCGAGCCGACCCTCCCCACAAGGGGGAGGGTGAAGGCTCACCCATTCACCAGCGCCAGCAACTCCTCGGTGTAGCGCTTGCCAGTGACCTTGTCGGGCGACAGTGCATCGCCGATGGCTTGCACCTCGGCCGCGCTCAGTTCGATCCCGGCCGCCGCCGTGTTCTGTTCGAGGTGGTGGATTTTCCGCGCGCCGGGGATCGGCACGATGAAATCGCCCTGGTGCAGCACCCAGGCGAGCGCCAGTTGCGCCGAGGTGACGCCCTTGTCAGCCGCCATCTTCTCCAGCGTGGCGATCACTGCAGCATTGGCGGCCATGGCATCGGCCTGGAAGCGCGGCAGGCCGCGGCGCCAGTCGTCGTCATTCAAAGCCTCGGGTTTGGCGATGGTGCCGGTCAAAAGGCCGCGGCCGAGTGGGCTGTAGGGGACAAAGCCGATGCCAAGCTCGCGGCAGACCGCGAACACCTCGTCTTCCGGATCGCGGCTCCACAGCGAGTATTCGCTCTGCACGGCTGATATCGGATGCACGGCATGCGCCCGGCGGATGGTCGCCGCACTCGCTTCCGACAGGCCGAGCGCCCGCACCTTGCCTTCGCGCACCAGCTCGGCCATGGCGCCGACCGTGTCCTCGATCGGCACGTTGGGGTCGACGCGGTGCTGGTAGTAGAGGTCGATGACATCGGTACCCAGCCGCTTCAGCGACGCCTCGGCGACCGCCTTGACGTGCTCCGGGCGGCTGTCGACGCCGGCCATGCGCTCGGTGCCGGTGCCTTCCTCCAAGATCCTGAAGCCGAACTTGGTGGCGATGGTCAGATGATGACGCACCGACTTCAGCGCCTTGCCGAGCAGGATCTCGTTCTCATAAGGGCCGTAGACTTCGGCCGTGTCGAAGAAATTGACGCCGATGTCGACGGCGCGGTGCAGGGTGGCGATCGCGTCGGCTTCCGCCTGGCCACCATAGCCGAAGCTCATGCCCATGCAGCCGAGGCCGACGGGATAGACGTTCAATTCAGTTCCTAGCTTGCGGGTTTGCATCACGCGTCTCCTTGTTGTGATGCGACAGAGATAACGCGTTGCCTTATGTTCGATAATCGTCTCTTCTGCGTACGGCCTGTTCTAAATAATAGATCAATGAACCGAACCCATCTTTCACAACTCGCGGTGCTGGCGACCGTCGCCCAATGCGGCAGCTTTCGCGGCGCGGCCAGGGAACTGGCCATCGCGCCTTCGGCGGTCAGTCATGCGGTTTCCAGCCTCGAAGCGCGGCTTGGCGTTCGCCTCCTGTCGCGCAGCACGCGCAGCGTCGCGCCCACCGAAGAAGGCGCGCAATTGCTGGAGCGCCTGCGGCCGGCCCTGTCGGAGATCGACCTGGCGCTGGAAACGGCGATCGAGGCACGCGACCGGCCGGCCGGCAATCTGAGGCTGACCGTACCGCGCACTGCCGCCCAGCTCACGCTGGCACCACGGCTCGGCGCTTTTGCCCAGGCGTTTCCAGATATCGTGCTGGAAATCGTCGTCGAGGATCGCTTCACCGATGTGGTCGAGGGCGGCTTCGATGCCGGAGTGCGGCTCGGCGAAAGCCTGCAGCGCGACATGATCGCGGTGAGGATCGGGCCGTCGATCCGTGGCGCCGTTGTTGCCGCCCTTTCCTATTTTGAGACCATGCCGCGCCCGCTCCATCCACGCGACCTGGCAGGGCATCGCTGCGTCCGTTTCCGCTTCTCGAGCGGCGTGCTTTACCGCTGGGAGTTCGAGAAGGATGGCGAGGAGTTGGAGATCGCTGTCGAAGGCCCGCTGATCGTCGGCGAGGATCGCCTGAATGTCGAAGCGGCGATCAACGGTGCCGGCCTGACCTTTGTGTTCGAAGGCTATGTCAGCGAGGCGATCGCCGACGGCAGGCTTGTGCGCGTGCTGGAAGACTGGTGCCCGCCCTTCGACGGCTTCTTCGTCTACTATCCCAGCCGGCGCCAGATGCGGCCGGCGCTCAGGGCCTTCGTCGACTTTTTCAAGGTGAGTGGATGAAGCGCGACCACCCCCCTTGTGGGAAGGGTAAAGTGCGCTGGAAGAAAGCCGACCTGGTATTCGTTCACCTCCCATGCAGGCAACAATCACCAACAGCACGACCCGCTACGGCTGGGGCTCGATCATTCTTCACTGGCTGATTGCACTGATCTTCGTCGGCCAGTTCGGGCTCGGCTTCATCATGGTGCGGCTCACCAGCCAGCGCACCGCCTTCGAACTGATCCAGCTGCACAAGTCCTTCGGCTTTCTGCTGCTTGGGCTGGTGATCCTGCGCGTCGCCTGGCGCCTCGGCAATGCGGCTCCGGCGCTACCGCGCTCGGTCGGAACCTTGGAGCGCCGGGCCGCGCCGCTCGCTCACGTTGCGCTCTATGCGTTTCAGCTCGCCCTGCCTTTGTCCGGCTGGGCGCTGGTGTCGGTGTCGATGCTGGAGATTCCCTCGATGCCGTTCAATCTTTTCGTCATGCCTAACCTGCCGCTGGCTGAATCGGATGCGGCCGAAAGCTTCTGGGCGTCAGCGCACTGGTATCTTGCCTATGCCGGCATCGCCCTGGTCGTGCTGCATGTCGCGGCAGCGCTGCGTCATCATTTCCAGCTCAGGGATGGTGTGCTCACGCGCATGATCACGCCTTCGTTAGATCGGGAATAGAGCGACCGGGTCATTCGTTCATGAGGTGAAGGGCGCGCAGGAAATGCGCTGCCTCCAACAAGGAACACCCCCATGTACACGCGCATCCTCGGATTTGCGGCGGTCGCCGCTTGCCTTGCCATGCCTGCCTCGGCGGCCATAGCACTTAGCGATGCCGCCGGCAGCTACGCGATCAGCCCGGCCAGCTCCAGCATCCGCTTTTCCATCGGCAAGGTCGGTGGTGGCGGCCTTGATGGCGCCTTCGTCCGCTTCAACGGCTCGATCCGCATCGACAACAGCGATGTCGCCCGCTCGCAGGTCAACTTCACCATCTTCCCCGAAAGCGTCGGCACCGGCCAGGCCCGCATCGATGCCTTCCTGCGCTCCGACGCCGTGTTCGACGCCGCCAACAGTCCGGAAATCCAGTTTCGCTCGACCAGCGTGACCCGCACCAGCGACACCACGGCCCTCGTCAGCGGCCGGCTGACGGCGCGCGGCAAGACGTTTCCGGAAAAATTCTCCGCCGAGCTTGGCGGCCTCAAGGCCGGCACCATAAAATTCCATGTCACCGGCAAGGTGCTCAGGTCACGCTACGGCATGGATGTCGGCACACCGATCTATTCGAACATCGTCGACTTCGACATGACGCTGACCGGTAAAAAGGGCTGAACGGTTGCAGGGCCTGGGTTCCTCCCCCCGCAAAGCGGGGAAGAGGTGCCCCGGCGTAGCCGGGGCCGCGAAGCCAGGAGCGCCTGCAAGAACAGGGCGCGAGACGGGCCGCGACACAAAGCCTGTCAGGCACCTTTGGCAGCAATGCTAGCCCGCCACGAAACCCTCTCCGTCCCGGCTTCGCCCGGCCACCACTCGACGAGCAAAGGACGCAGTGGCACTTGATTTCTGCGCGGATCCTTCCCGAAAATCGATCGCGATTTTCGGGGTCATGCGCCTGGGATGCTAAGGCTCCGTCCCCGATCAGGGGAGCGTAAACAATACCGGCAACATGCCCGACTGCTGGGCGCCGTCGATCAGTTCGAAGGCCGGCAGCGCGACGAGGAACACGAGGCCGTCGAGCAGCGTGGTCAACAGCAGGCGCGGCTTGAAGCTGCCTGTGTCGCCTTCCTGGTAGAGCGACAGCTTCGGGAAGAAGCGCGGCACCCGCGCCAGATAGGCCTGATACGGCGCGCCGAGCGCCTCCTTGAGGAATTTCTCCTCGCGCAGGATGACGATGTGGAAGGCGCCCGCGCACAGAACAGCGAAGAGAAGGATGCCGGAGAACGAGCCGATCTGTGCGCCGACGCCGGCCGCGGCCACGGTCGAGAACACATAGAGCGGGTTGCGGGTGATCGAGTAGGGCCCGCCTGTCACCACCTCGGAAGATTTGCGCCCGCCGATGTAGAGCGTCGCCCAAAGGCGACCGCAGATACCCAGGAAAATCAGCAGCACGCCGAACATCTCGATCGACTCATGCATCGGCGTGTCGGGCGGGAAGGTCGATTGCCCGAACAGCAGCGCTGCAAACAGCACCACCACGAGCACGGCAAGCACTATCCTGCGCGTGCGCTGGTAGTGACCCAGCCCGTATTTCAGTTCTTTGTCCAAGGGAGGAATCCGATCGTCGAAGAGCTTAGCCGGCGATCGCAGCTTGGCCAAGAAACAGGCGTCCCGCCGATCGCCGGGACGCCCTGTGGCACAATTCAGGCGGATTTAGAGCGCGATGACGGACCTGACGTCATCGTGATCTAGCGCGGCGCCAGCACCATCATCATCTGGCGGCCTTCGAGCTTCGGTTCCGCTTCGACCTTGGCGATGGTCGCCACTTCCTCGCGCACCTTGTTCAGAAGTTGCATGCCGAGTTCCATATGCGCCATCTCGCGGCCACGGAAACGCAGCGTCAACTTGACCTTGTCGCCTTCCTCGAAGAAGCGGCGAACCGCCTTCATCTTGGTCTCGTAGTCATGGCTGTCGATGTTCGGGCGCATCTTGATCTCCTTGATCTCGATGACCTTCTGGTTCTTGCGCGCCTCGGCCGCCTTCTTCTGGTTGGCGTATTTCAGCTTGCCGAGATCGAGGATCTTGACGACGGGGGGCACCGCATTGGGCGATATCTCGACGAGATCGAGCCCAGCCTCTTCGGCGAGCAGCAATGCGTCGTTGATGGAAACATCGCCGCGGTTCTGGCCTTCGGCGTCGATAAGCTGGACCCGGGGAACCCGGATGTCACGGTTGGAGCGCGGGCCATCCTTGGTCGGCGCCGCTGCTTTGAAAGGTCTGCGAATGGTCGTGGTCTCCTTGGCCGTTTCGTTCAGGGTTTGTCAGTGTTGATGCGTGGACGCGCCAATGTGGTAAGCGCGCGGGCGAAGTCAATAGCACAGCATTGACAGGAAATCACCCTGATCGCTGCCCTGCACCAAACAAAGAACCATCGCGAGCACTTTTCGCCACGCCACTGGCTGTGCCACAAGACGCCGTGCGCCAAAAGACGGGCGTGAGGAAGAAACCATGACCGACACGCCTCCTGTCTTTCTGGATGTCGACGGATCGAGCATCGCGGTGCGCCATACGACAGGTGCCGCGCCCGGCATCGTCTGGCTCGGCGGCTACAAGTCCGACATGCTGGGCACGAAGGCGCAGACGCTGTCGGACTGGGCGGCAAGAGAAGGCCGCGCCTTCCTGCGCCACGACTATTCCGGTCATGGCGAATCCGGTGGCGCCTTTGCGGACGGCACCATTTCGAAATGGCTTTCGCAGAGCCTCGCCGTGTTCCGGCATTTCACCCAGGGCAAGCAGATCCTGGTCGGCTCCTCGATGGGCGCCTGGATCGCGCTGCGCATGGTGCAGGAGCTGCGCAAGGCGGGCGACACAAACGTCGCCGGCCTGGTGCTGCTGGCGCCGGCGCCGGATTTTACCCACGATCTGGTCGAGCCGGCGCTGACCAAGGCGCAGAAGCGCGACCTCGCCGAAAATGGCTTCTTCGCAGAGCCATCGGACTATTCCACCGAGCCTTACATCTACACAAGCGCGCTGATCGAGGACGGCCGCAACAACCTGACAATGACCGGCCCGATCGACACGCATTGCCCAGTCCACATCCTGCAGGGACTGGCCGATGCGGACGTGCCGGCAAGCCACGCGCTGAAGCTGGTCAGCCTGTTGCCGGCCGACGATGTGACCTTGTCGCTGATATCAGACGGCGACCACCGCCTGTCGCGTCCGCAGGACCTCGACATGCTGGTGCGGGCCGTCGACGCCATGGCACAGAGGTGAAACTGATGCGCATTTCCATTCCGATATCCGCTTTTGTCGCGGCAATCGTCGGCTTCGGCGGCACGTTGGCCATCGTCATCGCCGCCGCCAAGGCGGTCGGCGCGACACAGATCGAGACCGCGAGCTGGGTAACGGCGATCTGCCTAGCGATGGCAATCGAGTGCCTGTGGCTGTCCTGGCGCACGAAGATGCCGGTCATCACCGCGTGGTCGACACCGGGCCTGGCGCTGATCGCCGCGTCGAGCAGCTTCTCGATGGGCGAAGCGGTCGGCGCCTTCATCGTCACCGGCATCCTCTTGATCGCCACCGGCCTGTTCGGACCGCTGACGCGGCTGATCGCCAGGATACCGCCGTCGGTGGCATCGGGCATGCTGGCCGGCATCCTCGTCAGCTTCGCCATCAACGCGGTCAAGGCTATCCCCGCCGATCCCTGGCTGATCCTGCCGCTGATCGCGACCTTCTTCGTCATTCGCCTGTTCAATCCGGCGGTGTCGGTGCTGGTGGTGCTGATCGGCGGCGGCCTCGCCGCTTTCTTGACCGGCCGCGTCGGCGGCTTGCCGACACCGGAACTGTCGACGCTGACGCTGATCGCGCCACACTTCAGCATCGCCGCGATCATCGGCCTGGCGCTACCGCTCTACCTCGTCACCATGGCTTCCCAAAACCTGTCCGGCCTCGCCGTGCTGCGCGCCGCCGGCTATCACCCGGAGCCCGGCCCGCTGATCAGCGTCACCGGCCTGCTTTCGCTGCTGTCGGCGCCGTTTGGCGGCTCGACCACCAATCTGGCGGCGATTTCTGCGGCGATCTGCACCGGGCCAGACGTCCACCCCAACCCCGCCGAACGCTGGAAGACCGGCCCATTCTATGCGCTCGCCTATCTTGTCTTCGCTATCTTCGGTGCGTCGCTGGTGGCGATCTTCGCCGTTCTGCCACAGAGCCTGATCGTGCTGGTGGCGGGTCTCGCGTTGATGGCGCCGCTTGCCAACGCCCTGTCGATCGCGCTCAAGGACGAAGGTCACCGTATGGCCGCCACCGTCACCTTTGCCGTCACCGCTTCGGGTTTGACGCTGTTCGGCGTCGGCGCGGCATTCTGGGGCCTGGTCGCCGGGGTTGTCGTGCTTTTCCTCGAAGAACTCAAAATGCGGCAATCGTTTCAGCCGCTTGTCCGGATTTGGCGGACATTGTCCTGAATCGCCGCCTTTCCCCTTCCCATCCACCGCAACATGCTTCGGCAGGCGGGATAGTCGTCCGAGGTCACCTGCCACGCCCTGCGGGCATTCAGCCATTACGAAACGTATAAGCATAGCCGTTGATGGCTGGAGCGCCGCCAAGGTGGGCGTAAAGCACCTTCGACCCTTCGGGGAAATAGCCCTTCCTAACGAGGTCGATCATGCCCTGCATGGATTTTCCCTCGTAGACAGGATCGGTTATCATGCCTTCAAGGCGCGCGCAGAGACGGATCGCTTCCTTCGTCTCCTGCGAGGGCACGCCGTAGACCGGGTAGGCATAATCCTCGATGAGGATCACATCGTCTTCACTGAGTTCCTTGCCGAGTTCGACCAGCGTCGCCGTGGTCCGCACGATGTCCAGCACTTGCGCCTTGGTCTGCGCCGGGGTGCAGGATGCGTCGATGCCGATCACCTTGCGCTCGCGACCGTCCTTGGCGAAGCCGACCACCATGCCGGCATGGGTCGAGCCGGTGACGGTACAGACGACGATGTAGTCGAAGGCAAGGCCGAGTTCCTTCTCCTGCGCGCGCACCTCTTCGGCGAAGCCAACATAGCCCAGGCCGCCATATTTATGCACCGAAGCCCCGGCCGGAATCGGATAAGGTTTGCCGCCTTTGGCTTTCACATCGGCGATCGCCTGTTCCCAGCTTTCCCTGATTCCGATGTCGAAGCCCTCATCGACCATCTGGACATCGGCGCCCATGATCCGGCTCAAAAGGATGTTGCCGACGCGGTCATAGACGGCGTCCTCGTGGGGCACCCAGCTTTCTTGCACGAGGCGGCATTTCATGCCGATTTTCGCCGCCACGGCTGCCACCATGCGCGTATGGTTGGATTGTACGCCGCCGATCGAAACCAGCGTGTCGGCGTTTGAGGCGATCGCGTCCGGGATGATGTATTCGAGCTTGCGCAACTTGTTGCCGCCGAAGGCGAGGCCGGAATTGCAATCTTCCCGCTTGGCGTAGAGATCGACCTTGCCGCCGAGATGAGCGCTGAGCCGATCCAGTTTCTCGATATGGGTCGGTCCAAATGTGAGCGGATAGCGTTCGAACTTCTCCAACATGAGAGATCCTCCTCTGATTGTGATTTTGATGCTGGAAACACTATCAGTTTTCGCTTGAAAGGTGCTCTCAAAGATCGAGCGGAAAATGCCAGAAATCCAACTTTCTGACGACAAAATGCTATATTTCTTCGATGACTCGCCTTGATAACGGAAGAATCTTCCATGAGAGCATCACTCGACCGGATCGACTTCAAAATGTTGCGCCTGCTCCAGGACAATGGGCGACTGACCAATGCGGAGCTGGCGCAGTCGGTTGTTGTCAGCCCGGCGACGTGCCACCGCCGCACGCAACGCTTGTTCGATGAAGGCTACATCAGCCATGTCAGGGCAGTGGTGACACCGCAGAAGGTCGACAGAGGCGCGCTGGTGATGGTTGGCGTCGTCCTCGACCGCTCGACCCCGGAAAGTTTCGCGGAATTCGAGAAGGCAGTCGCGAAACTGAAGTTCATTCTTGATTGCCATCTGGTGGCAGGCGACTTCGATTATTTTCTGAAGATCAGGGTCGGCGACATGGCGGACTTCAACCGGATCCACGGAGATCAGTTGATCGCATTGCCCGGCGTTCGCCAGACGAGGACGTTCTTCGTCATGAAGGAGGTCGTCGACAACGCGCCACTGGATTTTTGAAAGGAGTGGGTTCCCCGCCGATGCATCAAACCATTGCACCGCCGGCGGCATTGCCACTGTTCCTCATGCCTGGTCGTGCTTTTCTTCGATATGCTCGAAAAGCGATAATCATTTCAGCCTGTTGTCCGGTTTTGGCGGACATTGTCTTGAAACGCCGTTTTCTCCTTCCCATCTCGATTCCACGCAGCCGGATTTTGGCTGTCTCCAACCGAAGGAATGGGAGAAAATGAACACATCTGCATTGATCCGCCCGGCCTGGACGCCGGCGACCATCGCGTTGATGGTGATCGGTTTCATGGTGTTCTGGCCACTCGGCTTCGCCATGCTTGCCTACATCATCTGGGGCGACCGCCTTGATGGTTTCAAGCGTGACGTCAACCGCGCCACCGACGGCATCTTCGCCGGCTGCCGCCGCGGTTCCGACAAGGCGGCGCGCTGGGGTCACGGCTCCACCCGCACCGGCAACGTCGCTTTCGACGATTGGCGCGAAAAGGAGCTTGAGCGCCTCGCTGAGGAACGCCGCAAGCTCGACGAAATGCTGACCCAGTTCGACGACTACGCCCGCGAATTGCGCCGTGCAAAGGACCAGGACGAGTTCGACCGCTTCATGGCCAACCGCAACAAGTCGACGGCTCCGACGAAGACCGACCCGAGCACCGGGACGACCACCACCAAGCGTGGCAAGGGCTCGAACCTGCTTGACGACTGAGGCCCGGCGACAGCCCAAGGTATGATGACGGCGTCGCGCGAGCGGCGCCGTTTCTTTTTTGTTCTATTCGTTTTTCTCGAATCGCGTATCGTCCCGCCATGACCCTCGGATTCTTCCGCAATCTGACAAAGCCCAAGCCCACTCCCGTCGTGGAGCGCGAATATTGCGTCGCCGGCCGTACCTTGCCGCTCAAGATCGTCGAGAACGACCGCGCAAGGCGGCTGACGCTGCGCATCGATTCGGGCGGTAAGGGCCTGCGCATCACCGTGCCGCCAGGCCTGCGCCGCGGCGAGGTAGAAAAGTTCCTCGACCGTCACCAGGACTGGCTGGAGCAGCGTCTGGCCAAGGTGCCGGCCCGGCCGCAGGTGCGGCCGGGCATCAAGATCCCCGTACGCGGCGTGCCGCACCGCATCGTCCATGAGCCTTCGAAGCGCGGCACGGTGACCATATCGAGCGACGAGCGCGGTCCGTTGTTGATCGTGCATGGCGACCGCGTGCACCTGCCGCGCCGCATCGCCGATTTCCTCAAGCGCGAGGCCAAGCGCGAGATCGAGAAGCTGGTGGGCAAACACACGCTGGCGCTGGGCAAGCGCGCCAAGGCGATCCGCTTCAAGGACACGTCGAGCCGCTGGGGCTCCTGCACCTCCGACGGCAATCTGTCGTTTTCCTGGCGCATCATGATGGCGCCGTCGCCTATCATAAACTACCTCGTCGCGCATGAAGTGGCGCATCTCAAGGAGATGAACCACGGTCCGAAATTCTGGAAACTGTGCGAACAGCTTTGCCCGGACACCGAGCGCTGCAAGGCATGGCTGAAGCGCAATGGCGGCGCGCTGCAAGCGATTGCGTTCGAGTAGGGCATGGCCGTTAAGATCGACTATCGGGTGGCTGACGCAGGCTGGGCCGACTGCGATGTAGCTATCGACGGCAGCGCGGCCAGCGTTGAAGCGTCCTATTTGGGCGATGCCTTGCTCGAGCTGATCGAGGCTACACGCGCTATCGTCGACGGTGCGAACTATTCAGTTGCTCACTTCTACGACGAGCCGGGAGAATGCCGCTTTGTCCTTGAGCCACAAGGCGACACGATCAGGGTTCGCATACTGGAGTTTGGGGAAACCTGGTCAGAAGTGCCGGATGAAGCAGGCATTGTAAGACTTGAGGCGGTATGTCCATTGCAGGAGTTCGCTGAGGCGGTTTTGGCAGCAGCGAGTCAGGTTCTCAATACCCATGGGCTGGAAGGGTACAAGGAAAAATGGGTTCGCCACGACTTTCCATCAGAAGCCGTGCATGGGTTGCGCCGCGCACTGCAAGGAGAGACCCTTCACTGACATCTGACCTCGGCATTGCGCTCAATCGTCGTTCGCCGCGTTGAGCTCCTCCGGCCGCAGCCCCTCATCACCGTGATGCGGCCAGGGCAGGAAGTTGCCGTCGAATTCATCGCCGCCGAAATAGTCGAGCGCGCGATGCGCTTCGGCGCCGTTGAAGGCGGCCTTGTCCATCAGATGGGTGATGACCTCGCGCGCCTGCGCGATCTTTTGCCTGAGTTCGGCAACGGTTCTGTCGACCATGATCTTGCTCCCGCCTTGTATCCTGTCCATCAATAGGTAGCGCCTTTGGCCGCGCCGGCAAACAGCATGCTTTTTCTCGACTCTTTTCGCTTTTCGTGCCAATTCCCGCGCCATGGCGCTGGACATCAAGATCTGCGGATTGAAGACCGACGGGGCACTGGCCGCGGCGCTGGCCGGGGGCGCCAGCCATGTCGGCTTTATTTTCTTCGCCAAAAGCCCACGCTATGTCGAACCTGCCGAGGCCGGCCGCCTGCGTGAGGCGGCGCGCGGCAAGGCAAAAGCGGTCGCCGTCACCGTGGATGCCAGCGACGCGTTCCTGGACGAGATCGTGGCGGCGATGCAGCCTGATATGTTGCAATTGCACGGCTCGGAGACGCCCGACCGGGTGGCCGAGCTTAAGGCCCGCTACAACCTGCCGGCCATGAAGGCGCTCTCGGTCAGCGAGGCAGCCGACCTGGAGCGGGTAAAGCCGTTTATCGGCATTGCCGACCACTTCCTGTTCGACGCCAAGCCACCAAAGGGCTCTGAGCTGCCGGGCGGCAATGGCGTCGCCTTCGACTGGCACATCCTCGCCGGCCTTGACGCGGGCGTCGATTACATGCTTTCCGGTGGGCTCAACGCCGCCAACATCGGCGATGCCCTTCGGCTTGCCAACCCGCCCGGAATAGACATTTCCTCAGGCGTGGAAAGCGCGCCGGGCGTCAAGGATCCGGCGCTGATCGAACTATTTTTCCGGGCCGTCAGGGCAGCGCGCGACAACCGCGCCGCCTGACCGGTTCAAACCAGAGCATGTCCCGGAAAAGTGGAAACCGGTTTTCCGACAAGGACATGCTCCCACATCGAGACCAGGAGATCGGCGATGGACAAGCCGGCGACACCCAATTCCTTCCGCACCGGACCCGACGAACAGGGCATGTTCGGCATCTTCGGCGGTCGTTTCGTTGCCGAAACGCTGATGCCGCTGATCCTCGACCTGGAACGGCACTGGAACGAGGTCAAGAACGATCCGGATTTCAGGGCTGAACTCGCGGACCTCTCGACCCACTATGCCGGGCGGCCATCGAAGCTCTATTTCGCGGAAGGCCTGACCAAACATCTTCGTGAGGTTTCCTCGGCGAAAGGCCTCGGGGGCGGCGCCAAGGTCTATTTCAAGCGCGAGGACCTGAACCACACCGGCTCGCACAAGATCAACAACTGCCTCGGCCAGATCCTGCTCGCCAAGCGCATGGGCAAGAAGCGCATCATCGCCGAGACGGGTGCGGGACAGCATGGCGTCGCGTCGGCCACGGTCGCGGCCCGCTTCGGCTTTCCCTGCGTCGTCTATATGGGCGCCACCGACGTCGCCCGCCAAAGCCCGAACGTCTTTCGCATGAAGCTGCTCGGCGCCGAAGTGCGGCCGGTGACCGCGGGCCACGGCACGCTGAAGGACGCCATGAACGAGGCGCTGCGCGACTGGGTGACCAATGTCGAGGACACTTATTACCTGATCGGCACCGCCGCCGGGCCGCACCCCTATCCGGAACTGGTGCGCGACTTCCAGTCGGTGATCGGCACCGAGGCGCGCGCGCAGATCCTCGAGCAGGAAGGCCGGCTGCCGGACACCATCATCGCCTGCGTCGGCGGTGGTTCGAACGCCATCGGCCTTTTCCATCCCTTCCTCGACGACAAGGAGGTTCGCATCATTGGCATCGAGGCCGGCGGCCGTGGTCTCGACGGCATCGAGCATTGCGCCTCGATGAACGCCGGCGCGCCGGGCGTGCTGCACGGCAACCGCACCTATCTCTTGCAGAATTCCGACGGCCAGATCATGGACGGCCATTCGATCTCGGCCGGACTGGACTACCCGGGCGTCGGGCCGGAGCATTCGTGGCTGCGCGATTCCGGCCGCGTCGAATATGTGCCGATCCTCGACGACGAAGCGCTGGAAGCCTTCAAGCTGACGACGCGCGTCGAAGGCATCATCCCGGCGCTGGAATCGGCACACGCCATCGCACATGCGGTGAAGATCGTGCCTGACATGGACAAGGACCAGATCGTCATCGTCAACCTGTCCGGCCGTGGCGACAAGGACGTGCACACGGTGGCCAGCATGCTGGGCATGGAGATCTGATCATGACCACGCGCATCGACCGCCGCATGGCGAAGCTGAAGACTGAAGGCCGCCCGGCACTCGTCACCTATTTCATGGGCGGCGACCCCGACTACGACACCTCGCTGTCGATCATGAAGGCGCTGCCTGGAGCAGGCGCCGACATCATCGAGCTCGGCATGCCTTTCTCCGATCCGATGGCCGACGGCCCGGCGATCCAGGCGGCGGGCTTGAGGGCGCTGAAAGGCGGCCAGACACTGGTCAAGACGCTGAAGATGGCGGCGGAATTCCGCTCCGGCGACAATGAAACGCCGATCGTGCTGATGGGCTACTACAATCCGATCTACATCTACGGCGTCGACCGCTTCCTCAAGGATGCGATCGCGAGCGGCATAGACGGCTTGATCGTCGTCGACCTGCCGCCGGAAATGGACGAGGAGCTGTGCATTCCAGCGCTCAAGGCCGGCATCAACTTCATCCGGCTGGCGACGCCGACCACCGACGACAAGCGCCTGCCCAAGGTGCTGCAGAACACGTCGGGCTTCGTCTATTACGTGTCGATGACCGGTATCACCGGCTCGGCGCTGGCTGATACCGGCAAGGTGGCGGCGGCGGTGAAACGCATCAAGGGTCATACCGACCTGCCGGTCTGCGTCGGCTTCGGCGTCAAGACCGCCGAGCAGGCGCGGGTGATCGGCGCCAATGCCGATGGCGTCGTCGTCGGCACCGCGATCGTCAATGCGGTGGCCAATGTGCTGGGACCGAAGGGCGAAAAGACCGCCGACCCGGCCGAGGCCGTCGCCACGCTGGTCAGCGGCCTTGCGCAAGGCGTGCGCTCGGCCCGCCTTGCTGCTGCCGAATAGTTCGCCTACCTCTTTCCCAACTCTTCGTCAGGACAGGAGCCGAAGCGATGAACTGGATCACCAACTACGTTCGCCCGAAGATCAATTCGATGCTCGGCCGGCGCACCGACATGCCCGAAAATCTCTGGATCAAGGATCCGGAGACCGGCGAGATGGTGTTCCACAAGGATCTGGAATCCAACCAGTTCGTCATCCCGTCTTCCGGCCATCACATGAAGATCTCGGCCAAGGAGCGGCTGAGATTCTTCTTCGACGACGGCAAGTACGAGACCCTAGACAACCCCAAGGTCGTGCAGGATCCGCTGAAGTTCCGCGACGAGAAGCGCTATGTCGATCGGCTGAAGGACGCCAAGGCCAAGACCGGCCTCGAAGACGCGATCATCAATGCGCTGGGAACCGTCGAAGGCCTGCCGGTGGTGGTGACGGTGCAGGACTTCGCCTTCATGGGCGGCTCGCTCGGCATGGCCGCCGGTGACGCCATCGTGCGCGGCTTCGAAGTCGCTTTGCAGCGCAAGCGGCCGCTGATCCTGTTCGCCGCCTCCGGCGGTGCCCGCATGCAGGAAGGCATCCTGTCACTGATGCAGCTGCCGCGCACCACGGTCGGCGTCGATCGGCTGAAGGAAGCCGGCCTGCCCTACATCGTCGTTTTGACCAACCCGACCACCGGCGGCGTCACCGCTTCCTATGCCATGCTGGGCGACGTGCACATCGCCGAGCCCGGCGCGCTGATCGGCTTTGCTGGACCGCGCGTCATCGAACAGACCATCCGCGAAAAACTGCCCGACGGCTTCCAGCGCTCCGAGTACCTGATGGAACACGGCATGGTCGACATGGTGGTGTCGCGCCTGGAGATGCGCCAGACCATCGCAAGGCTGCTGAAGATGCTGCTCAAGATGCCGGAGGAGCAAAAGCCGCTGGAGCCGGAAATCCTGCCGCCGGCAACAATTCCGGCGGAGGCACGTCCACAGGCCTGACGCGACATTCTTCGCCGCGAACCGCGATTGCGCGCGATCCATCGCGCGCTATAGCTTCTTGATTGCACGTGATCCTTTCCGAAATCGATTCCGATTTTCGGGGTCATGCGCTAGGATTCCCATTATGACGACGCTTGCTGCCGACCGCGAAATCGAAGCCCTGATGGCGCTTCACCCGAAGGGTTTCGACCTTTCGCTCGACCGCATCTCGCGGCTTCTGGAGCGGCTTGATAACCCGCAGGACCGACTGCCGCCGGTCATCCACATCGCCGGCACCAACGGCAAGGGCTCGTGTGCCGCATTTTCGCGCGCACTGCTCGAAGCGGCGGACTACCGCGTCCACGTCCACACCTCGCCGCACCTGGTCAACTGGCACGAGCGCTACCGGCTGGCCGCCGATGGCGGCGGCCGTTTGGTCGACGACAGGGTGTTCGCCGATGCCATCGCCCGCGTCGCCAGGGCCAATGAAGGCGAGACGATCACCGTCTTCGAGATCCTGACCGCCGTCACCTTCCTGCTGTTTTCCGAGTATCCGGCCGATGTGGCCATCATCGAGGTCGGGCTCGGTGGCCGTTTCGACGCCACCAATGTCGTCAAGGAACCGGCAGTATCGGTGATCATGCCGGTGTCGCTCGACCACGAAGCCTATCTCGGCGACCGTGTCGAACTGATCGCCGCCGAAAAGGCCGGCATCATCAAGCGCGGCTGCCCGGTGGTCATCGGCGCGCAGGAAAGCGAGACGGCGCTGCAGGTGCTGATCGAGACCGCCGAGCGGCTTGAGTGTCCGGCCTTCGTCTACGGCCAGGATTTCCTCGCCTTCGAGGAGAACGGCCGCATGGTCTACCAGGACGAAGACGGCCTGATGGACCTGCCGCCGCCACGGCTGCCCGGACGCCACCAGTTCGCCAACGCGGCGGCGGCGATAGCCGCGGTCAAGGCAGCCGGCTTCGAGATCAGCCATCGCGCCGCCGAGAAGGCGATGATCAATGTCGCCTGGCCCGGCCGGATGCAGAAGCTGGCGCAGGGCCGGCTGGCGGAGCTGGCGCCGAAGGGCGCCGACATCTGGCTCGACGGCGGCCACAATCCGGGCGCCGGCGTGGTCGTTGCCGAGGCGCTGGCCGAGCAGGAAGAAAAGAACCCGCGTCCGCTCTTCCTCATCTCGGGCATGATCAACACCAAGGACCAGAGCGGCTATTTCCGCGCCTTCAAGGGCCTCGCCCGGCATGTCTACACGGTGCCGGTGAGCCTTAGCGACGCCGGCGTGCCGAACGATGAACTGGCGATCCGAGCGACGGAAGCCGGACTGACGGCCGAACCGGTGAGTTCCGTCGCCAGCGCGCTGATGCTGCTGCGCGACACCTGGGATGGCCCGCCGCCGCGCATCCTGATCGGCGGTTCGCTTTATCTGGCCGGCGCCGTCCTGGCGGAGAACGGCACGCCCCCGACCTGAGGTCGGATTTCGGCGATCACCGCAAGGAGCAGCCATGATCAAGGTGAAGCAGGTCGCTCACGTCTGCATCTTCGCGAATGATCTGGAGGCGACGCGAGGCTTCTACCGCGACGTCCTCGGCATGGACACCCAGTTCAATTTCCTGCGTGACGGCAAGATTTTCGGGTTTTACCTCGATTGCGGCGGTCGCAGCCATATCGAGGTGTTCCAGAAGGACGGCACCAGCTACGACGAGTTCAACCAGATCAACCACTTCTGCCTTGAAGTGGAAAACATCGACGCAGCGATCGCCCACATCAGGTCAAGGGGCGTCGACGTCACGGCAAAGAAACTGGCCTGTGATGACACCTACCAGGGCTGGATTCGCGACCCCAACGGCGTGAAGATCGAGCTGTTCGAGTATACCGGAAAAAGTGCGCAGTTCGCTGGAGGCGATCGTGTCGCCGACTGGTAATCGCACCTGGCGCCTGATGGCTTTCGCGGGTTATTTCAACTCGATCTCGATGAAGGCGTATTCGCCCTCATTGGCGTTGATGACGTCGTGTTCGACGCCCTCCTTGCGGAAATAGGGCGCGCCCTTCTTCATCTCGGCAAAGGATTCACCGTCCTTGGTCAAAAGCTTCACCTTGCCGTCCATCAGCGGCACGACGACATAGTCGTGGCCATGGCGGTGCCAGCCGGTGTTGTCCCCGGGCGCGAAGCGGTACTCGGTGACGATGACACGCTCATTGTCGATGAAGACGGTGGCCTTGGCGGATCCGGTCATAACGTTTCTCCCTGCTTCTGCTGCCAACAGAAGACATGGAGTGGCTCAATGTGAGGGCCAGAGCGGCTCACCGATGACGCCAACAAAAAGCCCGGCGCGAGGCCGGGCTTGATATCAGGAATTTCAGAAGGATCAGGCGAGGCTACCATTGATCCAGTGCGACAGCGCGGTCTTGGGTGCTGCGCCAACCTTCATGTCGGCCACTTCGCCGCCCTTGAAGATCATCAGCGTCGGAATCGAGCGCACACCGAACTGCGCGGCCAGCTCGGGATTTTCGTCGATGTTCAGCTTGGCGATCTTCACCTTGGCGCCGAGTTCGGTGGCGATGTCTTCGAGCGCCGGCGCGATCATCTTGCAGGGACCGCACCATTCCGCCCAGAAATCGACGACGACCGGTACGCTGGCGTTAAGCACATCGGCCTGGAAATTGCTCTTGTCGACCTTGACGGTGGTCATGCGGAAAATCCTTTCGAAAGTTTTCGTCGCACCAAATGTGGTGGTGATCGCGCCCTTCTTCAAGCAGGTGTTGTGTCACGCTCCTGTGAGTCGAGCAAGGGCGTCATCCATGGTGCCGGCCGGCAGTTCGATCAGCCGCGGCGCTTCGGTGAACAGCAGGGCCGCCTGGACCACGCGTCCGGGGTAAAGCGGCTGCAGCAGGGCGCGATAGAGCGCGAGCTGCAGGACATAGGCCGGCGGGATCTCGGCCAGAGAGCCGGGCGCCGGCCGGTTGGTCTTGTAGTCGACGATCGAGACCGTGTCCGGCGTCACCGCCAACCGGTCGATCTTGCCGGAAATCGAGCGCTTTTTGCCCTTGACCTCCAGGCTGCCCATGATGGCGACCTCGGCACGCGACGATGGCGCAAACAGCCGACCGAAGCGCGGGTCGGCGAGGATGGCGGTGACCGACCCCAAGGCCTTTTCACGCTCTGACGGAGGCCAGTCTGCACCCGTTCGGGCGAGATACCGTTCCGCGGCGCCCTCGCGTTCGTCCTCGGCAATGCCGGGCAACATCTGCAGCAGTTTGTGCAGGGCGAGCCCACGCAGCACGGCAAAGCCCGGCTCGGCATCGGCGTCGAGCACCGGCGAAGCCTTGTCGACCACCGCTTCCTTGCCTTCGTCGATGAGCGCCGAAGCGCCGGATGGCGACAGCGGGCGCGGCAGGTCCTCGAACGGCGGCAAGGGCCGGAACAAGGTCGCCGGCAAGGGCCCGAAAGTGTGCGCCTGCCGTGCCTGCTCGCCGGAGACCAAAGCGACGGGCGGCAGCTTGGTGACGTGAAAACGATGCACCGGGTCGCCGCCGGCGGGGTGCGGACGCTCCTCGCTCTCAAGAGCGGCGATCAGCGCGCGGCTGACGATCGAATGCCAGGTGCCGGCGTTCGGCGCACGCTTGCCGTGATAGCCGCAGACGATCAGCCGGTCCTCGGCCCGGGTCATGCCGACATAGAGCAGGCGGCGATATTCGTCATCGGCAAGCTCTCGGGCCCGCATCGCCGCAGCCTTGGAAAAGCCGTTGGCGACATCGCTGGCCGAGCGCCAGAGGTAGCCCTTGCCATCCCAGCCTGAGCCGTCGAAAGGCATCAGGCGCGGCAGATGCTGGTCGCTGAATGGCGCCGAGCCGCCATCGACCAGGAACACGACCGGCGCTTCCAGGCCCTTGGCGGCATGCACGGTCATGACGCGAACCTCGTCGCGCGTCTGGTCCATCTCACGCTTGATCTCGGGGCCGGCATTCTCCAGCGTCGACAGGAAGGCTTCCAGCCCCGGCAGGCCGGTTCGTTCCTCAGCCAGGCAGAAACTCAGGAATTCATCGAGAATATCGCCGGCTTCGGGCCCGAGCCGCGCGATCATCTTCCGGCGCACGCCATCGCGCGCCAGCAGCCCGGCATAGAACTCGAACACCGGCTTGAAGGCGGCCTCGTTCGCCCAGGAATCGAGCTGGGCGATAATCGCCGCCAAGGCCTCGCTTTCGCCGGCGTGGGCGCGCAGCGACGCGATCAGCGACAGGCCGAGCGGCCTGTCCGCGGCGAGCGTGAACAGCGTCTCCTCCGACAGATCGAAGATCGGGCTGCGCAGGACGGCGGCGAGCGACAGATCGTCCTGCGGCTGGATGAGGAGATGGCCGAGCGCGATCAGGTCCTTGACCGCGATGTGGCCGGGCAGGCTCAGCCGGTCGGCGCCGGCGACCGGAATGTCACGGCGTTTGAGCGCCCGGGTCAGCGCGTGGACGAAGCGGTCGCGCTTGCGCACCAGCACCAGCACGTCGCCCGGCCGCAGCCGCTTGCCGCGGCCCTCGATGATCTCGCCATTGCTGATCCAGCCGGCAATGGTGGCCGCGACATTCTCGGCAACGCGCACCGCCGGCGCATGGGCATGGTCGATGGCCTGAGTCCAGTCATCGGGCTCGTCGACGACGTCGGCGCCGACCGACGGCCACACCTCGACATAGCCCGGCGCGTCGGTGCGGATCGCCTGGTGACGCAGCGGATCGGGATCATGGCTGATGCCGCGCCGCACGATGGGATCGGCAAAGACGCGGTCGACCGCGGTCAGAACGTCGTCAGTCGAGCGAAACGACCAGGTCAGCTTGAGGTCGGCGAAGGATGCCTCGGCGTCGCGCACCCGTCCGGCAAACAACAGCCGGCTGTCGGCGAAGGAGTCCGGGGCGGCACCCTGAAAGGAATAGATCGACTGCTTCTCGTCACCGACGGCAAAGACCGTGCGATGGACCCTGTCGCGGGCGCCGAAGCCGGCAAAGAATTCTTCCGCCAGCCGCTTCACCACCTCCCATTGATCCGGGCTGGTGTCCTGCGCCTCATCGAGCAGGATGTGGTCGATGCCCTGGTCGAGCTTGTATTGCACCCAGGGGCCGGCATCGGGGCGCGCCAGCAGGTTGACCGTGCGGGTGATCAGGTCGTTGAAATCGAGGAAGCCGCGGCTGCGCTTCAGCACTTCGTAGCGGGCGATCAGCCAGTCGGCGATGGTTAGCGCGGCGCGTGTGCCTTCCAGCATACGGAACAGGGCCAACCTGTCGACGGTTTCGACGATGGCCTTGGCCGCCGAAAGGTAGCGTTCCGCCAGATCCGGCAGCCGGTCGACCAGCGCCTTCTTGAAGGCCTTTGCCGGATCGTAGGCATCGCCATCGGTCTTGAGGAAGGCCCTCGCAAGCAGTTGCAGCCGACGAACCGGGTCGGCCTCAGCGAAAGCCTGACGAGCATAGGGCAGGATGTTGTTCAGCACCGTCCTGGCGTCGGTGGTATCGGCGGCCTGGGCAAAGCCGGCAAAATAGTCGGGCAGGAAGCCCGGCAGCGGCCAGACCGATGCCGCTATCCCTTCGGTGGTCTGGCCAGGGCGGAAATGGAATTCGTCGAACAGCGCCTGGAACCGCGTGCCGTCGCGTCCGACGGCGTCGATGAAATTGCGCAAGCCGTCGCGCTTGCGCACGATCTCGCCCAGCAAGGCGTCGAGCCCGGCCTCGCCGCCACGATCGAGAATGGTGGCAAAGGCCTCGGCCAGATCCATGTCGCCGGCGGCCGTGCCGGAAATCATGTCGCGGCGCGCGGCGGCAAACAGCGACGCTTCCATCTGCGGATCGAGCAATTCGAAATGGGCGGGGATGTTGGCCTCCAGCGGGAATTGGTGAAGCACCGATTCGCAGAAGGCGTGGATGGTCTGGATCTTCAGCCCGCCGGGCGTTTCCAACGCCTCGGCGAACAGGCGCCGCGCCCGGCGCATGGTCTCAAGATCGGGCCGACGCCCTTCCAGCGCCTCGACCTTGGAGGCCAGATCCGTATCACCCAGCGTCGTCCATTCCGACAGTGTCGAAAAGACCCGGTTCGACATGTTGGCGGCCGCGGCGCGCGTATAGGTCAGGCACAGGATCTTCGACGGATCGGTGCCGCGCAGCAGCAGCCGGATGACACGCTGGGCCAGGACATGGGTCTTGCCGGAGCCGGCATTGGCCGACACCCAGGCGGAATTCCCGGGATCAGCGGCGCGGGCCTGGCTGGACGCGGTGTCGCTGGGGATGGGATAGGCTTTCTTCACGCCTCCCCTCCCTCGTCGCCGGCGTCGCCGCCGGCCGACCATTCGAGCACGCGGGCGAGATGGTCGTAGTCGCCGTCGGTCTCGCCTTCGCGAAACGGCAGCGCGCGCGACAGATAACCGGTCGCCGGATCGGCATAGTGGATCAGAAGCTTTTCCAGCCTCGCCCAGGCGTCTTCGGCAAGATCGGTCGCGGTTTTCGGCTGGCGGTTGTGTTCGAGGATGGATTCCTCGAACACTTCGCCATTCGGCTTCAGCCGCACGAAGGCCAGTTGCGAGGGTTCGCGTACGCCCAGATCCTTGAAGGCGCCGCGCCTGAGCAGCGCGCCTTCCAGCGCCAGTTGCGGCGCAAGCAGCGTGTGCGCCTGCGCCTTGGACGGCGAGGAGCCTGTCTTGTAGTCCAGTATGTCGGCCATGCCGCCGGCCAGCAGGTCGACCCGGTCGGCGTAGCCGGACAGTGTCACGCCGGACTGGCCGACGACGGTCTTGCCGGCGCGCTCCTCGGCATGACGCCGCATCACCGCGTCGGCGCGCGTGCGCTCCCACTCGATGATGTTGGCGGCGAGCTTTTCGAAACGCGGCCACCACACGGCCTCGACATCGGCCGGAAGTGATGCTTCGGCAAAACAGGCGCGGCCGGCGGCGATGAGGCCGGCGAGCGCGTCGGGTGCGCGCGGATCGGCAACGCGCGCCGAGAACAGGTGCAGGATGGCATGAAACAGCGTGCCGCGCTCGGCGGCACCGGGGTCGCGGATGACCGGATCGAGCGGCATCAGGCCGAGGATTTTTCGTGCATAGACAGCGTATGGATCGCGGCGCAGGGTCTCGATCTCAGTGACCGAGAAATGGCTTGGGCGCACCGACAAAGGCGGCTTCGGCTGCGGCCGTGGCGCGAAATCCTGCCTCGGGCCGGTATCGAGCGCGCGTGCCCAGGCGAGCAGCTCGTCGCCGCGTCGGCGCAGTTCAGCCGCCTGATCGTTGCCGATGAAGGTGAGCAGGCGCTGCAGCCAGCGTGACGGCACGGCCGGTGCGTCGCCGGCACGCGCCGAGCGGGCCAGCACCACCTTCTTCGCGCCCATCGCCATCTGGAAGTCGTGCGCGGCAAGGCCGATGCGCCGTTCCGGCGGCTCGAGATCGATGGCGGTCTTCATCAGCCGCGACATGAAGCGGTCGCTCTCCGGCTTGCGCGGCCACACGCCTTCGTTGAGCCCGCCAATGACCAGCGTGTCGACATCCTGCAATCGTGCCTCCAGGGCGCCCCAAATGGCGATGTTCCTGTCGGTGCCTTGTGCCGGCTTGACCGTTTCAGGCGCGATCAGCGCCGCCATCACGTCAGGCCACTCGCCGGCGGCGAAGGACAGCGATGCCGAAGCCGCGACCAGCCCGCGCAGCAGTTCGGCAAGCTTTTCGCCGGCGTCACCCGCATAGAGCGCGCCAAGGCCGCCATCGGCGGTACGGCCGAGATTTTCGAGCGCCTCAACGCTGGCCCTGACCAGCGCGGCAAGGTCGGCGTCACCCTGGCCGCGAAACGCCGCGAGCGGCGCCAGCGCTTGGGCAAGACGTTCGAGCAAATTCTTCGCGCCTTCGATGGAGCGCACGGTCAGCCGGGAAAACCAGAAGGGCCGCCGGCTGTCGCTGCCCAGGCCGGTGAGGCGGGTTTCGAACAGTTCCGGCAGCGAAACGATATCCGGGCGGCCAGTGCCGCCGCGCAGCGCCACCAGTTCGACCAGCTCCGCCGCATGGCGCACATCAGCGCGTTCCAGGCCGAGGCCGAGCAGCGGATGCTTGAGCAGCGACAGCAGGCCAACCGGATCGCCTGGGCGGAACACCGCCTCGAGCGCCAGCCTGAGCAGGCTGGCCGCCGGGGTGTTGGCGAGCGGCGTGCCACCGGAATCATCGGCGACGACGCCGAAGCGCTTGAGCTCGACCGAAACGCGGCGCGCCAGTGCACGATCGCCGGTGACGAGAGCCGCCCTCCGGCCGGGCTCTTCGACCGCGCGCTTGAGCGCGACGGCGATGGCGACGGCTTCATCGCGTTCGCTGGCCGCTTCGAGCAGGGTCACGTCGCCGAAGGCGCCTGCGATATCGGGCACTGAGAATCCGGCACGTGTCTCGGCCCACAGCTCTGTGGTTTCAGCAGGGCGTAGCGCTTCACCGACAAGGGTGGCGCGGAGGGCCAGTTGCGGCTCGGCCGCGCCGATCTCCTCGACATCGCCGCGCAGCACGCCGATCTTGCCGATCAGCCTGGCGAGACCGTATTGCGGGTGGCCGAGCACGGCCGGACGCGCGCCGGGCGCGGCGATTGCCTGGAAGGACGCTTCGTCCAGCGTCCGGTCGAGACTGGGCAGCACGATGGCGCCGCCGGGCAAGCGGGCGATCGTGGCAAGCAGCTCGGCCGTGGCGGGTATAGAGCCAGTCGAGCCCGCCGCGATGACCGGCCCGGCAGGCGGATTGCGTTGCAGCCGCGCGGCCTCGGCGCGGATCAGCGCGCTGCGATGCGCGGCCGGGTTGGAGCGATCGCGCTCCGCAAGGAATTTCGGCCAGGCGTCGGTGACGATGCCGAGGAATTCGAGCGTCACCTGCCACCATCCGGCAAGGTTGCCGGTCACCAGGTCGGTGAGCTTGGCCCAGTCCGTGCCTTCCGTCTCGATTTCATCCATCAGCCGGGCAAGATCGCGTGCCAGCCAGATCGCATCGGCGGTAGAGGCCGGGATGACAATCTCCTCGGCGAACAGTGCCGCGACATGCGCTGGCAACTGGCGTTTCCAGGCGCGCACCAGTGGCGCCAGCAGCAACAGGCGTTCAGTTGCCGCGATCGGCGGCGCAAGGTCGATTGCCGCCGACGCCTCGGTCTCGAAAGCGGCCTCATCCTCGTCGAATTCGCCGAGTGGCCGGATGACCGGCAGGATCGCCGAACCGCCGCCGCCACGTGCCGCGAGGCTGTCGACGAAGACACCCCGCAAGGCGCGCGCCGCGCGGCGCGTCGGCACATAGATGGTGACATCGGCCAGAGCGAGCGGGTCGCCATCGAATCGAAACCCCGGAACGAGACGGCCGGCAAGCAGCGCCTCGGCAAGCGTCGGCAGAAACGGCGCTCCGGAGGGAATTGAGAAAACGCGGCTCGAGCCGCTCATTGCGACTCGGTTAACGCGTCGGCGACCGCCGCTTCCGCGAGCGGAATGGCATCGGGCGTGCCGACGGTGATCCAATGGCCATGCATCGGCATGCCGAACAGGCGGCCGGCAGCAATGGCTGTGTCGAAATAGGCATTGAGCGAGTGCGGCCCGGCCGGTGCCTTCTCGAACAGCCGCGGATGGACGATCGCCGCCCCGGCATAGATCAGGCCCGCCGGATCACCCTTCGAGCGCCGCAAGGCGCCGTCCGGCGCCACCAGGAAATCGGTGCTGCCGCAGTGTCCGGTCGCCTGATGGAGATCCGCCAACATCAGCAGAATATCCATTTTCGCCGCGTCCCATGCAAGGGCAAGGCGGCCGAGATTGAGTGGACCCTGGTCGATCCAGAAGGTGTCGGCGTTGAGGATGTAGAAGGGCCGCTCGCCCAGCTCCGGCAACGCCTTGACGATGCCGCCGGCAGAATCGAGCAGTTTTTCGCTCTCGTCGGAAATGGTGATCCGTGGCGCGCGGCGCGCGGCGACATGGGCGATGATCTGTTCGGGAAGATAATGGACGTTGACCACGGCCTTGCCGACACCGGCGGCGGCCAGGCTGTCGAGGCCCCAGTCGAGCAACGTCTTGCCGGCGATCTTGACCAGCGGCTTGGGAATGGTGTCGGTGATTGGCCGCATGCGCTTGCCAAGCCCGGCGGCGAGCACGATCGCAGTGTCCGGTCTTGCTGTCACAGTGCCCGCTCCTCCAGCAAACCGTTGGCGTTGTAGAACTCCCGCAGGCTGGCCAGCGCCGGATGAGACAGCGCCCGGCGCAGATAGTCACGAATGCGCGGCAGGTGCTTCAGATAATAGGGCTTGCCGTCGCGCTTTTCGAGGCGGACGAAGATACCGAGGATCTTGGAATTTCGCTGCGCCGCCATGATTGCGTAGGATTCCAGGAAGCTTGCTTCGTCGAAGGTGCCGGCTGCGTGGCGCGCCGCGACATAGGCGTCGAGCGTCTCTCTCTCGATCTCGGGCGATATCGTCACACGCGCGTCCATGGCGAGGGAGGCGACATCATAGGCGGACGGCCCGATCAGTGCGTCCTGGATATCGACGATGCCCAGCCGATCATGCTTGGCGCGGTCGCCACGCCAGATGATGTTGGGCGAATGGAAATCGCGCAGCATCAGCGTGTATTCGCGGCCCTTCAACCGGTCGAGGAGCGCGTTCCATTCCCTGTCATAGCCAACCCGCAAGACTTCGCTTGCCGGCTTTCCGGTAATCATCGGCACATACCAGTCGACCAAAAGACTGGCCTCGATCATCATGGCATCGCGGTCGAAGGGTGGCACGTCGTGGAAGACGCCGGGCGCTGCCTCAATCCGCTCCGGCCATGCCTTGCCATGCATCATGGCCAGCAGCTCGGCCGCAGCCGCGTAGCGTTTGGCCACCGGCAGGCCATCGCTGTCGAGAAAGCTCTCTGAACCCAGATGCTCGGTGAGCAGGAAACCTTGTTCGAGGTCCTTGGCGTGGATCACGGGCACGCTGACACCTTGAGCCAGCAAGGCGCGGTCGATGGCGACGAAGGCTGTAACGGATTGCGCCAGGTGGGCGATCTCGGCATAGGGCCTGCCGTCGCGGACCGGCGGACCGAGCACCAGCCGCGGCGAATTCATCAGCACACGCGGCTCCGCGCCCTCAAGCGAGACGATCTCGTAGGAGCGGGCCGAGGCATCGCCGATGAAATGGCGCCGCCTTGCTTCGCCCCAGCCGGCACTTTCGAGAAAGGCGCGCATGGCCAGCGAGCGCGCCGCGCGGTCGAAGGCAGCACCTTCGCCCGACAGCTGGGCCAGCCGGCCCTCGCCATGCTGGACCAGTTCGATCAGAACCGAGGTTTTCGGCAGATAGCTTTCCGCCCGTTCCGGCCATTCGACCAGGGCAGCGCCTTGCGCCAGGGCTTCATCAAAACCCAGCTCATCGATTTCAGCTGCCGAGGACAGACGGTAGAGATCGAAATGATGGACCGGGACGCGGGTGTCGTAGCTCTGCACCAGCGTGAAGGTCGGGCTCGGAACGTCGAGACCGGCATCGTCGGCCAAAGCCCGGATCAACGCCCGCGCCAAGGTGGACTTGCCGGCGCCGAGGTCGCCCTTGAGCGCCAGGACGTCACCTGGACGCAATGACAACGCCAGATCCTCGCCCAGCCGTGCTGTCTGGGTCTCGTCGGCGAGTAAACGCTCCAGCACCAATCCCGTCATCGAGCGCGCTACTCGGCCGCGGCGCGGATGCCCGGCATGTCGGGGAAGGTGCAGATGACGGTCGTGCCCTTGTCCTTGCCGGTTTCGATGCGAACGCTGCCGCCATGCAGCTCGACAAAGCTCTTGACGATCGACAGGCCGAGACCGGCGCCGCGCCGTCGGCCGCCATTGGCGCGCGGCTCAAAACGGCGGAACACCGAATCGAGCAGGTCCGGCGGCATGCCGGGGCCGTCGTCATGAACCGAGAATTCCACCCCGTCCGCCAGATGGCGGCAAGTGAGCCGGATGGTGCTGGCTTCCGGCGCGTAGTTGGCGGCGTTGCTGAGCAGATTGTAGAGGATCTGGCGGACGCGGATCTCGTCGCCATGGAACGTCTTCGGCGCCGCGGCGGCGTCGACCTCGAGCCTGATCGAATGCTCTTCCAGCCGGTCGGCCACCAGTTCGGCCGCGGCCGCAATGGTGCGACCGACCTGCACCTCGGAAATGTCGAGCTGCATGATGCCGGCGTCCACCGTCGCCAGGTCGAGGATGTCGTTGACGATGGTGAGCAGGACCGAGGAGGACGAGCTGACATGCTCGACATATTCGCGCTGCTTCTGCGTCAGCGGGCCGGTCGTCGGCAGCGACAGCAGCTCGGTGAAGCCGATGATGTTGGTCAGCGGCGAGCGCAATTCGTAGGAGACGTGCTGGACGAATTCGTTCTTGAGCTGGTCGGATTTTTGCAGCGCCTCGTTCTTGTCCTTCAGCGCCCGCTCGACGT
This sequence comes from Mesorhizobium newzealandense, assembly GCF_042682145.1. Classification (NCBI taxonomy): domain Bacteria; kingdom Pseudomonadati; phylum Pseudomonadota; class Alphaproteobacteria; order Hyphomicrobiales; family Phyllobacteriaceae; genus Mesorhizobium; species Mesorhizobium newzealandense. The sequence goes on along the minus strand of NZ_JBHUGZ010000014.1, from coordinate 34,618 downwards.
TGACGCTGTCGGTGACGTCGACGAAGGTCATCATCACCTGCCCGTTGGGCAACGGGATCATGGCGTAGCTCAGCACATTGCCGTTGTTGAGTTCGGTCTGGCCGTGGCGGTCGCGGCGCTCGTCGTCGAACCCGGTGATGGCGGCCACGAAGCCCGGCCAGGGACTGTTCGCCGCCTGCCCATCGCAAAGGTCGCGGATCGCGGAAACGTGCACATTGGACTTGGCCGCTTCGCCGCTCAAACCCCAGAGCTTGGCAAAGGCAGGGTTCGACAGCCGAAGCCTGCCATCGGGGCCGAACACCGCCACGCCTTCGGCAAGATTGTCGAGCGTCTCGCCCTGCACCCGCACCGCTGTCTGGTAGCGGCTTTCGAGGTCCATCTTCTCGGTCAGGTTCTCGAACACCCAGGTCACGCCGCCCTTGGGCTGCGGGTTGGCAACAACGCGGATGGTCTTGCCGTCCGGCAGATGCCACCAATGTTCCTGCGATTCGACGGCGCGGTAGGCGCCGAGCAGGCCTTCCTTCCAGCGGCGCCATTCCGGCTGCTCGGCGATCTTGCCCGAGCTGCGCAGCCGGTCGAGCAGCAAGGCATTGTCGGGAGCGCTGTGCAGGAAGCCGCTGTCGAGACCCCATAGTTTCTGGAAAGCCTGGTTGAAGAACCGTAGCTTCTCGTCAGTGTCGAAAATGGCGACCGCCGTATTGAGTTGATCGAGCGTGTCGGCGTGGCTCCTGACGGTACGTTCGTACTCGCCGCGGACGGTCTCGATGGCGCTGGTGTCGCAGGCCAGGCCGGCCGAGCCATCGGCGCCGGCGAAATCGGTGACCGCGAACACACGGCGGTCGCCTTCGATCACTGTGGAAAGCGACTGCTCGAAGACCGGATGCGTCTTGTGCTGGGCGGCAATCGCATCGCGTGCCTGGCCGCCGAGGAACTCCTTTGCCTCCCGAACCGCGGCTTCGGCATTTTCGGCTTCGACCGCATCGGCATAAGCCCGGTTGACCCACTTCAGCCGCCCATCCTCGCTGCGAAGCCATGTCGGCATGTTCAGCGCGTCGAGCAGGCCTATCATCGTGTCATGGTCGGCGGCCAGCCGCTGGTTCTCGATCTTCAGCCTGGCCTGGCTGCGCTGCGTCTCCGAGAGCGAGACGAACCGCACGAGCACATGTGCCGCGCTCTTGCGGCCATGCACTTCGAGCGGTGCGCCGGCCTGCGATTCGATGACGAGGTCGAAGTGTTTCGCCTTTTCGCGCAATCCCGCAACGGCATGTTCGAGCGCCGCCGCCGAACGCGGCATCAGCCAGCGGCCGAAAGCGAGGAAGGCGGCGCGATCCTCGGGAGCGCCGCTTTCGACGGGCAATGTGCCGATGAGTTCGGGCTTCTTGTTTTCCGCGGCCCAGACGACCACGCGCTGGTCGCGCAGATTGAGCAGCGCCTCCGAGCGGCGCAGGGCCGCGTTGATGTCGGCGAGGCGGCTCCTGAGTTCGACATTTTCTGCCGAGGTGCGGGCTCTTTCGCGGATGAGAACGATGGCCGACAGAAGTGCGGCACCGGTCACGCCGACAAACACGGCAAGCTGCATGACCTCGATCGTGCTGATCGACAACCCGGCCGTGGCCACGCCAGCGGCTTCGGCATGCGCGACCGCATTGGCCAGGGGGCCGGTAAACGCGGACGTGGCAAGAAACAGCCCCGCGCGGGCGCGCAATGACAGGCCTCCGCCTTGCAAGGCGGAGCCAGTGACCCCCGAATCGTCTTGGCCGCCGGAAACGGCCCGTCCCGCTCTGTGCGGGTGTTGCCCCGGCATGTCTTGGTCCTCTCCGCCGCCTGAATGCAAGACCGCCCTGATGCGTGCCTCTCTGATCCCCTCTCGGGCCGGAAGCGTCGCGAATCACCTGACAATAAACCCTCGCCGAATCGGCGTGAAGGCGATGGCGCGCAAAAATAAAGCCGGGCGAAAAGTCAATCGCCCGGCGTCAATATCTGGTAGTAATTTTAGCTTTGGTTAATAGCGGTAGTGTTCCGGCTTGAACGGCCCCTGCTGGGTCACGCCGATATAAGCGGCCTGTTCGCCCGATAGTTCGGTCAGACGGGCGCCAAGCTTGTCGAGATGCAGGCGCGCGACCTTTTCATCGAGATGCTTGGGCAGCACATAGACCTGGTTCTCGTACTGGCCGGGCTTGGTGTACAGCTCGATCTGGGCCAGCACCTGGTTGGTGAAGGAAGCCGACATGACGAAGCTCGGGTGGCCGGTGGCGTTGCCGAGATTGAGCAGCCGGCCTTCCGACAGCAGGATCATCCGCTTGCCATCCGGGAAGGTGATCATGTCGACCTGCGGCTTGACGTTGGTCCATTTCAGGTTGCGCAGCGAGGCCACCTGGATCTCGTTGTCGAAGTGACCGATGTTGCCGACGATCACCATGTCCTTCATCGAGCGCATGTGGTCGAGGGTGACGACATCCTTGTTGCCGGTGGTGGTGATGACGATGTCGGCGGTGGGTGCCGCATCTTCCAGGGTGACGACTTCAAAACCGTCCATCGCCGCCTGCAGGGCGCAGATCGGATCGACCTCGGTGACCTTGACGCGGGCGCCGGCGCCCTTGAGCGAAGCCGACGAGCCCTTGCCCACGTCGCCATAGCCGCAAACGACCGCGACCTTGCCGGCCATCATGGTGTCGGTGCCACGACGGATGCCGTCGACCAGCGATTCCTTGCAGCCGTATTTGTTGTCGAACTTCGACTTGGTGACCGAGTCATTGACGTTGATGGCTGGGAAGGGCAGCAAGCCCTTCTTCTGCAGCTGGTAAAGCCGGTTGACGCCAGTGGTCGTCTCTTCGGTGACGCCGCGGATCGCCGCCTTCTGCTTGGTGAAGAAGCCGGGCGAAGCCTTCAGGCGCTTCTTGACCTGGGCGTAGAAATATTCCTCTTCCTCGCTCTGCGGGTTGGACAGCACGTCCTCGCCAGCCTCGGCGCGGGCGCCGATCAGGATGTACATGGTGGCGTCGCCACCATCATCGAGGATCATGTTGGAGGTTCCGCCGTCGGCCCACTGGAAGATCTTGTCGGTGTAGTCCCAGTACTCCTCGAGCGACTCGCCCTTGACGGCGAACACCGGGATACCGGACTCGGCGATGGCCGCGGCCGCATGGTCCTGGGTCGAGAAGATGTTGCAGGAAGCCCAGCGGATGTCGGCGCCGAGCGCCTTCAGCGTCTCGATCAGCACCGCCGTCTGGATGGTCATGTGCAACGAGCCGGTGATGCGCGCGCCCTTCAGCGGCTTCTTGTCGCCGAATTCCTCGCGGCTGGCCATCAGGCCCGGCATTTCGGTTTCGGCGATCTCGATTTCCTTGCGGCCCCAGCCGGCAAGCGAGATGTCGGCGACCACATAGTCCTTGCTACCCGTCATGGCAGTGCTCCGATGCGAATGGTTGTGCTGCGAATTGGTTGCGGATGCGCCCACGCCGGTCGGCGCGTCGAAGGGCGCGAATTGCCGGCCTGACTAGCAGATCGGCGCTTGGACGACAATGGGATATAAAGAAATCTTTATCCGTGCATGTCCCGGCGAGCTTGTTCGCTGCACGCGAGGATCAGCTTTCCTCGCCGAAACGGGACGCCACCAGCTGCTCCAGCGCGTCAATGACCTGCAGTGCCTCCGGCCCGCTGGCGGTGACACGGATCGAGTAGCCGGGGCTTGCCGCCAGCATCATCAGGCCCATGATCGAGGTGCCGCCGACCTTGACGCCGTCCTTCTCGACATGCACCGAGGCATCGAAGCCGCTGGCCAGTTGGACGAACTTCGCCGAGGCGCGCGCGTGCAGGCCGCGCTGGTTGATGATGGGGAAGTCCCGGACGATCTGATCCTGTTCCGGGGACAGCGCGTTCATTTGCTGCTCAAAAGCTGACTGGCGACGTTGATGTACTTGCGGCCGGCCGCCTGCGCCTCGTCGAGTGCGGCCGCCATGTTGTCGCCCTTGCGGATCGAGGAGAGCTTGATCAGCATCGGCAGGTTCATGCCGGCGATCACCTCGGTGCGGCCGGACTCCATCACCGAAATGGCAAGGTTGGAGGGCGTGCCGCCGAACATGTCGGTCAGCACGATGACGCCCGTTCCGGTGTCGACACGGGCAACCGCGTCGACGATGTCGCGGCGACGCTGCTCCATATCGTCATCGGCGCCGATCGCCACGGTTTCGAAATTGTCTTGTGGCCCGACGACATGTTCCACGGCATGTCGGAACTCGGCGGCCAGTTGACCGTGCGTTACAAGCACGAGTCCGATCATTCTTTGGTGGCTCCCGTCATCGCCGCTTCACAGGCGCATATTATGCTCGCCAGCCATTCCAGGCGGCGGGAGCGCTATCTTGTCGACGCGCGGCCCGTTGACAAGCCCAAAATTGCGCCGGCCCATGCCATTTTGACGCATTGCAGCAAAAAATCCGGGGCGGATCATAGAAAAGGCGCGATCGACAGCCGCGCCATCACGGCGGGCAAGGCTGTGGCGGCGTTGCGCTCGGCAAGGTCGATACGCGGCACCGGGCAGCCTGCGACCGGCTCGCTGATTTCCTCCTGGAAACGGGCCATGTCTGCCTTTGGCACCAGCCTCACATGCAGGTCGATCACTCCCCCCGGCTCGAACGGCAGCAGGCGCGGCATGAATCCAGGCACTTCGGCGAGACCGGCGATGGTCGCCGGCACGCGACAGATCAGCCGCCCGGCGCGGGCAGCGGCAAGCAGCCTGTCGTCGCCGATCAGCCGCGAGAACAGCCCGCGCGCGCGGCAATGGTCCAAGAGTGTCAGTGCCAGCGTCGTCTTGCCGGCGCCGGACGACCCGGTGATAAGGACGCCACGCTCGCCGATCAGGATCGCGCTTCCGTGAATGTTTTCAGGCTGCGCAACTGGATCAGGCTTGCCGATCATGCTTTTTGCATGAAGCATGGTCCTGTCCGAAAACCGGTTCCCACTTTTCGGGATCATGCTTCGGCCGGCAGCGTCACGACGAAGCGCGCACCTTTGATTTCGCCGGGCTTGGTGCCGGCGATGTTTTCGGCCGTCAGCGTGCCGCCATGGGCCTCGACGATCTGCCTGGATATCGACAGGCCAAGGCCCGAATTCTGGCCGAACGCCTCGCCGGCCGGCCGATCGGTGTAGAAGCGTTCGAAGATGCGGTCGATGTTGTCGGCGCGGATGCCGGGACCGTTGTCGTCAACGGTGACGATGTTGAACTTGCCGGCGCGCGCCAGCGACAGGCTGATATGGCCATGGTCTTCGGGAACGAAGGAGCGGGCGTTCTCGATCAGGTTGGTGATGACCTGACCGATGCGCAGATCATGGCCGACGACCACATAGCCTTTGACGCCCTGCGGCAGCTTGGCGACCTTGAATTCGATCTCGACGGCCTTCTTGTTGCGCGTGGCTTCACGCGAAACGGCGACGAGATCGGTGATGAATTTCTTCAGGTCGACCGTGCCTGCGTCTTCACGCGCCAGTTCGGCATCGAGGCGGGAGGCGTCGGAAATGTCGGTGATGAGCCGGTCCAGCCGCCTGACATCGTGCTGGATGATGTCCATCAGCCGGCCGCGCGAATTGTCGTTCTTGGCCAGCGGCAAGGTTTCCACCGCGCTGCGCAGCGACGTCAGCGGGTTCTTCAATTCGTGCGAGACGTCAGCGGCAAAGCTTTCGATCGCCTCGATGCGGGCGTAGAGCGCGTTGGTCATGTCGCGTATGGCGATCGACAGATTGCCGATCTCATCCTGGCGGTCGGAAAAGTCGGGGATTTCCTCGCGGCTCTTGACGCCGCGCCGCACCCGCACCGCCGCCGCCGACAGCCGGCGCAGCGGGTTGGCGATGGTGGAGGCCAGCAGCATAGACAGGATGGCGGTGACGAGGGCCGCGATGCCGAAGACGCGCAGGATCGCCTTGCGCTCGGCGGCGACGATCTTGTCGATATCGCCACCTTCCGTCGACAGCATCAGCACGCCGAGAACGGCACGGAAGCGCTGGATCGGCACCGCCACCGAAACGATCTGCTCGCCCTGTTCCGAGACGCGCACGATGGTCGACGGGCTGCCGGTGAGCGCCTTGACGACTTCCGGGAAAGCGGCGCCATTGCCGCCCGGCTGTTCGTGATAGACCGGCAGCTCGGTGTTGCGGAAGAAATCGAAGACGAACTTCTGGATACGCTCGACCAGGTCGGGCTCTTCCTCTTCGACCGGCGGCAGGTCGTAGCGCAGGATCTGGCCGCGCGAATAGAGATGGCGCGAATCGAGCAGCAGATTGGCGTCGCGGTCATAGATGCGGGCGCGGGTCCGGGTCGGCGAGATCAGCCTTCTCAGGACCGGCGCGACACGCTCCGGGTTGATCGGGAAGTCGAGATTATCGAGCTGGTCCGAGCCCGGCCCGAGGCTTTCGCCTGCCTGCAGCTCCAGCAGCTTTTCCGGGTCGATGCTGATCGAATCCGTCTCGACCGTCGCCGATGCGGCGATCGCGCCGGCGATGATCTCGCCCTGGGTCATCAGGCTTTCGACGCGGGCGTCGATCAGCCCGTCACGGAAGGTGTTGAGATAGAGAATGCCGGTGACCAGGACGGCCAGCCCGGCGAGGTTTAGGAAGAGGATGCGCCGCGTCAGGCTGGAAAAGATATGATGGCCGAGGAAGCGGCGCATCGGCACCGTGATTTTCGACACGAATGACGGCATGATGCGCGACGGCCGCCTGGCAGCGCCCGCCGGTCTGCTTCGCTGTGCTTCCACTGCCATCGAATAGCAGCTCCCGCCTAGTCTTTGCTTTGATGCATGTCGTTGTCCCAAAACCGGGACCACTTTTGGGCGACATGCATCAGCTTACGCTTCGCGGAACCGATATCCGACTCCGTAAAGGGTTTCGATCATCTCGAAGTCGTCGTCGACGGCCTTGAACTTCTTGCGCAGCCGCTTGATGTGGCTGTCGATCGTGCGGTCGTCGACATAGACCTGTTCATCATAGGCCGAATCCATCAGCGCATCACGGCTTTTTACGACACCGGGACGCTGCGCCAGCGAATGCAGGATCAGGAACTCGGTGACAGTCAGCGTCACCGGCTCGCCCTTCCAGGTGCAGGTGTGGCGCTCCTGGTCCATGACAAGCTGGCCGCGTTCGAGCGAACGGGCCTGCTGGCTGGGCGTCTTGGCCGCGGCCTCGCGGGCACTGGCCCGGCGCAGCACGGCGCGCACGCGCTCGACCAGCAGACGCTGCGAGAACGGTTTGCGGATGAAATCGTCGGCGCCCATCTTGAGGCCGAACAATTCGTCGATCTCGTCATCCTTGGAGGTCAGGAAGATGACCGGAAGGTCTGACTTCTGGCGCATGCGGCGCAGCAGTTCCATGCCGTCCATGCGCGGCATCTTGATGTCGAGGATGGCAAGATTCGGCGGGCGCGCCGCCAGCCCCTCCAGCGCAGACGCACCATCCGTGTAGGTCTCGACGCGATAACCCTCGGATTCGAGGGCGATCGACACCGATGTCAGAATGTTGCGGTCGTCATCGACAAGCGCGATTGTTGCCATTTCAAGCGGCTCCCTCATGAGCTGTCCCTTCTTTCGTAGAGAAGGGGCTTTTGCAGGACAAATTAGGTACAAAATGTGGCATAGGCCTTGTCCGCTGTCACGCGCGGCATGCCGGCGGCCACAATCCTACCTCGATATGGATTGGACGAACGAACACCGCCAATCCTTTGGGCAACCGCGAAACTTTTTGCACATATAAACGATTTAAACAACTTTCAAAATATTTAAATCGATTAATGATTTGATATCATTTGGCTTTTCTGGTTCTGACGATCTCAGCCTGCGTCGTAGCATGCCGGAAACCTGCCGGCAAAGATGCGGAAATCGAAGAGGGACACCTGATGTCGGAAGTCGGCAAACGCAATTCTGCCTGCGCGATCGATCATATCGGCCTGAAAACCACCGGCGTGGTGCGCTATAATTTCGGTGCGGCTGCCCTTTATGAGGAATCGATCCGGCGCGGCGAAGCCCGGCTCACTGCGCATGGCGCGCTGGTCGCCGAGACCGGCCAGCACACCGGCCGCTCGCCGAAGGACAAGTTCGTCGTCAGAGACGGCGCCACCGAGCCGCATGTCTGGTGGGACAACAACAAGGCGATCTCGCCTGCCCAGTTCGATACGCTGCTTGCCGATTTCCGCACCCATGCCGCGGACAAGGATCTTTACGTGCAGGACCTGGTTGGCGGCGCCGATGAGGAGCTGAAGCTGCCTGCCCGGGTGATCACCGAATTTGCCTGGCACTCGCTGTTCATCCGCAATCTGCTCATCCGCCCGGACGCCGCCGAACTCGAGCAGTTCGTGCCCGAGATGACGATCATCGACCTGCCGTCGTTCCGCGCCGATCCCGTCCGTCACGGCAGCCGCACCGAAACGGTGATCGCCGTCGACCTGACGCGCAAGATCGTGCTGATCGGCGGCACCTCCTATGCCGGCGAGATGAAGAAGTCGGTTTTCACCATGCTCAACTATCTGCTGCCGGCGAAGGGCGTCATGCCGATGCATTGCTCGGCCAATGAAGGGCCGACCGGCGACGCAGCCGTCTTCTTCGGACTGTCGGGAACCGGCAAGACGACACTTTCGGCCGATCCGTCGCGCACGTTGATCGGCGACGACGAGCATGGCTGGGGGCCGCACGGCATCTTCAATTTCGAAGGCGGCTGCTACGCCAAGACGATCAAGCTGTCGGCGGAAGCCGAGCCGGAAATCTTCGCCACCACGCAACGCTTCGGCACGGTGCTGGAGAATGTCGTGCTGGACGCCAACCGCGTGCCGGATTTCAACGACGGAAGGCTCACCGAAAACACGCGTTGCGCCTACCCGCTGCACTTCATCCCCAATGCCAGCAAGACGGGACGCGCCAATCATCCGAACAACATCATCATGCTGACCGCCGATGCCTTCGGCGTGATGCCGCCGATCGCGCGACTGACCCCGGCGCAGGCGATGTATCATTTCCTGTCCGGCTATACCGCCAAGGTGGCCGGAACCGAAAAGGGCGTGACCGAACCCGAAGCGACGTTTTCGACCTGTTTCGGCGCGCCGTTCATGCCGCGCCATCCATCGGAATACGGCAATTTGCTGCGCGAGCTGATAGCCCGCCATGACGCCGATTGCTGGCTGGTCAACACCGGCTGGACCGGCGGCGCCTACGGCACCGGCAAGCGGATGCCGATCAAGGCGACGCGGGCATTGCTTGCCTCTGCACTCGACGGCTCGCTGAAGGCAACCGAGTTCCGCACCGACGCCAATTTCGGCTTCGAGGTGCCGGTGGCTGTCCCGGGCGTCGACAGGGCCATTCTCGACCCGCGGTCAACCTGGGCCGACAAGGCTGGTTATGACCGGCAGGCAGCAAGGCTGGTCGGCATGTTCGCCGTCAACTTCGAGAAATTCGAAAGCCATGTCGACGCCGTGGTGCTGGGTGCGGCGCCGCGCATGCAGGAAGCGGCGGAGTAATCACGCCGCTGAGCTCAGCCTGTCGTTGAAAGGCCCGGTTTCGATCGGGCCTTTTCTTTTTCAGTCCGCCGCGCCATGACTGCGGCATGGCGAGCGACGACAACATCATCATTGCCGACGATGCGGTGATCCACCCGGGCGACCTGCACGAGGACTTCATCCGCTCGTCCGGTCCTGGCGGCCAGAACGTCAACAAGGTGGCGACGGCGGTGCAGCTGCGCTTCGACGCGGCCAACGCAACGGGCTTGTCGGAGCGCGTGCGCGAGCGGACGATCAAGCTTGCCGGCCAGCGTGCCACCAAGGACGGCGTCATCGTCATCGAGGCAGGCCGCTTCCGCACCCAGGAGCAGAACCGGGCGGACGCCCGGGCAAGGCTCACTGCACTGGTCGCCAAGGCCGCCGAACCGCCGCCGCCGCCGCGCAAGAAGACGCGGCCGTCGAAAGGCGCGGTGGAGCGGCGGCTGAAAAGCAAGGCCGGACGCGGCACGATCAAGAAACTGCGCGGCCGCGTCGGCGACGACTGAGTCGCCCGCCAAAACGTTTTCGGGTCGTTATCAGCACTCCTGTATGGCAGTCTTCGCGATCAAAGCATCAATCCGGATTGTCGACCGACCTCATGCTCGTCCTGCCCAAAGGCGTCCGCCACATACCGGCCTACCTGTCACGCACCGTACAGGAAGCGCTGGTCGAGGATGTGAGAAGCATCGTGCAGCAGGCGCCGCTGTTCGTACCGGCCATGCCGCGCACCGGCAAGGAGATGAGCGTGCGCATGACCAATTGCGGCCCGCTCGGCTGGGTCACCGACAAGGAAGGCGGCTACCGCTACCAGCCGACACACCCGGTGACCGGATCGCCATGGCCGCCAATTCCGGACGGGCTGCTCGACCTGTGGCGGCAGGTATCGGGCTACCCGCACCCGCCCCAAGCGTGCCTGGTCAATTTCTATACGCCGGAAGCAAAAATGGGCCTGCATCAGGATCGCGACGAGGCCGATTTTTCGGCGCCGGTGGTTTCCGTTTCGCTGGGCGACGACTGCCTGTTCAGGGTCGGCCAGACGACGCGCGAGGGCGGCACGAAGTCGTTCAGGCTGAAAAGCGGCGACGTCGTGGTGCTCGGCGGCGAAGGGCGCCTCAGCTTTCACGGCGTCGACCGCATCTACCCCTCGACCTCGTCGCTTCTGACGAACGGCGGGCGCATCAATCTGACGCTGCGGCGGGTGACGAAACCAATCCCCGCGCCGAACGAAGTCTCCGGGGAAGGCCGATAGACCTCCTCACAGCTTCCTGAGCGCCACTTCCTCGATCAGGTGGTCGGCGCCCTTGCGCAGGATGAGGTCGGCGCGGGCGCGCGTCGGCAGGATGTTCTCGCGCAAATTCTTCAGATTGATGTTGGTCCACAGGCCTTCGGCGATGGCGCGGGCCGAATCCTCCGAGAGCTGCGAATAGCGGTGGAAGAAGGAATCCGGATTGCGGAAGGCGGTCTCGCGCAGCCGCATGAAGCGCGCGGTGTACCACTGGTGGATCAGCTTCTCGTCGGCATCGATATAGATGGCGAAGTCGAAGAAGTCCGACAGGAACGGCACGATCTTGCCATCCTGCGGCAGCTTGCCCGGCTGCAGGACATTGATGCCTTCGAAGATCAGGATGTCCGGCCGGTCGATGGTAACGAATTCGCCGGGAATGACGTCATAGGTCAGGTGCGAATAGACCGGCGCGCGGACATTGCGCTGCGCCGACTTGATGCCCGACAGGAAGCGCAGCAGCGCGCCGACATCGTAGCTGTCGGGAAAGCCCTTGCGCTCCATAAGGTTTTCGCGGCGCAGGACCTCGTTGGGCAGCAGAAAACCGTCGGTGGTGATGAGATCGACCTTCGGGCTCGACGGCCAGCGCGCCAGCAACTCCTTCAACACGCGAGCGGTGGTCGACTTGCCGACCGCGACCGAGCCGGCAATGCCGATGATGAACGGCGTCTTGACCACGTCCACCGCGTTGAAGAAGGCCTGGCGTTGCCTGAACAGCAGCTGGCTTGCTTCGACATGCGCGGACAAGAGCCGCGACAGCGACAGATAGATGCGCTTGACCTCTTCGAGGTCGACCGGATCGTTGAGCGAACGCAGGCGGCGGAATTCATCCTCGCTCAGCGTCAGCGGCGTGTCGGCGCGGAATTGCGACCATTGCTCGGCGGAGAAGAAACGAAAGGGGGAATATTTCTCGGTTGGCGCGAGCTGATCCATCGAGATACCTGCCCTCCCTCGCGGTCAGCCCTTGGGCCGTGACGCCTTCTCGGCAATGCCCGAACGCCCGGTGCGGCTTTCGAGTTCCTTGAACACATCGCTCAGCGGAACCCCTGAAAGGCCGAGAACGACGAGCCAATGATATATAAGATCGGCACTTTCCGAAACGAGGGCCTGTTTGTCGCCCTTGACGGCGGCAATCACCGTCTCGACCGCCTCTTCGCCGAGCTTCTGCGCCGCCTTGTCGATGCCGCGCGCGAACAGCTTCGCCGTCCACGAGTCCGGATCATCGGAATGGGCGCGTTCCCGGACGATTTTTTCCAGATCAGAGAGCGAAAAATCGGTCATGCCGTCATCTATCTGCTTGTTTAAGCATGATCTTTCCCGAAAACCGGTTCCCACTTTTCGGGATCATGCTTTAGGTCCGATTATTCGCGGAGTCCAGCCGCATCGGCAGCCCGGCCTGGGCCATATGCGCCTTAGCCTGCCCTATCGTGTAGGTGCCGAAATGGAAGATGGAGGCCGCCAACACCGCGCCGGCATGGCCGTCGCGGATGCCTTCGACCATGTGATCGAGCGTGCCGACACCGCCGGAAGCGATGACCGGCGCGCGCACCGCGTCCGATATCGCGCGGGTCAGCGCGATGTCGTAACCGGCCTTGGTGCCGTCACGGTCCATCGAGGTCAGCAGGATCTCACCGGCGCCGCGATCGACCATCAGCTGAGCGAATTCGACCGCGTCGATGCCGGTCTTCTCGCGCCCGCCATGGGTGAAGATCTCCCAGCGATCGGCTTCGCCGGCGCCGGACACTTTCTTGGCGTCGATGGCGACGACGATGCACTGGTTGCCGAACTTGTCGGCTGCCTCGGCGACGAAATCCGGGTTCTTCACCGCCGCCGTGTTGATCGACACCTTGTCGGCGCCGGCCAGCAGCAGCTTCCTGATGTCGGTGACCTGGCGCACACCGCCGCCGACGGTCAGCGGCATGAAACATTGTTCGGCGGTGCGGGCGACGACGTCGAAGATGGTCTCGCGATTGTCCGATGAAGCGGTGATGTCGAGGAAGCAGAGTTCGTCGGCGCCGGCAGCGTCATAGGCCTTGGCCGCCTCGACCGGATCGCCGGCGTCGATGAGATCGACGAAGTTGACGCCCTTGACGACACGGCCGTTCTTGACGTCGAGGCAGGGGATGACACGGGCTTTCAGCATCACCTTCCCTCTATCGTTGCGATGAGATCGTTGAGCAACAGGCCGACCAGCGGCGGAACATCGGCCTGCGCATCGAAAGCCGGATCGTAGGCGGAAACGGTGATGCCGACCACCGGCACCGCAAGCGCCATGGCACAAGCCGCGTCGCGCAACTGTTCCGGGCTCGGCCCGCCGGAGCTGATGTAGCGGTTCGCCTGCAGGTCCTCCGGATTGTGCACGTCCAGATCGAGATGCATGTGCGCGCGTTTGGCGCCGGCGGCCTTCAGTCTTTCGGTCGCCTGGGCCACGCCGGGACACTCCGTTCGAATGATCGGCAATGTCTTGAGAAGCTGTTTTTCCGTCGGGTCGAGATCGCGTGCGTTGACGAGCACGCAACGCGACGGATCGATCGGCTGGAAGCCGGGAATGGCTGCCGCCATCGGACGCCAGCACAGGCCGAGCACAGTCGCCAGCGCCATGCCGTCGAGAAAGCCATATATGGATGTCTCGGGCGTGTTGAGGTCGCCGTGCTGGTCGGCCCAGATGATCGCATCGGCACCCTCGCCGGCGACGGCGCCGGCGCTGGTCAGGCAATTTCCGGCGAGAACAATGGGAAAGCGACCGCTGTCACGGGCAAGGCGAACCTCGGCCGCGACCGCGTTGCAGACGGCAAAGCCGGTGGCGATCTCGCGCTCCTGGGCATCTCCGACCCTGCCGATCTCCTCGACCGCGACGTCGTGACCGGCCATGGTCAAGGCATCGACGAGACCGCCCGATATCAGCGCGTCCGGTCCTTGGCCCATGCCGCCATGGTAATGACCACTGTCATAGGGGGCCAGGATGATGGAGATCTTCACGGCCGCGTCTCCGGCCTGCCTTGCAGGATCGCCAGAGCCTCGGCCGGATCGATGCGGCCGTCATAGAGCGCCCGGCCGGAGATCGCGCCTTCGAGCTTTTGCGCATCGGGCATGGTCATGCGCACTATGTCGGCGATCGAGGCGAGCCCGCCGGACGCGATGACGGGGATAGACACGGCCTCGGCGAGGTCGATGGTGGCGTCCCAGTTGATGCCGGTCAGCACTCCGTCGCGGTCGATGTCGGTGTAGATGATGGCGGCGACGCCGGCGCCCTCGAATTTCTTAGCCAGTTCGATGACACCGAGGCTCGATGCCTCGGCCCAGCCCTCGACGGCCACCTTGCCGCCCTTGGCATCGATTCCGACGGCCACTTTGCCCGGGAACGCCTTGCAGGCCTGCTTGACCAGATCGGGGTCGCGCACCGCAACCGTGCCGAGGATGACGCGGGCCAGCCCGCGATCGAGCCAATCTTCGATCTGCTCCAGCGTACGGATACCGCCGCCAAGCTGCACCGGGTTCTTCGTCGCCTTGAGGATGGCGCCAACCGCAGCGCTGTTGACGCTCTGGCCCTTGAAGGCGCCATTGAGGTCGACGACATGGAGCCATTCGAAGCCCTGTTGCTCGAAGGCTTTTGCCTGGGCGGCCGGGTCGTCATTGTAAATGGTCGCGGTCGCCATGTCGCCGTGCTTCAGGCGCACGCATTGGCCGTCCTTGAGATCGATGGCTGGAAACAGGATCATCCGTTCAGGCGCCTTCAACGATGACGAAATGGCCGGTAGAGGCGGCAAGCCGAAACTTCGAGGCATGCTGATATTCGGGCGAGTGATAGCATTCGACCGCCTTGTCGAAGGATTCGAACTCGACCAGCACGTGGCGGTTTCCGGTCGGTCCTTCCGGATTCTCGTAGCGGCCGGCCCGGACGGGGAATTTTGCGCCATATTTTGCAAAGGCGACGGCATTCGCCTCGATGTATTGCTTGTACACATCGGCATCGCGGACATCGATCATCGCCATCCAGTAGCCCTTCTTGCTCATGATGCCTCAAGGCCTCCAGCGCAGGAAATTGGTGATCAACGCCAGGCCCAGCGCCTGGCTCTTTTCGGGATGGAACTGCGTGCCGACGAGATTGTCGCGGGCGACAGTAGCCGTCACCGGGCCACCATAGTCGGCGACCGCCAGAACCTCGTCGGGCTTGCGCGCATCGAGATGGTAGGAGTGGACGAAATAGGCATGCAAACCGTCCGGCCCGGTCGGGATACCGGAAAACAGTGGATGCTCACGCTTGAGTTCGATCGTGTTCCAGCCGATCTGCGGGATCTTCAGCCCCGGATCGGCCGGCGTGATCTCCTTGACGTCGCCGGCGATCCAGCCAAAACCGTTGGTAACGGTCTTTTCCAGGCCGCGCTCGGACATCAGCTGCATGCCGACACAGATGCCCAGGAAAGGCCGACCCTTGACGTTGGCGACTTCTTCCACCGCTTCCCACATGCCGTCGACGGCGTGCAAGCCGGCCGCGCAGTCGGCATAGGCGCCGACACCGGGCAGGACGATGCGGTCGGCGGTGCGGACCCGTTCCGCGTCGGCGGTCAGGTCGATGTCAGCTGATATGCCGGCTTCACGCGCGGCGCGCTCGAAGGCCTTGGTGGCCGAGCGCAGATTGCCCGAGCCGTAATCGATGATCGCAACCCGCATGTCAGGGTCTTCCCGGAATGTGGGTCAGCCCCAGCGCCATGCCCGGCTGCGAGGGCCGTGCGAGGGCGGCGTCCGGGACGATCCGCGGCGCCGGTGCGGCTTGATCGGAAAGCGCCTCGGCTTCCAACGCATAGCGCATCTCGGCTTCATCGAGCCAACCAGCCTCGACCACGCCCCATTCATGCCAACCGCGCCGGCGGAGCGCCGCGATCCGCAGCCCCTGCCCCTCCAACCCGACATAAAGTGAGACGAGCAGCGACAACAGGGAGCCGGCCAGCCCAAGGCCGAGCTTTTCGCCAAGCATCGAAAGCAGGCCCATGAGGACGAAGGCGAGCCCCGCCTCGATCCACAGCCGATGCCAGGCGAACCATAGTGGCGGCACCAGAAAACCCAGCCAGGCGAAGCCATCGCGGACAAAGGCCGTTGCGTCGACCTTCTCGCCGCGGCCGGGTGGCTCCATCACGACATAGATGGCCATAACTTACCCCTTCAACGATCCCTTGGTGGAGGGAACCGCGTCCGGCTGGCGCGGGTCGCGTTCGAGCGCCGCGCGCAGCGCACGCGCCACCGCCTTGAAACAGGTCTCGGCGATATGGTGGTTGTTGGCGCCATAGTGATTGGTGACATGCAGCGTGATCCCGGCGTTCTGTGCCAGCGCCTGGAAGAATTCACGCACCAGTTCGGTGTCGAATGTGCCGATCTTCGGCGACGAGAACGAAACGTTCCAGACCAGGAACGGCCGGCCGGACACGTCGATCGCCGCGCGCGTCAGCGTCTCGTCCATGGCAAGGTCGATCGAGGCATAGCGCATGATGCCGCGCCGTTCACCGAGTGCCTTGGCCAGCGCCTGGCCGAGCGCGATGCCGGTGTCCTCGACGGTGTGGTGGTCGTCGATGTGCAGATCGCCCTTGGCCCTGACCGTCATGTCGATCAAGGAATGGCGCGACAGCTGGTCCAGCATATGGTCGAAGAAACCGACGCCCGTCGAAATGTCTGACTTGCCCGAGCCGTCGACATGGACCGACACGGCGATATCGGTTTCCTTGGTCTTGCGGCTTGCTTCGGCGGAACGGGGCGACATGACCTTGTCCTTGTCCCAGGGTTTCACGCGTTCCAAGCCTTCACCGGCTTGAAAACGAGAGCCTTCTAGCAGCATGATCCAGCGATTGCCAGTTGCCATCCCGATCGGTATCGAGCCGTTTGCAATCACCGGGCCTGTGCATACATATGGCCGGTCACGTCACTCGTACCGCGCCAATCGCCTTTTGAAGGGATCGCGCGAATCGGAGCCAGGAAATGTCTAATGAACTGACCATGCACGCCACGACCATCGTGACGGTGCGCAAGGGCAACAAGGTGGTCATTGCCGGCGACGGCCAGGTCAGCCTTGGCCAGACCATCATGAAGGGCAACGCCAGGAAAGTGCGCCGCATCGGCAAGGGCGGCAATGTGATTGCCGGTTTCGCCGGCGCCACCGCCGACGCGTTCACGCTGCTGGAACGGCTCGAAGCCAAGCTCGAACAATATCCCGACCAGTTGACGCGCGCCTGCGTCGAACTCGCCAAGGACTGGCGCACCGACCGCTATCTGCGCCGGCTGGAGGCGATGATGCTGGTTGCCGACAAGTCGATCTCGCTGGCGCTGACCGGCACCGGCGACGTGCTCGAACCCGAACATGGCGTGATGGCCATCGGTTCCGGCGGCAATTACGCACTGGCCGCCGCACGCGCGCTGATGGACACCGACAAGGATGCCGAAGAGATCGCCCGCAAGGCGATGCAGATCGCGTCGGACATCTGCGTCTACACCAACAACAACTTCGTCATCGAAACGCTCGATGCCGGTTGACCCGGCGGTGCTGTATGATTTTCGGCCGGTGACCGAAAAAGACCTGCCGATGATCGCCGGCTGGCTCGCCGAGCCGCATGTCGCGCAATGGTGGGATGACCCCGAGACGGAAATCGCCGGGATTCGCGACCATATCGACAGCATTTCCGTCGAGCCGTCGATCGTCGAGCTCGACGGCAAGCCGATCGCCTATCTGCAGAGCTACGACCCGCATCTGGAAGACGACCACCCCTATGCCGACCAGCCGTTCGGCACGCTGGGCATCGACCTGTCGATCGGCCGGCCGGAGCTGGTCGGCCTCGGCCACGGCTCGGCGATCGTGCGGCAGTTCGTCGAACAACTGTTCGAGGAAGGCGTGCCGCGCGTCATCATCGACCCGGATCCATCCAACGGTCGCGCCATCCGCGCCTATGAGAAGGCTGGCTTTGTTGCCTTTGATACCAGAACATCGGAGTACGGGCCGGCCTTGATGATGGCGCGCGACGCGCCGCAGGAGCCCAATTGATCAGCGCCGAAACACTCGACAAGGCAGTCGCGAAAGGTTTGATCTCGCAGACCCTGCGCGATCAGTTGGAGGCCATGGAACGCGCGGTCGCTCTCGCCCCCGAGGCCAGGCGCGCCGATGACGAGGGTGACGAGGAAAACCTGCGGCTGGTCGGCGGCGGCAACGATCTGTTTGTCACTGTGGGAACGGTTCTGCTCAGCGCCGGCTTCTTCTTTGTCCTCACCACCTTGCTTCCAGGCCAGACATTCTGGATCGCTGGCATCCTCGCGGTTTTCACCTGGGGGCTCGCCGAAATTGTCACGCGTCAGCACCGGATGAAATTATCGTCGTCCGTGCTTGCCCTGATTTTCATGGCCGCCATTCTGGTCGCTCTGGCGCTACAAGTGGAGGCCAGCTTCGGCATACGCAAGCCAGAGACTATCTGGCAGCTATTGGCGTTGCGCCAGCCGGCGTCCCGGGCCGGATATCTGTTCCTGGGCGGAGGAATAATTGCGGCGGCGATCTATTTCTGGCGCTTTCGCGTCCCCATCATTGCCGGGGCTATCGCCATCGCCTTCACACTGCTTGCCTTCCTGCAAACGGCGATAATCCTGTATGACAGTGTGACAACGGGCGCGATTGCGCCGCCGCGCCTTGAGGATGTTCCCGAATTGCTCCGCGCGGCACTCTACATGCCGCTGATCTGCGGCCTGATCGTGTTCGCAACGGGTGTAGCTTTTGACATTTACGATAGGGATCGACGCAAGATCTGGTCCGATTGCGCTTTCTGGCTGCATGTCGTCTCGGCACCTATGCTGGTGCATCCGCTCTTTATCATGGCAACCGGCCAGAACGTCGTATTCGGACATATCGCGCCGGACGCCAATGCAACCATTATGCTGACGATCCTGATCCTTGGCTTCCTCTATGTCGCGCTCGTCATAGACCGCCGTTCGCTTCTGGTTCCTACATTGGCTTACTTCGGCTCGCTGGGCATCTATTATCTGGTGAATTCCGCCTCCGATTCGACGGGTATCCCGCCTTTTGCCTTGATCCTGGTCGTTGTCGGCGCGCTGATTATTCTGTTCGGGGCTGGCTGGCAGCGTATCCGGCGGATTGTTGTCAAACCCACTTTGCCGGCGGCCGTGATCCGCCGGCTACCGCCGCTGAAGGCGTGACGGGCTTTGTGATGGTCGAGACGGCGACGCGGAAGAGGGGCAATAGGGCATGATCGCATCTGTCGAGGATAAAAACCTCTCGGCCTATGAAAACAGCTGGCGGATGGGGCTACTGATCGTGCTTGGCCTGATCCTTGTCCAGGCCGTGACGCTCTACCTGATGGGCCGGACACCTATCTGCACCTGCGGTTATGTGAAGCTCTGGCATGGTGTCGTGCAGAGTTCCGAGAATTCCCAGCACATTTCGGACTGGTACACGTTCTCTCACATCATCCACGGCTTCCTGTTCTACGCGCTGGCGAGGTTCCTGTTCCCGCGTTCGCCGATCGGCTTGAGGCTGGCATTCGCGGTCCTCGTCGAGGGCGGCTGGGAACTGCTGGAAAACAGCCCGTTCATCATCGACCGCTACCGCGCCGGCACCATCTCGCTCGACTACTACGGCGACAGCATCATCAATTCGGTGTCCGACACACTGGCCATGGTGCTGGGATTTGTGATGGCGCGAAGGCTACCTATATGGGTGATCGTCAGCCTCGCCATCCTGTTCGAACTGGGTACCGGCTATCTCATCCGGGACAATCTGACACTCAACGTGATCATGCTGCTGCATCCGTTCGAGGCCATCAAGCAGTGGCAAAGTGGAATTTAGTGATATGAGCACATTTTCTCCCCGCGAAATCGTTTCGGAACTCGACCGTTTCATCATCGGCCAGAAGGACGCCAAACGCGCCGTGGCCATCGCCTTGCGCAACCGCTGGCGCCGCCAGCAGCTGGAAGGCCAGATGCGCGAAGAGGTGATGCCGAAGAACATCCTGATGATCGGGCCGACGGGCGTCGGCAAGACCGAGATCTCGCGCCGCCTGGCGCGCCTCGCCGGCGCGCCTTTCGTCAAGGTCGAGGCGACCAAGTTCACCGAAGTCGGCTATGTCGGCCGCGATGTCGAACAGATCATCCGCGACCTGGTCGAGATCGCCATCGGCCTGGTGCGCGAGAAGTTGCGCGAGGACGTCAAGGCGCGCGCCCACATCAACGCCGAGGAACGCGTGCTGGAAGCGCTGGTCGGCAAGACGGCGAGCCCGGCGACGCGCGACAGTTTCCGCAAGAAACTGCGCGACGGCGAACTCGATGACAAGGAGATCGAGATCGAAGTGGCCGACACCGGCAGTGGCGGCATGCCCGGCTTCGAGATTCCCGGCATGCCGGGCGCCAATATCGGCGTGCTGAACATCAACGACATGCTGTCGAAAGCGATGGGCGGCAAGAAGACCAAGTCGCGCAAGACGACGGTGAAGGAATCCTACGCTCTGCTGGTCAACGACGAGTCCGACAAGCTGCTCGACCAGGACGAGGTGGTGCGCCAGGCGCTCGATGCGACGGAAAATGACGGCATCGTCTTCCTCGACGAGATCGACAAGATCGCCTCGCGTGAAGGCGGCATGGGCGCCGGCGTTTCTCGCGAAGGCGTGCAGCGCGACCTGCTGCCGCTGATCGAAGGCACCACGGTTGCGACCAAATATGGGCCGGTGAAGACCGACCATATCCTGTTCATCGCCTCCGGTGCGTTCCATGTCTCGAAGCCTTCCGACCTGCTGCCGGAGCTGCAGGGCCGCCTGCCGATCCGCGTCGAATTGCGGGCGCTTGAGAAGGACGATTTCGTCCGTATCTTGACCGAGACGGAAGCCAGTCTGATCAAGCAGTATATCGCGCTGATGAAGACCGAGGGCGTCGACCTGACCTTCACCGACGACGCCATCGATTCGCTGGCCGGCATCGCCGTCGACCTCAACGACAGCGTCGAGAACATCGGCGCCCGGCGGCTGCAGACGGTGATGGAGCGGGTGCTGGACGAGATCTCCTACGACGCGCCCGACCGCAACGGTACGGCGGTCACCATCGACGCCGCCTATGTGGAAAAGCATGTCGGCGACCTCTCCAGAAACACAGATTTGTCGCGATTCATCCTTTAAACGACGGCGCCGGGTCATTCCGGCGCCGGCTCTTCAAAGTGAAGCAGCGTGCTTTCCAAAAATCGATTCCGATTTTTAGGCCGATGCGTTGCAACACAGTCCGGCAAACAGATCATGTGTGGCCAGATGGCACCATCTGGCCACCTTTCGTCTTGCCGGTGGATGGGGCGCTCTCGACTCGACCAAGAGCACTACCTAGTTTGCGCGGCAATATCTGCAGGCGGCGGCGCATGAAAAAACTGATCCTGGTCATTCTCGGCTTGACGCTGGCGGCGACGCTGTTCGCCGCCGACGCGGCGACATTGGTGCCGCCGGGAAACCACAATGCCGAGCAGCCCGATATACCCGGCGCCTCGAGCCGGCGCACGCAAGCCACCAACACCACCTTCCAGGCGAAGTATCGCAAGGTCTATGCCTTGCTGCAGAACGACGCCGATCTGCGCGGCAAGATCAAGAAGGCGGCGGCCGCCTACGGCATCGATCCCCTGCACATCGTCGGCGCCATCGTCGGCGAGCACACCTACAATGTCGACGCCTATGACCGGCTGCAGACCTACTACGTCAAGGCGATCTCCTATCTCTCGAGCAAGTTGTCCTTCGCCTATGACGACGAGGACATCACCGATTTCGTGCAGCGGCCGGAATTCAAGAAATGCGCTGGGGTGTCGGACAGCTACGATCTGTGGGAATGCCGCGAGCAGGTGTGGAACCATTCGTTTCGCGGCAAAAGCGTCGGTGGCGAGAGTTTCCCCGACGACCGCTTCGGCGCCACCTTCTTCCAGCCCTATTATGCCGGCCAGACCTTCGGCCTCGGCCAGTTGAACCCGCTGACGGCCTTGCAGATGAGCGATCTCGTGCACAAGGTTTCGGGCCTGCCGAAGCTCGACGTCGCCGATCCCAATTCGGTCTACAAGACCATCATGGATCCGGACCTGACGCTGCCTTACGTCGCCGCGACGATCCGGAAATCGATCGACGCCTACAAGAACATTGCCGGTTTCGACATTTCGGACAATCCGGGGCTGACCGCCACGCTCTACAATGTCGGCAATCCGGAGCAGCGCGCCGAAGCGCTGAAGGCGGAGAACGACAGGCGCAGCGCTGCCGGCGAGCCGGAGAAGCTGCCCGAGGAGAATTACTACGGCTGGCTGGTCAACGACAAGCTGACGGAGCTGAAGGCGCTGTTCTAGGGCACGTTGAGAGCCGAGCAGCGCCGATATTGAATTCGTCGCCGTCGACTTCGACAATCGGCATGACGGCTCAGGCCGCCAGCAGCGACTTCAGCTTGACGGCCTGGGATCCCAGCGCTTCCGGCGCCGGCTTCGCCCGCTTGCCGATCAGCATTTCGGCCAGTCGGATGTCGCGGGCGACCGCGTTGCCGGGACCGATGCCGCTGGCCGCCACCAGCCTGCCGTCTTCGGCCAGATGGAAGAGAATGAAAGCCCCGTCGCCGAGATCGCGGCGCACGACACTGCGGCCCTCGTCGGAAAGCCCGGCGATCTGCAGGGACAGACCATATTGATCCGACCAGAACCACGGCACCGCCGCATGCGCCTCACCGGCGCCGAGCATGTTTTTCGCCGCCAGTGCGCCCTGCTCCTGGGCGTTACGCCAGGCTTCCAGCCGCACGCGGCGGCCATCATAGACTGTGAGCGGAAACGAGCAGCAATCGCCGGCGGCGAAGATGTCGGGATCGCTGCTGCGCAGTTCGGCATCGACAGCGATGCCGTTGTCGATCGTCAGTCCGGATTCGGCCGCAAGTCCGGTCACCGGCACGGCGCCGATGCCGATGACGGCGAGATCGGCTGATATCTCCTGCCCGCCGGCAAGCGCGATGCGCACCTCCTTGCCGTCGTCGGCGATGGACGCGATGCCGTCGCCGCACAGGATATTCACGCCCTCGGCAACATGCGCATCATGGATGATTTCGGCGATCTCGGCCGGTACGCCACGCATCAAAATGCGTGGCTGCGCCTCGATGACGGTGACCGCCGCGCCGAGGTTGCGGGCCGCAGCGGCAAGTTCGAGGCCGATGAAGCCACCGCCGACAATGGCGATACGGTTGCCCGCGCTGAGATGGGCGCGAATGGCCAGCGCATCGGCGAAGGTGCGGAGATAGACGCAGCGCGAACCCAATCCGGGCATCGGCAGTTTGCGCGGGGTCGAACCGGTCGCCAGCAGGAGCTTGTCGTAGGGCAAGACCGAACCGTCCGACAGACGCACCGTATGCGCCGCGCGATCGATCGCAACGGCCTGAACGGAATGGATATGCCGGATCGACCTCACGGCCAGCATCTCGTCGCTGGCGATCGCCTTGATTTCGGGCGCATCGCTGGTCATCGCCTCCTTGGACAGAGGCGGCCGTTCATAGGGCAGATGCGGTTCGTCGCCGACCAGCGTCACCGGCCCCTCATAGCCGAGATCGCGCAACGCCAATGCCGCCCGTCCGCCGCATTCGCCGGCCCCTATGATGACCATCCCTTGCGTCATATCGGTCATCCGATCTGTATCAGGACTTTGCCGGCGTCGACCTTGACCGGATAGGTCCTGAGGTTGACGCAGACCGGCGCGCCACGGGCGTCCCCCGACTTGTAGTTGAAGCGGCCATTGTGCTTGGGGCATTCGATGATGTCGTCCATCACCAGCCCGTCTGCGAGATGCACCTTTTCGTGGGTGCAGAGACCATCGGTGGCGAAATAGTCATCATCGGGGCTGCGATAGATGGCGAAGGTGCGGCCGCCATGGTCGAAGCGCATCACATCCTCTTCATCGATATCGCCGGCGGCACACGCCTCGACCCAGTCGCTCATTCGGTCCTCCCGTGGAAATCGGATAGCCAGCGCGCGGTCATTCCGCGGCAGCGGCGACTGCATCGTTGTGGAATTCGTCGCGGTATGGCCTGGCGGTCGCCGGCAACTCACGCTTGAGGAAATAGTCCTCGTTGCGCAACTGGCGCAGGAAGGCCGGGATCATTTCGCGATAGCCGGCCAGGATCGACGGGGTCGGCGCCGGCAGGTCGTGCTTGATCAGCGCATGCAGCCTCGGCAGCGCATGATAGGGCACCATCGGGAACATGTGATGCTCGACATGGTAGTTCATGTTCCAATAGATGAAACGGCTGATCGGGTTCATGTAGACGGTGCGGCTGTTGAGGCGATGATCGGTGACGTTGTCGGCCAGGCCGCCATGTTGCAGCAGCCCGACCATGACGTGATGCCAGGCGCCATAGAGCCTGGGCAGGCCGACCAGCATCAAAGGCAGGAACGAACCGGTATAGAGCGCCAGCGCGATGGTGGCGGCATAGATCGCTGTCCAGATGCGGGCAATGCGGATCGCCTTCGGCTGCTCCTGCTCGAGAATGAAGGTCTTTTCCGCCGCGCTGATGTTGCCGACGGCGTTGCGCAGCATGTCGCTCATCGCATGCCAGGCGTCGAGCACGCCGACAAAGGCCAGGACGACGCGCAGCAGATCCGGCGGCCGCATGACCGAGATTTCCGGGTCGCGGCCAACAATGATGGTGTCGGTGTGATGGCGCGTGTGGCTCCAGCGCCAGGTCACCGGATTGCGCATGATCATGAAGCAGGCGATCTGATAGATCGCGTCATTCATCCATTGCGTCCGGAATGCGGTGCCGTGGCCGCATTCGTGCCAGCGTGAATCGGTGGATGAGCCGTAGAGGACGCCATAGACGAAGAAGAACGGCACGCACCACCATGTGCCCCAGAACCAGGCGCCGCCGGCGCCACTGACGGTCAGGGCGGCGAGCCAGATGATGGTGTCGCGGATCGCCGGTGCGTCGGAGCGCTGCATCAGCTCCTTCATCTGCTTGCGCGGGATGTCGGTATGATACCACTCGGCCGCCGACAGGCCGGTCTCGACGGCGAGCTTGGCGTCGCGGCCGATCAGGCTGTAGTCACGCCGGGACGGCGCAGTACGCATGGTTGCCTCCCTTGGCAAAGGCATTCGCCAGGCGAATGCCCGATATCCCTCGGCTTCGAGCCTGAAAATAACGCCGACGCATGATAGACTCAACATCACAAAGATAGTTTCTATCATTTCCTATCAGAATGATGTAAGAAGAGGCCAAGCAATCCGATGAGGCAAGCATGGCGAAACGGCCGACCATCACCGACCTGGCGCGCATCTCCGGGGTCAGCGTTGCCACGGTGGACCGCGTCCTCAACAGCCGCCTGCCGGTGCGCGAAGACACCGCGCGCCGCGTCTACGAGGCAGCGACCGAGATCGGCTATCACGCCGCCGGGCTGATCAAGCAGCGGATGCGCCACGAATTGCCCGAGTACCGGCTCGGTTTCCTGCTGCTCAAGGGCAATTATGTCTTCTACAGCGAATTCGCCCGCGAGCTTGAGCTCGCCGTGTCGCGATCGCCGCGTTTCCGCGGTGTCGCCATCATCGACTTCGCGGACTCGCTGGCCCCCGATGAAATCGTCGAGCGCGCGCGCAGGCTGGCAGCCAAATGCAGGGCCGTCGCCCTGGTGGGCCCGGATCACCCGACGCTGACGGTCGCCGTCGAGGAGATGAAGGCGAAAGGGCTGCCGGTGTTTTCCCTGCTGTCCGACTTCGCGGCGGGCATTCGCGAAGGCTATGTCGGCCTCGACAACCGCAAGGTCGGCCGCACCGCGGCCTGGATGATTTCGAAGGCCGCCAGGCGGCCGGGCAAGGTCGCGCTGTTCGTCGGCAGCCACCGCTTTCACGGACATGAGCTGCGCGAGATCGGCTTTCGCTCCTTCTTTCGCGAACAGGCGCCGGAATTCACCTTGCTTGAGACATTGGTCAATCTCGAAGCCAACCAGATCACGCAGGACACGCTCGTCGACCTCCTCGGCCACCACCCTGATCTCGTCGGCTGCTATGTCGCCGGCGGCGGCATGGAGGGCGCGGTCGCGGCGCTCAGGCAAGCAAAGCCGGCCGAGATGCCCGCGGTCATCTGCAACGAGATCACGGCGGTATCGCGCTCCGCCCTGGCGGACGGCGTCCTGACGATGGTGATCTCGACGCCGCTGGCAGCACTTTGCCGTGAACTGGTCGCCCTGATGGCACATGCCATCGAAACCGGCGCCGCGAACGCGCCCGGCCAGACGTTCCTGCCGTTCGACATCTATCTGCCTGAGAACATCTAGGCTCTCGACCTTCGCGTCGGCCGAAGCGCCTTCGTCGATGCCCCGAAGGCCCCGGCTGATCGTCGGCGCCGGAGAAACACAGCAAGCGCTCATCATCCGAAAATCGCGCATCCGGTTTTGGAATCTCCCTTGACGCCCCGAGGCAAAATGGAATAAATATTTCACCAACTGTGTATTTTGGTTCTTTCGTTCCGGAACATCTGTTTCAAACAGAGGGTTTGGCGTTCCAGCAAACGGGAAACGCCACATGGAACAGAAATGACAATCGGGAGAGATTCCCCGGGGAGATCGGGGATTCCGGATAGATCGGTGCAACCGGACACCAATATGTGGAGGAGAAACACAATGAAGAAACTGATTTTGGGCGTCGCTTTCGCGGCGCTGATGAGTTCATCCGCCATGGCCGCCAAGGTCGGTGTGTCGATGGCCAAGTTCGACGACAACTTCCTGACCGTGCTGCGCAACGGCATGATCGAGCAGGCCAAGGGCATGAGCGGCGTGGAGTTGCAGGTCGAGGACGCGCAGAACGACGTCGCCAAGCAGCTCGACCAGATCAAGAACTTCGCCGCCTCGGGCGTCGATGCGATCATCGTCAATCCGGTCGATACCTCGGCCACGCAGGCCATGTCGGACGCTGCCGCGGCCGCCAAGATCCCGCTGGTCTACGTCAATCGCGAACCGGTCAATGTCGACACACTGCCGGACAACCAGGCCTTCGTCGCTTCGAACGAGGCCGATTCCGGCACGCTCGAGACCAAGGAAGTCTGCCGCCTGTTCAAGGAAGCCGGCAAGAAGGAAGCCAACGTCTATGTGATCATGGGCGAACTTTCCAACCAGGCCGCCGTGCAGCGCACCAAGGATATTGAAGAGGTGATCGCCACGCCGGATTGCAGCTTCATCAAGATCATCGACAAGCAGACGTCGAACTGGAACCGCGACGAGGCGCAGAACCTGATGACCAACTGGCTGTCGACCGGCAAGCCGTTCGATGGCGTCATTGCCAACAATGACGAAAGCGCCATCGGCGCCATCCAGGCGATGAAGGCCGCCAACATCGACATGAAGTCGGTCGTGGTCGGCGGCGTCGACGCCACCCAGGACGCGCTTGCCGCGATGCAGGCCGGCGACCTTGACGCAACCGTGTTCCAGGACGCGGCCGGCCAGGGCGCGGGCGCGCTGGATGCGGCACTGAAACTGTCCAAGGGCGAGAAGGTCGAACACAAGGTCTATGTGCCCTTCCAACTGGTGACGCCGGCGAACATCGACAAGTTCCTGAAGAAGAACTGAACGGCGGACATACGGAGCGGCGCCAAGAGCGCCGCTCCCTTTCCCTCAGCGCCGGCAAGGCGGCGAGGGGCGACCGCGGCTGACGGAGGATAGAAGATTTGGCACAGACATCTCATGGCGTCGGCGGGGTCGGCTATGACGCGAAGAAGCGCGCATGGCCTGCCGAAATCAACGTCTTCCTGGCGCTTGTAATCCTCGTCGTCGTCTTCGAACTGATCGGCCGGATCTTTCTCGGCGACAGCTTCCTGTTCAACACCCGCAGCGACGTCAGCGCGATCTTCAACGAGGCGCGCCTGCAGATCATCATCCTGCAGGTGTCGATCGTCGGCATCATCGCCATCGGCGTCACGCAAGTGATCATCACCGGCGGCATCGACCTGTCCTCGGGTTCGATCGTCGGCGCGACCGCGATGATCGCCATGAGCTTCGCCCAGGTGGCGACCGTCAACGGCAACCCCAACCCCAAGGCGATGTTCCTGGCGCAAGGCTGGACCGATCTGCCCGTCATCGTGCCGGTGCTGGTGGCGATCGGCTGCGGGCTGTTCGCCGGCCTGGTCAACGGCGCCTTGATTGCCTACACCCGCATCCCGCCATTCATCGCCACGCTCGGCATGATGGTCACCGCGCGCGGCATCGCCAAATGGTGGTCAAAGGGTCAGCCGATTTCGTTTCCCACCGAAGGTTTCGCGGCAATCGGCAAAGGCCTGATGCCGGTCATCATCTTCCTGTCGCTGGCGGTGCTGTTCCAGTTGATCATGACCTACACACGGTATGGCAAGCACTGTTACGCGATCGGCTCCAACGAGGACGCCGCGCGCATGTCCGGCATCAAGATCGCCAACCACAAGATCCTCGTCTATGTCATCGCCGGTACGACATGAAGAAGGTCCTCCAATTGACAATACTTTTTTGATGTAGTGAATATTGTCAGCACAGGACCCGCCGTTGGGTGACTGAGTTCGAAAGAAACGCCAATGTTCGTCGCATAATCGGACGCATTGGGCTGGCAGAGAATTACGAACCATACTCAGAAAATGCGATCGCCCATGGGGCTCATTCGGCGGGCAGTGATCTAATACCAGTCTCTTGTCGGGCGATAACCAGTGGATCCGCGGGCTCGAGTAGTACGATCAGGCACATAGTGAATTCTAGGATCTTTATCTTTGCTCGCCTGATCTTCGGCGTCATCATCTCCCGGAGGACTATACAACATATCCTGCGTCTCACGACGCCTGAGTCACTACGCATGGAGTATTGGTCCATTAAAATGGGGCAATTTACAAAGTGATGCATCGTTACGGCCGCAAGTACCGTTCTCGACCAGTGGCTTATTACAGGGCGAGATAGATCTAACGTCCAACGCGCCTGCCCTATGCGGGACTAAGAAGGCAAAAGAGGGATTGTATAATGGTAAGACATCAGATTTCTCATGAAGAGCGAAAAACTAGGGACCAAAGGGCGATAGTGGCGGCGTGCGTTAATGAGGAACAGTGAAGGAGGTAGCTCAGCAAACTGCAGATGAGGAGATATATAAAACCCCTGTAGATGAGTATAAATGAATTGTTTTGCGGCATTGATCAAGATGGATTAGACACCACAAGAGTCAGCCGGAACTTATGGTTTGGTACGTCTCTGATCAAAAACGGACTTTTATGTGATATGTATGGGTCTTACCTGTGCACCAGGCATGAGCGAGGAAAGATAGATAGGTACGTGAGCAGATTGTCCGGAAGTTCCATCGGCACACGGCAAGCGGTATTTAAACATACAGTAGTGAAGTCGCAATTAGAAGGATGGAGTGTTATAATAGTACAACGAAAGTAAATACATGATTGACAATCTTAGTCGCCATTCATATAAGTTCCTAGAGAAATCTGCAGACAACTACCTGGAAGTAAGCAGTTAAAACACCACAAACAAACCTATCGAATGACGTAAACATTATAAAGTCCAAGGTCATACCGTCTTTTTAGGCTCATTAATGAACTGGTGTAGCAACACATGAGCTCGGATACGCAGAAATGAACAACAAAAAACAGGTCACATGTGCAATAAAAAATGAGTATTACACTAGGACTAAACAAGAAGATACCATACAATTAAACACGGACTAATGAGAAGTAGTAACGCATGACTGAGGGGAGATCTACACACTAATTTATAGACGAAAAAGAAGAGTCCATTGAATCACAATTGCGACCGACACGAATGGTTCTTATATTTGCGGCTCGGCATTTTAGTTGTCACTTGTGAAATGGTAATATGTTAATGCTTGTACATAATAAACAACAAACACAGATTACGCACAGGTTTATTGGTCTAAGCGCGTGCAAAATTTCTGCGGGAAGCCACATTGTCTCTTGATGACGGTCCGCTTGCGACGGTCCTTGAGACGGTTGGTATCCTTGACGATCTTGTGTCGCCCGACGCCTAGAGTCGCGCCGGCTCGCATCTGGAGCGATTATCGCCCACCACCAGGCCGGTCTCCGAAACTGCGAGCACGACGGCTTTTGTGCGTGCCGATGCCGGAACACATTCGGGGACATCCTCTCAGCCCCTTGACATATGTTCGAACTCCGATCATGCGCCAGCTGGCCACGCCCCCACGTCTCGAACGGACACGTCGATTGTTTCGTCACGAGCCGCCGATAAGCCGCGCAGC
This sequence comes from Mesorhizobium newzealandense, assembly GCF_042682145.1. Classification (NCBI taxonomy): domain Bacteria; kingdom Pseudomonadati; phylum Pseudomonadota; class Alphaproteobacteria; order Hyphomicrobiales; family Phyllobacteriaceae; genus Mesorhizobium; species Mesorhizobium newzealandense. The sequence goes on along the minus strand of NZ_JBHUGZ010000014.1, from coordinate 4,593 downwards.
AGTATGGTTGAGTCGTATATTTTACAACTACTCAGGTTTCGCATCGCCTTGCCGTTTGCGTAGAGTCTTGAAAGGCCTTTGGATCATAAATTGCGTTAAGGTACTCACCATCCCTCGTACGTGACAGAAAAGGCGCCGTATATCGCATGAATAGCCTTATAAAGCGCATTACTCGCCACTATACGGCGGCCGCAGATGAATACTGGCGGCGCTACCTCCCTCGAGGTGAGTACTTGCCGGGCCGACAAAAGACAAGGTGCCGTTGCGACCGGCGCGACGTCACGCCCACGCGGTACTTGCTACTCGTGACCAACTTCGGCGCCACCGCCGCCTTTCCTCGCGCGACTCACCTCATCGACATTCTCTAGACCATGTACTGGTCTCGATTGACCCAGTCTGCGACCTGGCGCTCGTACTCGCGCGCCGATGGCCTGTTGTGAAGCGCACCCGATGGGTAGTTGTTCGCAGTCCTGATTATCCCGTCGGATTCTACCGAGCGACTGGAGCAGATAGGCCTAGCCTGGCCCCACACGGTCAGTTCGTTATGGAAGCCGACTTGTCACGAAATAGGTTCAAGCGCCGTCGCACGGCGACGCTCGTAGGCCCGAAAGCAACGAAGAAGATTTAGGTAGATGTGAGGTAGAGATCCTCAGAGGAAAGCGATCCTTGGGATAGGCCAACGCTCACGATAGCGGGTGCAAGGGCTGAGGATCATCTCACATTGATCTTGCGCCTCATTAGGCGCTACCGGGATGCATGAGTGACAAACAGGAAAGGTTCTTTCTCCACCTGCTGGGTAGATAGTCTTGAGAGACGCGCCCGATTGGCTAGCTATGCCCGAAGCCAAGAATTCTGCGGTTGACGCTGACTGACGCGAGGCCTAAGAAAGGCCGGATCACTACGATGCCACGGGGTGAGTCTGTAGAAGTTCTGTTACTACAGCAGACAGGAAGGCCGCCTTGACGCGATTCCGGTCATGGCCTGGATCGGCAGATACCAGGCGGAGTCACCAACGTTAGATACGTGGCTCATATTCGGCCATCAGCAGCGCCAGGACACTCACTATGATATAGATTCTATTGCTCTCATTTTCCCTCCTCCTCCCCTTATCGCTCAATACCCGTAAGTTGTTGTTGTGAAGAGAGATCCTATTACATAGTGATGTCGGCGCCGCTGATGGCCGAATATGCCCGTGAACGCCGCCTTTATCTGCCGATCCAGGGCCATACCGGATCGCCGTCAAGGCGAGCGGGCCTTCCTGTCGGTCGTATGAAGAACCCAAAGAACTCTCTACAACCACCCGGCATCGGACGTGACCGGCCTTGGCCGCGACCATCATCGTCAACCTGCAGAATTTGGATCGGGCAAGCCGCCAAGTGCGCGCGCCTCGACAGATTACACCAGCCAGGTGGGCGAGAACTTCCTAGTTGTCCCTCGGACCAGACCATATTCGAGCGCAAGATCCAGGAGATGATCCGTCTGCTCTATCCGCATTTCGGAGCAGGCCTATCCCAAGGAATCGCATTCTCGAGATCTACACTCAAACGAATACTTCTCGGCTTCGGCTGCCTACGAGCGTACGCGCGGCGCGGCGCTGACTATTTCGACAAGTCGCGTCAACGGAACCATAGGACCGTGGCAGAAAGGCTGTCATCTGGCTTCAGCTCCCGAAGGGGACCGAACAACTACCAATCCTTCAAGTCTATGCCGATTCGGCCTGATCGAAGCGCCGCAAATGGAGTTCATTCGACCACGAGAGGTCAGAGAATGCTATGTGACGCGACGAGGGAACCGGCGGTCAAGGGCAATGGACCGAGCCGCTGGCGTGAACGTCCGCGCCGCAACAGCACCTCATCTGTTCGCCGGCGAGTACTTCATCCAGGAGTGGCGCCGCCAGGTATCATCGCGCGTTATGGCGAGGAAATGCGCTTTACGAAGGCGGCCTTTACGTCCGTACACGAGGACGTTGATCCAAATGTTCAAGCTCATCGCCTCGCAAGGCGATGCAGAATATGGTTGATAAATATATCCGATACGCCTGACGGCGGTTGGTATATCGCTGGGACCGGTGACGAATCATCGGACGTGTCCGGCGACTGGGGCGTGCCCGCTGGCTGCAATCGTCAAAGGAAGGTGGAGGATGTCCCGAATGGTCGCTGCGCCGTCAGGGTGCTAGACAGTTCTGGACCGGCCTGTCGATCGGCCTGCAGCCTGGCGCGCCAGGGCGTCGAGGCGGGACATCGTCAAGGAACTGCGTCGAAAGGCACGTCAGCGAAGGAGGACCATGGGCTTCGCCATGCGGCCCACATGTGGTTGACGGCTCGGAGGCCTTCACAGAATCCGTCAAGGCCCAAGTCGCCGGCGGACGTGTGAAGCCGGAGGCGAACGTCATCTTTGGAACAGTAAGAAAACGCCCTTAGAGCAGCTACGTAAATGATTCGCGCACTCCAGCGAGACATGCACAGCGCCACTAGACGCGTTGGGGGGGCTTCAGGTTTTCGACGGTCTTCAGAAACATGTATGCCATGATCAAGCCTCCATTGCCCCGCAGGCTGACTGCCACTGGATCAGAGAAAACGACTGCGCCGACCGATGATCACGCCCTGACCATATCCTGGTAGAGAGCGTCCGAGGCCGCAGGAAGGGTGTGAAATCCGGAGATGATGCGCCGCAAGATCCAGCGAGCCAGATATCACCGTGCACGGGACGATCCGAGCCGACAGCCCGCCCGACAAAGAGACCCGCCGATGACCGACCATGAGCGGGATCGCATCGAGTTCGTACATCACGCCCATTTGTCCCGATTGCGCGGCTTGAGGTTTCTTCGGAATCAGCACCAAGGGCTGGCCGAGTGCATGCCCCACAGTCACAGCGGCCGGGCCGATGACATAGAGAGGATACTTAGTGGTTGTGCAGATGTAGTTGAATGCTGGACATGACGCGCGGCAGTCATCGTTGGAAGCCGATCGCGAAAACAGGCTTGCCATTAACACCGGTGTTGCTAGGTGCATTGTCAACTGGACAGCACCGCAGCGAGAACAGGAAGAAAAAATGTATGAGAGCCGATCAGCCTTTGCCGATTGCGCGCGCAAACCTTCGGTGGGGCCAAAGCGTAAATACAGCCTGACCCTGTTGACCACCATGTTGAGGCGATGCCGGCGCGCGGGTGACCATCAGTGCCGGGGGAGCGTGGCGCATTGAGAAAGTGCACCTTGGGATGCTGGGTGTAGGTCAATCAAGCGCCGACTTGGACCAGGCCGGCGAACGAGCAACGGCAGCGGGATCGCCTACCAGCACCGGCACAGAAGGAACGGGCAGACCGGTTCTAGCCTTGCGCTTTCAGGAACAATTCCGCCTGGGGGTATTGGAGGCGTTGTCCGATGGAGGGTATCGCCACCCTGGGCGTAAGCTCTCATGGCGATCATCGCTGAAGTAGTACGCGCCCGACGAATTCACGAGAGAACATCCAGAGGACAGTGTGCGATTGGCCGGACTTCACGCATCGCGGTTGATGTATGCAGTTGACGTGACGCGATAGTTTCGATGATAGCAGGTACGACACCGACACCTGCAGGATGGATAGATCTAGCTGAAGAGCGCGCCGCCTCACGTTGAAGGATCGCCAGCCTGACGTCCTGCGGGTGCTATGAACAGGAAGCTGTCGTCCGAGAAAATGATCCGGCCATCGGAATCAGTTCGAAGAAAGACGACGATGGATTACCCAGCCGGCCACGGAAAGATCGCTTGTCGTATTTCGGCAGGCCATTGGCGCGCGTTCTTCGCAGTCATAGCCGGCACCCCCAGGCTTGCGACGCCATGAGATGTACACGCTAGCCAAAATCTTCTATCCTCCGTCAAGCCGAAGGTCGCCCCTTCGCACGCCTTGCGCGAGGCCGGCCCTCTTTTTCGAGAGGGAAAAGAGGGAGCGCGGGCTATTGTTGCGCCGCCTCGCCCGCTATAGTTCCGCCCGTTGCAGTTGCGTTACTCCAGGACGACTTGTCGATGTTCGCCCGGCGTTCACCATGGAAGGTTTTCTGGAAAAGGGACTAGACCTTGTGTTTCGACCTTCATCGCCTTGGGACAAGTTCATGGTGCACGCGCACAAGCTCCAACTTTCAGCGCTGCCCGCAGGCCCGTGGGCCGGCCGGCACAAGTCTCCCTGGAACAAACGGGTATAGGTCCGGTCATTAGGTCGTCCGAGCCGGTGCAAATCGCGGACCAGATTAATCTGACGCGTCCTGGGTGGCATCGTAGAAGACGGCCACCGCCGACCCCAACCCTGATCCGATCTTCATGTGAATGTTGGCCTGGACCTTAGGTCATCACGACCTGGATGGCGCCACTCCGCGGCGAGGGCTGGTCTTTTCGTCAGTGTTAGGCACTGGAACGCAACGTGCATCTCGACGGCTTTTCGCGTAGTTCCGACAGCCCAGTTGCGTCATCAGCGGTTACTGCGTCCCTCGTCGGGTTGCCAGGTTCGGCACGTCTGCCTTGTCGAGCACTACTGGTCTTGACTGTAATAGCTGGCAAATCCCGCGCGTGGCGACTTCACCCTACTTTCAAATATGCACTTGCGTGCCGCTCGCCAACGGC